>NZ_JAXGFP010000006.1:0-276680 GCF_036663935.1 Novilysobacter erysipheiresistens
CGCTACTACGCCTACACCGGCGACGGCACGGTGCAGCTGCGCCGCGGCGGCACCATCACCGACGCCGACGGGTTCAAGCAGAACCCGGACGGCACGGGGGTCCGTGACAACACGCTGTTCGTGCACGCCGGCGGCCAGCAGCAGGCGCAATTGCGCGAAGGCGGGCCCGTCCGCTTGGCCAGCGGCTACGCCTACGACAGCCCGCGGCTGCAATCGCTCAACGGCGCGGGGCGCTACCAGGCCGGCGGCGGCAAGATCGCCGTGCAAAGCGGCGATACCCTGCAGAGCCTGGCGCAGCGGGTCTACGGCAACGCCAACCTGTGGTACGTGCTGGCCGACGCCAACGGCCTGAGCAGCCCGGACGACCCGCTGACCGCCGGCACCCAGCTCAATGCCCCGAGCGTGGACGTCAACAGGAACGACGCCGGCACGTTCAAGCCGTACAACCCGAACGAGGCGATCGGCAGCACCACGCCAAGCCTGCCGTATATCCCGCCGCCGCCGAAGGAAAGCTGCAACGCGGTTGCGGTGGTGTNCACCCTGCAGAGCCTGGCGCAGCGGGTCTACGGCAACGCCAACCTGTGGTACGTGCTGGCGGACGCCAACGGCCTGAGCGACCCGGAGCAGGCGCTGACCGCCGGCACCCAGCTCAATGCCCCGAGCGTGGACGTCAGCAAGAACGACGCCGGCACGTTCAAACCGTACAACCCGAACGAGGCGATTGGCAGCACCACGCCGAGCCTGCCGTACATCCCGCCGCCGCCGAAGGAAAGCTGCAACGCGGTTGCGGTGGTGTTAATGGTGGTCATCGCAGTGGTGGTGACGTACTTCACTGCGGGCGCAGCCACGAGCTGGGCGGTTGGCGCACTGGGTCAAACTGCAGGGACAGCGGTTGCTTGGNTGTGGTGACCTATTTCACCGCCGGTGCGGCTGCGAACTATTTCGGTCCGATGTTCAGCAGCATGGCTACTGCGGGCACAATCAGTGTGACGACAGCAGGTGTGGCAACTGCGGCAACCGCTGGCTTTGTTGGTGGTGTCGCGGGCAGTGTTGCCAGTCAAGCGGTGGGCAGTGCAATGGGCGTCACCAGCTTCAGCTGGCGACAAGTTGCAGCCGACGGCATCACCAACGCGATCACCGCTGGTGCGGGCCAAGCTTTGGCGGGCACCAGTGCTTTTGGCAAGGCTGCCGCAGATGGCACCCGCGCGTTGAACACGGCGGGAGGTGTCGCCCAAGGCGTGGCGAGCTATGGCGGCAGCGTGGTGAGCAATGCCATCGTCGGGCGCGACACCAACTTCAGCTGGAATGCGGTGGCGGCATCGGCGGTGGGCTCGTTCCTGTCAGCCAACACCGGTGGGCGGCTTCCCTTGAGTCAAGGGGGAAGCAGCACGGGCAACTTCTTCGGTGACTTCGCCGGTGGATTTGTCAATGGTGCGGCGAACGCCACAGCACGTCGCATGTTCGGCTTTGGCAAGCAAGACTGGGGGCAGATTGCGGTCGATGCGTTCGGCAATGCATTGGGGAATGCGGCAGTTGCCGGCGTTCGAACTTGGCAGATCAACCACGCCGCCGAACGTGCTGCGGTCCAAAGCGGGATGCCGACCATGTTCGATCCGGGTTACAAGCCAGAGTGGTTGTATGCCGATAAGGCAGGATTGCCGGCGATGGGTGGTGTGGACTCGACTTCGTCGGTGACGAGTGGGCTGATTACCGGCTTTGCGAATGGCGATGTGCGGCGGGGCAATACGATTGATCCTGAGCTGTTGCAACGTGGAGCGGCGGCACTTGGTCTAACTCGTGAACAACGCATTGCGCGGCTCAATGCGCAGTATGAAAGCGGCACGCCATTTGACAACAGCATCAGCGATCAAGACCTGGCGAGCTTGGAAGCGGCGTTTGATGGCCATGACATCGCCGATGCTCCAACGCTGGCGACAGTCGAAGTGATTGGCTATGGCGATGCATCCCAGAGCCTTGCCAGCGCAATCAGAGGGAGCATCTACAACTCGGACCCATTTGGCTTGTATCGCTACATTGATCAGCCGCGGAGTGCTTCCGGCAATGGGAGTGGCGCCAGTGGAAAGAATGCGTACGAGAAGTATGTATCGCTGCCATTGATGCCCTCTGCATACGGGCGCTACGATGAGTTGACCGCTGCCCAAATGGCTCAGATGGAAGGGGAGTATCAGGCCATGCGCCCTTATCTAAATGAAGTTCGAGGGAATTCGGTTCGATCAGTTGCCGATAAGTTTGCCAAAATGGGCTTGCCCTTTACTCGAAGGTGGGGGTATGAAATCGGGGCCAACATCGTT
This sequence comes from Novilysobacter erysipheiresistens, assembly GCF_036663935.1. Lineage (NCBI taxonomy): Bacteria > Pseudomonadati > Pseudomonadota > Gammaproteobacteria > Lysobacterales > Lysobacteraceae > Novilysobacter > Novilysobacter erysipheiresistens. Next base: position 2,313 of record NZ_JAXGFP010000006.1, read on the forward strand.
CCAAGTTTAGTGGGCGGCTTTGAAATTACCGACGTTACGCTGGGCCACTCTTATGTTGATATAGATGGAAATCCCCAAGCTGGCGTAAACATTCCGCTGAACAAATATTCGGTAGCAGACGTTCACTTTCATCCGATTGACGTGTTTCCGCTGGAAGAGAGTGTATTTAGCGGTGCGGCGATATATGATATAAGCGAGGGCGGCTTAAAGGGTTATACGGGCGACCTGTGGAACAACTATGATCAAAACATAGACGGCTATGTCTATCGCGCTGGAGAAAATGAAGTGATGAGCGGTGCGTGGCGCTTTGATCAAGCCCGCTTTCGCAGCGACTTAAAGACAGCCGAGATCAGTGGGGCTTATCTTGATTCCCGGTCTGAAGAATATGTAATTCCCTTGGATTGAAATTGACATGATAAAATATTTGCTGCTTGCCTCTTCTTTTCTTGTTGTCTCGTGCTCTAGCCCCGAAGGCCCTTCGGCTGAGATCGATTGTGGAAGCGCGCATGTATGCGAAGTTCCGTTTCAATTGATCTATTCGGGGAAAGACGAGTTAATCGGTAAGACAGTTAAACTAAGTGGATATCTGGTCGTCGGTAGTGAACCTGAGTCTGGCGGAAGAGGGCAGGTGGCATTGCTTTTTTCCTCGAGAGCGCAGGCCAAACTCTGCGTAGCCAAAGAAGCGGTGAAGTTAAAGTCTCGGTCAAAAGCTGTGGCGGAAGCGCTTCAAAAAGCGGCTGGTGATCTGGTGTCGGTGAACGGGCGAATTCTGAAGGGAAGCGCAAGAACAGGAGATGATCGTTTTTGGTTGACAATGGAACTGACTGACGAACCGACGCTGATTGCCAATGAGGCGGAAGGCATAGTTTCCTGCTTCCAGCAGCCGCCGCCATTGCAAGAGACTAGGTGACCTGTCTCCCTATTGAGCCGTAACGATCGGGTGTCGCCAAGGACCCCAGCGGCGCCGCGGTCGAGGGTGTGTTCTCCTGCGCGATCAACACCCCGCCGACCCCGCCGACGATCCATACCCAGTACGTCAAGGAAGAACTGAGCTTCACCAAGACCCTGCCGGCCTTCGGCGATATCAACGGCCACGCGCTCAGCTACAGCCTGTCGGGCCTGCCCGGTGGGGTGGTGTTCACCGCCTCCACCCGCGTGATCAGCGGCAACCCGACGGTGCCGGGAAACTTCACCCTGACCTATACCGCCAACGACGGCTACGGCGGCGTGACCGCCAAGACGTTCACCCTGGTGGTGCAGGCCAACACCCGCCCGACCGCACCGGCCATTCCGAACCACTCCATCACCAACGGCCAGGCCTGGAGCTACTACGTCCCGGCTTTCAGTGACCCCAACAACGACCCGCTGACCTACACCGCCACCGGCCTGCCGCCCGGGCTGGGCTTCACCGCCAGCAACCGGCGCATCAGCGGCACCCCGAGCCAGACCGGCACCTGGACGGTGACGGTCACCGCCAACGACGGTCGCGGCGGCGTGACCTCCAAGGGCTTCACGATCACGGTCAAGGCCGCGCCCATCCCCAACCGGGCCCCGGTGCTCAGCTACCCGCTGCCCGACCGGGCGGTCAACGGCGGCAACCTGCTCGATTACACGTTCAGCATCAACAGCTTCACCGACCCGGACGGCAATGCGCTGACGTACACGGCCAAACTGTCCAACGGCGCGGCCTTGCCGTCGTGGTTGAGCTTCAATGCCAGCCAGCGGCGATTCACCGGTGTCCCCCCGAACCCCTCTGTCGACTACGCGATCGACATCCGCGTGACGGCCACCGACCCCAAGGGGCTGNGGTGGTGACGTACTTCACTGCGGGCGCAGCCACGAGCTGGGCGGTTGGCGCACTGGGTCAAACTGCAGGGACAGCGGTTGCTTGGGGAATCGGAGGAGCGGTGGGAAGCGTCGCCAGTCAGGCGGTGGGCAGCGCCATGGGTGCGACCAGCTTCAGCTGGCGCCAAGTTGCGGTCGACGGAATTACCAGCGCCGTTACTGCGGGCTTCGGGCAGTGGGCGAAGGGAACCAAAGCGTTGTCGAATGGCGCAGGCGCACTGAACACCGCGGGCCGCGTAGCGCAGGGCGTCGTGAGCTATGGCGGTAGTGTTGTGAGCAACGCCGCGGTCGGACGCGATACGAACTTTAACTGGAATGCCGTGGCGGCATCGGCGGTGGGCGCGTTCGTGTCCGCCAAGGTCGGCGGCCGACTGCCAGTGACACAAGGCGGCACTAGTACGGGTGATTTCTTCAATGACTTCACCGGTAACTTCGTCAACGGAGCAGCGAATGCCACCGCTCGTCGTGTGTTCGGACTCGGCAAGCAGGACTGGGGGCAGATTGCGGCGGACGCTTTTGGCAATGCGTTGGGGAATGCGGCGGTCGGTGGCATCCAGGCGTGGCGGGACCGGGCGCGCATGAATCAGCAGGCGCACGACACCGTGTGGGCGGATGGCAATCCGTTTAATGACGGCGTGCCGGCAAATGAGATACAGGCGATGGGCGGTGTAGACTCGACTTCGTCGGTGACGAGCGGGCTGATTACTGCGCGTGCGAATGGTGATGTGCGGCGAAGTGATGCGATTGATCCTGAGCTGTTGCAGCGCGGTGCGGCAGTAGTTGGCCTAACTCGAGAGCAGCGAATTGAACGGCTCAATGCGCAATACGACAGCGGCACGCCGATCGACAGCAGCATCAGCGACCAGGATCTCGCCACCCTGGAAGCGGCATTCGATAACTCCTACAGTACCGATGCGACAACGCTAGCGACTATGAGTGTGGTTGGCACCCGCCTTCCCGACCCGATCGAAAACCTGTCGCGCGGTATCGGATGGGGTGTTTACAACAGCCAGATTATTGCTAACGGGGGTGTGACGCATGCATCTTCGAACTCAAGCGACGTAGACAGGATTGCGCAAACTGCGCTAGCGGGAGCGGGACTGTATTTGCAGACTATTGAGCATATAGCCAAAAGCGCCGCTGCTGATCTGAGTGGCTATGACTTCCGGCTTTCCGACGACATCATGACGGTGGGCAGTTGGAAAGGATTGGCTGCTGGCGCGAAGGCTTCCGGTTTCGGCTTGGGTGTCATCGGACTGTGGTTCGAATCTGCAACCATGGACACGTCGAGTGCGGCAGATCAAGGACATTTAGCGGTAAACTTTCTTATGACTGGAGCCGGGATTTTTAGTAGATATAGCCCCGTCGGCATAGCATGGACTGTCGCAGATACGGGGATCGGTTTCATTGACTACACTCCAATTTACGGCTCCGGCGCTGGTGAGCAAGTATCAGGCTGGACCGCCATCTGGAGGTCGACTCTCGACCATAGTGAATCCGAGACTCGCGTACTAATGGACAAATACGATATGACACGTGAAGAGGCGCAGCTGTATAAAATGAAGACATTTAAATAAGCGGAGTGAGCATGCGTCACCCAATTTTTTCGCTGGGCCTTCAGTACTTGGCTTACAGGGTTTTTCTGGACAATAAGCATGAAGGAGTGCTGTACGCTAGAATTGTATCAACCATCTATTTCATCGCGGTTGTTGGATTTTATCTGCAAGCTGCTTTGTTCGCTTCTGTTTCGTTCGGAATTGATTTTCAGTTGTATTTTTCATCGATATGGAATCATCTGGAGTTGCCGGTCGGGAGACGGGTCAATCGAAGTTCGGCATTCGTGCTTTTGTTTGTTGCACCGACATCCATTTTTTTGGGGTGGTGGTGCTGGGGTAGATCGAAGGCGTTCGGTCAAAAGCAGGCTCTATTTGTTGATTGCACCGAAAATAAGTCCCCAATTTCGAGCCTAGCTCTATTTTGCGCAGCAGGAGGCTCAGTTTTTGCCGCTCGGGTTCAACCGATTGTCGGAATGGCAGTAGTGTTCCTGGCTATAGCCGCGTCATCGTTATTCGCTTTTTATGTGACAAAAAAAAATCCGAAGAGGCGGTCTGATTAGCTGTCGCACCCAACGAAATCACAGCTAGAGACGCCGGAGTGAAGTGAATACCGCTTCGCTGTATGCGCGTAGCGCGCTAGGTCGGCCATGGTGTTCGATGGCGGTCAGCAGTACCCGCACAGCGTGATGGACGACTTGTCGCGCAGGGCTTCGAAGGACAGCAAAACGCGTCTGCCATGGTCAAGCAAGCCGACATCGGTTGCGGTTTGGCCGGGTCGAGTCGATGTTCGGTGATGTCCAGCGCCCAGACGGCACGGATCGGGCAGGTAGCGCTGACGTCCGGCCAATGCGCCAACGCGACCACATCGCGCGATAGCGATGCTGCTTCAGCCTATCGGCGACGTAGGTCTTGCCGACCTCGATGCCGTGTTCCGCGTACTGACGATCGGACGCAGCCGTCAACGTGCGGCAGGCGTTTGGCGGAGTGGAAAGTGATCGCCATCACGATCCCTAAACCTTTCGCCCCGCGGCTGGATAGAGCAATGAGAGGGGGCCATCAGGCCGATGTCATCTGCACTGTTCAGGGGAAGTACGCATGGTTGCGGTATTCACGGGCAATGGTCTGGGGTTGTTCCACACGTCACTGTCGCAAATCGGCTTGGGGCTGGGCGGGCGATCCGCGCTGGGACAGAGTCGCGAGTCCCAGTACGTCAACGTGGCCACCGGCAACCTGCTGCTGCAGGGGCAGGACGAGCAACTGTTCGGGCAGGGCTTCGGTACCGGGCTGGCGCGTACCTACAACAGCCTCGGGCAGGTTGGCGGCCAGATCGGCAATGATGTCTGGCTGACTGGATTCGAGCGCCGGGTCAACCTGACTCGCGGCAACCTGGGCAAATCCGGCAGCGAGATGACCCTGTGGACCGGCGACGGCGACATCGTCACTTTCCACTTCACCGGACGCGTCGACGGCCAGCTCCAGTACCAGAGCACGGACGGCAGCGGCGCCCACGATGTCCTGCGCTGGGACGATCGCAGCAACACCTGGACCCACATCGAGGGCAGCACCCGGCGCGAGCAGGTGTTTGCCGATCACGCGTCCAAGGCCCATCTCAACGGTCGTCTGGAGGTAATTCGTGACGGCCGCACCGGCGCCGAGTTCACCGTCCACTACCAAGGCAAGGGCACCAAGGCCCAGGTCGCCGAGGTCCGCGCCGCCAATGGCGATGCGATGGTGTTCGGCTATGACGACAAGGGCCGGCTGACCGAGGTCGCGACCCGCGAGAACGGGGTGTTGCTGGGTCAAGTCAGCTACGCCTACGACGAGACCGGCCGGCTGTCGCGGGTCACCACCGACCTGACCCCGGAGGACGGCAGCGACGCGGCGGTGTTCTGGACCCAGTACAGCTATGTCGACGATTCGCGCATGCGCATCGCCAAGGTTGAGCAGAGCGACGGCCTGGTCACCAGCTACACCTGGTACGACGACGGCCGCATCCATACGGCGACCTTGGGCGATACCAACACCGACGATACCGACGACGCCGGGCAGACCCAGACGTTCGTTTACGGGGTCGGCTCGACCGACGTAACCGACAGCGCCGGGAGGACCTGGACCTATGAGTTCGACGGCGAAGGCCAGGTGACCCGCGTGTTGTCGCCAGCGGTCAGCGGCCAGCGCCTGGTCAGCAGCTACGGCTACGACACCGACGGCAACCTGAGCTGGAGTCGCGATGCCGACGGCCGCCTGACCTCGATGACCTACGACGAGCACGGCAACCTGCTGCGGCAGGTCAATAATGCCGGCGACGTCGTGACCCGCACCTACAGCGACAGCAACCAGGTGCTGACGGAGGCCACCTATCCAGCCGGCACCGAATCGGCGCTGGTAACCCGCCGCGCGTACGACAGTGACGATCGACTGCGCTACACGGTGAATGCGCTGGGCGAGGTCACCGAGCATGTGTACGCGCCGACTGCTACTGGCGAGATGCAGCTGAGCCATTCGCGCGCCTACCTCGATGCGCGGTTTGACCTGTCGGACCTCGACGCGGAGCAGGGGCTGAGTGCGCAGGTGCTCGACCAGTGGGCCTCCGCGCAGGATCCGGCCCGTACCAGCCGGGTGGACTTCACCTACGACCTGCGCGGGCAGTTGTCCGAGCGCCGCAGTTGGGCCAGTGTCGATGCCCAGGGCCATGGCGTCCTGGATGCGGCCGCCGAAGTTATCCGCTACAGCTACGACGCCCAGGGCCTGCTGCGACAGCAGATCGTCCTGCGCGGCGCGCAGCGCGACCAGGGTGATCTGACCTCATGGACCTACGACGGCATGGGCCGCCTGCTGGGTTCGACCGATGCGCTGGGTCACGCGACGACGCGCGTGTACGACGACGCCGGCCAACGGCTCGTGGTCACCATGGCCAACGGACTGGTCCAGACCCAGGTCCGCGATCGCGCCGGGCAAACCGTCGCGGTCACCGAATCCGCCATCGGCGTGGCGCAATCGCGGACCTCGCAGTTCTTCTATGACGCCCAAGGCCGACTGCGCGCTTCGCAGGATGCCTCGGGTGCCCGCAACTACCGGTTCTATGACGATGCCGGCCGTCTGGTCGGCGAGGTCGACGCGACCGGGGCAGTGACCGCCTACACGCACAACGGTGCGGGTCAGGTGACCGGTGGCACCGCCTACGCCACGCTGGTCGACACCACCGCGTGGCTGGTCGACGGTGCCGTCGTCCCGCAGCAACTGGCCGCGATTGTTCCGGCCGCCCACGCCGACGATCGCAGCACCCAGATCCACTTTGACGATGCCGGCCGCCTGTCGGCCGAAATCGACGCCGCCGGCACCACGACCAGCTACCACTACGACGGCGCCTCGCGCCTGCTGCGGATCGAGGTGCGCGGGGCCGACGGCACCGACGCGCCGCGGATCACCCGCCACCTTTACGACGATGCCGGCCGCCGTGTCGCCACCCTCGATGCCGAGGGCTATCTGACTGAACTGGAATACGATTCCGCCGGCCGCCCGACCGATTCGATCCGCTACGCCACCGCAACCCCGGTCGCCCAGCGTGCCGACGGTAGCCTGGCCGATCTGCGGCCCGCCGCGTCCGCAGCCGACATCCGCACCCGCAACTTCTACAACGGTCGCGGCCAGGCGGTGGCGACCGTCGATGCCGAAGGCTACCTGACCGAAACCATCTTCGACGAGGCCGGGCATGCCCGCGCCGAACGTCGGTACGCCGACAAGGTCGTGGTGCAGGCCGGCGACCGCCTGGATGATCTGCGCAGCCGCGCCGGTGTGGCTCGCGAGACCCGCACCAGCTTCGATGCCCGCGGCCAGGCCGTGTTGCAGGTCAACGCCGAGGGCACCGTCACCCGGTTCACCCATGACGCGATGGGCCGCCTGGTGGCGACCGAGACCGCCGCCGGCACCAGCGAGGTGCGTGAGAACAACGCGCGCTTTGACGTGTTCGGCAACCTCATCGGCGAGCTCGGCGGTGAAGGCTCCATCCACCTGATGGATGGCATGAGCGAGGCCGAGCTGGATGCGATCTACGCGCAGTACGGCGTGCGCCACAGCTACGACGCGCTCGGCCGGCGCACCGAGTCGGTGGACGCCGACGGCAACCGCAGCTGGTACTTCTACGACAGCGCTGGGCGCCTGACCCAGACCGTGCGCGGCGTGGCCGACACCTCGGGGGCGCGCAACGCCGCCGGCGAGGTCACCGAGACCCGCTACAACACCTTTGGCCAGGCCAGCGAGACCATCGCCTACACCGGCCGCATCGCGATTGCCGCGCCGTTCGAGCGTGCCCAGGTGGCCGATGCGATCCGCGTCCTGCAATTCGTGGCCGGCCAGGACAGCAGCACGGTCACCAGCTTCGATCGCCGCGGCCTGGTGGCCGCGCGCACCGACGCCGAAGGCTACCTGACCCGCTACGCCTACAACGCGTTCGGCGAACTGAGCAGCGATAGCCGCGGCATCGATGCGAACAACGACGTCGTCACCACCTACGCCTACGACCGCCTCGGTCGCCTGCAGCGGACCACGCAGGACGCCGATGGCATCGCGCGCGAGCTCAGCCAGCGTTGGGATGCCTTTGGCCGGCTCGTCAGCTCGACCGACGGCCGCGGTGCGGTCACCTCGTACGACTACGACCGCCTCGGTCGCCAGGTTTCGCAGCGCCAGACGGTGTCGGGCCGGATCGAGCAGGTGCAGACCCGTTACGACGCCTGGAGCCGGATCACCGCCCAGACCGATGCACTGGGCCACACCACCACCTACAGTTTTGATGACGCCGCCCGCAGCGTTACCGTGACCACCCCGGAACAGGTGGTCATGCGCACCTGGCACAACCGCCACGGCGAGTCGGTGCTGGTGCGCGACGGGCTCGGCCACGAGACCGCCTACGAGTACGACCACGACGGTCGGCTGCTGCGCAGCATCGCCCCCGATGGCGCGGTGTCGGAGCGCGAGTACGACACCCGCGGCCTGCTCACCCGCACCGCCGATGCCAGCGGCCGCGCGGTCGAATACCGCTTCGACGCCGCCGGCCGCACCCTGGCCCGGATCACTGATCCCGACGGCCTGGCCCTGACCACTGCCTATGCCTACGACGGGCAGGGCCGCCAGGTCAGCGTCACCGATCCCGCCGGCGCGGTCACGCGCATGGAGTACGACAGCAACGGCCGTCTCGAAGCCACTGTTCGCGATGCCGACGGCCTGGCGCTGCGTACCGAGTACGTCTGGGACGGGCTGGGTCGCCAGCTGTCGGTCACCGAAGGCGCCGGCACCACCGCGGCGCGCACCACCGCCTACGCCTATGACGATCTGGGCCGCCGCACCAGCGAAACCGTCGACCCGGCCGGGCTCGCCCTGGTCACCCGCTACACCTATGACGGCAACGACAACGTGGTGCGCCGCGTCGACGGCGCCGGCCGCGTCACCCGCTTCGTGTACGACCAGGCCAACCGCCTGACGCTGTCGCTCGATGGCGCCGGCGGCGTGACCCGCATGCATTACGACGCCACCGGCCGGCTGGTCGCGACGCGCCGCTACGCGGATGCAATCGCCACCACCGGCCTGCCGGAGGTGGTCTCGGCCGCGCAGATCGAGTCGCGCCTGGCCGCCGACAACGCCCACGATGTGCAGGATTACCGCGTCTTCGATGCCGACGGTCGCTTGCGCTTCACAATCGACGGCGCCGGTGCTGTGGTCCGGATGGACCATGACGACGGCAACCGCCTGACCCAGACCCGTCGCTATGCCACCGCCATCGCGCTCGGTGCCGGTCTGCGCAACCAGATCACCGCCGGCACCCTGACCGCGGATGCGCTGGCCGCACGCGTGTCGGCCGATGCCGCGCACGACCAAGTCCAGTCGCAGGTCTTCGACGCGGCCGGACGCCTGCGCTTCAGCGTCGACGCCCGTGGCGCGGTGGCTGAAAGCCGCTTCGACGCCAGCGGCCGCCTGATCGAGAGCCGCGGCTACGCCAACCCCATCGCGGTATCGCCGGCATTTCTGGCCCAGTTGCAGTCGGGGCAGGTCAGCGAGGCCGACCTGGCGGCGCGCGTCGCCGGTCTCGGCGAACATGGCCGCGCGCAGTCGTTTGTCTACGACGGCGCCGGTCGCCAGACCCACAGCATCACCCGCGCGACCGTCGGCGCCGCCCACGGCGTGGGCGTGGTCACCGCGTCGAACTACGATGCCGCCGGCCGCGTGCTGAGCGAAGTCAGTTATGGCGTTGCATTGCCGTCCTACGCGGTGTTCGCCGACGCGGCGGCAGTGGAAGCGGCCTTGCGGTCGGCCGGCGCCACCGATGCCAACCAGCAACGCGCCACGCATTACCGCCACGACACCGCCGGCCGCCTGCGTTTCACCATCGACAACAGCGGCGCGGTCACCGAACAGCGCTTCGATGCGGTGGGCATGGTGGTTCAATCGCGCAGCTATGGCGTGCGCCTGGGTAACGTGCCGGCCAGCGAGCTCGCCACCGCCGCGGCACTGGCGGGCGTCAGCGACGTTCGCGTCACCGGCTACGCCTATGACGACGCGGGTCGCCTGATCCGGACCACCGATGCGCTGGGTCATGCCGAGCGGTTCGCCTTCGACGGCGCCGGCCTGCGCACCAGCTACACCAACCGCGACGGCCACACCTGGACCTACCAGTACGACGCCGCCGGCCGCCAGGTCGCCGAACACAGCCCGCGCGTCGCGGTGGCCGGGTTCGATGGCAGCGGTAATGTGGTCGTCCAGACCCGGACGATCACCACCCGCATCGCCTACGACGGCCTGGGCAACGTGATTGCCCGCACCGAGGACGCCGGCACCTCCAGCGCCCGTACCACCCGTTACGACTACGACAACCGCGGCCGGCAGATCCGCACCACCTTCCCGGATGCCGGCCGCTGGGATGCCGCCAGCAACGGCATCGTCCGCACCGGTCAGACTCCGACCACCGAGATCACCTACGACGCGCTCGACCGCGCGATCGTGCAGAAGGACGTGCGTGGGTTCTACGAATACCGCGTGTACGACGCCGCCGGGCAACTGCGTTACGAGGTCGACCAGCAGGGCTTCGTCACCGCCTACACCTACAACGCCTTTGGCGAGCAGGCGTCGCTGACCCGGTTCGCCCTGGCGATCGACACCCCCGACGGCCAGCCGGTCTCGGTTGAGGACGTCGAGACCAAGCTGCAGGCACGGCCGCAGTCCGACCGCACCCTGACCACCGAGTACGACCTACGCGGCCAGAAACTGCAGGTCCAGCAGAGCGCGGTCGAGTACTACGACAGCACCGGCGCAGCGCATCAGCAGCGGCCGACCACGCGTTTCAGCTTCGATGCCTACGGCCAGCTCGTGCGCGAGTCGGTCCTGCTCGAAGGCCATCCGGATTCGACGGCGGCGCGCTGGGCGCACTCCACCCGCTACTACGACAGCGTCGGCCGGCAGACCCTGGCTGTCGATGCCGAAGGCTACGCCAGCGCGTTCACCTACAGCGCCCACGGAGAGTTGACCGCTCAGACAGAGTACGCGCGGGCGCTGACCGGCAGCATCAATCCGGCCCACCGTCCGGGGACTCCCGCAGCCGGCGATGCGGTCGCCGGCTTCGATCGCACCACTGCGTTCGAGTACGACGCGCTCGGCCGCAAGGTCGGCGAGACCACCAGGCGTCACTGGCAGGACAGCAACGGCGTGGCGCGCCAACGCGACGTGTCCACCCGGATCGGCTACGACAACGAAGGCCACGCCCTCACCACCACCGTTGATGGCGTGACCACCACCAGCGCCTACGACGCCCTCGGGCGCGCGACTTCGGTGCTGGAGGCCGAGCGCGACGTGCTGCGTGACGATGCCTCGGCACAACTGGTGGCCAGCGATGCCGCCGGGCTGGACGACGCCAGCCTGTACCAGCGCAGCTCGCCCTACAGCACCATGGCGTACGACGCGTTCGGCAACGTGGTGCAGGTCCACCGCTTCGCCCGCGGCTGGCGCGACGGCGAAGCCGCGCCGCGTGCGAGTGCGGCCGACCAGCTCCACACCACCCGCTACGACCTGCAGGGGCGCTCGGTCTGGGAACGCGATGCAACCGGCACCATCCACGTCCGCCGCTTCGACGCAGCTGACAACCTGATCGAGTCGCGCTATCGCCTCGACGGCAGCGACGGTCGCTGGGCCGAGGTGGTCACCACCGCCCGCTACGATCGCCTCGGCCGCCAGACCACCTCCTCGGTCGTGCGCGAGCAGTACGTCGGCGACACCCGCCTGACCCGCAATGGCGTGGCGGTCAGCAGCCCGGACGCACAGAGCACCGTGCGCTACAACGCCTTCGGCGAGATCGTCGCCAAGGACGACCGCATCGCCGGCGCGTTCACCGCCGGCCGGCCGCACGCGACCTACGCGTACGACGCCGCCGGCCGACTGGTCGCGAGCAACGCCGAAGGTGGCATCGAACGCCACTACGGTTACAACTTGGCCGGCCATCAGGTCCACGAGTCGCACCAGACCCGCGTCGAGTCGACTTCCGGCGCGGTGAGCACGGTCGAGGCCGTCACCCGCAGCCGCACCGACCGGCTCGGGAGGGTGGTCGAGCAGGTCATGCCGGATCATACCGGCGACCTCGGCGCCGAACGCCCCACCGTATCCCAGCGCTTTGATCGCTGGGGCAACTTGCTGGCGATGATCGACCCGCGCGGTGGCGAAACAAGCTACCGCTACAACGAACTCAACCAGGCCGTGCTCGAGGTGCGGCCCGAGGTCGAGGTGCTGCACGCCAATGGCCTTGCCACCAACGAGCGGCCGACCACCGAGTGGTTCTATGACGCTCTGGGCCGGCTGGTCGGCACCCGCGACGCCAACGGCCACACCCAGCGCAGTCGCTATGACGCCAGCGGCCGCCTGGTCGGCAGCGAGGATGCCTACGGCAACCGTACCCATCTCGCCTACGATGCCCTCGGCCAGCAGAGCCTGACCCAGGACCCGCTTGGCTACGTGACCTTCCGCAGCTTCGACCGTGCGGGCCGTATCATCGCCCAGGGCGACTACCTGACCGACATCACCGGCACGACACGCGAACGGCATGTCCGCGAGCGCTACCAGCTCAACCAGAACGGCGACCGCCTGACCGTCACCGACGCGTTGAACAACAGTGCCAGCTACGACTACGACAGCCGCGGCCTGGTGCTGCGCAGCCGCACCGCCGGCGGCGTGGTGATGGACTACGGCTACGACAGCCAGGGCCGCAAGGTCCGCGAGACCAATGCGCTGTCTGACCCGTCACTGTTGACCGGTTCGCAGCCGGACTACCGCGGTGGCATGGTCGACGCACACGTTGCCATCGCCGGCAAGGCGTTCGCCTACACGGTTCCGGAAAGTGCTTTCACCATTCCCAGTGGCGAAACGCCGACGCTGATTGCGCAGATCACGGTCTGGGACGCGACCGCGCGCGAGTGGGTCGCCACCCAGGCGCTCTCGTTCGATACCGATAGTCGCACCCTGTTCGGCACGCCGGCTGCCGGCACGTATCGGGTCACCCTGGTCGCCAGCAGTGCCAGCGGCGCGACCACCGAGGCCGGTACCAGCGTCCGCGTGGTCAGCCAGGCGACCTTCGACGCCGAGTACGCCGGCGACCCGGTGGTCGAGAATGGGCTTCCACACCAGTCCGCCACCGCCGGCGCGCATTTCGCCTATCGCATCCCGGCCGGCACCTTCAGCGATCCGCAAGGCCAGGGGCTGACGTACAGCGCGATGGTGTACGGCTACCGCACCGAGTACGACTGGGAAACCCGCACCACCCGTCGCTGGCCGGCCTGGATCGAGCTCGAACGCACCGCCACCAACGATCAATGGCTGACGTTCGACCCGGCCACCCGTATCCTGTCGGGTACCGCCCGCGGCGGTCTCAAGTCGGTGCGGATCGTCGCCCGCGACGCCAACGGCAACACGGTCGCCCAGTCGATCAAGATCGACATCGGGTTCGGTGCCGACGACCGCCGCACCGTGTCCGACGATGAAGGCGAGACCCTGTTCCTCGACGAGCAGAGTTGGGACTACGACTACTTCGGCCGCATCCAGGACCACAACGACCTCAGCGGCGCCGATTACGACTACGCCTACGACCCGGCGACCGGTCAGCTGCTGGAGCAGAGCAGCGACTGGACCGAGGCTGGGCGCAGCTACTCCACGCCGCTGGACGACTACCTCGACCGCCACCGCCTGCCCTGGTGGAAGGATGTCCCCGGCGACATCTACATCGAGCCCGAGCCGCGGTTCGATCTCGGCTTGCCCGAGCGGGTCCTGACCAACGACCCCAAGCGCAGCCTGTCGTACTACGCCAACGGCCAGCTCCGCGAGATCCGCGAAGGCAGCAGCTGGACCCGCTACGCCTACGACGCCTCCGGCAACCGCACGGTGGAGGACACCCTCACCCACGACGCCGATGACGCCGTGATCCACCTGCGCACCGAGATCAGCTACGACGCGCACAACCGCATCACCAAAGTCACCCAGGACGAGCTTCGCGCGAGCGACAACTCCGAGCGGCGCCTGCTGGAACTGCGCTACTCCTACGACGCCGTGGGCAACCGCCGCCGGGTGCTGGCGCGCAACGCCTATGACGTCAACGCCCCGGTAATCGGCCAGAACAACCAGCCACCGGTGGTCGCCAATGCGGTGCCGCCGCAGCACGTGCTGCTGGGCGAGACCTGGGCGTTCCGGGTGCCGGCCACAACCTTCCGGGACCCCGAGCGCGGCGCGCTGCAGATGAACGCATCGCTGGCCGATGGCGGCGACCTGCCGGACTGGCTGACGTTCGATCGCACCACCCAGACCTTCCATGGCACCCCGCCTGGCGACACCGAACTGACGATCAAGCTGACCGCCACCGACCTGGACGGCGCCAGCGTCAGCACCAGCTTCGTGCTGACCGCCAGCGAGAACCGTCCGCCGGTGGTGAGCGGCACCATTGCCGATCAGGTCATCGCCGAGCACGAGCCGTGGCAACTGGCGGCCGGCGCGCGGTTCAGCGATCCGGAAGGCCGGCCGCTGACCTTCACCGGCGAGTACACCAGTGACCGGATCCGGTTGCCGGATTGGCTGCACCTGGATGCGCAGACCGGCATGCTGACCGGCACCCCGCCGGCCGGTGCGGCCGGCGCCGGCACCCTGGTCCACATCATCGCCACCGACAGCGCGGGCGCCAGCACGCGGCTGACCTTCAACCTGCGCGTGGTCGCCAACCCCAATCCGGAGAACCTCGGGTTCGAGCTGGGCGACGTGGGCTGGGGCAAGGGCACGGGCTGGACTATCAGCACCGGCGATACCTATGCCGGCGGCTGGTCGGCCAAGTTCACCACGGTGGGTATCTCCGGCATCACCCACGCGCGGTTGATGCCGGTGGAGGCGGGCGCCTCGTACACCGCCAGCATGATGGTATCCAGCCGCCACGACTCGGCGGCCGAGGTGATCCTGTCGTGGTACGGCGCTGACGGTCAGTCGTTGGGCTTTGTCCGCGGCAACCTGGTCAAGAGCGGTGCCTGGGCGCGCTCGTCGGTGACCGGCACGCCACCGGCGGGTGCGGTCTACGCCCGCGTCGGTGGCAGCGCCAAGAACGACGGTGGCGAAGGCCCGGTGGTGCTGGACGGCTTCGCGTTCGCCAAGGTCACCGGTGGCGGCGGAGGCGGTGGTGGCGGCGGTGACGATGACGGCCCGCCGGTAGTGATCCAGTCGCTGCCCGGCGACCAGTTGATCCAGCCAAACCTTCTTCCCGACGATCGCGACCCCATCTACTGGCCGGAGGATCCGGACAATCCCGGTCGGCCGCCGCGCGACCCCGGTGACGACTACAACATCCCGGAGGCCTACAAGACCTACTGGTACACCTACGACGCGCAGAACCGCGTCAGCGTCGCCCACGGCCGTTTGGTCGACGGCACCATCGTGCTGGGCAATTTCGGGGTCAGCTACGCGCTGGACTACGACGGGGCCGGCCACGCGACCCGCCGCCGCTTCATGCAGGGCGGTGAGCAGCAGGTCGAGACCACTGCCTACGATCAGCGCGGCCAGCGCATCGCGGTCTTCCAGGCTCACGCCCTCGGCAGTCCGGACCCGGCGGCCTGGCAGCAGACCTATCAGTACGATGACGTCGGCCACCTGGTGCAGCGCCGTGAGTACTTCGACGCCGGCACCACCCACGCCAACGGCATCGACATCGGCGGCTGGCTCAAGCACGCCGAGGTCTACGAGTACGACAAAGATGGCCGCGTGCTGAGCCAGCATATCCACGGCCGCAATCTCGACTGGACCGCGCCAACCCCGCCGCCGGCCCCGGAACCGCCGCCCAGCAGCGGCCCGGGCGCGCCGGAGCTGACCAACCGCGGCGGCGGCACCCGGTTCTTCGAAGGCGTGTTCAACTCGTTCACCCTGCCGGCCGATACCTTCATCGACCACGAGGGCGACCCGCTCGGTTACGCGATGACCGACGGCCCGGGCTGGCTCGACTACGAGACCCTGGCCGACGGCCGTCACCGCTTCTACGGCACCCCGCTGGATGCCAACTTTACCGATGTGATCAGTGAGCCGGTAACGCTGACCGCGACCGATTCGCACGGCAACTGGACCCGGCTGGAGTTCTACGTCAACGTTTGGTACGAGGGCGACGGCACCACCGTGCCGCGAGCGGTTGGCGACAGCGTGCCGCTGCTGCTGCCCGAGGACGGTGGTGGCATCCCGGGCGATGACTACCCATACCCGGGCGACGGCGGCGATACCGGCGGCACCCCCGGCAGCGGCGGTGACGGCAGCACCGGTGGCAACACCGGCAACGGCGACTGGGACCGGCGCCAGATCACCGAGCTGGGCGTGCTCAACCAACTGGCGACGGTCGACTACGGCAGCTTCGGCTTCGACGCCGCCGGCCGCCTGCGCGGTTACCAGTTCCGCCACCAGCAGCACGAGTACAAGTCCGGCGCCCAAGGCGATGACCCCAAGGGCTACACCCACACCTACACCTACCAGTACGAGGGCCGCGACAGCTACCTGGAGAAGCAGGTCTACGGCCGCAGCAGCGAGACCAACTTCCGCGCCACCTCCAGCGTCAGCGAGTACGACGCCTGGGGCCGCCGCACCGCGGTGCGCGAGCAGACCCCGCTGCCCAGCGACCTGGGCACGCTGGAAGACCGCATCCGCTACTTCAGCTATGACGGCGAAGGCCACATCCTGCGCCGCCGCGACGGCACCCTGAGCGACGCCGGTGCGTTCGAGCAGACCACCGCCCAGGCCAAGCAGACCCAGCTGTACGCCTACGTCGGCGGCCAGCAGGTCGCCGCGGGCAAGCGCAACGGCCAGTTGGACGTGATCGGCAACCTCACCGCCTACGACAGCAGCGAGGTCGGCAGCACCCGGATCACCGTGCAGGCCGGCGACACGCTCAGGAGCATCGCCCAGCGGGTCTACGGCAACGCCAACCTGTGGTACGTGCTGGCCGAGGCCAACGCCACCACCGACGCCGAACTGACCGCCGGCACCACGTTGGCGGTGCCCGAGGTCAAGGTCACCGCCAACGACGCGAGCACGTTCAAGCCGTACAACCCGAGCGACATCGTTGGGAATACGGCGCCGAGCTTGCCGTATATCCAGCCGCCGCCGAAGGAAAGTTGCAACGCGTTTGCAATGGTGTTGATGATCATTGTTGCAGTGGTGGTGACGTACTTCACTGCTGGTGCGGCGGCTGGAGCCTTCTACGGAACAACAGTGGCCGGCCTGTCTACAGGCCAAGCCGTTGTGGTCGGCGCGGTTGCGGGTGCAGCCGGTTCTACGGCCAGTCAAGCAGTGGGAAGCGCAATGGGTGCCACCAGCTTTAGCTGGCGCCAAGTCGCAGCCGACGGCATAACCAATGCGATAACCGCCGGTTTCGGGCAGTGGGCGAGCGGAGTAGATGCGCTTAGCGACACTGTGGATGGTGTCGTAAAGCTCAACACCGCCGGGCGCGTCGCTCAAGGCGTTGTGAGCTACGGTGGCAGCGTGGTGAGCAACGCCGCTGTCGGACGGGACACCAACTTCAGTTGGAATGCAGTAGCTGCGTCCGCCGTGGGTGCATTTGTGTCTGCGAAGGTGGGTGGCAAGGTGCCTTATCTGCAAGGGGGTGGGGTAAACGGTACCTTCGGGCAGAACCTTGTGGGTGGTCTGGCCCATGGCGCTGTCAATGCGTCTGCGCGCCGCCTGATGGGGTTGGGTAAGCAAGACTGGGGGCAGATTGCGGCCGACGCATTTGGCAACGCACTTGGTAACGCTGCGGTGCAAGGCATAGGAACTCTTGCGTTGCGTAGACAGACAAGCCGCATGCTGGAGCAGATGTCGCCGGAAGAGCGTCAGAAGCTGCTGACGATGTACTTGACCGACCCAGAAGTCGCGGGCGGTCGACTGGAGATTCAGGAGGGGGTGTCGTCGGATGACGAGCAGCGCGCAGTGCTGCAAGCGCAGCTAAATTTCCTGAGAGCCGAGGGAGCGCCAGTCGATGATCTACAGCGCAGGCTGGATGAGTTGTTCGCAAATGATCCAACCGCGCCGGTAGTGGGCGAAGGCGGGAGATCAGCACGAATGGCAAAGTTGAACACTCTTTTTGACCAGCCGCTGGATCCAAACATTAGCGACACCGAACTGGCAGAACTGGAAGATCTATACGGCCCTGCCTTGCGTGGGACTACTGACTCACAGGTGCCGACGCTAGCCACGGTTGAAGTGACGGGTCATCATGATCCGTACGGACCGTTCGCAACAGGCTATAGATACGGGCCGAATGCCCGAACTTCGGCTGCTGCGCCTTCACCTGGCCCCCGTGTGTATGAGGCGCTATCACAAGGCGCTTCTACGGCTCAGTCGATTGCGGTTGTTCTGGATGGCGCGATAGACGCCGGAGGTAAGACTGCTGGCGCGCTCGCGTTGTTGCCCGGTCGTGCGCTGCAGGAGCAACGACTAGTGAATTTGATGAGCGCGGCAGATTTCGAGGCGGCGCGGCTCACCATCAAGGGGTCTACGGCAAAGAGTGCGCTGGCAATGACGGAGTTCGCACTTCGTCATGAAGGCGCTATTAAGAAACTCCCTTATCTCGGAAAGGCCATAACATTGGCGGAGGAAAGTGATCGATTTGATCGCGCGCAGGGAATTGAAGAAAAGTCTGCCGTCGTTGGGGCGGGCGTAGCGAACTATCTTGGCGATGGGTTCGCGACCACTTCAGGCATGTGGGGTGGAGCTAAGGTAGGAGCGCTCGCCGGCGCGGCGTTCGGCTCGTTTGTGCCGATAGTAGGTACTGGTGCTGGTGCGATCGTGGGGGGGGTAATTGGTGGTATCGGCGGCGCGTTTGTCGGGCATGAATTCTATGACAACCATGTCGCGCCCGAAGTTAGAGACATTGTAATTGGAGAGGATTTCCGGGATGACGATTAATAGTATATTGCGCCCTCTTCCTTGGCGGGTTGTTGGCATAACGTGTGTCGCGTTTGCGATGGCGTTATGGATACTTCCGGTATTACTGATACCGTTTGTAAAGATCCTGCCGTATCTCCAATCAAGTTCGGATGTGGCCAGATATCTGTGGTCCGGACTATTTTACTTGGTTGCGATTGCGGGTGCACGGTTGTCTATGACGTCAAGCCAGTGGCAGTCCGTGAAAGCGGTGGCTATGAAGAACTGGAGGGATCAGGCTGCCGTGGCTCTAGGCGTTCTGATGGTTGTGTATGCTGCAGCGGCGTTCAGCGCTAACACTTTTGGTTCTTTGGTGAAGTTAATGCCGGGCAACGCTTATGCGGATGCATATACAATCGTTTCAATAAGGGAGTACGGTTCAAGAAGTAGAGCTGTAGAGCTTGGGCTGCGTTCCGAGGGTGGAGGTAGCAGTAACTATTCAATTACCTTTTCGCAGCGCTTGTTTGACTATGCATTGACTGAATTTGAAATCGGGGATGAGATATTGCTTAGTGGGAAACAGGGAGTCTTTGGGATTTACATAGATCGCTTCGAGCTTCGAGCTGACGATTAAGGATGGCTGAAGGTGATTTTTATTTCCCCGAGGTGTCCGGCGTTTGCCGGCCATCTGCTTACTGACCGGAGGGCTGCTTCAACCCCTTGGTCAACGGCATCGTCGTGCTGACCAGCGACGAGGGCGGCGATGCTTGCGCTGTGCAACGTGGGAGTTGTGACGTGCCAGCAGGTCTGCCACGTCGTGCTGTCGGTCACCTGCTGCTGCGTCGGCACCACCCACTGCACATCGGCGGCTGACTCAAGCACGCCGAGGTCTACACCTATGATGCGGACGGCCGGTGCTGAAACAGCAGATCCAAGGCCGCAACCTGGACTGGTCCGAACTCGCCGGAACCGCCGCCCAGCAGCGGTCCGGATCGCTGGCTGAGGGATAAACATCGCCGCCCCATGCCGGATAAGGGAAGTGTGGCCCGGGACACCCGTCGCATCCCCGTTCCACGCGGCGTCGTTTGGTCTCCCGAGGCGTCCCGGGCCACAATCCACCCTCACACTGCGGCCGGAGCGGCACCCATTTGCCTATGAACTACGACAAGCTCGACAACGAAGAACTGCTGCGTCTGTCGCTGGATGCCATCAACAACGGCCGCGATGCGGATGCGGTGGTGATGTTGAAGACCCTGTTGGAGCGCGAGCCGCAGCACGTCCATGCGCAGTACTTGCTTGCCGCGCAGCATGCCCAGTTGGGCATGCACGATCGCGCCGAGGCGGGCTTTCGCGCGGTGGTGGCGGGTGCGCCGGAACTGGCGATCGCCCGTTTCCAGCTGGGCCAGTTGCTGCTGATGAAGGGCGAGGGCGCGGAGGCCAAGCAGACCCTGCAACCGCTCGCGGACCAGCGGGACTCGTTGGGGGCGTATGCCCGGGCGATGACGGCGGCGGCGGATGAGGACATCGCCAACGCGCTGGTCCATCTGCAGTCTGGCCTGGCCTTGCCACAGGAGATCCCCGCGTTGACGGCGGACATGCAGCGGCTCCATGAGCAACTGCAGCAGGGCACGGCGGCGGTGGCGACTGACGCTCCGGCGGCGGCGCCAATGTTCCTCACCGGTTACGGTCGCGGTGAATAGTTTTCGTGAGCATTGATCGGCTTTCGGCGACCTCGGGACTGATCGCCGCGCTGCGTGCGGAGATCAGCCAAAAGTCCGAACGAAGCGAACGCAAGACCCCGGCGGAAGTCGCCGCGCCCAAGCGTGCATCCGGGCAGAAGCGTGACGTCAATGTGTTGCGGCGTGAACTCGCCGCGATCCTGGCCGGCGTCGATGAAGCCGACCAGGAGGCCATGGATGCCGCCCGGCCCCGCGTGGTCCGCGCAGTGCTGTTATGGGAGTTCGGCAGCGATCTGCGCGAGCACTCACAGTGGCAGCCGATGCTCGACAGCATCGCGCAGACGTTGGCTTCGGATGACCAGCATCGCGACGAATTCGCCAGGATGATTCGCGAACTGCGACGCTAGCCTCGTTGCGGATGCGCGTTCACGCCGCGTTGACATTGCGCCAACCCTCAACGTAAGGTACGCCCCGCAGCGGCCACGGAGGTAAGTGGCCGCCGCACTCAGGGGGCGGTGCGCGGGCATGGGGATGACCGCGCGCCGGTGGCATCAGGACGTTCGGGAGACAACGTCGATGGAACGCACGGAGACGCGAATCGCGCGCTTGCGCGATTTTTTTGCGGCTGATCGCTCAAACGTGGACTTGGGATGCGAGCTCGCCGATGCGCAGTTCGATGCCGGTCGTAGCGCCGATGCCCAGGCCACGCTCGAATCACTGCCTGCAGAAGCCCATGCCGCACCCGGCGTGCGGTTTCGGCTGGGCCGTATCGCCTTGGCGCAAGGTCGCTACGTGGAAGCCGAGGCGGCCTACCGCGCACTGCTCGACGCCGGCCACGAAAGCGTGGCGGTGTTGCACGACCTGGCTTTCAGCCAGTTGTGCCAACGTCAGGTCGATGCTGCGTCATCCACGCTGCAACAAGCCGCTTCGCGCTTCGGCAACGATGTATCGCTTTCGGTCCTCGCTGCGCGCATTGCCCTGATGCAGGGCAAGTATGACAATGCCCTGTCCGCCCTCGATGAGGCACTGGCGAGGACGCCGGACGATGTCACCGCGCGCGGAGTGCACGCCTTGGCATTGCTGGATGTCGGACGCCTCGACGACGCGGCCGAAGCCGCGCGCGCCTGCCTGGAGATCCATCCCGCACAGCACGAGGCATTGCTGGTGGCGGGCACCTTGGCGCTGTGGCAGCAGGACACCCCGTCCGCCCAGGTGCTGTTCGAACGTGCGCTGCAAACCCATCCCAACTCGGGGCGGGCGCTGTCCGGCTACGGCCAGCTGCTGATGCTGCGCGACGAGTTGCCGCGGGCGCGCGAGGTCCTGGAACACGCCGTGGTCGCGATGCCCGACCACATCGGTACCTGGCACGCGCTGGCCTGGACGCAGTTGCTGCTCGGCGATATCGACGCGGCCGAGGCAAGCTACCGCAGTGCCTACGCGCTCGACCACAACTTCGGCGACAGTCATGGCGGCTTGGCGCTGGTCGCGGTGCTGCGCGGTGACCTGGATGCTGCGGGGCAGGGCATCAAGCGCGCCCTGCGCCTTGACCCGCAGGCGATGACCGCACGCTATGCGAAAACCCTGCTGCTTGAAGCGCAGGGCGACCAGTCGGGATCGGAAGCGCTGATGCACGAGTTGCTCGGTGCCGGTGGCCAGGCCACCGCGCTGCCCGTGGCCGAGTTCGCCGCCCGGTTGAAAGGCCGGTTCCATGGCAAGCGACTCTAGGGATCATCAGGAATGGATTCCGACTTCGCCATCCGACTCCTCACCGAGACCCTGCTTGCGGCGGTGAAGATGTCGGCGCCGATCCTGCTCGCCACGCTGATCGTCGGCTTGCTGGTCTCGATCGTGCAGGTCGTCACCCAGGTGCAGGAAATGACCCTGACCTTCGTGCCGAAGCTGGCCACCGTGGTGATCGTGTGCTTGATGCTGGGCAGCTGGATGCTCACGGTTGCGGTCGAGCTGGCCAAGCACATGTTCGAGACGGCGGCCGGCCTGTGACGATGGACATGATCGAACGGTTCGCCGGGCTGCTGGCGCTGGCGTTCCTGCGCTATCTGCCGGTGGTTGTCTTGCCGGCGTTGACACCGATGCGATGGGCGCCGCCACTGGTGCGGATCGTGTTGGCGCTGGGGCTGGCATGGCTCACGGTGCTGGCGATGCCGGCGCAGATGTACACCGCGCAAGCACCGATCAACTGGGGCATGGCAGTCTTTGGCGAACTGACCATCGGCTTGGTGTTCGGCCTCGTGGTAATGGTTCCCTACGCGGCCCTGCATGTGGCCGGTTGGGTGGTCGATGTCCAGGCGGGCCTGAGCGCGGGGATGCTGTTCAATCCCGGTGCCCAGGGAGACATGCAGTCGCTGCTCGGCGCCGGCCTGGCGCTGCTGGCCACGGTGCTGTTCTTCACCCTGGACCTGCACCTCGCGCTCTACCGCGCGCTGGTCGCCAGCACCCAGGTGTTGCCAGTCGGCCGTGGTGGCGTGGGGTTGGACCTCGATGCATTCCTCGGCCTGCTTGGCAGCAGCTTTCTGTTGGGCCTGATGGTGGTCGCGCCGGTCATGCTCGGGCTGCTGGTGGTGGACGTCGGCGTGGCGTATGCCACCCGGTCCATGCCGCAGGCCAATGTGTACTTTCTGATGCTGCCGCTGAAGATCGTCGTCGCGCTGTTGCTGATGGTGGCTACGCTGCCGTTCGTGCCGGCGCTGTTGAACCGCCTGTTCCGCGACGCGTTCTCGCGCGCGCCGGCCTTGCTGGGGCTCTGACATGTCGCAGCCGGACCAGGACAAGACCGAGCAGCCCACCCCGTACCGCTTGCAGGAGGCGCGCAAGCGGGGCGAGGTCGCCAAGAGCATGGATGTCACCGGCAGCGTGGTGATGGTGGCGTTCGCGGCGGTACTGGCGCTGACCGGCGCCGGGGTCGCGGCCGCGCTGGCGCTGGCGACCCGGCGGATGATCGGAATTTCCGGCAATGCGCCGTCGTTGAATGGTGCCTTCACCGACTGGGTGGCGCAGGTCTACGCGCCGGTCGGCCAGGCATTGATGCCGTTGGTGTTGGCACTGCTGATCGCGGCGGTGCTGGGCAACGTGGTCCAGACCGGACCGATGTTCACGACCCACCCGTTGAAGCCGGACCTCAAGCGGATGAATCCGGCGCAGGCATTCAAGCGCGTCTTCTCGATGCGGACGCTGTGGGAGCTTGGCAAGCTGCTCGCCAAGAGCCTGCTGCTGGTCGGGATCTGCGCGTTGTTCGTGTGGAAGGCGCGGGCCTTGGCCGAGTCGGTGGCGATGACGTTGCCGCAACGCCTCGGCCAGCTCGCGCTCGACGCCTTCGTGAAAGCGTCGGTCTACGTGCTGCTGGTGCTGGTGCTGGTGGCGGTCGTCGACCTGCTGTTCAGCCGCCGCGAGTTCCTGAAGCGCATGCGCATGAGCCGGCGCGAGCTACGCGACGAAATTAAGCGCAAGGACGGCGATCCGGCGGTCAAGTCCAAGCAGAAGCAGCAGATCCGCGAGTTGCTGAAGAAGACCCGGGCGCTGGCCCGGGTGCAGGACGCGGACGTGGTGCTGACAAACCCGACCCACGTCGCGGTGGCCCTGCAGTACCGGCCGGGCAAGATGCTTGCGCCGGTGGTGCTGGCCAAGGGCGCAGGCATGTTGAGTCGTCAGATTCGCACCTTGGCCGCACGTCATCGGGTGCCGATGGTCCGCGTGCCGCCCTTGGCGCGGGCGTTGTATCGCGAGTGCGAGATCGACGGTGCCATACCGGAGGCGCGTTACGCCGAGCTGGCGCCGATCTATCGCAAGTTGTGGGCAAGCCAAGAGACGATGAACGCATGAAGGCGCTGCTTGCCCATCTGTGGAGCGGCAAACGCGACCTGGCGCTGATCGCGCTGGTGATCGGCGTGCTGGTGGTCCTGTTCGTGCCGATCCCGGCACCGCTGCTGGATTTCCTGCTGGTCATCAACATCAGCATCGCGTTGCTGATCCTGCTGGTGACCTTCTTCACCGAGACGCCGCTGCAGTTCTCGACGTTCCCCACCATCCTGCTGCTGTCGACGATGCTGCGGCTGTCGCTGAACGTCTCGGCCACGCGACTGATCCTGGAGGGCGAGGACGCCGGGCGGGTGATCAACGCGATTGGCGAATTTGTCATCGGCGGCAACTACATCGTCGGCATCGTGGTGTTCCTGATCCTGGTGATCGTGCAGTACGTGGTGGTGACCAGCGGCGCCCAGCGCGTGGCCGAGGTCGCCGCGCGCTTCACCCTCGACAGCATGCCCGGCAAGCAGATGAGCATCGACGCCGACATGAACATGGGGCTGATCGACGAGCACGAAGCGCGGCACCGGCGAGCGCAGGTCGAGAAGGAGGCGAGCTTCTACGGAGCGATGGACGGCGCGACCAAGTTCGTCAAGGGCGATGCCATCGCCGGCATCATCATCATCCTGGTCAACATCGTTGGCGGACTGGCGATCGGCATCGCCCAGCTGGGCATGCCGTGGGGCGAGGCTGTCCAGCACTTCACCCTGCTGACCATTGGCGACGGCATCGTCACCCAGATCCCCTCGCTGGTGATCGCGGTCGCGACCGGCATCATCATCACCCGGGCCGCCGCCGATGCGCAGCTGGGCTCCGAGATCCCGAAGCAGGTGCTTGCCAATCCCAAGGCGCTGGTGATCGTGGGCCTGGCATTGCTGGCGATCATGCTGCTGCCGGGCTTCCCCATGTTGCCGGTGCTGGCCGTGCTGGCGCTGCTGGGCGGGTTGGTCTACATGTCCACGCGTGCATCCAAGGCACCGGACGAGGATGCAGCAGGGGACGAACCGACCGCTGGCAAGGCATCCGATGATGTCCAGCAGTGGATGCGTATCGAGCCGGTTGAAGTGCGCCTGGGCAGCACCTTGGCCAAGGTGTTCATCGGCGCCGACAACGACCTTTCACAGCGCATCTCCAACCTGCGCAAGCAGTTCGCGCAGGATCTCGGCTTCGTGCTTCCCAAGGTGCAGACCAGCCAGCGCGCGGATCTTTCGCCGTCGGCCTACGAGATCCATTTCCATGGCTGCCGGGTCGGACAGGGCGAGCTCGACACCGAGCGTGTGCTGGCCATCAATCCCGGGGGCTCGCGGCCGACGCTGGAGGGGCCGGAGACGCGGGATCCGGCCTATGGATTGCCGGCCCAGTGGATCGCCAAGGACGCCCGCCAATTTGCGCGCGGTGCCGGCTACACCCTGGTCGACCCGGATACCGTGCTGATGACGCACATGAGCGAACTGGTCAAGCGACAGGCCGCCGATCTGCTGAGCCGTTCCGATATCGAGCGAATGCTGCATCGCCTGCGCGAGCAGCACGGCTCGCTGATCGACGAACTGGTGCCGGCGGTCATGAGCTATTCCGAGATCCAGAAGGTGCTGCAGCTGCTGCTGCGCGAGCAAGTCAGCATCCGGCACCTGGAAGCCATCCTTGAAGTCCTAGTCGACGCGGGGAAAACCGTCAAGTCCGCAGAGGACCTGGCCGAGCGCGTTCGCGAGCGGCTGGGCGCGGCGATCTGCCAGGGCCTGCGCGACCCGCAAGGCGACCTGCACGTGTTGACCCTCGCGCCCGAGATGGAGCGGGCGCTGCTGGCCAACGCGCGGCCCGGGGAACACAAGGCCACCCTGTTTGGCGAGATCGCCCAGTTCGATGGCTTCATGAAGAACCTGGGCAAACAGGCCGAATCGATGATGGGCCGCAACCTGGTGCCGGTGCTGCTGTGCCCATCGCCGGTGCGGCGTCCCCTGCGGGGTTTGTTGCAACGCTCGATGCCGTACGTCGCGGTGCTTGGCCTCAACGAAATTCCACCCGCGCTCCCGGTCCGCTCGTTCGCGGCCGTCCATGCCTCCTGACCGCCTGAATGCCATGTCCGACACTTTGCTAGCCATCAGCCGCAGCCTCAGCGCGGATGTCCAGACCCTGGCGACGATCAGTCACAACGTCGCCAACATGAACACGCCCGGCTACCGGGGCACTCGCGCGATTCCGGAGTTCGGGGACCAGTTGCGCGTGCGCTCGGCCCTTGACCAGGGCGACGGCGGACTCAAGCAGACCGATCGCTCGCTTGATCTGGCATTGCGCGGCCCCGGCTTTTTCGTGGTCGAGCGCGACGGAGTGCCGCTGCTGACCCGGGCGGGCGAATTCCGCGTCGACGGCGAAGGGCTGCTGGTCACCAGTGGAGGCGACCGCGTCCTCGGGACATCCGGCCCGATCGCAATGCCGCCAGGCGAGGTGCGCATCGATACGCAGGGCGAGATCTGGAGCGGATCGCAGGCGGTCGACCGCGTGTATGTCGTGTCCGCGACCGACGCCAGCCGCCTGCGACCGATGGGCGGTGGCGCCTACGCCTACGACGGCCAACTCGAAGCCTGGTCCGGCAGCGTGATGCAGGGCGCGCTCGAGCGCTCCAACGTCGATCCGGCCGAGCAGACCGTTCGCCTGATGGAAACCACGCGCCATGCCGAGTCGGTGCAGCGCGCGATCTCCATCTATGACAAGGCGATGGGCACCGGCATCAACAGTCTCGGCGAGAACTGAGGCGGCAACAGCTTCGCAACAGGGGAACAGCATGATCGACGCACTCTACATCTCGGCCAGCGGTTTGCGTGGCGAGCAGAAACAGATCGACGTGATCTCGAACAACGTCGCCAACATGCAGACGCCGGGTTTCAAGCGCAGCCGGGTGCACTTCGTGGACGTCGCTGCGGCAACGGTTGCCGCAAGTGGGTCGCCGAATGGGACGGAGTTCGCCGGCAACGGCACCCGTGTCGACCTCACCACCACCGTGTTCGCCCAGGGCGACATGCGCATGACGCGCAACCCGTTGGACATAGCGATCGACGGCGTTGGGTTCTTCGAGTTGCAGGCCAGCGACGGAACCCTGGTCTACACCCGCGACGGCCAGTTCCGGGTGGATGACGAGGGCTACCTCAGTACCGTCCACGGCCTGCGCCTGTCGCAGGGTTTCCCGATTCCGCGCGACTCCAGCGACATCCGGGTGGATGGCAACGGCGAGGTCTCGGTGCTGCTGGCCGGGGACACCGAGCGGACCGTGCTCGGCATCATCGAGCTCGCGGCATTCGCGGCGCCGGACGTACTCAAGTCCATCGGCGACAACAGCTACGCAGCCACCGACGAGGCGGGCGCGGCGTCGTACGGGCGTGCCGGCGACCCCGGTTTTGGCCGGCTGCAGCAGGGCTACGTCGAGATGGCCAACGTCGAGATGATCGAGGAGATGTCGGCCCTGGTGATGGCGCAGCGCGCCTACCAGCTCAACGCCCGGGTGTTGCAGGCGTCCGATCAGATCCTCGAGACGATCAACAACCTGCGGCGCTGACCGGTCATGGTTCTTTCATTCCTGCTGGCTGCGACGCTGGCGACCGCGGTCGATTCACCGGAGCAGTTGCTCGCGCCGGCGCAGATCAGCTCGGCGGTGGCGAACGGCATTCGCGCGCGCCTGGCGGCAGAAGGCAGCACCGCGAAGGTCGAGGTGGTCGGGCGAATCCGGACCCAGCGCCTGCCCGTCGGCGAGGTGAAGCTGGAGCTCGGGGAGATCGGTGGACGCTGGCCGCGCGAGCGCGTCGGGATCCCGGTGCAGCTGCGGGTCGACGGCCAATCCGTGCGCTCGATGACCGTCTGGGTCGAACTGCACGATGAACGCGAGGTACCGACCTACGCCGTCTCGTATCCGGCGCATACCGCCGGCAGCGACATCCAGGTCGAGCCTGCGGTGGTGGACATGATCTGCTGCTCAGGCTTGACGGTCGCGTCGGCATCCGACCTGGAAGGGCGGCGCATCGAACGACCGGTGCGGGCCGGCACGCCGGTCATGGTGAGCGACCTTGAAGCCGTCCCCGACGTGTTGGCGCAGAGCGAGGTCGCGATCGTGGTGCGTCGCGGGCCGGTGCGGATCATGACCAGCGGTGTGGCGCTGGGCGATGGCGCGATAGGCGAGGTGATTTCCGTGCGCCCGGAGCATTCCCGGGTGGCGATCCGGTCGCGTGTGGTGGCCGATCAGAAGGTGGTGGTGGATGAATAGAACAAGAAGTTTCGTGTTGGCGTCGGGCCTGTTGCTGCTGGCGTCGGCGCTGTCACCGGCGGTCGCCCAGCAGAGCCTGATCGATCCGGCCAGCTATCGCAGCCTGGCGGCGGATCACCGTGCGTTCCGGGTGGGCGACGTGATCACCGTCTATGTGCTTGAAGCGACCCGCGCCAGCTCACAGGCGGCCACCGACGCCGCCAGCGAGTTGGACATGCAGGTCGGGCTGAGTTCGCCGTCGACGGCCTACAACGCCAGCCTCGGTCTGGCCGGCAGCAACTCCGCCGGCGCGCGGACGACGCGGGTGGGTGAGCTGCGGACGCAGATCTCGGCGCAGGTGATGGCGGTCGAGCCCGACGGCGATCTCCATATCGAGGGCGTGCAAACCCTGACCGTCAACGGCGAGCGCCAGAAGATCAGGGTCAGCGGCCTGGTCCGGCCGCAGGATATTTCCGCCGACAACACGGTGTGGTCGCATCGCATCGCCAATGCCGACCTGGAGCTGGTCGGGGTCGGGGTGGTCAGTGAATCGCAGCGACAGAGCATCTTCTATCGCCTGTTCAAATGGTTGAGGTTGCTGTGAGCGTGAAACGAACCGTCCGGGTGCTGCTGTCAATCGCGTTGCTGGCGGCGACGTCGGCGGTGTGGGCCAACGAGGTCCGGATCAAGCAGATCGCCCGGGTTGCGGGTGTACGCGAGAATCCGTTGACCGGTTATGGCCTTGTGTTCGGTCTGTCGGGCTCGGGCGACTCCATGCGCAACCGGGCGACGCTGCAGTCGGTCGCCAATACCCTGCGCAATTTTGGCGTCAATGTGACCGAGGACGAGCTGGCCAGTCGCAACGTGGCCGCCGTCATCGTCACCGCCAAACTGCCCGCGTTCGCCGAGCCCGGCCAGCTTCTCGACGTGCAGGTGTCTTCGGCGGGCGATGCGCGCAGCCTCACCGGCGGCACCCTGATGCTGACCCCGCTGTACGGACCCGATGACCGCTTGTATGCGATCGCGCAGGGCGCGATCTCGGTCGGCGGTTACCAGTTTGAAGGCCTGACCGCCTCCGTGCAGAAGAACCACCCCACCGTCGGCTGGATCCCCTCGGGCGCAACGGTCGAGCAGGGCTCGCCGCTGGGGGTTGCCGGTGACGGGCGTTCGCTCAGCATTCTTCTCAATCATCCCGATTTCACCAACGCCACTCGCGTTGCAAATGCCATCCGCGCCGGAATTCCGAACGTTGAAGTGCGCGCGGAACACGCAGGCAAGGTGACGGTGTCGTATCCGGTGCAGCCCATCAGTCTGGTGGCCGAGATCGCGCGACTGGAGAACCTGACCATCCAGCAGCAGCGCATGGCGCGCGTGGTGGTCAACGAGCGTACGGGCACCGTGGTCGCCGGCGGAGATGTGCGGCTTGGGCCGGTCAGCATTTCGCACGGTGACCTCAAGGTCGAGATCAGTACCGAGTTCGCGGTGTCGCAGCCCAATGGCGTCCTGCTCCGCCCGAGTCCGAACATCGCCTCGGTGGTGGTTCCGAGCACGAGGATAGGGGTCGAGGAAGAACAGGCACCACTGGTCAGCGTCAAGGAAGGCGCGACGGTGGCCGAGTTGATCACGGCGCTTCGCGCCATTCACCTGAGCACCCGCGATGTGATCGCGGTGCTGCAGTCGATCAAGGCCGCTGGCGCCTTGGACGGCGAATTGGTGATCCAGTAATCAAGAGGGGGAGACTGCGATGAGCAGCGAAATCACGATCGACGCGGTGCGCCTGGCGCTGGGCATGCAGGAGATGCAGGCCCGGGTGGCCAGCACCAACATCGCCAACGCCAACCGGCCGGGCGCGCAGGCGCTGCGGGTGAACTTCTCGGCGCTGCAGCAATCATTGGGCGACATCGCCAGTGGTTCCGGCAGCGGAGACATGGCCAGCGAACTGCTGGACGCCGAAGCGGCGCTCCAGTCGGCCGGTCCGATCGTCTCGGGGTTGCCAATCAATCTCGACCAGGAAGTCGGCAGCATGGTGATCGCAGGCACGCGATACCAAGCCTTGGGCGAGGCACTCAGCCGGCAATTCGGTTTGATGCGCCTGGCCATCAGCGGCAGGAGCTGATCGTGCCTATCGAATCGATCATGAGCGCCGCTCGCGAAGGCTTGAACTACGAGCGCATGCGCATGGACGCCGCCAGCCGCAACATCGCCGCGGCGAATGTTCCGGTACCCGTCGGCCAGACCGCCACCCAATGGAAAGTGGACCTGCAGGCCGGCGACTTTGGGCAACTGGTGGGCAGCGGTACGGCCGCCCACGAAACGCCGACCGGATCCCGGTCGGTGCACGACCCGGCGCACCCCATGGCCGACAGCGACGGAATGGTCCGCTACCCGGATACCGACCTGGTCCACGAGATGACCACCCTGATGACGGCCAGTCGTGGCTACGAAGCCAACGTCCGTTCGTTCAACCTGCTCCGCAACATGACGTTGCGAGCGCTGGAGATTGGAGCCAAATGATGTCGATCGAAGCAATCGGCGCCGCGTTCGCCGACCTGCCGGCTACCGGTGCAATCAAGCCGCAGGGATCGGGCGCCGACTTCCTGTCGATGATCGGCGATGGCATCGCGCGCGTCGACGAAAGCCTGAAAACGGCGGACTCCCATTTGCGAGCGCTTGCCGCGGGCGAGGACATCCCGGTGCATGAACTGATGATCTCGATGGAACGCGCGCGTACCGACCTGATGCTGATGGCCGAGGTGAGGAACCGGGTCATCGAGGGGTATCAGGAACTCACGCGCATGCAACTCTGACCCGGCACGACACCCATGAAATCTCCCAAGAACTTCTGGTCTTCGCTGACGGCTCCCTCGCGTATTGGACTCATGCTCGGCGTGGGCTTCATCGTGCTGCTGACCGTGGCGTTGCTGTGGTGGGTGTTCTCGCCGCGCGAGCAGCTGTTGTTCGGCAACCTGCGTGAAGCCGACGCTGCGGAAATCGTGCAATCGCTCAACGAGTGGAAGGTGCCGCATACCATCGTGGACGGCGGCACCGGCATCACCGTGCCCGACGACCTCGTCTACCAGACCCGCATGCGGCTGGTGTCTGCCAATGTTCCGCGTGGCGGACACGTTGGGTTCGAGTTGTTCGATGACGCCGATTTCGGAGTGACGGAGTTCGCCCAGCGGGTCAACTACCAACGGGCGCTGCAGGGCGAGATCGAGCGCACCATCGCCGCCTTGCCGGGCGTGGAGACCGCCCGGGTCCACCTGACCATCCAGCGTCCTGGCTTGTTCGTGAGCAATAGCGAAAGCTCGAAAGCCTCGGTGGCGCTCACGCTGTTGCCGGGCGGGGCGCTCGACCGCCAGCAGATCAATGGCATTCGCTCGCTTGTCGCCGCGGCGGTCGAGGGATTGGCGGTGGATGCGGTGTCGGTGCTGGGGTCGGATGGCACGTTGCTGGCCGCCCCCGGTCAAATCCGCGGCGGGCTCGGTTCGTTTGGTCGAACCGAGGAAGAGGTGCAACTGGAGAACCAGATCGAGCTGCAGGTGGTCGAGCTGCTCGGGCGCTTCTTCAGCAAGGAGGAGTTCCAGGTCTCGGTGGATGCGAGGCTCAACTTCGACACGGTGCATGAGGTGAACGAGCGCCCGGTCGCGCCGCTCAGCGGTGCGGTGATGCTGAGCAAGCGCGTGGGCCCTGCAGGTTCCGGTGAAGATGACACGGCCGGCAGCCGGGAGGAGATCAAATACGCGCACGGCACTGTCCGCCAGGAGATATCGCGCGCACCGGGGCGCATCGAAAGGTTGTCGGTGGCGGTGGTTCTGCCGCAGAGCCTGGATGAACTGAAGGTGGAACGGATCCAGTCTCTGGTAGCGGCTGCCGCCGGGATCGATCCGGATCGCGGCGACCGCCTGGAGGTCCTCAGGTTCGGGCGCGACGGCTCCCTGGATGCTTCGATCCCCCCTTCCGGACAGATGTCCACGCCGCCGATGCAGGCAGAGACGCGGATCGTTGGCGAACCCGCCGAAGTCGCGTCCAATCGCCGGAGCCGCCTGCCTTGGTTGAAATGGCTCCTGGTGGGTGCCGTCGGGTTGCTGGTGGGCGTCATCATCGCGATTGCGATCCAGCGCCGGCCACGATCGCTGGAGCCGCGGGAGCGCGAAGCCGTGCTGGCCAAGCTGCGGGGCTGGCTGGCAGAGGGGAGCCTGGAGTCGTGAGCACCCCGGGCGAACGCAAGTGCGCGTTGCTGTTGGTTTCACTGCGCAAGCGGGACCGGCGCAAACTGCTGTCGCAACTTCCGGCGGCTTCGGCACGGGCGGTGGGCGCGCTGATCCGCCAGCTGGAAGCGCTGCCCTTTCCGGTGGAAGCGCTGGCTGACGACCTGCTGGCCGACGAGGTGCGTGGGCTGACTGCACGGACCTCGCTGGAACTGGAGCAGCTGGTGGACCTGTCACGTCGGGTTCCGGCCGCCTGGTTTGCTCGCATTCTCTCGGTGTGGGCCGGCATGGACCGCAACTTCTGCCTTGCTGTGCTCGATGCGAAGGTGGGAACCGACGTACGCCGCGAGTTGGCGGTCATGCCGGAGTTGCCATCCAGGTTGGTAGAAGCGATCAAGGCCGAAGCCGTGGCGATGGCGACGGCCTCGACGACGAGGAAAGCGGCGTGATGACCCGCACACCTGGCGCGGGTGCCAAGGTCATGGGATTGGCTGCGCTGTTGGCGCAACCGAAGCCGGCCGTGATCGAAGCACCGGTCGATGCGATCGATCCGGGCGAGCAATTCGAGCAGCAGCGTTGCAGTGCCCTCCAAGCGGCGCGACATGATGGCTATGCCGAAGGCATGTCCCGTGCCGAGAAGGAGATCGAGGCCGCCGCTGAGCAGGCGCGGCAAACGATCGAGCAGGCGCAGTCCGCCGAATCCAAACGCCTGGAAACGGCCAATCGACGAATGGAGGAACTCCTGCTGGGCGTGTCGCAGGCAGCGGCAGACGCAGACGCCACTACCGCCATGTGGGTGGCGGAGATTGCTTATGCCGCGCTGATTCGATTCCTCGGTGAAAGCGGCGCAGACGGCGCTCTGCTGAAGCGGGTTTGCCGGCAGGCGCTGGAGGAATACCGGCAGCGCCCGGTCGTCTTGCGCGTACCGGTGGACGATGTGCCGGTGCTGCAAGAGCTGTCGACGGACGCATCGATATCGATCGAGGGCGATGCTCGACTCATGCCCGGGCAGTGCCGGCTGCAAACGCGGAAAGGCGATTACGACACCGGTCTGGAAGTGCGACTGGATGCCATCAAGCAGGCGTTCCTGCGCAGCGTCGAATCGGGCGGGGCGGCGGCATGAATGCGCTCACGGCCAGGTTTTCCAGTGAACTGCAAGCCGTGCCGATGGGGCAGCGCCTCGGGCGGGTCGTCTCCTTCAATGGACTCGTACTCGAAGCGCTGGGGCCGGATGCGCGGCTTGGCGAATTGTGCGAGATCGAACCACGCGATGGCGCGACCTGCGTTCTCGCAGAGGTGGTGGGCTTTCGCGAGGAACGCGTTCAGTTGATGCCGTTCGGGCATCTGGAAGGCATCTCCACCGACAGTCGCATCCGCGCGTCCGGTCGACCGGTGACGATCCCGGTGGGGCCTGCATTGCTGGGCCGCGTGGTCGACGCGTTCGGTGACCCGCTGGATGACGATGGTCCGGTCGAGTGCGCCGCCAGCTACCCGCTGTATCGCACGCCGATCAATCCGATGGCCCGCGCCCCGATCGAGGACGTCCTGGAGACCGGCGTCCGCGCCATCGACACCTTGTTGACTCTGGGCGTCGGCCAGCGCGTGGGCGTGTTTGCGGGCAGTGGTGTCGGCAAGAGCACCTTGCTCGGGATGTTGGCGCGGCAGGTCAAGGCCGACGTTACGGTGCTTGCGCTCATTGGTGAACGCGGTCGTGAAGTCGGGGAGTTCCTGACCCATTCCCTGGGGGAAGACGGTCGCAAGCGCGCGGTGGTGATTGCCGCGACCGCCGATGAGTCGGCCTTGGTGCGGGTACATGCGGCGCATGCGGCCCATGCGGTTGCCGAGTACTTCCGCGATCAGGGCCAGTCGGTCCTGCTGATGGTCGATTCGATGACGCGTTTTGCCATGGCCCAACGCGAGATCGGATTGGCAATCGGTGAGCCGCCGACCTTTCGCGGCTACACACCGTCCGTGTTCAGCCAGTTGCCGAAACTGCTGGAGCGCTGCGGGCGACTGCGCAGTGGCGGTGCGATCTCGGGCGTCTACAGCGTACTGGTCGAAGGCGATGACATGAACGAACCGGTGACCGACCACATGCGCGCGATCCTCGATGGCCACATCGTGCTGACACGGGATCTCGCCGCGCGTGGGCACCATCCGGCCATCGACGTATTGCACAGCAGCAGCCGATTGATGCACCAGGTGGCAAGCGAAGACGAGTCGGCGCTAGCCACGGCCGCCAAGCGTCATCTCGCCATCCATGAGGCGTCCCGTGACCTGATCGAACTGGGCGCGCACCAACGCGGTGCCAACCCGGCGCTGGACCGGGCCGTCGACTTGAAGCCGGCGCTGGACCGGCTCATGCAGCAGACACCCCGCGAATCGACTCCGCGTGCCGAAGCCTGTCGGCAGATGGCATCGGCAGTGGCTACCGAGGTGGTCGCATGAAACGAAACGCCACTGCCGCGATTGCAACGCTGGTCCGATGGCGGGAGTTCGAGGAGTCGCGTGCGTCGGACGTCTATCGCCAAAGGGCCGTAGAGGCCGAGAAGCGTCGGGGCATGCTCGACCAGGCGGAAACCAGCGTTGACGACGTACGGCGCTACCGCCTCGACCTGCTGCAGGCACCGCGTCTGGACATGGCTCGGCTGCATGTCGCCAGCGGGGTCGAGGCGATCGCTCGCCTGAAGGCGGACGAATGCGAAACCGAGCTGAAGACCGCGCGTGAACGCCAGGAAGCGGCCCGAGCGATCCATGTCGCTGCGCGTGCACAAACACGAGTGGCCGAGTCCCGGCGTGCGCGCGTTTCCGCATGCGAGTCCGAGCGCATCGAGAAGACCCTGTTCGACTGGATGGCTGACCTGCGGGTCAGCGGGAGGAGCAAG
Organism: Novilysobacter erysipheiresistens; assembly: GCF_036663935.1. NCBI lineage: Bacteria > Pseudomonadati > Pseudomonadota > Gammaproteobacteria > Lysobacterales > Lysobacteraceae > Novilysobacter > Novilysobacter erysipheiresistens. The sequence continues at coordinate 37,932 of NZ_JAXGFP010000006.1, forward strand.
ACATGATCGACCAGCTTCCACCACCCACCGGGCCGGTGCCGAATCGTCCGGGACCCGGCGGCCAGCAGCAGCGCGGGGCGTCGTTTGAGGAATGGCTGGCCGATTCCAGCGCTTCGGCTGGGAGCACTGGCGAAATGCCTGGTGGCGAGGTGGCCACCGGTGCCATCGGCGAGGCACCAGAGCCAACGTTGCGGATGGCGACTCTCCGGATCGAACTGCTGGTCCGTGATGCACACGGTAATACCGAGCTTGTAGCCATGCCCTGGCAGCTTGCCGCGGGCGGGCACCTGGCTCAGGAATCGATCTCCGCCGCCCAACTGCTTGGCGGCGGTGCTGTCCATGTACCTTGTGGCGTACAGGACCCGATGGTTCGAGCAGCAGGTGCTCAGCCATCCGCAGCATCCATGACGGTGCCGCCGGTCTCCTATGCCGAGGACCTGGCTACGACCACGGCATTCCTTTCGCCCGCAGGACAGTCCGTCGCGGCAGTCCATGAAGCCAGTGCGAACTCGAGCACGGCGACGTCCACTGCGGCGGTGGTCCCCCTGGCCGTCCGGCTCATGCGATGGATGGAGCAACACGGCCATGACCCCAGTCTGTGGATTCGTGACTATCGCCTGGACGAGGCCGGCGCCCGCGCGGTTGCGGATGCCATGCGGCAGCTGGCGCAGGAGCAGGGACTGCAGCTGGAGCGAATCGTAGTCAACGCCCGCGAGGTCTGGCGGGCAGCGACACCCGGCAAGGAGAACCTGGCATGCCCGTAGACGCGATCGGCAGTCCGCCTCCGCCGCAGGATGCAGCCATCACCAAGCAGCAGACGATCGACCAGGAGGACTTCATCAAGCTCTTCCTGGCGCAGTTGCAGTTCCAGGATCCACTTGAGCCGGTCGACAACCGCGAGTTTCTCGCCCAGTTGGCCCAGTTCTCGTCGCTGGAGCAGTCGCGCCAGACCAGTGAGAACACCAATGACCTGCTGGTCATGAATGCCGCGTCGCAGGCGCTTGGCCTGCTCGAGCGCCAAGTCGACGTGCAGGGGCTGGGGGCGCCGGTAACCGGCACCGTGATCGCCGTGCAGTTCACCGCCAGTGGGGCGCAACTCAGTGTGCGCAGTGCGGCCGGGGATGTCTCAACCGGCATCCGTCTTTCCCAGATTTCGCTTGTGAAGCCTTAACCCGAAGGGATACAGCCATGTTCCAAGCCTTGTTCAACAGCCTGTCGGGTCTCTTCAGCTTTTCCCGGAGCCTGAACACCGTCAGCAACAATGTGTCCAACATGAACACGCCTGGGTTCCGCGGCAGCGATTCGTTCTTCGCCAACATCAATGGTGGGCGTGGCACCCGGATCGCCGGTGAAGGTATGCGCACTGCCGCGGGCGACATCCGCCAGACCGGCAATCCCACCGATCTCGCGGTCGATGGCGAAGGCTACTTCGTCCTGCGCGATCCCGACGGCAACCTCTATTACACCCGTGCAGGCCAGTTCCGTTTCAACGAGGAAGGCATGCTGGTCGACAGCGTGAATGGCTACGAGGTCATGGGGCTGGACGAGAGCGGCAACCTCGTCTCGATCGATTTCGATGATTACCGGACGATCGCGGCGGAAGCCACGACGGCAGTCAACTTCGAAGGCAATCTGGCGCCGGGTTCGACCTCCACCACGATCAACTCGATCAGCGTGTTCGACTCCGCCGGCACCGCGCACGCGCTCTCGGCCACGTTCGTCAACAACAGCAGTGCCACCCCAGGCAGCTTCCTCGTTACGGTCAAGGACGAGACCGGGGCGACCGTCGGCAGCGGCGAGATCCGCTTTGGCACCGACGGCACGCTGCTGGCCGGCTTCAACCAGATGGGTATCACCCTGACTCAAGGCGGTGTGACCCAGGCGGTTGCCATCAACTTCGGCACCCCGGGGACATTGAGCGGAATGACCTCGTTGACGGGCATGGCGACCAACTTGTCGGCCAAGGTCGAGGACGGCCACGGGGTATTGGGGGTGACCGATCTGTCCTTCGACGAGAACGGCGTCCTGCGGTTGGTCTATTCGCAAAGCGAGAAGCGCGAGGGCCCGCAGGTAGCGTTGGCCGCGTTTCCCAACGAAAGTGCGCTGGAGCTGTCAGGAGGTCGCCTGGTCTCGGGAGCGACGGTGGACGAGCGCGAACTTGGCCGGCCCGGCGAAGGCCGCTTCGGCCGGATCTCGGGTGGAAGCCTGGAAATGTCGAACGTCGACCTCACCCAGGAGTTCGCCGACATGATCATCATCCAGCGCGGCTACCAGGCCAGCTCGCGAGTGATGACCGTGAGCAACGAGATGCTGGAACAGCTCTACAACAGCACGCGGGGCGGCTGATGGCGATCCTCCCGCTCCGTTGGCAGGGCGTCACACACAGTGAACGGGTGCGTTCGGAAATCGAGTCTCGATCCAGGGCTTGGTTGAAGGAGTGGTCTGCTTCCGACGCCGAATGTCAGGTGGCTCGACCTTCTTCGCCACCTATGCACGATGCTCCTTCCGCGACCTGGCTGCGTGCCAGCGGAAACAGCGGCGGATTGTGCGTGCGCCTGACTACCGCCACGTACGGAGAAATCGGATGTCGGTTGGTTGACCTTCCCATGAGCGAGGGCTGCGATATGGGGATCGGTATCGGACGCCGCGCGCTGACTGATCTCGCCGCACAGCTGGTGGGCGCCGGAGCGAATGTCGAAACGCTCGCTGCCGGCGAAAGTCCGACACCCGCCGCCACCGAACCCAGATGCGGGGTGGTCGAGCTGGCCTGGTCGTTGGCTGGCTGCGTCGCCGAGATCTACGTCGATGCGGCATTGTGCGATGCAATTGCGTCCAGAGCCACGGATGTCGCCGAGGCGCTGGTTCCCCGAGAAAAGGCCGTTCTTCCGGCCGATATCACGCTGGAAGCGGTGTTGGACCTGGGGTGCGTGGCGCTGGTCGACACCGTCGCGCTGAGGCCAGGCGAAGTCATCAAGACCGACATTCCCCTGGACGCACATATCGAAGTACGCGGCACGGCAGGCAAGACGATATTCACCGGTGCCCTCGTGGCAGCCGACGGACACCGGGCGCTGCAATGCGCGTCCATCACACACGGATAAAGGGGGCAGGGAAATGAAGGGGAATCTGTTGCGGGACGTAACGGCGAACGAGCCCGATGCGCCGGGTGAGGCCATAACTTCCAAGGACATCAGCTTGATAGGCCATGTGCAGGTGTCGCTGGCGGCTCAGGTCGGTACGGTGACCATGTCCATCGACCGCCTGTTCGGTCTGAAGGAAGGCGAGGTGGTAAGCATGAACGAGTTGCTGGAGGCACCGATGACGCTGATGCTCAACGGGCGCGCAGTGGCCCGCGGCGAACTGCTGGCTGTTGACGATCACTTCGGCGTGCGGATCCTGGAGCTCGCGTGATCGCAGTGGATGAGGCGACGCCGTCACACGGGACTCGGCCTGCCATGGCCACTCCAGGGACGGCCATTCCATTTCGTCCCGAGACCGAAGGCGTGACCGGTCAGCTGGTTGACGTGCTGCTGGTACTGGCACTGCTGCTCAGTGCCTGTCTAGGAGCGGTCTGGTTTGCCAAGAAGCGCGGATGGCTGGACAAGTGGATCGGCGCCGCGGCGACGGGGCGGCCATCACAGGCGTCGCTGCGTGTGGAACAAGTACTGCGTCTCAGCCCGAGAACCACGCTCTATCAGGTGAAGGACGCGGATCGCGGATACCTGATCGTGGAATCCACCGCCACAGCGCGAATCATTCCGCTAGATGCCGTGGACGACGGAGATGAGTAAGTTCCACCGCAGGAGTAAGGCCAAGGCTTTCGTGCTGGTCGCGATCGGTGCGCTCGCATTGGGTGGTTCGGCTTACGCAGCGGGCCCCGCGGATGTGGTCGGCAGCGTGCTCAAGCAGGATTACTCGCCGGCGCTTCGAAACTTCGTCGTGCTGTCGCTGCTGTCGCTGTTGCCGGTACTGCTGATCGGGATGACTGCCTTCACCCGCATCGTGATCGTGTTGTCGCTGCTTCGCCATGCCTTGGGCCTGCCGCAGACTCCACCCAACAGCGTCATCATCACGTTGGCGATCGCCCTGACCTATTTCGCGATGGCGCCGGTGATCCATAGCGTGAACGAGCTCGCGCTGAGCCCGTACTTGGCCGAGGAAATCAGCTCCTCGGAGGCGTTGGAGCGTGGGGCTGGGCCGATGCGACGATTCATGGTCGGCCAGACGCGGGAGTCGGATCTTCTGGCAGTCATGGAGATGGCCAATGCACCGCCGCCGAAGAGTGTTGATGACATTGCATTCAGTCACCTGTTGCCGGCATTCCTGCTCAGCGAACTCAAGACGGCATTCCAGATCGGATTTGTGATCTTTCTGCCATTTTTGCTCCTTGACCTGGTGGTCGGCGCGGTGCTGATGGCCTTGGGAATGATCATGGTGCCGCCGGCAACCGTCAGTCTGCCACTCAAGATCCTGCTGTTCGTCCTGATCGACGGGTGGGTGCTGGTGTCTAGGGCGTTGCTGAGCAGCTACTGGGCCTAGCGCCATGATCGCGTCGGTGGCGATGGAGGCTGAGTTGTGGTGTCGATACTCCCGCGATCGCGACACCGACGCGTGGAACCAGCTTGCAACCCTCTATGGGCCATGGGCTGCCTCCGTGGCGCGAAGTGTCCATCGCCGGGTTTGGGCGTATCCGGTCGACCTTGAGGACTTTGTCCAAAATGCGAGGGTGGGATTGCTGGAGGCCATGTCGCGCTATGACCCGGACCGTGGCATCGCTTTTCAGGCATATGCAAAGCCACGGATTCGCGGTGCTGTGTTCAATGGATTAAAGGCGGTGCTTGGAGACCGGCCGACGCCTCGGGACGAGGCCCGACTGAAGGCGCGACTGCATAGCCTGCAGCGTAGTCATGATGGCGAATCGGATGCATTCGATACCGTAGTGAACACTATTGCAGAGCTGGGGCTTGGACTCCTGTTGGACGAAGTGGTCCAGAGTCAAGCTGCTTCAGGCACCGGTGAAGGGTATGCCTATGCCCGTGCCAGCGAGGTCGAAGCCCGCTTGGCGGCGGCGGTAGAGCGCTTGCCCCAACGCTTGGCGCTCATAATCCGGGCTCACTACTATGAGCATCTCCAGTTTCAAGAGCTTGCTGCGACCTTGGGGGTCACGAAGGGTAGGGTTTCACAACTCCACAGGGCGGGGTTGGAGCGTTTGCGTATGCTGGTGCAAGATCTGCCCTAATCTTATGGTTGCAGTCAGGTTCTGGTCCTAACCGTGCCTGGAGGCGGACAGTCTCACGAAACGGACTTGGGATTCAGCGGGGTCTGCCGCCCGGGGAACGAGGGCCGGTTCGTTTTTCCTCGAGGAAGTGCTGGTCAGGAGTCGTCGATTCTACCGACCTCAGCCGGGTATCGCATAAGCCGCAGCAGATTCACCGATTCAGCGCATCCATCGAACCGACTTCAATGACCATTGTGAAGTGAGTGGTCCACTCGCGACCCAACGATCATGCGGGTGCTGCTCTCCGACGACATATGCCGAAATCGGGCGCCGGCGCCCTCGCCGGGATTCCGCCGGGCCTCGCGCTGGAGTTGTGCGCGTGATTCCGACTGCCCGTGGATGCTACGCCGCCGCCTCCCGCAACTGCCCGAGGTCGGTGCCAAGTAGTACGGCGTCGTCTCTACGCTTGCGTGCCCCAGCACGTAGGCCAGCGCCATTAAATTGCAGCCGTTGCGGTGCAGCTCGGTAGCGACGGCCGTGCGCAGCAGGTGAGGGTAGTGGAGTGGCCCTGCCACGGCCGCGCGACCGCGTACTTTCCAACCGGGTGAACCCGCACGACAGCCCCAGCGCCCGCTGGGCGTAGCGATTCACGATCACCCAGATGGAACGTCCGTCGCGCAGTGGCCGGCCCTGCGTGAGGAACAGCGCGGACTTCTTCACGGGTCTCAGCGCGGCCGCTGGTTGACGTACGCGCCCACCAGCCCTAACCATCCGGTCGCCGAACGGCACCAGCCGGTACTTGCCGTCTTTGCCGTGGACCACCAGCAGGCCGTCGGGCCGGATGTTCCCCAGTTCCCATTCTGGCCACTTCGCTGGCCCTGAGTCCGGTACAACGTGACCATGATCACGTGGTCGCGCAGGCCGACGAACGTCTTCAGATCCGGCGCCGCCATCGGTGCCGCGGCAACTGCACCGGCTTCCAGCTCTCGGGCGCGGCCAGCTCCATCCAGCCATGCCAGGCCCGCAGCGCGCTCAGCTCGATGTTGATCGACGCCTGGCACACCGAGGCCCGCCGCGTGGCGATGTAGCGCCGGGCGGCATCCTAAGTGAGCTCGTATGACCCAGACACCTTCGCGTACCGCCTGACCGCCGCGACGGTAAGGGCGCTCGGTCGCCGGCGAGCGGCCCATGGCCCGTAGGAACACCCGGAACCGATCCACCAGCACCGACGATTCAACATAACCACGTATTAGCGTCACAACGGAAATTCCAGCCTTCAACTAAGGACCGGTGATCCGCTGCTACAGCAGGGCTATACGAGCTACCGCTAGAGTAAGATCGGAAATATTACATAATATTCATTATGCGAAATTACAGACAACCAACCAAGCACTCACACAAGCCATCCCCCCGGTCTTTTCATCCCCTCAAAACAAGAGTTGGTGCACCGTAGGCCCTGCCATGACCCGTGCAACCCAGATCGGCATCTCCGCTCTCGTGACCGGCACCGTCGCAAGTATCGTGTCGGCAGCGGTGTTGGCGCTGCTCGCCAAGACTGACGGTAAAGGTGCCCTGCAACCCGTCAACGCGACCAGCCACTGGCTGCACGGCCCTGATGCGGCCGCGCACCGGGAATTCGATGCGTCGCACACATTGGTCGGCTACACGACGCACCACGCGTCGGCCGTGTTCTGGGCGGTGCCGTTCGAAGCCTGGCTGGCAGCCCGTCCGCCGCGTTCTGCGGGGACGCTCCTGCGGGACGCCTGCGCAATGTCGGCGATTGCCGCAGCGGTCGACTACGGCCTCACGCCCAAGCGGTTCACACCGGGCTGGGAACTCGTGCTTTCCAGAAGGTCCCTCGTCGCAACGTATGGCGCCCTGGCGCTCGGCCTCGCTGCAGGTTCAATGCTTGCGCGGGCGTGGGTGAGTCCGCAGCCATGAATACCGTCGGCTACAAACGCTGGGCGATCGCCGAGGGCTACATCCCCGGCCAGAGCCACGGGCCGGAACCCGAACTGGAAAGCCACGAGACCTGCTGCATTCTCAACGCCGGCGACAGCCAGGCACGGATCGCCATCACGATCTATTTCGAGGATCGCGAACCGGTCGGGCCCTACACGGCGGTGGTGGACGCCCGACGGACCCTGCACCTGCGGTTCAATTCGCCTGCGAGTAGCCCGTGGCGGACACTTGGCGCAACTGGTCGGGAAGTGTGGCCTCGCCCTGCTCAACTACGGCGACGTCGCCACCCCGACCATCGGCGGCGCGATCGGCAGCAACAGAACCTGTCGCAAATGATGGTGAGCGCGCGGATAGTGCTCGCCGATGGCGGGTAACGCAGCTTCGATTTCTAGTTTCTACGGGTACCCGCGACGCGACGACATCAAGTTGCGGCTGGTGAACGCGGTCGGTGGAGGAACCCGGCGCCTGCCCTACGCGCGCGAGGTGACGCACCAGGAAGGCTACGGCCACAAGATCATCCCGGCCCACAGCGGCATTCCGCACCGCTTCGAGGAGTGCGAGTACGCCTGCCCGCCGCCGCCGGCCCGGCCTGCTTCCGCGAGGTTCGGCAGCGCATCATCCGGTGCTGGCGCCATGATGTCGCGGTGGTCGTGCAATGCGCGACAGGACACCGGGCGGCTGCTCGGTGCCGGGGCGATGACCATCGCGTGGCCGCAGCGCGGTCGGGCCTGACTCTGCTGACGCGAAACATGTCGAGGGCCCCATGACGCGGCCCTCGACCAGCGCGATGTCAATGCGCGGTGGTACCGCCGGACTCGTCGGTCTTGCCCGGGAAGCTGCCGGTGGAGCTCCCCTGCATGGAGCCGGAACCCGACTGCACCTTGATCCGGTTGTCGACGTTGCGCACGCCGGAACACCCGTCCGCGAGATCCTCGGCGCGGTGTTTCATCCAGCGCTGCGGCACGCTTCCCTGCAAGGTCGCGGTGCCCTGCACCACCTTGACGTCCAGCTCGCTGGCATCGATGTCGGGATCCTGGGTCAACCGCTCGCACAGGTCCTCGGTCAGGCGCTCGTCGGAACGGGTGTAGTTCTTCGGGCCTACACCGCGATACCCCATGCTGCTGTATCCGGTGCGGCCGTAACCCATGCCGCCTCGACCCGTCCCGGCATGGCTCTGCTGGGTGTCGGCGGGTGATACGAACGATGTCCCGCGATAGCCGCCGTCGTCGCTGTAGCGGTCGTTGTCGGGATTGCCGTAGCCGGAGCTGCGGCCGTAACCCTCGCCCGCCTGGCGACCGGTGTCGCCACCGTAACCCTGCGACTCGTCGCGATACCCGCCGTAGCCCTGGTAGCTGCCCTGCCCACGCATGCTGTCCTGCCGCGATTGGCCGTAGCGCGACGACTCGGCGCGCTGCCAGCCGCTACCCCAATCGGATTGGCCGCGGGATCCCTCGTCGTGGCCGCGCTCGAACGAACGTCCGTATTCGCGTTCCAGTCCGCCCTGCCCGTACGCCTGTGCGCGACCGTAGTCCTGTCCCGCGTACTCTTCGGCCGAGTACTGGCGGCCGGCCTGGTGGCTGGCTTGACCTGCCTGCTGCCACGGCTGGCGTTGGCCGTAGTCGTCCTGCTGGTAGCGCCCCTGCTGATAGGCGGATTGCCGGTAGCCCGACTGCGAGCCCTGCTGGCGATCGCGCGATTGCGTGCCCTGGGTCCGTGACTGCGGGCTGGTCGAACGATTGGCATCCTGGTTCTGGTTGTCGGTGCGGTACTCGTCATTGCGATCGATCATGTCGTTTCTCCTGTCGCTAAGCCACGCGCGACCCGCTTGCACGCATCGCGCACCCATCTGCAGGACGTCTTGCGCCACTGCCTTCAGATCGTTTCCCACGTCGTTGTTGTTTCGCATCGCTGGTCCTCCTCCTGCTTCGTTTGTCGGTCCAAATGGAGAGGCACAATCCGCATGCCAATGCCGGCTCAAGGCGTCAGTACCACCTTGCGACAATCCTCCTGTTTCTCCTCGAATATCTCGTAGCCGCGCGGCGCATCCGCCAGCTTCATGCGGTGGCTGATGATCGCGTCCGGAACGAGCCGTCCGTCCTCGATGAACTGCAGCAACTCGACCATGTAACGCTGGACGTGGGTCTGGCCCATCCGGAACGTCAGCCCCTTGTCGAACGCATCGCCGAACATGAAGGCGTGGATGAAGCCGGCATACACGCCGGCAACGCTGACCATGCCGCCGCGGCGGGTCGCGGCGATGCACTGTCGCAGGGCCTTGCCGCTGCTGCCCTCGAGCTTCGCCGCGGTCAGTACGGTCTCGGTAACGCTGCCCTTGGCCTCGAAGCCGACGGCTTCTATGGACGCGTCGACGCCGCGATACCCGGTGCGCTCGATAATGAGTTCGGCGGGGTCGTCGCACTCCTCGAAGTTGATCTCTTCCACCCCGTACGCCTGCACCGCAAAGTCCAGTCGGTAGCGGTACTGGTCGACCATCAATATCCGCTCCGCGCCGAGCATCCGGCAGCACGCGGCGGCCATCATGCCGACCGGGCCGGCGCCGAAAATCGCAACGGTCGACCCTTCGCCGACTTCCGCATTGAGTGCCGCCTGGTAGCCGGTCGGGAGGATGTCGGACAGGAACAGCACCTGCTCGTCCCCCAGGCTGCCCGGCACCACCAGCGGCCCCACGTTGGCCTTCGGCACGCGCACCAGTTCCGCCTGTCCGCCCGGCACGCCGCCATACAGGCCGCTGTAACCGAACAGCGCGGCCGGCGGGGTGATGGCCTTGCGGTTGAGGATCGCGCCGCGCCCGTCGTTGGTGGTCTCGCAACAGGCGTACTGCTGCAGCCGGCAGAAGAAGCATTCGCCGCAGGAGATGGTGAAAGGAACGACCACCCGGTCGCCCTTGCGAATGTCGCGGACCCCTGCCCCAACCTCTTCCACCACGCCCATGAACTCGTGCCCGAGGACGTCGCCGTCATCCACCATCGGGATCTTGCCGCGGTAGATGTGCAAGTCCGAACCGCAGATGGCGGTGGCGGTAACGCGCAACACGATGTCGTCGGGTTGCTCGATGACGGGATCGGGCACGGTGTCGATCCGCAGGTCCTTAGCGCCGTGATAGGTCAAGGCTCGCATGGGGGCTCCCGGTGTCCGTGGCAGAGGACACATCCGAAGGTGTTGCCCCCGATTAGGCCTGTGCCGCCGTTATCCGGACATGACCGGCGCGCGATTTTCACGTCGCTTTAGCCGGTTGCACCGCACGATGCACCCATCCTAGGAAATGCGTGTGCGAGGCGGTAGCCACATGACTGTCACCGATCTGAACCTGATGCGCGGTGCGCCGGCGTCCATCGATGTCGATGCTGAAATCGACTTCTGGCGACGCGCGTATCGCGACCATCCCGCATTCAGCCCGCGCCGGGATTTCGCCGACTATGAACTCGCGATCCGGATCGGAATCGAGGCTTTCGCCGAGGATTCCGAACGCACGTTCGAGGACTGCCGGGACACGCTCGAGGACGCCTACAACACGCGCGCAGGATCGCGTCGGCTGCACTGGTACGAAGCGGGTTCCGCCGCCGCCGCGGCGTGGCACCGGCTGGTTCGCCACCATCGCCTGCGTCCGGCCCCGGTGGATGGCCACGGCCCGACCACTCGCGACCCAACCGACACCGCACTCGCCAGCTGACATCGCGAGCCGGCCCGCGCCGATCCGGAATCGCGGTACCGCGACTACTACATCTGGTCCGACCAGCCGGTCAAGACGGATATCGAACCGATATCCCCATCGTCGAGAACGATGTGTGGACCTGGGACGAACAGGCCGTGGTACCCGATGGTCGGCTGCGTCATGCCGGTCTCCTGCGTGGCGAACGCGCGGGCCGGAACCAAAGGTAGAACCTCGAGGTTGCGGGCACGTGAACCCCACTCGCGGCACCCGCTCACGTGTCCTTGGCGCCGCATCCGGTATTCCGACGGGGTGACTCCACCAGGAGCAATGATGGTCCGCCACCGCAGCCGCAGGTCCGAAGGCGGCGCAATGGCGCTGGTCATCGTCGACATGATCAATCCGCTCGATTTCCGCGGCGGCGCTGCGGTCCTGCCCCGCGCCTTGGCCGCAGCCCGCCGGATCGATCGCTTGAAGCAGCGCCTGAAGGCCGGCGGTAACCCGGTGGTCTACGCCAACGACAACTTCACCAAATGGCGGATGGGCTTCAACGAGATCGTCGCGATCTGCGCCAATGGCAGCCGCGGTGCCGACATCGCCCGGTTGCTTGCGCCCGAACCGGATGACCACTTCGTGCTCAAGCCCAAGCACTCGGCGTTCTTCGAGGCGCCGCTGGAAACACTGCTGGCAAAACTGAAGACCCGTCGCCTGGTCATCACCGGCCTGGCCACCGATGGCTGCGTGCTGGCGACCGCCATGGACGCGCACATGCGCGAGTACGAGGTGCATGTGCCACGCGATTGCGTAGCCGCCGCGAGCGACGCCCGGACCACCCGCGCACTGGAACTGATGAAAACGGCGATGGATGTCGACGTGCGCGCATCGCGCTACGTCCAGCCCTGACCCGTCCCTGCGCCACGCCATCGTGACATCCCCTATTCCCCCATCGTGATAACAGAAGACCCATGAGCACTGCACGGACACTGCCGGTCTGGTCGCCCCGGATGGAATTCAACACGAGGTTCCTTACGTCGCCGCCCTCGACCGAGGAGGATGTCATCGTCATCGGCGCCGGCATCGCCGGACTGGTGACGGCGCTGTGCGTCGCCCGCGAAGGGCTCAAGGTGCTGGTCGTCGACCGACAGGGCATCGGCGAGGGCGAGTCGTTGCGTACCACCGTGCACCTGGCCTCGGCGCTGGACGACCGCTACTACAACCTCGCGCATTGGCACGGCGCCGACGGAGCCCGCCTTGCCGCGGCGAGCCATGCCGCGGCGATCGACTGGATCCAGCACGAGGTGGCCGATGTCGACGGCGGCTGCGGTTTCCGACGGGTGCCCGGCTACCTGTTCTCGCACGACGGCGACACCAGCCGCTTGCGCAAGGAGGTCGAGGCTGCGATCGATGCCGGACTGGATGCGGTCTATCTCGAAAGCGGCATCCCCGGCCTGCCCGGGTTCGGCCCGGCGCTCCGGTTCGAGCGACAGGCACGCGTCGACATGGATGCCTTGCTGGAGGCGCTCGCCGGCAAGTGCGATGCGCTCGGGGTGCGTTTCCTCAAGGCCGATGTCGACGAGGTCGAAGGCGCCCCGCGGCCGCGGATCACGCTGGCGAACGGCGCTGTCGTCCGCGGCTCGGCGGTGGTGGTCGCGACCAATGTGCCGTTCCACGAGCGGATTCCGGTGCATACCAAGGTCGCGCCCTATCGCAGCTACGTGGTCGCCGGCCCCGTCCGCGACGGTGCGTTGCCCGACGCCCTGATCTGGGACGACGGCGACCCGTACCACTATGTCCGGCTGGTCGATGCCCGCGACGGCTCGGGCCGCCTGGTACTGGTCGGCGGCGAGGACCACAAGACCGGCCAGGACGACGACACCACCGCGTTCGTGCGCCTGCAGGCCTGGGCCCGCGAACACCTGCCCGGCATCGAGTCGTTCACCCACGGCTGGTCCGGCCAGATCATCGAACCGGCCGATGGCCTGGCCTTCATCGGTGCCGATCCCGGCGGCGAGGAGAACGTCTACATCCACACCGGCGACTCCGGCAACGGCGTGACCCATGGCACGCTAGGTGGACTGCTGCTGACCGACCTGATCCTGGGACGCGCCAATCCGTGGGCCGCTCTTTACGACCCCGTGCGCAAGATGGTCAAGTCGCCCGGCGGCTGGTTGCACGAGAACGCCAACGTCGCACTGCAATACCGCGACTGGGTCGGCGGCGGCGATATCGACGACCCCGAAACGCTGGCTCCCGGCGAAGGCGCGGTGATCCGGCACGGCATCCACCGGGTCGCCGCCTATCGCGCCGGCGACAACGAGCTGCGGACCTTCTCCGCCCGCTGCCCGCACCTGGGCTGCGCGGTGCGCTGGAGCCCGCAGGAGAAATCCTGGGATTGCCCATGCCATGGCTCGCGCTTCGACGGCCAGACCGGCGCGGTCCTGAACGGACCGGCCCACACGCCGCTGCAACCGATGCCGTGGCCACCGGGTGCTAACGGTGGCGCGTGATACGCACCCAGCCGACGACGCCGAGGCCCACGGCGAACGCGGCATAGGCGGCGACCATCGCCCCGCCGGACAACCGGCTGTCGAAGCCGGGAGTCAAACGACGCGGCACCACGTGGTAGTCGACCACGTACGCCGTGGTCGCGGTGACCGCGGCGGCCGCGACCACGGTCGAGGGATGGCGTGCGCGGCGGATCGCGTACTCGTGGAACGCGGCCCAGAAGATCGAACTCGCGTGGTGGATGCCATAGCCGACCGCGGTATGCCGCAGCGACGGACGGTCCTCGCGCTTGGCCCGGTCGCCCCAGAACCAGTGGCTGGTGGCGTTGGTGCCGCCGACCGCCGACCCCGATTGCCAGTGGCTGCAGCAGGACACGGCGAACGTCGACAACACGCTGGCCACCGATCCCGACACCAGCGTGTTGCGCGCCAACGCACGCCAGTCGGTGCGGGGGGATGAGCCATGCGGGTGCTGCTCGCCGGAGCGACCGGGATGATCGGGCAGGCCCTGCTGGGTAAGCTGGCTGCGGCGGGTCATGAGGTCGTCCTGGGTGTGCGGGATGTCGAACGGACGCGTCGGCAGTGGCCGGGGTCGAGGGTCGTCCATCTGGACTACGCCGAGCTTGGCCAGGAACCTCCGGGCCACGCACGTCAGTGGCAGACCCAACTCGCGCAGATCGAGGCCGTCATCAACGCGGTCGGCATCTTCCGCGAACAGGGTAGCCAGACGTTCGATGCACTCCACGTGAAAGGTCCCGGCGCGCTGTTCGAGGCGGCCGCGGCGGCCGGCGTCAGCCGCATCGTCCAGATCTCCGCGCTGGGCGCAGAACCCCGCAGCCAAGCCGGATACCTGGCTTCGAAAGGCCTAGCCGACGAGGCGTTGTTGCGGCTGGACGTCGCGGCCACGGTGGTCCAGCCGTCACTCGTGTTCGCATCCGAGGGACCGAGCACGCGATGGTTCGCGCTGCTGGCGGCGTTGCCGGTGACGCCGCTTCCCGGCGGCGGAAAGCAGTGCATCCAGCCGGTGCACCTGGACGATCTCGGCGACGCCGTGGTGCGCCTGCTGGGCAGCCATGCGCCACCGCGGCGGCTGCACGCCGTGGGCGCGAGGCCGCTGACACTGCGGGGGTACCTCGCGTGCCTCAAGCAGGGGCTCGGGTTCTCCGGTTGGTTCCTGCCGGTACCGCTGGGCCTGACACGGGCCATGTCACGGTTGCTGGCGCTGCGGCCCGGCAGCCTCGTAACGCCCGAGGCATTGCGCATGCTGGAGGCGGGCAATGTCGGCGATCCCGGCGGGTTTGCCGCCGTGCTCGGCCGGTCGCCGAAAGACGCCGGCGACTTCGTCGCCGAACCCCACCGCGCGACGATGCGCCGCACCGCCCAGTTGGACTGGCTGGTGCCGCTGCTGCGATATGCGGTGGCGATCATGTGGATCGCGACCGGGATCGTCTCGGCCTTCGTGTTCCCGGTCGAGTCGAGTCTCGACCTGCTCGCCCGCACCGGGCTGGTCGGCCTGCCGGCGCTGGTCGCGCTGTACGGCGCCGCGGCGCTCGACGTGCTGCTGGGCATCGCGCCGCTGGTGTCCACGCGACGGCGCTGGATCTACCGGCTGCAGCTGCTTCTGATCGCTTTCTATACCGCGGTCATCACGCTGTGCCTGCCCGAATTCTGGGCGCATCCGTACGGACCGGTGCTGAAGAACATGCCGCTGCTGGTCGCGATTGCCGCGCTGCACGAACTCGATGACGGCGAGGGACGATGAGCATGGAAATCATCATCGTCAAGACCCTGCACATCCTGTCCTCGACGCTGCTGTTCGGGACCGGCATCGGCACCGCGTTCTACCTGCTGGTCAGCAGCTGGAGCCGCGATGCGCACGTGGTCGCCAGCGTCGCCCGTTACGTGGTGATCGCCGACTGGATATTCACCGCCACCACCATCGTGTTCCAGCCGCTCAGCGGGATCTACCTCGCGCGCCTGATGGGCTTGTCCTTGCTGACCCCATGGCTGTACTGGTCGATCGTGCTGTACCTGATCGCGGCGCTGTGCTGGTTGCCGGTGGTGTGGCTGCAGATCCGGTTGCGCGACATCGCCATCGACGCCGCGGCGCGCGGCGTGGAATTGCCGCGGAGCTACGCCAGCCACCTGGGCTGCTGGGCCGCGCTGGGGGTCCCTGCGTTGTTCTCGTTCCTCGCGATCTTCTACCTGATGGTGGCCAAGCCGGCGTTGCAGGGTTGATGGCCAGCGCTCAGCGGCGCTGTGCCGTGTCGTGCCGGTGCGCGGCTTTCAGGAACTTCAGCAGCGCCTTCTCCCACTGCCGGGCACCACGCGCGTTGGCCGACGCGCGCGCGATTCTGCCGTCGAGCCATCCGTCGAACACGACCGGATCGATATAGGCCTTGCGACACACCGCCGGGGTGTTGCACAGCGTCGCTGCAACCGCTTTCACCACCCCGTTGCGCCGCGATGGAACCGACGCCGCATCGGGATCGTCGGGCGGCCCGGCGGCCGCGAACTCCCGGAACGCCGCGAGCGTCCCGCCCCAGGTGCGGAAGTCCTTGGCAGTAAACGCTTCGCCCATGACCTCGTGCAGGTAGGCGTTGACCTGGTCCGAATCGACGGGGCGCACGGCCCCCTCATCGTCGCGGTACTGGAACAACCGCTGCCCCGGCAACTGCTGGCAACGCCGGACGAGCCGCGACAGGCGCGCGTCGTCCACGGTGATTTCCTGTGCGGTGCCACCCTTGCCGCGAAAGCTGATCCGCGCGCGGCCACCACGCAGGAACGCGATGTGGCGATTGCGCAGGGTGGTCAGCCCGTAAGAGCGGTTGTCGCGCGCATAGCTGCCATTGCCGACGCGGGCCAGGGAATCGGCCAGCAACGCGACCACGATCGCGGCCACCTTCTGCTGCGGAAAGCCCGGCAGCGCCAGGTCCCGTCGCAACCTCCGACGCAACCGCGGCAGGTGGGTGCCGAACGCGACGATGCGATCGAACTTGCCCTCGCCGCGCACCTTCGCCCACTCCGGGTGGTAGCGGTACTGCTTGCGGCCGCGTGCATCGCGGCCGGTCGCCTGCAGGTGTCCGTTGCGGGTGCGGCATATCCAGACGTCGGTCCATGCGGGCGGCACGGCCAGTTCGCGGATGCGCTGCAGGGTCGCCTCCGAGTCGACGCGCCCGCCCTCGGCATCGAGATAGGAAAACCCCCGCCCTGCCCTGCGCCGGCGGATGCCGGGCTCGTCGTCATGGACGTAGCGCAAGCCGGCCTGGTCGGCCACGACCTGCCCTTCCGACTCCCGCGTCGAGGCGTCGATCGCATCCATTGCCGGAATGTCCGACGGCGCCTCGACTCGCGATCCGCGCTACGGCTGGACCGGCTCCAGTGCATCGCCTCCGGGTCCGATCAGGTACCAATGGCCCCACTGATCCTCGACTCCGTGGCCGGCGGTACGGCCCGCCCCGGTGTCGGCGGCATAGCGGTACAGCGGATGCTGGTTGTAGATCACCTGCACGGAGCCGTCGGCGCGGGTGATCCGGCCCAGCATCCCGGCCTGCAATTCGGGACCGACGGTCGGCGCGACCTCGCCGACGAGCACCGGCGGCCACGCCTGGGTGCACGCATCGACGCAGCCGCTGCCATCGGTGTCGCCCTCCATGAAGTACAGCGCGCTGCCGGCGCTGTTGGCCAGGTACGGCCCCGGGCCGCCGGCGGTGGCGACCTGGAGCTGACCGGCGTCGTCCGGTGCGGTGGCGTCGGCGCCCATCTGGCCGGTGCCCTCGACCCGCGCAGCATGGTTGGTGTCGGGCACCGCGACCGTCGCATCGCCGTCGGCATCACCCGGGGTCTGGTCGTCCGGTGGGCCCGGTTCGCAACCGGTCGCGAGCGCCAGCGTGATGGTCGTGCACAGGGCCAACAAAACGGTGGGGATTCGCATCGCGGTTTCCTCGCTGGATCACAACGGATCGAAGACCCATTGGTACGCGCGCGCCCGTTAATCTCGGGTCCTCTTGGCGTGCACCGGACGTGACGCCGGGCTCCGGCGCGCGTTCATCCCTGCCGCGCCAAGTCGTTGATAATGCGGTGATGTCTCTCCCCGCAACACCCCTGGACGGGTTCCATCCCGCCGTCGCCGGATGGTTCGCCCGGACCTTCCCGGCACCGACCGAGGCGCAGGTACAGGCGTGGCCGTCGATCCGGTCCGGGCGCCACACGCTGGTGGCGGCGCCGACCGGTTCGGGCAAGACCCTGACCGCCTTCATGGCCGCGATCGACGGGCTGGTCCGCGAGGGACTGGCGGCCGGCGGCGAGTTGGCGGACGAGACCACCGTGGTCTACGTGTCGCCGCTGAAGGCGCTGTCCAACGACATCCACCTGAACCTCGAGGCGCCGCTCGAGGGCATCCGCGCCGAACTGGCGCGGCAAGGCCTGCCCGATGTCGCGATCCGCACCGCGGTGCGCACCGGCGACACCTCGCAGGCCGAGCGCAACCGGATCTGGAAACAGCCGCCGCACATCCTGGTGACCACGCCGGAGTCGCTGTACGTGCTGCTCGGTTCGGCGTCGGGCCGACGCATGCTCGCGAGCACCCGGTCGGTGATCGTCGACGAGATCCATGCCGTCGCCGCGTCCAAGCGCGGCAGCCACCTGGCGCTGACGCTGGAACGGCTGGAGTCGCTGTGCGGCCGCCGGCTGACCCGGATCGGTTTGTCGGCGACGCAGAAACCCATCGACGAGGTCGCGCGGTTCCTGGTCGGCGCCGCGGCGGTCGGTGTGGACGGCACGCCCGATTGCGAGATCGTCGACATCGGCTACACCCGCCAACGCGACATTGCGCTGGAGGTGCCACCGGTGCCGTTGCAGGCGGTGATGTCGAACGAACAGTGGGAACTGGTGTACACGCGTCTGGCGCAGATGGTGGAACAGCACCGGACGACGCTGGTGTTCGTCAACACCCGGCGGATGGCCGAGCGCGCGGCCCGGCACCTGGCGGAACGACTCGGCAAGGAAGTCGTGGCCGCGCACCACGGCAGCCTTGCGAAGGAGTTGCGGCTGGACGCCGAGCAGCGACTGAAACGTGGCGAGTTGCGGGTGCTGGTGGCGACCGCGTCGCTGGAGCTCGGTATCGACATCGGCGACGTCGACCTGGTCTGCCAGCTCGGTTCTCCGCGCTCGATCGCGGCGTTCCTGCAGCGTGTCGGTCGCTCCGGTCACCATGTCGGCGGCACCCCGAAAGGCCGGTTGTTCCCACAGTCGCGCGACGACTTGGTCGAGTCGGCCGCCCTGCTCGACTGCGTGCGCCGCGGCGAGCTCGACGCGCTGGAAATCCCGCGGGCGCCGCTGGATGTGCTGGCGCAACAGATCGTCGCCGAGGTCGGCGCGACCGAATGGGAAGAGGGCGCGCTGTTCGACCTGCTGCGCCGCGCGTGGCCGTACGCGCAATTGCCGCGTGGCGAGTTCGACGCG
This sequence comes from Novilysobacter erysipheiresistens, assembly GCF_036663935.1. NCBI lineage: Bacteria > Pseudomonadati > Pseudomonadota > Gammaproteobacteria > Lysobacterales > Lysobacteraceae > Novilysobacter > Novilysobacter erysipheiresistens. The sequence continues at coordinate 56,749 of NZ_JAXGFP010000006.1, forward strand.
ATCGTGCGGATGCTCGCCGAGGGATTCACCACTCGCCGCGGCCCGCGTGCGGGCTACCTGCATCGCGATGCCGTCCACCGTCGTCTGCGCGGCCGCAAGAATGCGCGCATGACCGCGCTGATGTCCGGCGGGACGATTCCCGATACCGGCGACTATGCGGTGGTGCTGGAGCCGCAGGCGATTTCGATCGGCAACGTCAACGAGGACTTCGCGATCGAGAGCCTCGCCGGCGACGTGTTCCAGCTGGGCAATGCGAGCTATCGCATCCTTCGCGTGGAGGCCGGCCGGGTGCGGGTCGAGGATGCCCAGGGCGCGCCGCCGAGCATCCCGTTCTGGCTTGGCGAGGCGCCCGGCCGGACCGACGAACTGTCGGTCGGTGTGTCGCGCCTGCGCGAGGAAATCGCGACCCGTCTCGCCCCCGGCGATGGCTCACAGGCGGATGTCCCGCTGGAGTCGCGCCACCCCGTCGCGATGCAATGGCTGCTGGATGAGCTCAAGCTCGACCAGAACGCCGCGGCACAGTTGCTCGGCTACCTCGCCTACCAGCACGCCACGCTGGGCGTGCTGCCAACCCGGCAGCTGATCGCGATCGAGCGGTTCTTCGACGAGTCCGGCGGCACCCAACTGGTCATCCATTCGCCATACGGCAGCCGGCTCAACCGCGCCTGGGGCCTGGCGCTGCGCAAGCGCTTCTGCCGCAAGTTCAACTTCGAACTGCAGGCGGCGGCGACCGAAGACGCGATCGTGCTGTCGCTGTCGACCAGCCACAGCTTTCCGCTGATCGACGTGTCGCATTACCTGCATTCCAGTTCGGCCCGCGAGGTGCTGGTACAGGCCTTGCTCGACGCACCGCTGTTCACCGCGCGCTGGCGCTGGAACGCCACCAACGCACTCGCCCTGCCGCGTTTCAGTGGTGGCAAGCGGGTGGCGCCGCAACTGCAGCGCATGCGCAGCGAGGACTTGTTGGCGACGGTGTTCCCGGACCAGGTTGCCTGCGCCGAGAACCTGGTCGGTGAGCGCGAGGTTCCGGACCATCCACTGGTCGCGCAGACGCTGCACGACTGCCTGCACGAGGCGATGGATGCCGCCGGCCTGGTGGCGCTGCTGGAATGCATGGAAAACGGCAACGTCCAGGTCATCGCCCGCGACCTGACCGGCCCGTCGCCGTTCGCCGCCGAGGCGCTCAACGCGCGGCCGTACGCGTTCCTCGACGATGCCCCGCTGGAGGAGCGCCGCACCCAGGCCGTGATGGCGCGGCGCTATGCCGACGCCGAAAGTGCCGACGACCTCGGTCGGCTTGACCCGGGTGCGATCGACGCCGTGCGCGCCGAGGCCTGGCCCGAAGCACGCAATGCGGACGAAGTGCACGAGGCGTTGATGGGTCTGGGCTTCGTCACTTCCGCCGAGGCGCGCGCCAACGACGGTTGGCTGGCGTGGCTCGCCGACCTTGCCGCCGCCGGCCGCGCAACGCTGGCGGACATCGGCGACGGTGTCTGGGTTGCGGCCGAACGACTGCCGCAGCTGCAGGCATTCGGCGCCGCAAGCACGTCGCCCATGATCCGGATTCCGGAAGAATTCGCGGTGGCGTGGACGCCAGAAGACGCCGCGTGCGAGCTGGTCCGCTCGCGCCTGACCGGGCTCGGCCCGACCACGATCGCCGACCTGGCCGCGACCGGTGTACCGAAGGCGCCAACCATCGAAGCCGCCCTGCTGCGCCTCGAAAGCGAGGGCTACGTCATGCGCGGCCGCTTCACGGCCCCGACCGGCGACGAGGAATGGTGCGAACGCCACCTGCTGGCGCGTATCCACCGCTACACCATCGGCCGACTGCGACGCGAGATCGAGCCGGTCGAGCCGCGCGACTTAATGCGCTTCCTGTTCGACTGGCAGCGCGTGTCGAAAGCCGCCCGCGTCAGCGGCCCCGAGGCGTTGGCCGGGGTGCTGGCACAACTCGAAGGTTTCGAGGCCCCCGCGGCCGCATGGGAAAGCGAAGTGCTGCCCGCGCGCCTGACCGATTATTCGATCTCCTGGCTCGACGACCTGTGCACGACCGGTCGCATCACCTGGGCACGGCTGCGAGAAAGCAGCACGGTCAATGCCGGTGGCCGCGCGGGCCCGGTGCGGGCGACGCCGATCGTGCTGCTGCCGCGGCGTCGGCTGGCCTTGTGGAGTTCGCTGGTCCGCGATCGCGGGCAGTCGGAGGCGCCGCTGAGTTCGCGCGCCGAGCGCGTCGTCGAGTACCTCGGCACCTACGGCGCGTCGTTCTTCGACGACCTCGTCGACGGCGCCCACCTGTTGCGGGTCGAGCTGGAAGATGCCCTCGCCGAGCTGGTCGCGCGCGGTCGTCTGCACTGCGACAGTTTTGCCGGCCTCCGGGCGTTGCTGGTTCCGGCCTCCAAGCGCCCTTCGGCGGTGTCGCGCCGTGGCCGACGCGTGGCCCTGTTCGGAATCCAGGATGCGGGGCGATGGACGCTGAGCCGCCATCCGGACACCGAACGTGCGAGCGGAAACGATCCGCAAGCGGTCGAGCACGTCGCCCGCACCCTGCTGCAGCGCTACGGCGTGGTGTGCTGGCGCCTGCTCGAACGCGAAGCCGGCTGGTTGCCGTCGTGGCGCGAACTGCTGCGGGTCTACCACCGGCTGGAAGCGCGCGGCGAGATCCGCGGCGGTCGCTTCATCGCCGGCATCTCCGGCGAACAGTTCGCCCTGCCGGACGCGATCGGCGCACTACGTCAGGTCCGCAAGCGCGCCCATGACGGCGAGTTCACCAGCCTGTCCGCACTGGATCCGCTGAACCTCGTGGGCAGCCTGTTGCCGGGCACCCGGGTTCCGCGCCAACTCGGTGGGCGCGTGCTGTGGCAGGACGGTGTGCCGCTGGCCACGCTGGTCGCGGGCAACGTCGAATTCCTGGCGGACCTGCCATCCGAAGCCCGGCGCAACGCGAAACGCGCCCTGCTACGCGAGCCCGACCCCGCCGCCATGGTGGCGATGCCAAGGACCGACGCCACGGCCCCGCAAGCAGTGGAATAGACACCGCATTGACGCGCCGCCGCCCATTGTCCGGAGGCGGCACACAGGTGCCGCATCCGCATCAACGGGTACCCGAGGAGGTCGCGTGAACATCCGAACCACCGCCGTCGTCCTGCCAATCCTGCTTGCGATCGGAGCGGGATGCGATCGCCGTGACGCCGAACCGATCGAGCCGTCCGACACCGCGACCACCGTCGTCGACGACACCGCGGCGACCGCCCCGACGTCGACCATCCCGTCCGCGACCGAATCCTGCGCCGGGCTCACCGGCGATGCGAAAACCGATTGCCTGACGCGCACCAATGACGAGGCATCCCGGACAGAACCACCGGCGACACCGGAACCCGATGCCGGTGGCGACGCTCCGTCCGGCTGATTCGTCCAAACAGTACCGAATGTTGCAGTAGCCGGGCTGGTGTCCGTACTGTGGCCCGAACGTACCCGGGGACACCACCATGCATCGAACCCTTATCGCACTTGCCGCCAGCCTCTGCTGCGCTTCCGCGATGGCCGCCACCGAACCGGCGCCGCCGGCCGGAGTGGCGCAACTGCACGACATCGCCGTTGCGCCCTCGCCCGCCCGGATCGAGGCCGACATCCGTACCCTGGTCGACTTCGGCACCCGCCACACCTTGTCGGAAACCGAAAGCGACACCCGCGGCATCGGCGCGGCGCGACGCTGGATCAAGGCCGAGTTCGACCGGATCTCGCAGGCCTGCGGTGGGTGCCTGGAGGTCAAGTACGTCAGCGGCATGGTGTCGGGCGAGAAGCGCATCCCCGACCCGGTCGAGGTGGTCAGCGTGATCGCGATCCAGCGCGGCAGCAGCGATCCCAACCGCTACGTGGTGATGAGCGGCGACATCGACTCGCGGGTGTCCGACGTCATGAACTTCACCTCCGACTCGCCGGGCGCCAACGACAACGCCTCCGGCATCGCCGGCACGCTGGAGGCCGCGCGGGTGCTGTCGAAGTACAAGTTCAACGGCTCTATCGTTTACGCCGCATTGGCCGGCGAGGAGCAGGGCCTGTTCGGCGGCAAGATCCTCGCCGAGCATGCAAAGGAGAACGGCTGGCGCATCGAGGCGCTGCTCAACAACGACATGATCGGGAATATCGAAGGCGTCAACGGCGTCATCGACAACACCACCGCGCGCGTGTTCTCCGAAGGCACCCGGGTCAACGAGACCCCCGAGGAAGCCCGCGAGCGTCGCTTCACCGGCGGCGAGGTCGACTCGCCGTCTCGCAACCTCGCCCGCTACATCGACCGCATGGCCGACGAGTACGTGCCCAACCTCGACGTGATGATGGTCTACCGGCTCGACCGCTTCGGCCGTGGCGGCCACCACCGCCCGTTCAATGACATCGGCGCGCCGGCGGTGCGGGTGATGGAAACCAACGAGAACTACAACCGCCAGCACCAGGACCTGCGCACCGAGGACGGTATCGTCTACGGCGACACCATCGACGGCGTCGACTTCGACTACGCCGCCAAGCTGACCGCACTCAACGCCGTCGCCCTTGCCGGCATGGCCTGGGCGCCGCCGCCGCCGGCGGAGGTCGAGATCGAAGGCGCGGTCAGCCCTGACACCACCCTGCGCTGGACCCGGCCGCCGCAGAGCCAGGCACCGCACCTGGCCGGCTACCGCATCCACTGGCGCCTGACCACCGAACCGCAGTGGACCAACAGCATCTACGTCGGCGACGTCGCCGAGTACACGCTGGAGAACATCGTCATCGACAACTACTTCTTCGGCGTATCGGCCGTCGGCGAGAACGGCGCGCAGAGCCCGGTGGTGTTCCCGGGTGCGGCCGGCAGCTTTGGCGGGTATACCGTGACCGAGACGCCCTAGACACGACCGCCCTATTCGAGCAGGCCTATCTCGGCCAGCGCCGCGATGACCTCGTCGCGGCTCCCTGCCCCGTCGAGCGGCCAACCGGTGACCTTGGCCTTCAGTTCTCCATCCTTGAAGAAGTAGAAGTTCGGCGTTGCCCACTCGTCGATCGCCGGCCACTCGCGTGCATCGACCGCGAGGGTCATTTCGACGGACGGATGCTCACGGTTCCACTGCTGCATCCGCTCAACGTCAAGACGATGAGACTGTGGCGCGAGCCAGCGGGCATGCTCGGCAAACAGCGGCCCCAATACCGGATCGGGCTCGATGGCCGCCATCGCGCTGCGCGAAAACCCGCAGTCGGGATGCGCGACCACGACCACCGTTGCCGGAACGTCGAGGTCGACGGCCTGATGGACCAGTTGGTATTGGTCGGGGCTGACCGCCCATTCGGTCGGTCCAGTGTGTCCCGCCGGAACCTTTTCGGCGATCGGCGGTGTCGTCGCCAGCTCCATGGCGGGATGGGACTGCGCCAACGCATCGGCACGTTCGAAATCACGGGCCAGCACCAGCGCGCCATGCATCACCCGATAGTCGAATTTACTCGCGAGAGCCCGCGCCTGCAGCTCGGCGAGCTGGCGATCCATGGCGTCGAAGTACTTCGGATCCTTGGTCCAATCCACCGCGAGAGTCGCAGCCCGGAAAAGCAAGTGCAAATCGCTGTCCGAAACCGCATCCAGCGAAGCGCTGGCCGTGTCGAACAGCCGATCGTAGCCATCGCGGATGGCGCGCGAACGGCCTGCATCGGTCACGCCCGCGTCAGTGCTTTCCGGCATATCCTCGATCGCGCGCAGCTGATCGAACTTGCGACCGATCGCCGTCGGTTCCTGCGGTACCGGCCAGCGCGACGGCACGTCGTTGCGGTTCACATCGCGCGCATCTCGCAGCATGGAAGCCGGAGCCTGCAGGTCGAACAGCGCCATCACCTCACGGATTTCCTCGGCGGTCAACTCGGCCATCAGTTCGCCGGTGCTGAACTCGGTAATACCCCGTTGGTTGAAATCGACGCCGTCCAGAAAGCGGCGGAGGCCCATCGGCGACAAGCGCGACAGCGGTGATTCTTCAATCGGCGTGGCGGCGAGGTATTGCTGCAAGGCCGCGTCAGACTGGATCGGAAGCGGCACATCGCGAGGTGCGCCCTCGGCCAAGGCGATGCCGGACAACAGCACCAATGCGGTCGCTACGGCTGCGGAACGGATGGCTCGCATTTCATGCAGCTCCCTGTCCAACGAATCGCCAATCTAACCGGGAGCCAAGGTCAGGGGAAGGACGCCACTAGAACGTGATCGGCACCCGTGCGGTCAGGGTCATGTCCGGGGTGTCGCGGGTCACGCCGACGCCGAGGGCGACATTGAGGGTGTAGCGCTCGTCGAACCGGTACGACGCGCCCAGCAGCAAGGTGCCGAGGGTGACGCGCACCGCGCCCGGGGCGTCGCCGCCGTTCTGCTGGGTCTTGCCGACGAAGCTTGCGTCGTAGCCGATGCTGATCGCGGCCTTCTCATTGAGCGCTAGCCCCATGCCGACGTTGAAGCCCCAGATGTCGCCGGCTTCAATGTCGCCAATGGGCTCGGTCGTGGTTTCCGGCAGGGGCGCCGAGGCGCCTGTCAGCACGGTCCGGGACACGTCCTCGCGCTTGAAGTTGTGCAGATAACTGAAGCTGCCGAAGAACACCACCGGGTCGGATGGGTACAGCCAGGTCAGGCCGGGCTGCAACGAGGCGAATCCGCTGCCGGTCGGCAGTTCCAGTGGCAGGCCGGTGCCGGTGGCATTGGCGACGCAACGGGTCACGCAGTCGGTCACGACCTCGAACGGATCGGTGCCCGTGCGGCTCTTGTAGCGCAGCCAGCCGACGTAGAACGGTTTGTCGGGACCGCCGCGGTTGAGCTGGTAGCGCCCGGTCAGCTCGACATCGCCAAGCCCCTTGCCGTCGGAATTGAACACGCTGTCGATCGCCGAGCCGGTGAAGATCTCGCGGCTGACGGTATCGCTGTTGCTGTAGACATACGGCACCCTGGCTTCCAACTCGAAGCGGTTGCTGAGACCGTAGCGCCCGGTCAGCGTGAGCGTGCCGGTGCTGGTCTTGACCTGGCGCACGTCGATCAGTCCGATCAAGATCGCCGGGATCACGGTGTAGCCGACCAGCGCGACGCGATTGCTCGACGAGTAGCCGAACTGCAGCGACGGCTCAAGCACGAAGGTTCCCTGCGGGGTCAGCACGCCGGGCTGGTCGAAGATCTGGGCGACCTCCGGTGGGCGCAGGCTCTGTTCGGGAGCGCGACCGACCGGTTGTTCCGGGGCGCTCTGGACGCCGTCGGCCGAGGCTGTTTGTGCAACCGGCTGCGTCGAAGGACCAGCTACCGCTTCGGTCGGCACCACCGGCACCGCCGCATCCTGGGTGCCACGCGCACGAGCCATGCCGAGACGTTCCGCGTCCAGCGCCCTTTGCAGTTCGGCGACATTGCGCTCCTGCGCCTCCAACAACTCGCGCAGGCCATCCAGCCGCGCCGTCTGGGCGTCGACCTGTTGCTGCAACGACTGCAGCTGCAAATCCCTCTCGCCGCCGGCGGCGACGTCCTGCGCCACCGCCTGCCCTGCGATACCGAATGCGAGGCCGTTGGCGACCACCATCGAGATGGCGGTGAAGCGTGTCATGGCGAACGAATGTCCCGTGGGTCTGTTCATCTGGCCGGTCCGTCCTTGCGCGTTGGGAACCCGTCGGTCAGGGCGCTCCGGCCGCGGTGTTCAGGGCGTCCTGCAATGCCGCGTTGGCGTTGAGTTGCTGGAACATTCCCAACGTCCCGACGCCGACGTCGAGCGTGGTCAATGCCCGGACCTCCTGGCCACCCAGGGTGTTCTGGATCACCACGCCGTTGATCGCGGTTGATGGGGTGAACGCATTTCCCTCGCCAACCTGGACGAGCAGTCCCCGGTTCATTTCCGCGAGATCCCGCGCCTGCGCCGCCGTCATCCGGGCCACGTCGGGGATGTGGACGCTGGCGCTCGCCACCAAGGTGCCGTTGACGTGCACCACGCGCTCGATCCCGAACGACAACGCCAGCCCCGACGGCAACTGGAATCCGCCGCGCGTGCGTTCCAGCCGCTCCGGCGCAACCGCCACCCATTCCGGCCCAAGCGCGCCGACGGTGGCTTCGCCCGGCCCGGCGGCGACGCACGGCCAGGCCGTTGCGAACCACATGGCGGCGGCGGTAGGGAGCCAAAGAGTTCGCATCAGATATCCCCCGGCCCGAACTTGGGCATCACGACCTCGCGCAAACCATGCCGGCCGATCCCCGACTGCAGCGGTGCCGGCGGCGCGGTGCGCCAGTCGCGTGGATGGTTGAAGCGGGCCAGTTCGCGACGGTTGTGGACCACGAACAGCACGCCGTTGTCCCACAGCGCCTCGAAGCGTCCGCGCGACATCGCCCGGGTACCGCGCGCCGGATCGCCCAGCAACACCCGTCCGTCGCGCATGCCCTTGACCACGACGAAGTGGCGATAGCCGCGGTCGTTGAGCAGCACGATCGCCGGCAGCCCCTCTTCCAGCAGCTTGTCCAGCGGCAATTCGAAACCGTCCGCGGTGAACCCCAGCGACTGCAGGTAGCGCTGCATGTCCAGCAGCGAGAAACCCTCGCTGCGGATCTTGCCCTGGTCGCCGTTGCGGTACATCTGCAGGAACACGTCGGACTCGCTGACCGGATGGCCGTACTGGAACGTCAGCAGGGTCGCGGTCGCCGCCGAGCCGCAGCTGAAATCGTACTGTTGCGGCACCGTGGTCTTGAACCGCGCCTCCTTGAGACTGGTCACCTTGAGCGTGTAGCTGCCGCTGTGCGGCGTTCGCAGTTCGACCGACGATGCGGCCACCAGCACCGGCGCGGCCATCATCGCCACGCCCAGCGCGAGGCCAAGCTGCAGTGGACGGGTCATCACGACCCCGGTGGCCCGAACTGCACGTTGACGATCATGGCGTTCTGGATCAACACGTTCGATCCGCTGTTCTGGATCACCGTCGACACCCCGGCGGCATTGCCGAATGCGCCGCCATCGATGAGGTTGGCGCCGCTGATGATGTGGTCGGCGCTGTTGCCCACGACCTCGCCGTCGACCCGGATGTCGTTCTCGACAATGCTCTCATCGCCGCCTCGCAGTCGCTCCAGCGCGGAGGCATCGATCGGCTGGCCGATGCCGGCGATTTCGAGATTCGACGACGCCGGATCGGCGGGTTCGGCCGCGGACGCGAATCCGCCGATACCGAAAGACAGCAGCAACAGCAGTCCCTGATAAGTCCGCATGGCCCTCTCCTCGACTGTCGCGCGAATGCGCCGCGGCATTACGGCCACGGCGCATCGCGATCACCCTTTCCGTCATGGACCGACGGTGAGGTTGGCCTGCACGGTCACGCCCTGCTGGATCAGCGAGGCGGCACCGCTGTTCTGCGCGGCGCTCATGATGCCCGCCGCCGACTGGCCGACGCTGGTCATGCTGTTGGACATGTCGAACGCCCCGGCATCATTGACCACCGAGCCGCCGGCTCCGCCGCTGCCACCGGCACCGCCGTTGCCCGCGCCGCCCGTCGCCGCGCCGCCGTTACCGGCACCGCCGTCGCCGGCAGCCCCGGCGTTGGAGGCCACCGAGCCGCTGTTGCCGGCCATCGAATCGGCCGCACCCGCGGTCGCGGTTGCCGACGAGGTCGCGGCGCCACCGGTGCCCGTGCCGTCGCCACCGGTCGCGTCGCTGGCGCCGCTGGTGGCCGATGCCGTCGCGGTTCCGGTGCCATCGCCGCCGGCGTTGTCGCCATTGGTGGCGCTGCCCGGACCCACGTCGGACGCGCTGCCATTGCCGTCGCCGCCGGCACCCGCGCTGGCTGCGGTCGCACTGGCGCTGTTGCCGCTGGCCGCGATTCCACCCAGCCCGCTGCCCGGGCCACCCGCCGCGATGCTGTCGCTGGCGGCATCGCCGCCGGTGCTGTTGGCGTCACCGCCACGCGCGCTGCTGCCATCGGCGTTGCCACCGGCACCACCGGCGCCACCGGCACCGACGCCACCGGCCGCTATGCCACCCAGTCCGGCACCGCCCGCGCCACCGGCGGACCCGTTGGCGTTGCCGTTGTTCTGCGCCCAGTTGCCGACATGGGACACGCCGAGGCCGGTGACCGAGCCGTTGAGCACGGTCGCGGCGGAAATGCTGGACGAGGTGCTGGAGAAGTTGGAGGTCGCGGTTCCGCCATTGTTGGCGGCCGCGGCTCCTGCTGCCGAGGCGTCGGCGAGGCCGGCATTGTCGCGGTTGTCCCCCGAACTGCTGTTGGACGCGTCGATCGGCACATCGATGTTGGCGAGGATGTCGGCTCCGGCGCCGCCGTTGCCGATGGTCTGCTGGGCCCAAGCCTGGCCGGTGAGTCCCAGTGAGAGAAGTACTGCGGATGCCACAACGGATCTACGAATGCGCATTGTCGTTCTCCTGTGATACGTCGCTCAGGTGCAAGGGGAAAGGCACCCGATGGCCACGCACCCGGAATGACGCATGCGCGATGCCATTCATCCGGCTCGGCTGCAAGTGATTGATATGACGGGGTTGGGTAGCCGTCGTTCAGGCCGTGGAGGCCCGCCGACGAGGTGTCTGGACCGCGCTTGAAGCGGCGTGCTTCATTCTTGAAACATGGCCATTCGCGAAGCCCATCGCTTCGGCGGCGTTGGCACGTAATCTGGCGCGTACTGTCGCGATACTTGCTTCGTGGGGCGGCTGGACAGGATGGTGTGTCAGCACTGATACGCGCGCTTGAACGGAATTCTAGAAGTGAAACTTCATTGCTTAACTATCAATGGCTTGCGCATCGACGTTGATGCATATTCTCGGTTTCGCCGCGGTTACCTTGCAGTGCTGTTCCGGTGCTCTTCACCCCGTAATCATCTCGCCGTTACGCTTTCCCAGGACGTTTTCGCGCGGACGCGCGCGCCTCGCGCAGGCGGTCGAGCTTCTCCTTGAGCTTGATCTCCAGCCCCCGCTCGACCGGCTGATAGTAGACCCGCTCCCCCATCGCGTCGGGAAATCCGCTCTGATCGAGCGCGATACCGCCCTCGGCATCGTGGTCGTATTGATAGCCCTTGCCGTAGCCGAGTTGCTTCATGAGCTTGGTCGGCGCATTGCGCAGGTGCAACGGCACGTCCTGGGTGCCGTGTTCGCGGACGTCGCGCCGGGCGGCGTTGAAGGCGACATAGGCGGCGTTGGATTTGGCGGCGCTGGCCAGGTAGATCGTCAGTTGCGCCAGCGCCAGTTCGCCCTCGGGACTGCCGAGTCGCTCGAACGTGTCCCAGGCTTCCAGCGCCATCGTCTGCGCGCGAGGGTCGGCCAGGCCGATGTCCTCGGTCGCCATCCGGGTCAGTCGCCGGGCGAGGTAGCTCGGGTCGCAGCCGCCATCGAGCATCCGTGCCAGCCAGTACAGCGCCGCATCCGGGTTGGAGCTGCGCACCGACTTGTGCAGGGCCGATATCTGGTCGTAGAACTGCTCGCCGCCCTTGTCGAAGCGGCGGGTGCGGTCGGCCAGCACCTGCACCAGCGTCGCCTCGGTGACCTCGCCGGACTCGCCGTTGGCCAGTTCGGCGGCGATCTCCAGCAGGGTCAGGCCACGACGCACGTCGCCGTCGGCGGCACCGGCGATCTGCCGCAGGGCGTCGTCGGAAACCTGCAATTCCTGTCCGCCCAACCCACGTTCGGTGTCGTCGAGCGCCGCCTGCAACGCCAGCGCGATGTCGTCGACCGACAGCGCTTCCATGACATGCACGCGGCAGCGCGACAGCAGTGCGGAGTTGAGCTCGAACGAGGGATTCTCCGTGGTCGCGCCGACGAACAGGATCGTGCCGCGCTCGATGTGCGGCAGGAACGCATCCTGCTGCGCCTTGTTGAAGCGGTGCACCTCGTCGACGAACAACACGGTGCGGCGTCCCTCGGCAAACCGTTGCGCCGCCTCGGCCAGCACCACCCGCACCTCCGGCAGGCCCGACAGCACCGCGGATATCGCCCGGAACTCGGCATCGGCATAGTGCGCCAGCAGCAGCGCCAAGGTGGTCTTGCCGCATCCCGGCGGCCCCCACAGGATCATTGAATGGACCCGGCCGGACTCGATCGCGCGGCGCAATGCCGAACCCGGCGCAAGCAACCGGCGCTGGCCGACCATCTCGTCGACCGTGCGTGGACGCATGCGCTCGGCCAGCGGGCGCAGGGCGTCGCTGGCGGGGTCGTTGCCGATCAGGTCGGGGCTGGAAGCCGGAGGGTTGCGACGTGCCACGTTGGGGTCATCGGTTCGGGGGAACCGGTACGATAACGAAAGGCGACAGCGCAGGTCGTTCCGGCAAATCGAACCGTGGATTTCCGGCGGTCAGCGCGTCGCGACGGCAACTCCACGATCGGACCAGTTGGACGTGGTGCCGAGCTCGTAGTCGACCCGCAGCCACTCGCCAGTCTTGCGGTCGTAAAGCGCCTGCACCTGGGCCGGGACGACGCCCTCGTCAGCGAAGTCGGCGGTACCCAGCGCCTCGACCAGCAGATAGCGCGTGCCGGCTTCCGCGGTGGTGGCGCGCCCGACCACCAGTTGCACCGGCTGCTGGGCGAACTCGCTGTGCAACGCCGCGTCGACCCGTCGGCCGAGTGCGCGGGCAAGGCTCGAATCCAGCGCAATCTCGCGGGCAGCGGCTCCATCGCCCAAGGTGATGGCCGGGTAGCTGACGCTGGCGGTGCGGGTGTCGTACAGCACGTCGAAACGGAACGGAATCCAGCTGTCGTCGTCGCCGATCCGCAGCCGCCCTGCCCCGTTGACGCTGCGGTCGCGAACGCTGGCCGGCTGTACCGCGACCTCATCCAGCCTGACCGCGACCTCGCGCTCGCCGAACTGGGTCGAGATCGCGCCGATCACCGCGGCGGCGACCGCCCCGTCCATCGCCTGGTCCGCCTCGATCCGCGATTGCGGTTGGCTGTCGAGCGCCCGCGCTTGGATTTGAAGCTTGGTATCCGTCGCGTCATCGCGGGCGACGACGTTCGATGACAGCAGGCCACAGGCGACGATCACCGTCGAAACGAGGGTCAGCATGGCAGGACGTTGGCTGTGGCGCATCTGGGTTCCCCTGGTTGCCGGATGGGCGACCGTGGGAGCTACTCTGGATCAGCCATCGTCGACGGGCCGTGATGCCAAGTCATTGAAAATGAACGATTCCGGATTCACCTGGCGATCATTCAACGAAAAACGACGGGATCGCTCCCGTCATTCGTGTCCGGCCCGCGAAGCTGGCGCGGCTCAGCCTTCGCCGATCACATCGACGCCCTTGGGCGGGGTGTACTTGAACGTGCCTGCAGCGAAGCCGGGGTTGCGCTGCCAATCGCTGAAGGCGATCTCGGTGCGCTGGCCGATCAGGTCGACCACTTCCATCTTCACCAGGGTCTTGCCGTCGAAGCCGAGCCGCGCGCTCTCGAAGCTGGTTTCCTGGCCCTTCTTCGGCGTCAGTGCCAGCCACTCCAGACCATCGGCACTGCCCACTTCCTTGACCACGAACATCGCGTCGAGCCTGGCTGGCTCGATCAACGCCGCCAGCGGACTGCTCTGCTCTTCCACGCCTTGCGGACGCACGGTGACCTGGGCGAGGTCGGGGTCATAGATCCAGACCTTCTTGCCGTCGGCGACGATGACCTGCGGGTACGGCTTGACGTACTCCCAGCGGAACAGGCGCGGCACCGACAACTGGACCTCGCCGCTGGAGGTTTCGGTCAGCTTGCCCTGGCTGTTGTAGACCTGCTGGGTGAACTGCCCGTCCAGCCCCTTCAGGCCCTTGGTGAAAGCGTCGAGGTCGTCGCGCGCGCCGGCGAAGGCGCTGCCGGCGGCCGCGGTGACCAGCAAAAGGCCGGTGCTCCAGCGCATCATCTGCTTCATTCAATCGATCTCCGTGAGGGCTGGACGCAGTGTGTGGGGATGAAGCTGAATGGGTGTTCGATGCCGGCGAATTCGTTCAGCAGGTAATTCGTGGGTAGGAGCGACGTGAGTCGCGACCCACTGACAATGAAATCCTGTCGCGTGGAACGCGGGGTTGCCATCGCACGATTGCGGAAATGCTTATTGGCGCTACAGCCAAGCGGGGTCGATTGTCAGTGGGTCGCGACTCACGTCGCTCCTACCACCGCCCAACCCTAGTCCCGCGGCGGCGGGGGCGCCAACACGCTGCGGTCGCCGTTGTGTTCGGGTGGGGTCACCACGCCGGCCGCTTCCATCGCTTCGACCAGACGCGCGGCGCGGTTGTAGCCGATCTTCAGCCGCCGCTGCACGCCGGAGATCGACGCGCGGCGGGTCTCGGTCACCACCCGCACCGCCTCGTCGTACAACGGGTCGGACTCGTCGCTGCTGCTGGCGGTTTCCGGAAGGCCGGTGGCGCCGACGACCACGCCGTCGCCCATGGTCTGCACGTCTTCCAGCACGCCCTCGATGTAATCGGGTTTGCCGCCCACCTGCTTGAGGTGCTCGACCACCCGATGCACTTCCTCGTCGGACACGAACGCGCCGTGCACGCGCTCCGGCATCGCGGTGCCGGGGGGCAGGTACAGCATGTCGCCGTTGCCGAGCAGTGCCTCGGCGCCGGACTGGTCGAGGATGGTGCGCGAGTCGATCTTGCTCGAGACCTGGAACGCGATGCGGGTCGGGATGTTGGCCTTGATCAGACCGGTGATGACGTCGACCGACGGCCGCTGGGTCGCCAGGATCAGGTGTATGCCGGCGGCACGCGCCTTCTGCGCCAGTCGCGCGATGAGCTCCTCGACCTTCTTGCCGACGATCATCATCATGTCGGCGAATTCGTCGATGAAGATCACGATGTGCGGCAACGGCTCCAGTTGCGGCGGCGCCTCGTCGATCTCGGGGTTGGGTTTGAACAGCGGGTCGAGCATCGGCTGCCCGGCCTCGATCGCGTCGCGCACCTTCTTGTTGAAGCCGGCCAGGTTGCGCACGCCGACCGTCGACATCAGCTTGTAGCGGCGCTCCATCTCGGCCACGCACCAGCGCAGGCCGTTGGCGGCCTCCTTCATGTCGGTCACGACCGGCGCCAGCAGATGCGGGATGCCCTCGTAGACGCTGAGTTCGAGCATCTTCGGGTCGATCATCAGCATTCGCAGGTCGCTGGCTGAGGCTTTGTACAGCAGGCTCAGCACCATCGCGTTGACCGCGACCGACTTGCCCGAACCGGTGGTGCCGGCGACCAGCAAATGCGGCATCCGCGCCAGGTCGGCCACGGTCGGCCGGCCCGAGATGTCCTTGCCCAGCGCCAGCGTCAGCGGGCTGTTGGACTTGTCGTACTCCTTGGAGCGCAGCAGTTCCGACAGGTAGATCATCTCGCGCTGGGTGTTCGGCGTTTCCAGCCCGATCACCGACTTGCCCGGGATCACGTCGACCACGCGCACCGACTTCACCGACAGGCCGCGGGCGATGTCCTTGTCGAGCGAGCTGATCTGGCTGACCTTCACCCCCGGCGCCGGCTGCACCTCGAACCGGGTGATCACCGGGCCCGGATATGCGCCGACCACTTCGGCGTCGATACGGAAGTCCTTGAGCTTGAATTCGATCTGCCGCGACAGCGTCTCCAGCGTCTCCGCGCTGTAGCCCTTGGGCTGCGGCTTGGGGTCGTCGAGCAACGCCAGCGGCGGGATGCCGGTGCCGTCGCCGACATGGAACAGCGGGATCTGCTGCTCGCGCTTGGCGCGGTCGCTCTTCTCGACCGCCGCCGGGGCCGGCGGCTCGATCTTGACCGGCGCCCGCTTCGCCCGCAGTTCGGTGTCGACCTTGCGCACCTCCTCGCGTTCCTCGCGCAGCGCGCGCGTCTGCTGCCACTCGGTCGCCTGGCGGCTGCCGCGGCGGAACAGCTTCGACAGCAGCGGCGCCAGCGACAGCGTCCAGGCGCCGATCCGATCCATCACAGCCAGCCACGAAATCCCGGTGGCCAGCGTCACCGACACCAGCAGCAGCGCCAGCAAAAACAGGTTGCCGCCGACCGGGCCGAAGCCGCTGTACAGCGACCGCCCGACCAACTGGCCGAGGATGCCGCCGGCGCCGGCCGAGAAATCGATCACCGGCCCGACCCGCAACTGCAACAGGCCGGTCGCCGAAACCAGGAAGCCGACGATCCCGACCAGTCGCAACGCCGGCCCGAGGTCGGCATCGCCGTCGCCGTCGGTATCCATCTTGAACAACGCGATCCAGGCGATCAGCCCGAGCATCACCGGCAACAGGAACGCAACATAGCCGGTCAGGTACAGCAGCACGTCGGCCAACCATGCTCCGACCCGGCCGCCCACGTTGTTGAGCGGCGCGGTGATGCTGCCCGAATGCGACCAGCCCGGGTCGTTCGGGGAGAACGTCACCAGGCTGGCGAGCAGGTACAGCAGCAAAGGCGCAATCAGGATCAGCGCGATGTCGCGCATCAGCCGCTGGCGACGCGGCGACGGCTCACGGCGCGCGGTGTCGCGCGCCGTGGCCGGGCCGGATTTCTTCCTGCGGGCTGCTGTGGACGCTTGCGCCACCGTGACGTTCTGCCTTAGCTAGGTGCTGTTAGTGCTTGAATATACTACAGCTTCATATCCAGCAACGCCGGATGGACCAGCTTGCCGGCCTCCACATTGATGCCGCGCTGCAGGGCCGGGTTATCGCGCCACGTGCCATCGGACGCCAGTTTGTTGACCCACGGCAGGATCGCCGCGCAGATCGCCTGCGAGCTGGTCTGCGGAACCGAGCCGGGCATGTTGGTCACGCAGAAATGGGTCACGCCCTCCTCCACGTAGGTCGGCTCCTTCCAGGTGGTCGGGCGCGAGGTCTCGAAGCAACCGCCCTGGTCGATCGAGATGTCGACCACTACGCTGCCGTCCTGCATGCCCTTGAGCATCTCGCGGGTCAGCACGCGCGGCGCCTTGGCGCCGGTCACGAGTACCGCACCGACCACCAGGTCTGCCGAGGCGACTTCACGCGCGACCACGTCGTGGTACGGGTACAGCGTGGTGACGTTGGCGCCGAGCGCCATCATCTCGTCCATGCGGTCGGCGCGCATCTCGAACACGACCACGTTGGCACCACCGGCCGCGGCCAGTGCCGCCGCCGCGCCACCGGCCTTGCCGGCGCCGAACACCACCACCTTGCCGCGCTCGGTCGACGGCAGGCCGCCCAGCAACTTGCCCTTGCCGCCCTGCGGCATGTGCAGCAGCGTGGTCCCGACCTGGGTCGCGATCTTGCCGGCGATCACCGACATCGGCGCCAGCAGCGGCAGGTCGCCGTTGGGCAGCTCGACGGTCTCGAAGGCGACGCCGGTCAGGCCGATCTCGAGCAGCTTGCGGGTCAACTCGGGTTCGGCGGCCAAGTGCAGGTAGCAGAACAGCAGATGGTCCTTGCGCAGGTGCTGCAGGTCGCCGGCGATCGGCTCCTTGACCTTGACGATCAGCTCGCCCTTCTCGTAAAGCGCAGCGGCGTCGGGGGCGATGTTGACGCCCAGCCGGGTGTACTCCTCATCGGAGAAGCCGCTCTTGATGCCGGCATCCTTTTCCAGCCAGACCTCGTGGCCACGGTTGACCAGGTCACCGGCCGCGGCCGGAACGAGGGCGACGCGCCCTTCGAGGGTCTTGGTTTCCTTGGGTACACCGATACGCATTGCAATCGTCTCCGATGGGCCGAAAAAACACCGCGGTGCGGCGTGCCGGCCGGATTTGGGGGTTGGAAAAACGCGAATACCAGTCCATTGGCAATTGCCTGCAAGCCGGATCCGCACGACGCACTGCAACTCAGCGTCCCGTGTAATCCGCCTTGTTTTGCCGGGACGCCGCCGCCAAGCTATGAGGCTACGACAAGCACGCGATTATACCCATGACCCCAAGCAAGCACGCCCGTCTCGTCATCCTCGGTTCCGGTCCGGCCGGCTGGACTTCGGCGGTCTACGCCGCCCGCGCCAACCTCAAGCCGCTGCTGATTACCGGGCTGCAGATGGGCGGCCAGCTGATGACCACCACCGACGTCGACAACTGGCCCGGCGACAGCCACGACCTGCAGGGTCCGGACCTGATGGCGCGCATGCAGGCCCACGCCGAGCGCTTCGACACCGAGGTGGTGTTCGACCACATCCACAGCGCGGACCTGTCGCAGCGTCCGTTCCGGCTCAAGGGCGACAGCGGCGAGTACACCTGCGACGCGTTGATCATCGCCACCGGCGCCAGCGCCAAGTACCTGGGCATCGAGTCCGAGCAGAAGTTCATGGGCAAGGGCGTGTCGGCCTGTGCGACCTGCGACGGCTTCTTCTACAAGGAGCAGGACGTGGCGGTGATCGGCGGCGGCAACACCGCGGTCGAGGAGGCGCTGTACCTGTCCAACATCGCGCGCAAGGTCTACCTGGTGCATCGCCGCGACAGCCTGCGCGCCGAGAAGATCCTGCAGGACAAGCTGTTCGCCAAGGCCCAGGCCGGCAAGATCGAGCTGATCTGGGACCACACCGTCGACGAGGTGCTGGGCGACGACAGCGGCGTCACCGGCATGCGTCTGCGTTCGACGAAGGATGACAGCACCCGCGAGATCCCGGTCAATGGCTTTTTCGTGGCGATTGGCCATACCCCGAACACCTCGCTGTTCGAGGGCCAGTTGGAGATGAAGGGCGGCTACCTGCACATCAACTCGGGCTTGGCCGGCAACGCGACCCAGACTTCGGTGCGCGGGGTGTTCGCCGCCGGCGATGTGGCCGACCAGGTCTATCGCCAGGCGATCACCTCGGCCGGTTTCGGCTGCATGGCGGCGCTGGATGCGGAGAAGTTCCTCGACACCGACAGCTGACCTTCCTGGTAGGAGGGACTTCAGCCCCGAACCGCTCTGTCCAGCGTTCGGCTCCGGAAACGGTGGGTCGGGGCTGAAGCCCCTCCTACAATGACCGCATGCCCGACGCACGACTCTGCCATCGGCTTGACGATGTCCCCGCCGCCAGTTGGGACGCGCTGCACGACGGCCGCAATCCGTTCGTCGCCCACGCGTTCCTGGCCGGCCTTGAACGCCATGGTTGCCTGCGTCCCGACTGGGGTTGGACCCCGCGGCACCTGACCCTTTGGCAAGGCGACGACCTCGTCGCCGCCGCGCCCGGGTACCTCAAGGACAATTCCCACGGCGAGTTCGTGTTCGACCACGCTTGGGCGCACGCCTACGCCCGGCACGGGCTGGACTACTTTCCCAAGTGGCTGTGCGCGGTGCCCTACACGCCGGTGACCGGCCCGCGCCTGCTGGCCAGGGATCCAGCGCGCTGCGCCGGGCTTCTCGATGCCGCGGTCGCAATGGTCGGCAGTGATGGGCTGTCGTCGGCCCACGTCAACTTCCACGCCGATGACGAGGTACCGGCTTTCACCGAGGACTGGCTGCCGCGGATCGACATCCAGTACCACTGGCGCAACGACGCCGGCTGGCGCGACTTCGACGACTATCTCGCCGCGTTCGACCACAAGCATCGCAAGAACATCCGGCAGGAGCGCGCCAGGGTCGCCCGCAGCGGTGTCCGCCTGCGGGTGGTTGAAGGTGCCGATGCCAGCGAGGCTGATCTCGCGACCATGCACGGCTTCTACCTGCAGACCTTCGCCGAGTACGGCAACCACCCGGCGCTGACCCTGCCATTCCTGCGGCACTTGACCGAAACCATGCCGGCTTCGCTGGTGCTGTTCCTTGGGGAGCGCGACGGCCGTGCCATTGCCGGCGCGCTGTGCCTGCGCGGCGGCGACACCTTGTATGGACGCTACTGGGGTGCGATCGAACAGGTCCCGGGTCTACATTTCGAGACTTGCTACTACCAGGGCATCGATTACTGCCTGCGCCGCGGCCTGACCCGTTTCGAGCCCGGTGCGCAGGGCGAGCACAAACTCGCGCGCGGCTTCCTGCCAGCCGTCGTACACAGTCGCCACTGGATCGCCCAGCCCTCGTTCCGCGACGCCCTGCGAGGCTGGTGCGAACAGGAGGCCGCCTCGATCCGCAGCTATGCGGCCACCCTCGCCGCCCATTCGCCGTTCAAGCATGCCGATCCGACTGCCCGCGCTGCCGGCTGACTCGCGCGCGCCGTTCCCGGACCCGCGCACCGCGCTGCGCGAACCCGACGGGCTGTTGGCGATGGGCGGCGACCTGTCACCGACGCGGCTGCTCAACGCCTACGCCAGCGGGGTCTTCCCGTGGTACTCCGAGGGCCAGCCGCTGCTGTGGTGGTCGCCCGATCCGCGCACGGTATTCCGGATCGACGCGGTACGCCTGTCCTCGCGATTCCGGCGCACGCTGCGCCGCTCGGACTGGGTCGTCACTGCCGACACCGCGTTCGCGCAGGTGATCGACGCCTGCGCCCGGCAACCGCGCCCGGGCCAGCCCGGCACCTGGATCACCGCGGACATGCAGGCGGCGTACGGTGAATTGCATCGCCTCGGGCATGCCCACTCGATCGAGGTGCGCAACGGCACCGAACTCGTCGGCGGCCTGTACGGGGTCGCGATCGGCCGGATGTTCTTCGGCGAGAGCATGGTCAGCCTGGCCTCGGGTGGCTCCAAGGTCGCCCTGGCCGCCCTCGCCCGCCGGCTGCACGAGTGGGGTTGGCCGCTGCTGGATGCCCAGGTCGCCAATCCGCACCTGCTGACACTGGGGGCGAGCCTGTGGCCGCGCGAGCGCTTCCTCGACGAGGTCCGCGAACTGACGGGGAAACCGACATCCCCGGGTTTGTGGTCGTCCCGATTCGGCGAATTGCCCGCCTGCGAATTGACCCGCCAAACCAGCCTGCCAGACTGATCCGTCCCCGCACCGGCGATTCGTGTGTTCCCGCAACCGGTATCCATGCCGGCGGCCTGAATCCAGGCAGTCCGGGATTTTGCGCGATTGCCCCCGGCGTGGCAGAATGCCCGGCTTCGCGGCCGCATTTTGCGCCGCCCGTCCGCAACATCCGGGAAACACATGGCAAAAGACGACGTGATCGAATTCGAGGGCACGGTGGCGGAAACCCTTCCGAACACCATGTTCCGTGTGCGCCTCGAAAACGGGCACGAAATCATCGCCCACATCTCCGGGCGGATGCGCAAGAACTACATCCGCATCCTGACCGGCGACAAGGTCAAGGTGGAGATGACGCCGTACGACCTGACCAAGGGCCGCATCACCTACCGCATGAAGTAATCGCGGCAAGTGGTTGATAAAAAAAGGCGGCCATTGGCCGCCTTTTTTCGTTTCCGATATATCAGACCGTCGCCGGCAGCAGCTTCTCCGGTTCGGCATGGGCCTCGACCACCAGTTCGCCGTCCTTGACCTCGATGCTGACCCGGCCGCCGCCGGAAAGCTTGCCGAACAGCAACTCGTCGGCCAGCGGACGCTTGATCCTGTCCTGGATCACCCGCGCCATCGGCCGTGCGCCCATCAGCGGATCGAAGCCGTGCTGGGCCAACCACTCGCGCGCGTCCGGGGTCGCGGTCATGACCACGTTCTTCTCGTGCAGTTGCGCCTCCAGCTCGATCAGGAACTTGTCGACCACGCGCAGGATGTGGTCGAAGCCCAGCGCCTGGAATTGCACCACCGCGTCCAGCCGGTTGCGGAACTCCGGGGTGAAGCCCTTGCGGATCACCTCCATCGCATCGGTGCTGTGGTCCTGCTTGGTGAAACCGATCGTGCGCCGCGCCGCCTGCGCCGCGCCAGCGTTGGTGGTCATCACCAGGATCACGTTCTTGAAGTTGGCTTCGCGACCGTTGGTGTCGGTCAGGGTGCCACGGTCCATGACCTGCAACAGGATGTTGAAGATGTCCGGGTGGGCCTTTTCGACCTCGTCCAGCAGCAACACGCAGTGCGGGGTCTTGACGATCTTCTCGGTCAGCAAGCCGCCCTGGTCGAACCCGACGTAGCCCGGGGGCGCGCCGATAAGGCGGCTGACCGAATGCGGCTCCATGTACTCGGACATGTCGAAGCGGACCAGCTCGATGCCGAGCTGCAACGCAAGCTGCTTGGTCACCTCGGTCTTGCCGACACCGGTCGGGCCGGCGAACAGGAAATTGCCGATCGGCTTCTCGGGATTGCCCAGGCCGGAGCGTGACAGCTTGATCGCCGAGGTCAGCGAATCGATCGCCGGGTCCTGGCCGAAGATCACCATCTTCAAGTTGCGCTCGAGGTTGCGCAGCACGTCCTTGTCGGTCGCCGAAACCTGCTTGGCCGGGATCCGCGCCATCTTGGCGACGATCGTCTCGATCTCCTCGATGTCGATCAGCGACTTGCGGATCTCCAGCGGTAGGAGCCGTTGACGCGCACCGGCTTCGTCGATCACGTCGATCGCCTTGTCCGGCAGCAGCCGGTCGCCGATGTGCTTGACCGACAGGTCGACCGCGGCCTGCAGCGCGTCGTCGGCATAGGTCACGCCGTGGTGGGCCTCGTACTTGGGCTTGAGGCCCTGCAGTATCTCGAACGCCTCGCCGACCGTCGGCTCGACGATGTCGATCTTCTGGAAGCGCCGCGCCAGTGCCCGATCCTTCTCGAAGATGCCGCGGTATTCCTGGAACGTGGTCGAACCGATGCAGCGCAGCTCGCCCGACGCCAGCGCCGGCTTGATCAGGTTGCTCGCGTCCATGGTGCCGCCCGACGCCGAGCCGGCGCCGATGATGGTGTGGATCTCGTCGATGAACAGCACCGCGCCGGGCACCTTCTTCATCTGCGCCAACACCGCCTTGAGGCGCTTCTCGAAGTCGCCGCGGTACTTGGTGCCTGCGACCAGGGCGCCGAGGTCGAGCGCGTAGATGGTCGCGTCCTCCAGCACCTCGGGGACTTCGCCATCGACGATGCGCTTGGCCAGGCCCTCGGCGATCGCAGTCTTGCCGACGCCGGCCTCGCCGACGTACAGCGGGTTGTTCTTGCGGCGGCGGCACAGCACCTGGATGGTGCGCTCGACCTCGTCGGCGCGGCCGACCAGCGGGTCGATCTTGCCGTCGCGGGCGAGCTGGTTGAGGTTGACCGCGAATTCGGCCAGCGCATCGGCCTTGCCCTCGCCATCACCATCGGCCGAACGGGCCTCGCCATCACCGTGCACCCCTTCGCTCTCCTCGCCATGACGGGCAATGCCGTGCGAGAGGTAATTGACCACGTCCAGCCGCGCCACGTCCTGCTGGTTGAGGTAGTAGACCGCGTGCGAATCCTTCTCGCCGAAAATCGCCACCAGCACGTTGGCGCCGGTGACCTCCTTCTTGCCGGAGGACTGCACGTGGTAGACCGCGCGTTGCAGCACCCGCTGGAAACCCAGGGTCGGCTGGGTGTCGCGGTCGACGTCGTCGGGCAGCACCGACACCGAGGTCGCGATCGCCTGTTCCAGGTCGCCGCGCAGGCGCGGGAAGTCGGTGCCGCAAGCCTTGAGGACGGCCTCGGCCGACGGGTTGTCGAGCAGTGCGAGCAGCAGGTGTTCGACCGTCATGTACTCGTTGCGCGCCTCGCGGGCGCGCTTGTAGCACTGGCCGATGCTGAACTCTAGATCCTTGCTGAACATGGGGCGGATGCCTCCGAAAAAGCTACTGCGGTCCTAGATGGGGGTGCGGGCAAGCTTTTCCATGTCATCCCCGACTGCTTCGACATTTACGAGGCTGGCCGGTTCCGTTCAATTCAGCAAACGCAGCGTTCCACGAGCTCAGGCCTTTTCCATGGTGCACAACAACGGATGCTGGTTGAGCCGGGAGAACTCGTTGACCTGGGCTACCTTCGATTCGGCCACTTCGCGTGTGAACACCCCGCAAACGCCGCGGCCGCGGGTGTGCACGTGGAGCATGATCTGGGTGGCGTTCTCGGCGGTCATCGGGAAGAACCGCATCAATACCTCGACCACGAAGTCCATCGGGGTGTAGTCGTCGTTGAGCAGCAGCACCGAATACAGCGGCGGCCGGGCGATCTCCGGCTTGCTGGTCTCCACCATGGCGCCATGGTGGTGGTCGTGTTCGTGATCGGTCTGTCTTGGCATCGCCCAATTATAAAGCCGGCGGCGATGGACGCCCACGCGGCGCGGCGGGCAGAATGACCGCAGCCCCACTCTTTCGGATGTCCACTTGAGCTATCGCGAAGGCCGTTTCTGGCAGCCCGACGTGACCGTCGCCACGGTGGTCGTGCGCGATGGCCGGCTGCTGATGGTCGAGGAGACGGTGGCGGAACAAGCGGTGCTCAACCAGCCGGCCGGCCACCTGGAGCCCGACGAAAGCCTGCTCGACGCCGCCCTGCGCGAGACCCGCGAGGAAACCGGCTGGGACGTGCGCCTGACCGCCTTCATCGGTGCGTACCAGTGGAAGGCACCGACCCGCGCCGACGGCGGCGAGGGGCGCCATTACCTGCGGTTCGCATTCGCCGCCGAGCCAGTGGGGCACGACCCGTCGCGGCCGCTGGACACCGGCATCATCCAGGCATTGTGGCTGACCCCGGCCGAACTGCAGGCCGAGTCCGGACGCCATCGCAGTCCATTGGTCTGGCAGACCGCGGCCGACTACCTGGGCGGCCGCCGCCATCCGCTGGACCTGATGCAGCAACTGGCATGAGTCGCGACACCGCCCTGCCCGCCCGGACCATCGTCGGCATGTCCGGCGGGGTCGATTCGTCGGTCGCGGCGATGCTGCTGCGTGATGCCGGCGAGCCGATCGCCGGTTTGTTCATGCAGAACTGGGCCGATGACGGCAGCGGCGACTGCCGCGCCGAGGACGACCGGCGCGATGCGGTGGCCGTCAGTGGCCGGCTCGGCATCCCGATCCATTTCCGCGATTTCTCCGGCGAGTACTGGAGCGGCGTGTTCGAGCATTTCCTCGCCGAATACGCGGCAGGGCGAACGCCCAACCCGGACGTGCTGTGCAACCGCGAGATCAAGTTCCGGCATTTCCTCGACGCCGCCCACGAACTGGGCGCCGAATTCATCGCCACCGGCCACTATGCCCGGGTCGCCCGGCACGACGGCCACCACCGCCTGCTGCGCGCGGCCGATCGCGGCAAGGACCAGAGCTACTTCCTGCACCAGCTCGGCCAAGCCCAGTTGGCCGCGACCCGGTTCCCGCTGGGCGAGCTGGTCAAGACCGACGTGCGCCGGCTGGCCCACGATGCCGGCCTGCCGACCGCCGCGAAGAAGGACTCGACCGGGATCTGCTTCATTGGCGAACGCGACTTCCGCGAATTCCTCGGCCGCTACCTGCCGGCGCGCAACGGCGAAATCCGCACGCCAGCCGGCCAGATCGTCGGCGAACACCCCGGGGTGTTCTATTTCACCCTCGGCCAGCGCGAAGGCCTCAACATCGGCGGCGTTCGCGGGTTCGAGCCGGCGCCGTGGTACGTGGTCGGCAAGGACGTGGCCAACAACGTCCTGTATGTCGACCAGGGCCACGACAACGCGTGGCTGCAATCGCAGCGCTTGTGGTCGGAGGCCGTCCACTGGGTCGCCGGCTCGGCGCCGGCCACACGATTCCAATGCACCGCGCAAACCCGCTACCGCCAGGCCGACGAGCCCTGCGAGGTCACCGTAAGTAACGACGGCACGCTGGAAGTCCGCTTCGATCGCCCCCAACGTGCAGTGACCCCGGGTCAATCGCTGGTCCTGTACGACGGCGAGACCTGCCTCGGCGGCGCCGTGATCGCGACGACCGATGCGCCCCTCGAACAACGCCTGAAGGCCCAGACCGCATGAGTGATACCCCGACCCGACCGCTATCCGACCGCGTCCTCGCGCTGGCCGGTCTGGCCCAGGCCCTGGCCCAGGTGCGACGCATCGCCGATACCGGCCAGGCCAACGAGAGTGTGCTGGCGACCTCGCTGGATTCGATCTTCCGGATCGATGCGGATACCGCCGCCACGGTCTACGGCGGCCGCGAACAGCTGCGCCCCGGGTTGATGCTGTTGCGCGACTATTTCGGCGGCAAACCTCGCGACGAGCACCTGCCGCGACTGGCGCTGGCGGTGATGCAACTGGAGCGGCGGTTCGTCCGCGACGACGCCATGGCGCGAAAGGTTCGCGAGGGCATCCAGGCCCAGTCCGGGACCGCCGCCGAGCACGGCAGTACCCACCCCGACGTGCTCGCCGCCCTCGGCGGGCTGTATGCCGACACCCTCAGCCACCTGCGCCCGCGCGTGCTGGTCCAGGGCAACCCGCACTACCTCGGCCAGCCCACGGTCGTGGCCGAAGTGCGGGCGGTGCTGCTGGCGGCGATGCGCTCGGCGGTGCTGTGGCGCCAGCTCGGTGGCAGCCTGTGGGATTTCCTCCTGCGACGGCGCGACATGGCGGCCGCGGTGGACGCGCAACTGCGCTGAGAGGGTCCGTCATCGCGGCAGCTGAATGGCTTTTGCGGCATAATTACGGGGTTCAAACGCGGGTTTTTCCAGCACGTTCCCGCGTGATTTCCCTGCTGCCCCAGCCACGGAGCCCCCAATGGCCGACTCCTTCGCCACCCGCGCGCAACTCGACGTCAACGGCAAGTCCTACACCTATTTCAGCCTGCCCACGCTGGGCAAGAAATTCGATCTGGGCAAGCTGCCCTATTCGATGAAGATCCTGCTGGAGAACCTGCTGCGCCACGAGGATGGCGGCATCACGGTCGGCAAGGACCACATCGAAGCGGTTGCGCAGTGGGACGCCAAGGCCGAGCCGGACACCGAGATCGCCTTCATGCCGGCCCGCGTGGTGCTGCAGGACTTCACCGGCGTGCCCTGCGTGGTCGACCTGGCGGCGATGCGCGACGCGGTCAGCAAGCTTGGCGGCAACGCCGGCCAGATCAACCCGCAGATCCCGTCGGAACTGGTGATCGACCACTCGGTGCAGGTCGACGTGTTTGGACGTCCTGACGCGCTCGACATCAACGGCAAGATCGAGTTCGAGCGCAACCTTGAGCGCTACAGCTTCCTGCGCTGGGGCCAGACCGCGCTGGAGAACTTCAAGGTGGTGCCGCCCAATACCGGCATCGTCCACCAGGTGAACCTGGAGAACCTCGCCCGCGTGGTGATGGAGCGTGAGGTCGAAGGCGAACTGCTGGCGTTCCCGGACACCGTGTTCGGCACCGACAGCCACACCACGATGATCAACGGCATCGGCGTGCTCGGCTGGGGCGTCGGCGGCATCGAGGCGGAAGCGGCGATGCTCGGCCAGCCGTCGTCGATGCTGATCCCGCAGGTCGTCGGCTTCAAGCTGACCGGCAAGCTGCCCGAAGGCGCGACCGCGACCGACCTGGTCCTGACCGTCACCCAGATGCTGCGCGGCCACGGCGTGGTCGGCAAGTTCGTCGAGTTCTACGGCGAGGGTCTGCAGAACCTGCCGCTGGCCGACCGCGCGACGATCGCCAACATGGCGCCGGAGTACGGCGCGACCTGCGGCATCTTCCCGGTCGATGCCGAGGCGGTGCGCTACCTGCGCCTGTCCGGCCGCAGCGACGAGCAGGTCACGCTGGTCGAGGCGTATGCCAAGGCGCAGGGCATGTGGCACGAACCCGGCCAGCCGGAGGCGACCTACTCGGCGACGCTGGAACTCGACATGGGCGAGGTCAAGCCGTCACTGGCCGGCCCGAAGCGCCCACAGGACCGCGTGTTGCTGTCGGACATGCAGTCGGACTTCCGCAAGAACGTCGGCGCACTGGTGGCCAATCGCAACGGCTTCACCGAAAAAGCCATCCAGCGATTCGAGAAGGAAGGCGGTGGGCAGGAGCAGGCCGACCGTCTCGCCGCCAAGCCGGTGTCTCGCATCAATGTCCAGGACTGCGACGTCGAACTCACCGACGGTTCGGTGGTAATCGCGGCGATCACGTCCTGCACCAACACTTCCAACCCGGCGGTGATGCTCGGCGCCGGCCTGCTCGCGCGCAACGCCGCGGCCAAGGGCCTGAAGTCCGCGCCGTGGGTCAAGACCTCGCTCGGGCCGGGTTCGCGGGTGGTCACCGATTACCTCGACAAGGCCGGCGTGCTCGACGACCTCGAGAAGCTCGGCTTCTACGTGGTCGGCTACGGTTGCACCACCTGCATCGGCAACTCCGGTCCGCTGCCGCAGGCGGTGTCGAAGGGCATCGCCGAGAACGACCTGGCGGTCGCGTCGGTGCTGTCGGGCAACCGCAACTTCGAGGGCCGCGTGCACTCCGAAGTCAAGATGAACTACCTCGCCTCGCCGCCGCTGGTGGTCGCCTACGCGATCGCCGGCACGGTCGACATCGACCTGACCAGTGATCCGCTGGGCAAGGACACCGACGGCAACGACGTCTACCTGCGCGACATCTGGCCGACCAACAAGGAAATCGGCGACATGATCGCCGCGACCGTCGGTCCGGAGCTGTTCGCGCAGAACTACGCCGACGTGTTCAAGGGCGACAGCCGCTGGAACCAGATCGCCTCGCCGACCGGCGAGTCGTTCGCCTGGGACGAGGCCTCGACCTACATCAAGAACCCGCCCTACTTCGACGGCATGACCATGGCCGTCGGCAGCATCGACGACATCCACGGCGCGCGCGTGATGGGCCTGTTCGGCGACTCGATCACCACCGACCATATCTCGCCGGCCGGCAACATCAAGAAGGACTCGCCGGCGGGCAAGTTCCTGCAGTCGCGCGGCGTGCAGCCGGCCGACTTCAACAGCTACGGCAGCCGACGTGGCAACGATGACGTGATGGTCCGCGGCACCTTCGCCAACATCCGCATCAAGAACCTGATGATGGGCGGCGAGGAAGGTGGGAACACGTTGTACTTCGACAAGCATTCCGACGAAAAGCAGGGCGGCGCCGGCGAGCGCATGTCGATCTATGACGCGGCGATGAAGTACAAGGCCGAGGGCACGCCGCTGGTGGTGTTCGCCGGCAAGGAATACGGCACCGGCTCGTCGCGCGACTGGGCAGCCAAGGGCACCATCCTGCTGGGCGTGAAGGCGGTCGTGGCGGAAAGCTTCGAGCGCATCCACCGCTCCAACCTGGTCGGCATGGGCGTGCTGCCGCTGCAGTTCCTCGACGGCGAGAGCGTCAAGAGCCACGGCCTGGATGGTTCGGAAACCATCGAGGTGACCGGACTGGAAGATGGCCAATCGAAGCGCGCGACCGTGGTGGCGAAGAAGGCCGACGGCAGCGAGACCCGGTTTGAGGTCAAGGTGCTGCTGCTGACGCCGAAGGAAGTCGAGTACTTCCGCCACGGCGGCATCCTGCACTACGTGTTGCGCCAGTTGGCGGCGAAGAAGGCGGCGTAACAACCCGTCGAGGCAGGCGAGCCTCCGTCACCCAGGAACGAGCGGCCCCGGCCGCTCGTTTTCTTTTGGCGGCATACGATCCGTCACGGCTCCCGTGCCAGACTCGGCCGACACCTACCCCGGAGGCCGCATGAAATATGCACTCATCCTGCTGGTCGTCATGATCGGGACCCTGCTGCCACTGCAAGCACTGGTCAATGCGCGCCTGGGCCAGGTCACCGCCGGTGCGGTGTTCGCCGCGACCGTGTCGTTCCTGGTCGGCACGGTGTCGCTGGCCTTGCTCCTGCTGGCGACGCGCCCGAGCTGGCCGAATGTCGAGCAACTCGGCCGACTGCCGGCCTGGGCCTGGACCGGCGGCTTGATTGGAGCGGCCTATGTCGCCATCGCCACCATCACCGTGCCCCGCCTCGGCGCATCCGCGCTGATCTCGCTGACCGTGCTCGGGCAACTCGCCGGCGCCGTGCTGCTGGACCATTTCGGCGTACTGCATGCGCCCCAGCCAGCCACCCCAATGCGCATCGGCGGGGTCCTGCTGATCCTGGGCGGGGTGCTGCTGGTGGTACAGCCATGGAAGCAGTAGCGACGTGCCCTACAACTGTGGGGTCCAGCGCGCACTGGTCAGGCGCCAGTCGCCGCCTTCCAGTCGCCAACCCGTTTCCACCTGGTAAAGCCGCGCCGCGTCCGGCAGCGCCCGCCCGGAGCCGCCCGTCAGCGCCGCAGTGAAACGCACCGTCGCGTGCTCCTGCAGTACCGACACATCGAGTGGCCCAAGGGTTACCCCGACGTCGCGATGGCGCAGGAACGTCAACGCGGCCAGCCGCCTCGCACCATCGCGGTCCATCCCGCCCGGCCCGACGAAGTCATCGGCCAGGTAATTTTCCACCTGCGATGCATCGCGCTGCTCCATGGTGAGTTGGAGCGATTGCATCGTGTCCCGCAGCGCCTGTTCCGGCGGCGGCCTCGAACAGGCCGCCAACAGCAGCCACGCCACCGTCAACGCCACTGTCCGCGTCATTGCGTTCATTCGTCGCCCCCCCCGTTTGCATCCACGATCATCGTGGCACAAGCCGCGCAACGACAGTCCATCTTGCCAGTCCCGGGCCCCTATGCTCCAATCGTTCGGGCACCGTACGGTTGCGAATCGGACAGCGAGTGGACGACGCAACCGGTGCTGCAGGGCAGACCAGAAAACCAAAACCAAGGGGATCGCGATGAGTGACGAACGTCCGTGGCTTGAACAGTATCCGGCCGGGGTCCCCGAGCACATCGATGTCGACGAGTTCCCGTCGGTCGTCGCGGTACTGGAAAACGCGATCGACAACTATCGCGACCGGCCCGCGTTCGCCAACCTCGGCAAGACCCTGACCTACGGCGAGATCGACACCCTCAGCAGCCAGTTCGCGGCCTACCTCTTGGGTGAGCTCGGGCTGAAGCGTGGCGATCGCGTCGCAATCATGATGCCCAATTGCCTGCAGTACCCGATCGCCACGTTCGGCGTGCTGCGCGCCGGTCTGACCGTGGTCAACACCAACCCGATGTACACGCCGCGCGAGCTGAGGCACCAGCTGGTCGACTCCGGCGCCGCGGCGATCCTGGTGTTGGACAACTTCGGCCATACCGTGCAACAGGTCCTCGCCGACACCCAGGTCAGGAAGGTCATCACCACTGGCCTGGGCGACATGCTCGGAGTCAAGGGCAAGGTCGTCAACTTCGTCCTAAAATACGTCAAGAAGATGGTGCCTGACTACGACATCCCGGGAGCGGTGCGGTTCAACGATGTCCTCGCGGCCGGTCGCAAGCACACCCTGCCGAAGATCGACATCGACTCCGGCGACATCGCCTTCCTGCAGTACACCGGCGGCACCACCGGCGTGGCCAAGGGCGCGATGCTGACCCACCGCAACCTCGTCGCCAACATGCAGCAGGCGGCCGCGTGGATCGGGACCAACGTCAAGTACGGCGAAGAGACCATCATCACCGCGCTGCCGCTGTACCACATCTTCGCGTTGACGGCGAACGGACTGGTCTTCATGAAGTTCGGCGGCCTCAACCACCTGATCACCAACCCGCGCGACATGCCGGGCTTCGTCAAGGAACTGAAGAAGACCAAGTTCACCGCGATCACCGGCGTCAACACGCTGTTCAACGGCCTGCTCAACACGCCCGGATTCGAGGACATCGACTTCTCCGGCCTGCACCTGACCCTGGGCGGTGGCATGGCGGTCCAGCGCGCGGTCGCGGAGCGTTGGAAGAAGGCCACTGGCTCGACCTTGGTCGAGGCCTACGGGCTGACCGAAACCTCGCCCGCCGCCTGCATCAATCCGATGGACCTGGCCGAGTACAACGGCGCGATCGGCCTGCCTATCCCCTCGACCGACGCGTGCCTGAAGGACGAGGACGGCAACGAAATGCCGGTCGGCGAAGTCGGCGAGCTGTGCATCCGCGGCCCTCAGGTCATGAAGGGCTACTGGCACCGTCCGCAGGAAACC
Organism: Novilysobacter erysipheiresistens; assembly: GCF_036663935.1. Taxonomy (NCBI): domain Bacteria; kingdom Pseudomonadati; phylum Pseudomonadota; class Gammaproteobacteria; order Lysobacterales; family Lysobacteraceae; genus Novilysobacter; species Novilysobacter erysipheiresistens. The sequence goes on from NZ_JAXGFP010000006.1 coordinate 88,348, forward strand.
GCCGAGGTGCTGGACGCAGACGGCTGGCTGCACACCGGCGACATGGCGAAGATGGACGAGAAGGGCTTCTTCTACATCGTCGACCGCAAGAAGGACATGATCCTGGTCTCGGGCTTCAACGTGTACCCGAACGAGATCGAGGACGTGATCGCGATGATGCCCGGCGTGCTCGAAGTCGCCGCGGTCGGCGTTCCCGACGAGAAATCCGGCGAGGCGGTCAAGGTGGTGATCGTCAAGAAGGATCCTGCCCTGACGGAGGCGCAGGTGCTGGAGCATGCCCGCGCCAACCTGACCGGTTACAAGCGCCCGCATTACGTCGAGTTCCGCAGCGAGTTGCCCAAGACCAACGTCGGCAAGATCCTGCGTCGGGAACTGCGGGACCACCCGGCTACATGACGCCCTGACGGGCGACGATCCCGGTTGCCAATCAGAGGCCCCTCCCGCGGAGGGGCCTCTTTATTTGTGGCGCGTATTGAGGTGTAGCATCGAAACGTGGGCTTAACCAAGCCGCTCGCGCCCACCACGCATGCGGACGGCCACTTCCGAGGACCGCACCATGAACTCGATAGAGAAACTTCCGCGCGCCCGTCCCTACCCCACGCTGCGTATCGAAGCCGATGCCACCGGCGATGCCCACTGGATCTACATGCATGCCGACAGCGGGCTCGGAGCCAGGCCCTGTTTCCGGACCGAGCTGATGGACGACATGTGGGCCTACCTGTCTTCGATCACCCTGCGCAGCGACCAACGCCGCCAGGGCCGACTGCGGCACGTGGTACTGGCCTCCGACGCATCCGCGTTCAACCTGGGCGGCGACCTCGCGCTGTTCTCGCAACTGATCCGCGAAAACAACCGCGACCGGCTGCTCGACTACGCTCGCCGTTGCGTCGAAGGCGTCCACCATTTCCACACCGGCCTGGGCGGCGATGTCCGCACGATCGCGCTGGTCCAGGGCGACGCGCTCGGCGGCGGCATGGAATTGGCATTGTCGTGCCACACCATCGTTGCGGAGGAAGGCGTGGACATGGGGTTGCCGGAAGTGCTGTTCGGCCTGTTCCCGGGTATGGGAGCGTATTCGTTCCTGTGCAAGCGTGTATCCCCGCAACTGGCGGAGAACATGATCCTGAGCGGACGGATCTACAGCAGCGACGAGTTGCACCGGCTGGGAGTGGTCGATGTGCTGGTGCCCAAGGGGCAAGGCGAGGCCGCGGTACAGAACCTGGTCCGCCAGCAGCAACGGACGCCGCATGCACACATGGCGCTCAATGCCGTGCGGGCGATATCACAACCGGTCGGTTACGACGAGCTGATGGGGATCACCGAAGTGTGGGTGGATACCGCGTTGGCACTGGGGGACAAGTCGCTGCGAACGATGGATCGCATCGTCAAGGCGCAGGCGCGGCGTTCGGGGCTGGGGGCCGACTGAGCTCCTATCCCGGGCGTTCAGGGGAGCGCTCGCTGTCGCGTGCACGTTTCTTGCGCTCGCGCGCTTCGAGCGCCGCCCTGCCCCGCGTCACGTGTTCGCCCACGTTCGAAAGCCGCTGCCGCCATTCGCGGCCCAGCTGCCATTCGGGCAGTCGCATCAGTTCGCCGCTGGCGGCAGCCAACTGAATCAGTCCCAGGTTGCTGGCAACGCCCTTCAACGCGTGTGCCTGTTCGCGTACCGGCTCCCAGTCACGTCGCTCTCCTGCCTCGGCCAACGACGAGTAACAATCCTCGGCGTCGCGCAGGCATTGGCGGATGAACTCGCGCTCGAACGTGTCGCCCATGCCCAGGGCGCACAGTTCGTCCAACACACTGCTGTCGAGTACACCGTCACCGGTGCCGCTCGCCCCGGCGACCGGCGGCGGGGTCGATGGCACCTGCACGCCGGCAAGCGGCGCTGAACCGGTGCTGGCGGCGATTTCCGACAAGGTGTCGAGCAATCGCTTGGTCGAGATCGGTTTGCTCAGGAACGCGCGTGCCCCGGCCTGCTCGCAGGCCTGGATCGACTCAGGGGTGACATCGGCGCTGAACATCAGGACCGGTGTCCGGCGCCCACCACCGGCCTCTATCACGCGCAGTTGCCGCAACAGGTCCAGTCCGCTCAATCCCGGCATGTGCAGGTCGGCGATCACCGCGTCGTAGCTCGACACTTCCAGCGCGTCCAGCACGCCTTCCCCGTCATCCACGCAAATCACCTGGTGGCCGGCCTTTTCCAGCAGGCGCTGGATCACCATCCGGTTGGCGGCGTGGTCGTCGGCGACCAGTATCTGCAGGCTCCTGACCCGTGCACGGTGACGCAGGAACGGATCGGAGAAGGCAATCACGTTCTCCGGGTTCTCCACGACATGCGCCTCGGCCGGCACGGCCTGCTCGGCGACTCCGTCCGCCAGCGGATGGGCGCCCGGAAGCAATGGCGCCACCCGGCTGAAGGGCAGTTCCACCCAGAAACGGCTGCCCCGGTTTTCCGTGCTTTCGAACCCGATGCGTCCGCCCATCGCCTCGGTCAGTCCCTTGGCGATGGTGGTGCCCAGTCCGGTGCCCCCATAGCGACGCGCAAGGCTGGCATCGGCCTGCTCGAACGCTTCGAACAATTTGTGCCGGACCGCCATCGGCACGCCGATGCCGGTATCGGTCACGGTGAAACGCAACTGGACGCGGTCGCTGCCCTGGTCGACCAGCGCCACGTCGAACTGGACCGAGCCATGGTTGGTGAACTTGACGGCGTTGCCGACCATGTTGATCAGCACCTGCCGCAGGTGCACATCGTCGCCGCACAGCAGCCTGGGCACATCGGGGGAAACCGAAACGTTGTAGTGCAACTGCTTGGCATGCGCTTGCGGAAGCATGATCAGGCCGATTCCGTCGACCAGTTCGCGCAGGTCGAACTCGACCCGGTTGAGCTTGAGCTTGCCGGCCTCGATCGCGGAAATGTCTAGCACGTCCTCGACCAGCGACAGCAGGCTGCGGGTGGAGGCCTGGATGGTATTGAGGCACTCGCGCTGCTCGGGATCCAGGCGCGTGGTGGCCAGCAGTTCCGACATCCCGGCCAGACCGTTCAACGGCGTCCTGAATTCATGGCTCATGTTGGCCAGGAACCGGCTTTTGGCCTCATTGGCGCGACGCGCCTCCCGGGTGGCGCGGGTCAGCGCCCGCAACAGGCCGGACAGGTAGAGTGGCACCGCGACCAGGCCGACCAGCAGGCCGACGCCGAGACTGAGGTTCTGCTGCCAGTAATCGGTGCTGGCGATCACCGCGCCGAAGCTGAGGAACGCGGCGACGATGGCGGCGAAGAGGTAACTGTTGCCGAAACGCAGCCCGTTGCCGATGGTCACCCACAGCAGAATCACGTAGACCCAGCCCAGCGGTTCGCCCATGCGGATCATCGCCGCGGTCATCAACCCGTAGTCGGCGAGCATGCCGATGCCGCGACGCAGGTCGGACCGGGCCGGCAAGGCGACGATCCAGCCGATCAGGCCGAGACCCACCACGAAGCCGACGAACACCAATTTCAGCACATACGGGTATGCCGTGGCGTCGGGGTCGGCGGGAGCTGCGCCACTGCCATGCAGCAACAGGTAGACCAGCACCACCGACAGCACGGCGATGCGGATCATCGCCTGCCCGTGTTCGCTGTCGCTGCGCTGCGAAAGCCTTGCTGCCAACCATGACAGGGAGTGGTTCATCGCCTTACTCCATACTGGGTCGGATCGCTCCGGCAGCGTAACGGCTGCACACCTCGTCCAGCCGCGCGCGGTTGCGGATCAGCGCATCGACGCAGCGCGGATCGAACAAGCGCCCGCGTTGCGCGTACAGGTACGCCAGGGCGGTTTCCATGTCCCAGGCGGGCTTGTAGGGACGCGCCGAAATCAGCGCATCGAAGACATCCGCCACCGCGATGATCCGGGCTTCCAGGGGGATCTCCTCCCCTTTGAGTCCGTCAGGATAACCGCTGCCGTCGTAACGCTCGTGGTGCCGCAGGGCAATGATGGCACCGGCCTGGATGAACTTGTTCTGGCTGCCGCTCAGCAATTCGTGGCCGATGCGCGGATGCCGGCGCATGATCGCCATTTCCGGCTCATCCAGCGGACCGGGTTTCATCAGCACCGCGTCGGGGATCGCGATTTTGCCCATGTCGTGCAGCGGAGCGGCCAGCTCGATCACCCGAACCTGGTCCTCCGACATGCCCAGCTGTTCGGCGATCAGGCCCGAGACGTGGGCCATGCGCTCCAGGAACACGCTGGTGCCGGTATCGCGGTATTCGATTGCGCGGGCGAGTCGCGACAGGGTTTCGCGTTCGCGCTCCTCCACTTCATGCATGCTCGACAACAGCCGCTGCTCGAGCGAGAGCGCACGCTGCTTGACGCCTTCCGATTGCTGGCGCAACTGCAGCAGGTTCCGGCACCGGGCGCGCAACTCGCGCGGGCGGACCGGCTTGACCATGAAGTCGATCACCCCGGCGTCGAGCGCGGCCTGGCGGATCGGCTCGTCGCCGACCACGGTCACCAGGACGATCGGGATATCGCGGTTGGCCGGCGCGCGACGGAAGCGACGTGCGAACTCGAGTCCGTCGATCGTCGGCATGCGGTAGTCGAGCAACAGCAGGTCCGGCAGGTTCGATTCGCACCAGCCCAGGGCGGCCCGGGGCTCGCCGAAGTCGTGCACGGACAGCTCCGGGCCAATGTCCTCGATGATGTGCCGCAGCATCGTCCGGGCGGATGTCTGGTCATCGACAATTACGACGTTCACAGCGGCCTGCCCATGGGTGTCACTCCCCTGTTGACTGGTTGTCGACGTTCGGCGTCGAAGCTAGCGGTCGAGCGTGTCGCAAGGCATTCGGTCCGAGCATACCCCCAGTGTCAAGAATCTGACAGGAGGCGCTTGGCCAACCGCTCGCCAGCCACAGCCATGCAAGGCATATGCCGTGGCTTCGATCAGCCGCCGCCGTGCTCGGGCCGCATGTAGGGGAACAGCAACACGTCGCGGATCGATGATGAGCCGGTCAGCAGCATCACCAGCCGGTCGATGCCGACGCCGAGCCCACCGGTCGGGGGCAGGCCGACCTCGAGGGCGCGGATATAGTCCGCATCGAAATGCATCGCCTCGTCGTCGCCACCTTCCTTGGCGTCGACCTGGGCCTTGAAGCGGGCGGCCTGGTCCTCGGGATCGTTGAGCTCGGAAAAGCCGTTGGCCAGTTCCTTGCCGCCGATGAACAGTTCGAAGCGGTCGGTCATGCCGGGGTCGGTGTCGTTGGCCCGGGCCAGCGGGCTGACCTCGACCGGATGCTCGGTGATGAAGGTCGGCTGCACCAAGGTGTGCTCGACGGTCTTCTCGAAGATCTCCAGCAGCAGCTTGCCCCAGCCCTGCGACGGCTTGGTCGGGACGCCGAGGCGGGCGCAGTGGGCGCGCATCGCCGCGACATCGCGGAGGTCGTCGCGGCTGATCCCCGGGTTGTGCTCCAGCACCGCGTCGCTCATCGACCAGCGGCGGAACGCCGGGCCGAGGTCGATCGGCTGGCCATCCCACTCCACCTTGGTGGTGCCGAGAACCAATTGGGCGACGTCGCGGATGACGCCTTCGGTCAGGTCCATGACCTCGCTGTAGGTCGCGTAGGCCTCGTACAACTCGAGCATGGTGAACTCGGGGTTGTGCCGGGTCGACACGCCCTCGTTGCGGAAGTTGCGGTTGATCTCGTAGACCCGCTCCAGCCCGCCGACCACCAGTCGCTTGAGGTACAGCTCCGGGGCGACGCGCAGATACAGGTCGAGGTCGAGCGCATTGTGGTGGGTCGCGAACGGCTTGGCCACCGCACCGCCGGGGATGTAATGCATCATCGGCGTTTCGACCTCGAGGAAACGCCGGCTGTCGAGCCATTCGCGCATCGCCCGGATGATCTTGCTGCGCTTGACGAACACCTCGCGCGCCTCGGGGGAGACGATCAGGTCGACGTAACGCTGGCGGTAGCGCTGCTCGACGTCGGCCAAACCATGGAACTTGTCCGGCAGCGGCCGCAGCGATTTGGTCAGCAGGCGCAGGGCGTCGACCTTGACCGACAGCTCGCCGGTGCGGGTGCGCGTCAACACGCCCTCGGCGCCGACGATGTCGCCGACGTCCCAGCCCTTGAACGCGGTGTAGGTGTCGCCCAGCGCAGTGGCCTGCAGGAACAGTTGCAGCCGACCGGATTCGTCCTGGATCTGGACGAAGCTGGCCTTGCCCATCACCCGCTTGAGCAGCAGGCGGCCAGCGACGGCGACGCGGTGGCCCTTGGCCTCCAGCGCCTCGGGGGTCCACTGCTCGGCATCCGAGTACTCGGTCTGCAGGTCGCCGGCGTAGTCGGTCCGGCGGAAATCGTTCGGGAACGCCACGCCCTGCCCGCGCAACGCCGCCAGTTTGGCGCGACGCTCGGCGATGAGCTTGTTTTCGTCAGGCGGCGTCGGGGTGGCGTTGTCGGTCATGGTCGTATCGGGTCAAGAAAATGGGCTGCTGTAGGAGCGACGTAAGTCGCGAACGCGCAGGAAATCGTGATGTCAGTGGGTCGCGACTTACGTCGCTCCTACAACGGAGGAATTACGTGGCGTCGGCGCGTTTGGACCCGGCTTCCAGCCCGGACTTCAGACTCGCCTCGACGAATTCGTCGAGATCGCCATCCAGCACCTTCTGCGTATCGCTGCGCTCGACCCCGGTGCGCAGGTCCTTGATCCGGCTCTGGTCCAACACATAATTGCGGATCTGGCTGCCCCAGCCGATGTCGGACTTGGTCGCCTCCACCGCGTCGCGCTCGGCGTTGCGCTTCTGGATCTCCAGCTCATAGAGCTTGGCCGCCAGCATCTTCATCGCGTTGTCGCGGTTCTGGTGCTGGCTGCGGCCGGTCTGGCAGGCGACCACGGTGTTGGTCGGGATGTGGGTGATGCGCACCGCCGACTCGGTCTTGTTGACGTGCTGGCCACCGGCGCCGGAGCTGCGGTACACGTCGGTGCGCAGGTCGGCCGGGTTGATGTCGATCTCGATGTTGTCGTCGACTTCCGGCGACACGAACACCGAGGTGAAGCTGGTGTGGCGCCGGTTGTCGGAGTCGAACGGCGACTTGCGCACCAGCCGGTGGACGCCGGTCTCGGTCTTCAGCCAGCCGTAGGCGAAGTCGCCTTCGACCCGCATCGTCGCCGACTTGATCCCGGCCACGTCGCCGCCGCTGACTTCCATCAGTTCGGCCTTCCAGCCGCGCGACTCGGCCCAGCGCAGGTACATGCGCAGCAGGATCTCGGCCCAGTCCTGGGCCTCGGTGCCGCCGGCGCCGGCCTGGATGTCGACGAACGCCGCGGCGGCATCCATCTTTCCGGAGAACATGCGCTGGAACTCGAGCTTCTCGACTTCCGTTGTGCAGGCATCGACATCGTCGACTACGGCCTGCGCGGTCGACTCGTCGTCTTCCATCGCGGCCAATTCGAGCAGTTCCTCGGCGCTGACCAGACCCTCGGTCAGGGTGCTGATGCTGAGCACCTTCTCCAGCGAGGCGCGCTCGCGGCCCAAGGCCTGGGCGCGTTCGGGATCGTTCCAGATATCGGGGCTTTCCAGCTCCCGGTTTACTTCTTCGAGACGTTCGACCTTGGTATCGAAGTCAAAGGTACCCCCTCAGCGCATCCAGCCGACCCTTGAGGTCGGCGATGCGCTGGCGGACGGGATTCAGTTCGATCATGTCCGTGGTTGTCCGTGGTTCTGCGGCGGAAAATTGACCGGCAATTCTAGCAGGTGCGTTTGTAGGAGCGGTCAGGCGGGTTCCCGGTGCACCACTACCAACTGGATGGCGTCGCCGCCCCGGTAGTCGTCCGGCTCCAATCGGTAGGCGATGCGCACCCGCGCCGGCGGGCCCAGTCCGTCCCAGCCGCCGAAGTGGATGGCGTTCAGGCGTACGCCGGCGTGGCTCAACTCGAGTTTCAGGTGGCGCTCGCTGACCACCCGCCAACGGGCGACGTCGAACTCGCCGTCGAACTGCGGCTCCGGAAAGCCCTGTCCCCACGGGCCACCGTCGCGCAGTGCTTCGGCATGGCGGCGGCTGAACTCGCTGTGTTGCAGTTCGCCGTCGCTGAGGACTTCGGCGCGTAGCAGGTCGTCAGTCAGCAGCGCGGCGGCGCAGCGCTGGAAGGCCTGTTCGAAGGCGTGCAATGCCTGCGCCGGCAACGACAGGCCGGCGGCCATCGCGTGCCCGCCGAACTTGCCGATCAGCCCGGGGTGGCGAGCGTCGACCTCGGCCAGCGCATCGCGGATATGAAAGCCCGGAATCGAGCGCGCCGAGCCGCGCAACTGGTCGCTGCCCGGTTCGGCCGGGGCGAAGGCGATCACCGGCCGGTGCAGCCGTTCCTTCAGTTTGGAGGCGACCAGCCCGACCACGCCGGGATGCCAGTCGGGATCGTGCAGGCAGACCGCCGCCGGCGCGGTCGCAGCGTCGACGACGACCTTGGCGAACGCCACCTCGGCCTCGTCGACCATCTGCTGCTGCACCGCGCGTCGTTCGACATTGATCCGGTTCAATGTGTCGGCGATCTCGCGCGCCTGCGCCGGATCGTCGGTCAGCAGGCATTCGATGCCGAGCGCCATGTCTTCCAATCGCCCGGCAGCATTGAGGCGCGGGGCGATGGCGAAGCCGATGTCGCTGGCGCTGAGCCGGCCCGGGTCGCGCTGGGCGACCTCGATCAGCGCACGCAGGCCCGCGCAGCCCTGCCCCGCGCGCAGCCGCCGCAGACCGGCCGACACCAGCGCCCGGTTGTTGGCATCCAGCGGCACCAGGTCGGCGACCGTGCCGACCGCAACGAGGTCGAGCAGGCGCGACAGGTCTGGGCCGCTACCACCGAATGCGCCGGCGTCGCGCAGCCGGCGGCGCAGCGCGAGCAGCACATAGAACATCACCCCGACGCCGGCCAGGACCTTGCTCGGGAACGGGTCGCCGGGCTGGTTGGGATCGACAATCGCGTCCGCCGACGGCAGCGTTTCGCCCGGCAGGTGGTGGTCGGTCACCAGCACCTGCCAGCCGCGCGCCTTGGCCGCGGCAATGCCAGCATTGCAGGCGATGCCGTGGTCGACGGTCACCAGCAGGTCCGGCTGCAGCGCGGCGAGTTCTCCGACCAGTGCCGGCGACAGGCCATAGCCGTGGACGATGCGGTTGGGCACCGCATGTGAGACCCGGCGCGCCCCGAGCATCCGCAGGCCACGCACGCCGACCGCGCAGGCGGTGGCACCGTCGCAGTCGAAGTCGCCGACCACGACGATGTGCCGGTCGGCGGCGATGGCGTCGGCCAGCAATCCGGTTGCGGCATCGAGTCCGAACAAGCTGTCGGGTGGCAGCAGGTTGGCCAGCCGTGGCTGGGCCTGGTCGATCGAGCCGGCACCGCGGGCGCCGTAGATGCGTTGCAGCAGCGGCGGGATGTGTTCTGGCCATGGCCCGGATTCGACCGGGCTGCGGCGACGCAAGGTGGCTTTCGGGGTCATGCCGGTGGCGCGGCTGGTGTCGATGCGACGAACGATCGCAGCGGCCGGCGCCAGAACCGCCATCGCTGGTTGCGGCGCAGCCGGAGGCGGTGGCCGTCGGCGAACTCGAGCGTCGCCGAATCAAGGCGGCGTGCCTGCAGGTCGGCCAGCAGCGGTGCCAGCCAGTCCCGATCGAGCGCGGTGAGGTCGCGACCGTGGCGCAGGTCGACCAACCGGCTTCCCTCGGCCGACGACCAGCGATTCGGCAGCGACGTGCTTCGGGCTCCGGCAACGGCGCCGAATGCCTGCAGCGCGTCGTCGTCACTGACGACTTCGTTGAACCCGCTACGGACATGATCGGGCATCCGGCCCGCGCCCCAGAACCACAGCGAATTGATCGGCGCCAAGCCCGCGGCAACCCGTTCGGCGTTATGCGGATGGTTGTGCAGGACGATCTGCGCTTCGCTGAGCAACGTTCGCCAGCGACGCCCGTCGTCGCCCTCGGGCAAGTGGTCGAACAGGTCGGCGCCCAGCGCGTGCCCCGGGTCGGCCATCGCCGGCAGGCGAGCGCCTTCGGGCAGTCGCAGATACCAGCGGCTCGGCACCGGGGCATCGATCGGAAACCCGGCATCGCCGAACAACGGTTTGAGCGCCGGCAGCAACGCTGCCGCATCGCGGGCGGTCAGTGACAGGGCATCGCCATGCGCCAGCAGGCGGGCTCCGTTGATGTCGGGTTGGATGAACACCGGATCGGCGCGCAGCCAGGCACTGCCGGCGGCGTCACCCGTATCGCGCTGGCGGGTGACCGCGGCCACCGGCCAGCCGCGCGGCAGGATGTCGAACGCCCGCGCCAGCGGATCGCCGGTGACGTCATCCCGGTCGGCCCGGCCCAGCCATTGCGCGGTGGATGACGACAGGCGCTGCCCGCCGAAACGGGCACGCGGCGGCAGCAGCAACATCGCTGTGCCCACGACGCTTCAGCCGACGTAGCGAACGGCGACGATGTCGTATTCGCGGGTTCCGCCGGGAGCATCGATGCTGACGCTGTCGCCCTCGTGCTTGCCGATCAGCGCACGCGCGACCGGCGAGGAGATCGCGATCAGGCCCTGTTTGATGTCGGCCTCGAGGTCGCCGACGATCTGGTAGGTGCGCTCTTCGTCGGTGTCGGTGTCGGCCAGGTCGACGGTGGCGCCGAAGACGATGCGCGAGCCGGCGTTGAGCGAGGAGATGTCGATCACCTGCGCGTGCGACAACTCGGCCTCGAGCAGCTTGATCCGGCCTTCGATGAAGCTTTGCTGCTCGCGGGCGGCGTGGTATTCGGCGTTTTCCTTGAGGTCGCCATGGGCGCGGGCCTCGGCGATCGCGTGGATCACGGCCGGGCGCTTGGTCGACTTGAGCTCATCGAGCTCGGCGCGCAGTCGCTGCGCGCCCTTGCTGGTGATGGGTGCTTGCATGGTGGAATCCTGGGGTGCCGGCGTTGGGCCGGCGGTGGTTCTGGGAATGGTGATGCTTGCCCCGATTGTGACCGGAGCAGCGGGATAATCAACCGGCTTGGCGGGGCTCCTGTAGGAGCGGCTTCAGCCGCGATCCGGGAGTCGGTCGCTCGTCCGGTTCCCGATCGCGGCTGAAGCCGCTCCTACAAAAAGCGGCGCTGCCCCGCTCGCTACGCGGCGCCGATTTCGGCGTGCAACTCCTGCAGCGACCAGACCGGGCCGGTGCCGTGGAACTCCAGCGACTGCACCAGCGCCCGCGCACCAGCGACGGTGGTCGAGTACGTGACCCGCTGCTGCAGTGCCTCGCGGCGGATCGAGAACGAGTCGGAAATCGCCTGCCGGCCCTCGGTGGTGTTGATGATGTAGGCAATCTCGCCGTTCTTGATCAGGTCGACGATGTGAGGGCGACCCTCGGTGACCTTGTTGATCGCCTCGCACTCCAGTCCCTGTTCGCGCAGGAACGCGGCGGTGCCGTGGGTCGCGACCAGCGTGTAGCCGCGGCTCACGAGGTCCTGTGCGACCGACACCACGCGCTGCTTGTCCGGGTCGCGCACCGAGACGAACACCTTGCCATTGTCGGGCACGGTCTTGATGCCGCCGGCTTCCTGCGCCCGCGCCATCGCCGCGCCGAAGCTGCGGCCGACGCCCATGACCTCGCCGGTCGAGCGCATCTCGGGCCCGAGGATCGGGTCGACGCCCTGGAACTTGGCGAACGGGAAGATCGCTTCCTTGACCGAGTAGTAGTCCGGGATGATCTCCTTCGTCGCGCCCTGCTCGGCCAAGGTCTTGCCGGCCATGCAGCGTGCCGCGATCTTGGCCAGTGGCATGCCGGTGGCCTTGGACACGAACGGCACCGTGCGCGAGGCGCGCGGATTCACTTCCAGCAGGTAGATGGTGTCCTCGCCGGCCTCATTGGTCTGGATCGCGAACTGGGTGTTCATCAGGCCGACCACGTCGAGCGCCTTGGCCAGCGCCACGACCTGCTCGCGCAGGCGCGCCTGGGTGTCGGCCGACAGCGAGTACGGCGGCAGCGAGCAGGAGGAGTCGCCCGAATGCACGCCGGCCTCCTCGATGTGCTCCATCACGCCGCCGATCAGCACGTTGCCGTCCTTGTCGGCGATCACGTCGATGTCGACCTCGACCGCGTTGTCGAGGAAGCGGTCGAGCAGCACCGGCGACTTCTCCGACACCCGCACCGCATCGCGGATGTAGCGCGCCAGGTCGGCGTCGGAGTGCACCACTTCCATCGCACGGCCGCCGAGCACGTAGCTGGGACGCACCACCAGCGGGTAGCCGACCTCGCGGGCGAGCGCGATCGACTCGTCGGCGTTGCGGGCGATCCGGTTCGGCGGCTGTTTCAGGCCGAGGCTCTCGACCAGTTGCTGGAAGCGCTCGCGGTCCTCGGCCAGGTCGATGCTGTCGGGACTGGTGCCGATGATCGGCACGCCGGCGGCTTCGAGGTCCTGCGCCAGCTTCAGCGGGGTCTGGCCGCCGTACTGGACGATCACGCCCTTGGGCTTCTCGAGGTCGCAGATCTCCAGCACGTCCTCAAGCGTCAGCGGCTCGAAGTACAGGCGGTCGGAGGTGTCGTAATCGGTCGACACGGTCTCCGGGTTGCAGTTGACCATGATGGTCTCGAAGCCGTCCTCGCGCAGGGCGAGCGCGGCGTGCACGCAGCAGTAGTCGAACTCGATGCCCTGCCCGATCCGGTTCGGGCCGCCGCCGAGCACGATGATCTTGTCGCGGTCGCTCGGGTCGGCTTCGCACTCGTCCTCGTAGGTTGAGTACATGTAGGCGGTGGTGGTGGCGAACTCGGCCGCGCAGGAGTCGACGCGCTTGTAGACCGGGCGCACGCCGAACGCGCGGCGCAGGGTGCGCACGGCGTGCTCATCGGTGCCGGTCAACTGGGCGATGCGCGCGTCGGAAAAGCCCATGCGCTTGAGTTCGCGCATGCGCCGCGCGTCGAGCGCGGACAGGCCGGCGTCGGCGATATGCTTCTCGGTGGCGACGATCTCCTCGATCTGGTCGAGGAACCACGGATCGACGAACGACAACGCGTGCACGTCCTCCACGCTCATGCCGGCGCGGAAGGCATCGCCGATGTAGAAGATGCGCTCCGGACCCGGCTCCTTGACCTCGCGCCGCAGCTTGGTGCGGTCATCCTCGCTGGCCAGGTCCAAGCCGGTCGGGTCGAGCCCGACCTTGCCGGTTTCCAGCCCGCGCAAGGCCTTCTGCAGCGACTCCTGAAAGGTGCGGCCCATCGCCATCACCTCGCCGACCGACTTCATCTGGGTGGTCAGGCGCGAGTCCGCGGCCGGGAACTTCTCGAACGCGAAGCGCGGAATCTTGGTGACGACGTAATCGATCGACGGCTCGAACGACGCCGGAGTCGCGCCGCCGGTGATCTCGTTGCGCAACTCGTCGAGGGTGTAGCCGACCGCGAGCTTGGCCGCGATCTTGGCGATCGGGAAACCGGTCGCCTTCGACGCCAGCGCCGAGGAACGCGACACCCGCGGGTTCATCTCGATCACCACCACCCGGCCGTCGTGCGCGTTGATGCCGAACTGCACGTTGGAACCGCCGGTGTCGACGCCGATCTTGCGCAGCACCGCGATGCTCGCGTCGCGCAGGCGCTGGTATTCCTTGTCGGTCAGGGTCTGCGCCGGGGCGACGGTGATCGAGTCGCCGGTGTGCACGCCCATCGCGTCGAAGTTCTCGATCGAGCAGACGATGATGCAGTTGTCCGCGGTGTCGCGGACCACCTCCATCTCGAACTCCTTCCAGCCCAGCACCGATTCTTCGATCAGCACCTCGTTGGTCGGCGACAGCTCGAGGCCGCGCTTGACGATCTCCTCGAACTCCTCCTTGTTGTAGGCGATGCCGCCGCCACTGCCGCCGAGGGTGAAGCTCGGACGGATGATGGTCGGGTAGCCGACGGTGGTCTGGATCTCCACCGCCTGCTCGAAGGTCTTGGCGACCGCCGCCTTCGGGCATTCCAGGCCGATCTCGGCCATCGCCACGCGGAACAGTTCGCGGTCTTCGGCCATCCGGATGGCATCGCGCGAGGCGCCAATCAACTCGACGTCGTACTTCTCCAGCACGCCGTGGTCGGCCAGGTCCAGCGCGCAGTTGAGCGCGGTCTGGCCGCCCATCGTCGGCAGCAGCGCGTCGGGCTTTTCCTTGGCGATGATCTTCTCGACCGTCTGCCAGTTGATCGGCTCGATGTAGACCGCGTCGGCCATGTCCGGGTCGGTCATGATCGTGGCCGGGTTGCTGTTGACCAGCACCACCCGGTAGCCCTCGTCGCGCAGGGCCTTGCAGGCCTGTGCGCCGGAGTAGTCGAACTCGCAGGCCTGGCCGATCACGATCGGGCCGGCGCCGATAATCAGGACGGTCTTGATGTCGGTGCGCTTGGGCATGTCAGTGCGCCTCTTTCTTGTTGTCTTGCATGGACGCAATGAACCTGTCGAACAGCGGCGCCACGTCGTGCGGACCGGGACTCGCCTCGGGGTGCCCCTGGAAGCTGAAGGCCGGCGCGTCGGTCAGCGCGATGCCCTGGTTGGAACCGTCGAACAGCGAGCGGTGGGTCACCCGGACGTTGGCCGGCAACGTCGCCTCGTCGACCGCGAAGCCGTGGTTCTGGCTGGTGATCATGACGCGGCCGGTGTCGAGGTCCTGCACCGGATGGTTGGCGCCGTGGTGGCCGTACTTCATCTTGAGGGTCTTTGCCCCGACCGCGAGGCCGAGCAACTGGTGACCGAGGCAGATGCCGTAGGTCGGGATCTTCCTGTCGACGAACTCGCGGATCGCCGCGATCGCGTAATCGCACGGCGCCGGGTCGCCCGGGCCGTTCGACAGGAACACGCCGTCCGGCTTCAGCGCGAACACTTCGGCCGCGGTGGTCTGCGCCGGCACCAGGGTGACCTTGCATCCGCGCTCGGCGAGCATCCGCAGGATGTTGTGCTTGACCCCGAAGTCGTAGGCGACAACATGGTGGACCGCCTCGGCGCGGACGAATTCGCCGCTGTCGAGGTTGAACTGGCCGTCGGTCCACTGCAGCGGCTCGCGGATGCAGACTTCCTTCGCCAGGTCCATGTCCTTGAGGCCGGCGAACTTGCGCGCCGCTTCGAGCGCCTTGTCGGCATCGAGGCCCTCGCCGGCCATGATCGCGCCGGACTGGGCACCGGTCTCGCGCAGCAGCCGGGTCAACTTGCGGGTATCGATGTCGGCGATGGCGACCACGCCGCGCTTGGCCAGCCACTCCGGCAGCGGGATTTCGCTGCGCCAGTTGCTCGGCCGACGCGGCACGTTGCGCACGATCAGGCCGGCGACCCAGGCCTGGGTGGATTCATCATCGTTGTCGGTGCAACCGGTGTTGCCGACGTGCGGATAGGTCAGGGTGACCAGCTGGCGCGCGTAGGACGGGTCGGTCAGGATTTCCTGGTAACCGGTCATCGCGGTGTTGAACACCACTTCGCCGACGGAAAGGCCGGGCGCGCCTACGGAAATGCCCTCGAAGATGGTGCCGTCTTCGAGCGCAAGGATTGCGGGTTGGTTCACGGGGATCGCCTTGATTGCCAGGGAATCCTGACTCCACCAGGCGCAGCGCAAACCGGAATGCAGGTTGCAGCAAAGCGCGGACACGGTGCGGGACCGGTCCGAAATGGAGTTCAGGCGAACGGGAATTCTAGCGATGAAGTCGGCCGAGCGCCAGACTTGCATTCACGTTCCAGCGGGCCAGCCCGCCGGACAGGCGGTCTACAGCACGTCGCGCAGCTGGTAACGACCGGGCTCGCGGCCGGCGAGCCGCGCCGCGGCATGCAGCGCCCCGCGGGCGAAGATGTCGCGGTTGCCGGCCCGGTGGATCAACTCGATCCGTTCGCCCAGCCCGGTGAACTGCACCGCGTGCTCGCCGACGATGTCGCCAGCACGCAGGGCGACGTAACGAGGATTCGCCCCACCCTGCCCGGCGGACTCGCCCAGTGCGAGGGCGGTGCCGGACGGCATGTCCTTCTTGTGCACGTGGTGGGACTCGATGATGTCGCAGTCCCATTCGCGTAGCGCCGCCGCGGCGCGCTCGACCAGATCGCCCAGCACGGCCACGCCCAGGCTGAAATTGGCGGCCGACAACACCGGAATCCGCGCCGACGCCTCCTGCAATGCCTCCAGTTGCCGGGGCTCAAGACCTGTCGTACCCGATACCAGCGCCGCGCCGCGCGCCACGCACGACGCAAGGATCGCGTCGAACGCCTGCGGAAGACTGAAATCGATCGCCACGTCGAACTCCGGCACGCCGTTCAACTCGCGTGCGGCGAATTGCGGAACGCCGTCCACCACCCGCTGCCCGGGAGTGCGCGACACGGCAGCGACCACCACCGATTCGCCGTCCGCGCCCTTGCTGGCCAACCGCAACAGGGCCTGGCCCATGCGGCCGGTGGCGCCATGGATCAGTACGCGGACGGGACGTTGCAGTTCGGACATCGGGCGGAACTCGTCATGGGCCGGAGCGGGAGCGCGGCATCGGGCGGGTCAACAGGCGAACCGCACAACCGGGGGTGAATGGTGCGTTTGAAACTCACGCCCGCGAGACACGCGGTCGCATAAGACATGCCACGGCATCGCGACGGATCCGCCCGCCCCGATCGCGGCTAAACGGGGCGTTGAGCGCCGAATGGTAGCACCGGGAAATTCGCCGGCCGGTCTTCCCGACCTCAGGCGTTACACAGAGAAAAGGGTTCAAGGACCCTGTGACTCCACCCCCAACTGGATGCGGCACGGCGACCCCGGCGCCGCGCCGACCACAGAGGACACCGCAATGATCACCGTCTCTCGCCGAGCGTTCATCCAGGCGCTTGCCGCGGCTCCATTGGCACTGTGGACGACACGCTACGTGCATGCGCAGGAAACCTTGCTGGTCCGCCACGACGCCAGCAGCGCCGCTGGCCTGGAGATGCTCCGGATCTACGCCGACGCGGTGACCGCGATGCACCAGCGCAGCGATGGCGACCCGCTCAGCTGGGTCTGGCAGCACTACACCCATTTCGTCAACGGCTCCACCACGAAGGCGGCCGAGATCAGCCGCATCTTCGGATCCACGCCGAGCCCCCACAGCGCCCTGGCCGGGGAAATGTGGAACACCTGCCAGTCGCATGCGGGCCAGAACGCAAACCATTTCCTGCCTTGGCACCGGATGTACGTGTTGTTCTTCGAGAACATCATCCGCGAAGTCAGCGGCCGCCCGGACTTCACCCTGCCTTACTGGAACTACACCTCGGACGACCCCGCTCTGCGCGGCGTGGTGCCCGTGGCATTCCGGCTGCCGAACGACCCGGTCTACGGAATCCTCTACCGTCCGGACCGCACCCGGCTGGCCAACCGCGGCCAGCCCATCCACCAGAACCAGGCCGGCGACGCGATGGACATCAGTTCGGCGATGGCCAAGGCCAGTTACAGCTCGGCCGGCGGCGTGCAGGGCTTCTGCCGCGCGATCGACTCGGGCATCCACGGCAAGATCCACGTGCTGGTCGGCAACCGCTACAACATGGGCAAGGTCCCCTACGCGGCACGCGACCCGCTGTTCTGGGTGCACCACGCCAACATCGACCGCATGTGGGCGAGCTGGAACCGCAACGGCGGGGTCAATCCCGCCACCCCGACCTGGGCACGGCGACAGTTCGTGTTCGCCGATACGCAGGGACAGCGCGTCTCCACCGAGCTCAGGGCCTATTACGACATCGAGTCGCTGGGCTACACCTACGACGACTTCATTCCCGCACCCCCATCGGCCTTGGCGGCCAGCCTCGGTCGGCAGGTGACGACTTCGACCGGCACGCCGGAACTCGTGGCCCGCGCCCGACCGGCGGATCTGGGCAGCCGGGCCACCCGGACCGCGCTACGACCGGTTGCGGGCACTTCGCAAACCGAGGTGCTGGGCCTCGCCACAGGCGGCGGCCGATCCAGGCGCGCCTATCTGATCCTGAAAGACCTGCACGCCTGGGACCAGCCCGAGGTGCTCTACCACGTCTACCTGACCCCGCGTGACGGCGCGCCAGGGCCGGACAGCTTCGTCGGCAGCATCAACTTCTTCGACGCGGAATTCCACGACCACGGCGGCGGCCGGCTCGACGAGGCGCTCGGCGAGAACTTCTTCAGTTTCGATGTCACCGACGTCCTGCTGCGGATCGCCGGTCGCCGCCACCGCGGGGCCCGCAATGCGCTGTCGGTCGCGTTCGTGCCGGGCGGCCGACCGCGGGCGGACGCACGCCCACTGGTCGCCAGCATCGAACTGGTCCGCCAGTAGCAGGCACCGAAACAAACGCGTGGCCGGCATCCGCACCGGCCAGCGAACTTCCCGACGCCAACCCGATCGATCCGGCGCCGGGACCTTGTTCCACGATGGAGGAAAATCATGTTCACCTTGTCCCGCCGGAACTTCCTGCAGGGGGCCGCCCTTGCCCCGCTGGCATTGGCCGCC
The DNA here is from genome assembly GCF_036663935.1 of Novilysobacter erysipheiresistens. NCBI lineage: Bacteria > Pseudomonadati > Pseudomonadota > Gammaproteobacteria > Lysobacterales > Lysobacteraceae > Novilysobacter > Novilysobacter erysipheiresistens. The sequence goes on from NZ_JAXGFP010000006.1 coordinate 106,756, forward strand.
CCTCGTCTCTCCCGCGCTCAAACATCGCTGGTGGTCCGCCACGACGCGAGCAGTCCCGCCGGTCTCGAGATGCTTGGAGTCCTGGCCGCCGCAGTCGCGGCGATGAAGTCGACGCAGCCCCGCCACCCGCACAGCTGGCAGTGGCAGTGGTACACCCACTTCGTCGACGGCAACACCACCAAGGAGGACGAGATCATCCGGCTCTGGGGCTCGCCGGACACCAATCGGCGCAGCGCGTTGGCCGACGAGGTGTGGAACACCTGCCAGCCGCACGGCGGGCAGAACGCCAACTTCTTCCTGCCCTGGCACCGCATGTTCGTGTACTTCTTCGAGGGCATCGTGCGCGAAGTCAGCGGACGCCCCGACTTCGCCCTGCCGTACTGGAACTACACCTCGAGCGACCCGGCCCTGCGCGGGGTATTGCCCGAAGCTTTCCGACTGCCGGACGACCCGGTGTTCGGATCGTTGTACCGGCCCGACCGCAACGAAGAGGCCAACAGCGGCCAGCCGATCCACGCGGGCCAACCCGGCGACGCGATGGATATCAGCGTGCCGATGGCCAAGGCCGACTACATGACCAATGGCGTCGAGCAGGGCTTCTGCCGTGCGCTGGACTCCGGCGTACACGGCAACATCCACGTGCTCGTCGGCACCGCGCAGAACATGGGCCGGGTGTCGTTCGCGGCACGTGATCCGCTGTTCTGGGTACACCACGCCAACATCGACCGGATCTGGGCGAGCTGGAACAAGAACGGTGGGATCAATCCCCGCGACAACTGGTGGTCGCGACAGCAATTCACCTTCGCCAATGCCGGCACCTGGCGCGAGGTCAACCGGGGTTGGGAGTTCTTCGACACAGAAGCGCTGGGCTACACCTACGACGACTTCATCCCGCCACCAGCACCGGCCCCCAGCGGAACCGGGCGGACCTCCGCGACGGCGACTGGAAAATCACGCAGCAACGCGCAGCTCGTCGCGCGCGCCAGTCCGGTCGAACTGGGCAGCGAGCCCAGCCACACCACGTTGCGCCCGGTCGCGGGAGTCGCTCCGACACAGGTGCTCGGCCTGGCGGACGGGAACGTCGCCGCGGCCGATGGCCAGCGGACCTACCTGATCCTCAAGGACCTGCATACCTGGATCCAGCCCGAAGTGCTGTACCACGTCTACCTGACACCCGGAAACGGCGGGCAACCGCCGGGCCGCAACGCCCATGTCGGGACGATCAACTTCTTCGATGCCGAATTCCACGACCACGGCACCCGGAAGATGGACGAAGCGCTCGGCGAGAACTTCTACAGCTTCGACGTGACCGGAATCCTGCGTGACATCGCCCGCCGCGGGAACCGCAACGCACGCGATGCGCTGCGGGTCACGCTGATGCCAGGCGGGCGGCCGACAACGGGAGCGAAGCCGCTGGTCGCGACCATCGAACTCGCGCGCCAGTAGGCCGGGCCCCGGGGGCGACCGCGGTCAGGACGTCATCCGGTCCCAGAAGCCCTTGACCCCGTCGAGGAACGTCGAGGACCGCGGCGAATGCTGCCGCGCGTTCTCGCCGACGAAGGTCGCTTCCAGCTTGGCCAGCAGGTCGCGCTGTTCGGCGGTCAGATTGACCGGGGTCTCGACCACGACCTTGCAGTAGAGATCGCCGGGGCGACGGCTGCGGACTGACTGCACGCCCTTGTCGCGCAGGCGGAATACCTTGCCGGTCTGGGTCTCGGCCGGGATGCGCAGTTCGAGGTCGCCGCCCAGGGTCGGTACGCGGATGGTGTCGCCCAGGGCCGCCTGGCCGAGGCGGATCGGCACGTCGCAATGCAGGTCGTCGCCGTCGCGCTGGAAGATCTCGTGCTCGCGCACGCGGATGTCGACGTACAGGTCGCCCGGCGGCGTGCCGCCCGGGCCGGCTTCGCCCTCGCCGGCGAGGCGGATCCGGTCGCCGTTGTCGACGCCGGCCGGGATCTTCACCGACAGGGTCTTGACCTCCTCGGTCCGGCCTTGGCCGCGGCAGTCGCCACACGGGTTGGTGATGGTCTGGCCACGGCCACCGCAATGCGGGCAGCCCTGCTGCATCGAGAAGATGCCGCGCTGGAAACGCACCTGGCCGCGCCCGTTGCAGGTCGAGCAGGTTTCGACCTTGCCATCGGCCGATCCGCTGCCGTCGCAGCTTTCGCACTCGTCGAGGGTAGGAATCTCGATCGTCCGCTCGATCCCGCGGACGGCTTCCTCCAACGACAGTTCCATCACGTAACCGACATCGGCGCCGCGACGCGGGCCACGACCGCCGCCGGCACCACCGAAAATATTGCCGAAGATGTCGCCGAAGATGTCGCCCATGTCGGCGTAACCGCCCGGCCCGCCCGCGCCACCGCCCATGCCATGCTCGAACGCGGCGTGGCCGTGCTGGTCGTACATCCGCCGGCGGTTGGCGTCAGCCAGCACCTCGTAGGCTTCCTTGCACTCCTTGAACGACGCCTCGGCGGCATGGTCGCCGGGGTTGCGGTCCGGGTGGTGCTTCATCGCGCAGCGGCGATACGCCTTCTTGAGATCGTCGGCGTTGGCGTCGCGGGCCACGCCCAGGACTTCGTAATAGTCGCGCTTGCTCATCTTCTACGGCTTCCCCTGCCCCACCGGTGGCCGGGTCGGGGACTGGTGATACGACGAAGGTCCGAAACCGCGTGACGATCCCGGACCCTCAAAAACGTCCCCCTCCGGGGAGAGGGACCGATCGGTTACTTCTTCTCGTCGTCCTTGACCTCGGTGAACTCGGCATCGACCACGTCGTCGGCGGCCTGGCCGGCGCCGGCATCCGCGGCACCCTCCGGACCCGGCTGCTGGCCGGCCTGCACCGACGCCATCAACGCCTGCGCGGCCTCTTCCAGCGCCTTGCTCTTGGCCTCGATCTGCGACTTCTCGTCGCCCTTCATCGCGGTCTCGAGTTCGGCAATCGCCGCCTCGGCCGTGCCGATCGCGTCGCCCGGCAACTTCTCGCCGTGCTCCTTGATCGTGCTGCGGGTCATGTGGATCAGGCCGTCAGCCTGATTGCGCGCCTGCACCAGGTCATGGAACTTCTGGTCTTCCTCGCGGTTGGCCTCGGCGTCGGCGACCATCTTCTGGATCTCTTCCTCCGACAGGCCCGAGCCGGCCTTGATCTCGACCTTCTGCTCCTTGCCGGTCTTCTTGTCCTTGGCGGTCACATGGACGATGCCGTTGGCGTCGATGTCGAACGACACCTCCACCTGCGGCATGCCGCGCGGCGCCGGCTCGATGCCGGACAGGTCGAAGCGGGCCAGCGACTTGTTGTAGCGGGCCTGCTCGCGCTCGCCCTGCAGCACGTGCACGGTGACCGCGGACTGGTTGTCCTCGGCAGTCGAGAAGGTCTGGCTGGCCTTGGTCGGCACCGTGGTGTTCTTCTCGATGATCTTGGTGAACACGCCGCCCAGGGTCTCGATGCCGAGGCTCAGCGGGGTCACGTCGAGCAGCAGCACGTCCTTGACATCGCCGGCCAGCACGCCGCCCTGGATCGCCGCACCGACCGCGACCGCTTCATCGGGGTTGACGTCCTTGCGCGGCTCCTTGCCGAAGAACTCGGTCACCGCCTGCTGCACCTTCGGCATGCGGGTCTGGCCGCCGACCAGGATCACCTCGGCGATGTCACTGGCGCGCACGCCGGCGTCGTTGAGCGCAGTGCGGCACGGGCCGATGGTGTTCTTGACCAGGTCCTCGACCAGCGACTCGAGCTTGGCCCGGGTCAGCTTGATGTTGAGGTGCTTCGGACCGGACGCGTCGGCGGTGACGTACGGCAGGTTGACCTCGGTCTGCTGCGCGGTCGACAGTTCGATCTTGGCGCGCTCGGCAGCGTCCTTCAGGCGCTGCAGGGCCAGATGGTCCTTGCGCAGGTCGATGCCCTGGTCCTTGTTGAACTCGTCGACCAAGTAATCGATGACACGCTTGTCGAAGTCCTCGCCACCGAGGAAGGTGTCGCCATTGGTGGCGAGCACCTCGACCTGCATCTCGCCGTCGACCGAGGCGATCTCGATGATCGACACGTCGAAGGTGCCGCCACCGAGGTCGTACACGGCCACCTTGCGGTCGCCGCCCTTCTTGTCCATGCCGTAGGCCAGCGCGGCCGCGGTCGGCTCGTTGATGATGCGCTTGACGTCGAGGCCGGCGATCTTGCCGGCGTCCTTGGTCGCCTGGCGCTGGCTGTCGTTGAAGTAGGCCGGCACGGTGATAACCGCCTCGGTGACCGTCTCGCCCAGGTAGGCCTCGGCGGTCTTCTTCATCTTGCTCAGCACTTCGGCGGAGATCTGCTGCGGCGCCATCTTCTTGCCGTCGGCGGTCGCGACCCAGGCATCGCCGTTCTCGTGCGCGACGATGCCGTACGGGACCAGACCGATGTCCTTCTGCACTTCGGCGTCGGTGAACTTGCGGCCGATGAGGCGCTTCACCGCATAGAAGGTGTTCTTCGGGTTGGTGACCGCCTGGCGCTTGGCCGAGGCGCCGACCAGAATCTCGCCGTCCTTGGTGTACGCGACGATGGACGGCGTGGTGCGGTCGCCCTCGGCGTTCTCGATGACCCTGGCCTTGCCGCCTTCCATGACCGCGACGCAGGAATTGGTCGTGCCCAGGTCGATACCGATGATCTTGCCCATGGTGTTGCTCCCTCTCGAATCTTTGGATATTTGGGGCGGTCTGTGCCGCCGATGAACGCTATCTGGGGTCGGTGCCCGGCAGTTCAAGAACTCAGTCGTGCTTGGCCACCACCACCAGCGCCGGCCGCAACAGGCGTTCGTTCAGCAGCCAGCCCTTTTGGTAGACCTGCACGACGTGCCCGGGGGGATGCTCGGCGTTCTCGACGGTGCTCATCGCCTGGTGGTGCTCGGGGTTGAACGGCTCGCCGACCGGATCGACCGCGACCAGGCCGTTGTCACCGGTGACCTTGAGCAACTGCTTCAGTGTCAACTCGATGCCCTCGCGCAAGGCGCTGGTGTCGTTGCCGGCGGCATTGAGGCCCGCTTCGAGGCTGTCGATCACCGGCAACAGGTCGCCCAGCAGGCGCTCGTTGGCGAACTTGCGCGCCATGTCGCGCTCGCGCTCCAGCCGCTTGCGCTGGTTCTGCAGGTCGGCGCGCTCGCGCAGGGTGTCCTCGCGCAGCTGCGCCAGTTCGGCCTGGATGGCCTCGAACTCGGCGGCAAGCGGGGACACCTCGTTCTCGTTGTCGATGGCAGCCTGCTCGGCCGCGTCCTTCATGGGTTCTGTGGTCATGCTCGGCTGGTTCCCTACGCAGTGCTGGCGCACGTTTCAAGCGCACGGGCGTGATGCCCGCGACGGACCAGCAATGGGGACAGCGCCGGGGAATTCAAGCGCCGGAGCGCCTTGCCTAGTCGGCGCGGAAGGCGTCGCCCAGCGCATCGGCGGCGGCCTGGACGATCGGGATAACCCGCTCGTACGCCATCCGGGTCGGGCCGATCACGCCCAGCACGCCCAGCACCTTGCCGCCGGCAGCGCCGCCCGCGAGGTACGGAGCCGTCACCAGCGACACCCCTTCCAGCGGGGCCAGGCCGGTCTCCTCGCCGATGAATATGCGTACCCCCGGCGCCTGCACGGTGCGTTCGAGCAGTTGCAGGATCTCTCGCTTGCGGGCGAACGCCTCGAACAGCTCGCGCAGGCGATCCACGTCGGACAGCTCCTGCAGGCCCATCAGCCGGGTCTGCCCGGCCAGCACCATGTCGTCGTGGCCGGGCACCAGGACCTGCTCGGCCAGTTCGACCGACTGCGCCAGCAGCGACTCCATTTCCGACCGCGCCGAGCGCAGTTCCTGCAGCAGCAATGCGCGGATGTCGGCCAGCGAGCGGCCGGCGAAATGGTGGTTGAGGTAGTTGGCGATGCGCTCCAGTTCGCCAGGCTCGTAAGCGCGCCGGGTCTGGATGATCCGGTTCTGGACCTCGTTGTCGGCGAATACCAGGATCGCCAGCACGCGCTGGGCGTCGATCGCGACGAAATCGACCCGGCGGAACGCGAACTGCTCGCGCTTGGGCACGCTGACCACGCCGACGAAATGGGTCATGGCCGACAGCAGCTCCGAGGCGCTGCCCAGCAGGGCCTGGGTCCCCGACCCGGCCGGCAGCTCGCCGCGCAGTCGCGCCAGTTCGGCGTCCGGCAATGGCCGCACCTGCAGCAGCGAATCCACGAACAGTCGATACCCCTGGGCGGTCGGGATGCGCCCGGCCGAGGCATGCGGCGCGCTGAGCAGGCCCACGTCCTCCAGGTCGGCGAGGATGTTGCGGATCGTCGCCGGACTGACGTCCAGCCCCGAATGGCGGGCCAGCGTCTGCGAACCCACGGGCTCGCCGTTGCGTATGTAACGGGCGATCAGCGTGCGCAACAATTGGCGCGCGCGCGGGTCGAGCGACGCGGAACTGCGGTCGGTGGATTTGCGACTCATCGACTGCGGGTATAAGCCGGCGCGGCCGATGGCGCAAGCCGGCGACCCACGGTCTGTGGCCCCGACTCATCCGGCGAGACGCGGGCATGCCAACCTCCCCTCCCGTCAACCGCCGCCCACCGTTACACTCGCCGCCGCATGCTCGCGCATCTCTCACTCAAGCATTTCGCCGTGGTCAACGAGGCCGAACTCGCCTTCGGCCCGGGCCTGACCGTGATCTCCGGCGAAACCGGCGCCGGCAAGTCGTTGCTGGTCGACGCCCTCGGCCTGTTGTCCGGCCTGCGGGCCGACAGCGGCGTGGTCCGCCACGGAGCCGACCGTGCCGAACTGGTCGGCGAGTTCACCCTCGACGATGTCCCCGCGGCGGCCGGATGGCTGCGCGGCAACGAGCTGGACGAGGACGGCACCGGCGAGGCGGCGACCTGCCTGGTCCGACGGGTGGTCCGCGCCGACGGCGGCTCGCGCGCCTGGATCAACGGCCGCCCGGTCACGGTAGGGCAATTGGCCGAGCTGGCCGCGCTGCTGGTCGAGATCCACGGCCAGCATGAGCACCAGGCGCTGTTGTCGCGACCGAGCCAGCTCGCCCTGCTCGACGCCTTCGGCCGCACCGGTGCCGAACGCGATGCGGTCGCCAGGGCCGCCGCGCGCTGGAGCGCCCTGCTGCAGGAGCGCGATGCGCTGTCAGCCAAGGGCGACGTCTCCGAGCGGATCGACTGGCTGGAGCACCAGCACGCCGAACTGGAGCGCGAAACCCTCGAACCCGAATCGATCGAACAACTGCAGGTCGACCACCGTCGCCAAGCCCACGCCGCCGACCTGATCGGCGCGTGCGAGAGTGCCTTCGCCCGCCTCGGCGGCGACGACGCCCCGTCGCTGACCCGGGTCCTGCAGCAGGTGCGCGTGGAGTTGCAACGCGTGGCCGAACACGAACCGCGGCTCAACGAGGTCGACGGCATGCTCGACGCCGCCGCGATCCAGCTCGACGAAGCCCTGGTGATGCTCGACCGGGTGCGCGGCGACCTCGACATGGATCCGTCCGCATTCGACCGTATCGAACAACGCCTCGGCCGCCTGCACGAGCTCGCGCGCAAGCACCGGGTTACGCCGGAGCAACTGGCCGGCCACCGCGATGCGTTGGCGTCGGAACTGGAGCAACTGCGTGGCGCCGGCGTGCGCCTGCAAAAGCTCGACGCCGAGATCGAGACCGCGCGCGCCGGCTGGCGCCAGGCCGCCGCCGCGCTGGGCTGCAAACGCAGGGACGCGGCCGATGCATTGGCCGCGGCCACCACCGGCCTGATCGCCGAACTCGGCATGGGCGGCGGACGTTTCGACATCGCGATCGAGCCGATCGAGGGCGACAAGCCCGACCCGCTGGGCGGCGAGCGCGTCGAGTTCCTGGTCGCGGCCAACCCCGGCCAGCCCGCCCGCGCCCTGCGCAAGGTCGCCTCGGGCGGCGAACTGTCGCGCATCTCGCTGGCGATCGAGGTTGCCGCGCTCGGTCTGGATGCCGTGCCGACGATGGTGTTCGACGAGGTCGACTCCGGCATCGGCGGCGGCGTGGCCGAGATCGTCGGCCAGAAGCTGCGCGCACTCGGCGCGACCCGGCAGGTGCTGTGCGTGACCCACCTGCCGCAGGTGGCCGCGCAGGGACATGCGCATTACCGCGTCAGCAAGGCCGCCAGCGAAGGCGTGACCCAGAGCCAGGTGCAGCGACTGGACGGCAGGCAGCGACAGGAGGAGCTGGCGCGGATGCTCGGCGGGGTCGAACTGACCCGCGAGGCGCGGGCGGCGGCGAAGCGATTGTTGAGCGACGTGAGCTAGCGCTTCTTGCGCACGTACAGCACCAGCGAGTGCTCGTCGATCACGTAACCGTGCTCGGCGGCGATCTTCGCCTGTAGCGCTTCGATCTCGGCACTCTCGAACTCGATGATCTTGCCGGTTTCGATGTCGACCATATGGTCGTGGTGGTGCCCACGGTCGAGCTCGTAGACCGACTGGCCGGACTCGAAGTTGTGCTTGAGCACCAGCCCGGCGGCCTCGAACTGGGTCAGCACGCGGTAGACCGTGGCCAGGCCGATGTCCTCGCCGTTATCCAGCAGCAACCGGTAGATATCCTCGGCGGTCATGTGCCGTGGCTTGGCTTTCTCCAGCAACTCGAGGATCCGCGTACGCGGGTGGGTCACTTTCAGGCCCGCCTTGCGGAGGTCGTGCGATTCCATTGGAGCTCCTGTTTCGGCTTCGTTCCGGACGCGCTACGCCATGGAACACCGGATGAACACGGCCGCGGCCGGGCCGCGCAGTCATGGCTTCAGTGTATCATCGGCCCGTTCCCCGACTGCCATGAAAACCGATGCCACAGCACCCGATGCGTACGCTCCTGCTTGCCTTGTCGATCGCCGCCGTCAGCGCCGGTTGCGGCATCGTGTATCGCCAGCCGATCTACCAGGGCAACCTGCTGGAGTCGACCGCGGTCGAGCAGTTGCAAGCCGGCATGAGCAAGCAGCAGGTGCTGGGACTGATCGGCACACCATCGATCCAGGACCCGTTCCACCATGATCGCTGGGATTACACCTCGACCCAGCGCACCGACCGGCTCGGAAACACCGAGATCAAGAACCTCACCCTGTGGTTCGAGGACGGCGCGCTCACCACGTGGGAGGGCGAGTACTTCCCAGAGCAGGATGAGCAGCTGGCCAAGTCGGCGCGCAAGCAGTTCGGGCCGAACCTGACCCGGGACAAGGACAAGTAAGAGTCGGGAACCGGCGGTGTAGGAGCGACGCAAGTCGCGACCGCGCCGGCACGGCACCGGCTTGTCACGTGTCTTCAACGCGCCGCCGCGCGCTGTGAGACTCGCCTGCGTCGATGTCGCGACTTACGTCGCTCCTACATCTGGATTCAGGACTTGCGGCTGATCGCCCGTCGCCGTCGCGCTTCCTTCGGATCGGCCAACAAGGGTCGTAGCAACTCGATCCGGTCGCCGTCATGGAGCACGGTCGTCGCATTCGCGACAACACCGAACACCGCACATTCAGGCGACTCATCACCGCCCCACCCCGCGGCCTGCAACGCATCGGCCACGCAGGCGCCCTCGCCCAGTTCGAGCTCGATCCGCTCGAATCGCCGCGGCCATGCCCGGACCAACTCGACCTTCATTCGCCGCCGCGGTCCGCGACCCGGATGAAGTCGTCGACCATCCGGTCGGCCAGCCCTTGGAAACCGATCGCCATCGCCGGCGCCAGCAGCTTTACCTTCGGCTCGAAATTGAGGGTCAAGGTCACCTTGCAGGCCGACTCGTCGAGCGCGTGGAACTCCCAGCGCCCCGACAGGCTTCGGAACGGGCCGTCGACCAGTTTCAGGTCGATGTGGTGCGGCGGCGACGCCGTGTTCTCGGTGGTGAACCAGGTACGCAGCGCGCCCAGGCCGAGGTCGAGCCGGGCCACGACCCGGTTGTCCGATGACTCCAGCACCTTTGCGTCGTCGCACCAGTCGAACCGGCGCGGATAGGCGGGGATGTTATTCACCAGCGCGAACATGCGCGCGGCGGAGTGCTCGACAAGTGCGGTGCGGCGGATGCTTGGCATCGGGAGGCGTCGGGTCCGGTGTGATCGGGAGTTCGCGGCCGTCCCGCTCGCCCGCGCACCCCGCAATCAGGGACAATAGGCACGATGACGACGAAGAAGAACAAGGATAAGGGAAAGGGCGCCAGCGGAACCATCGCGCTCAACAAACGCGCGCGCCACGACTACGCGCTGGAGGAACGCTTCGAGGCTGGCCTGGCATTGCAGGGCTGGGAGTTGAAGTCGATCCGCGCCGGCCGCGCCAACATCGGCGAAAGCTATGCGGTGGTCCGCGATGGCGAGATGTTCCTGTTCGGCGCGCAGATGACCCCGCTGATTTCGGCCTCGACCCACGTCGTCACCGAGGAGCGCCGCACCCGTAAGCTGCTCATGCACCGGCGCGAGATCGACAACCTGATCGGCCGCATCCAGCGCGACGGCTACACCGTGGTGCCGACCTCGCTGTACTGGAAAGGCAACAAGGTCAAGATCGAGCTGGCGCTGGCCAAGGGCAAGCAGTCCCACGACAAGCGCCAGGCCGACAAGGACCGCGACTGGGCCCGCGACAAGCTGCGCGTTATGCGCTCGCACAACAAGAACGCCTGATCCGGTCAGGGCTCGGAATGATTGCCGGGCAAGGTGAAATAGAACGTCGCACCCTCGCCTTCGCGGCCCTCGGCGCGGATCGTGCCGCCATGGCGTTCGACCACGCGCTTGACCGACGCCAGGCCGATGCCGTGGCCGGCGAACTGGTTCTGGTCGTGCAGGCGCTGGAACGGGCGGAACAGCTTGTCGACGTACTCCTGGGCGAAGCCGGCGCCGTTGTCGCGGACGTAGAACTCCCCTGCCTGGTGGGCGATCTCGATCCGCGGCTGCTCGCTGCCGCGGGTGAATTTCCACGCATTGCCGATCAGGTTGCCCAGCAGGTTGCGCAGCAGCGCCGCATCGCCATCGACGAACATCGAAGGCGCGATCTCCACCTCCACGGCGTGGCTGCGGTCACTTGCCCGCAGCTCTTCGACGATCTCGCCGGCCATCCGGCTGAGGTCGACCCGCTCGCGCTTGACCTCGCCGCGGCCCAGGCGTGACATCTTCAACAGTGCGTCGATCAGCTCGCCCATCCGGCTCGCGGCATTGCGTACGCGCTCCAGGTAACCCCGGCCGGCCTCGTCGAAGGTGGTTGAATACCGCTCCGTCAGGATCCTGCTGAAACCGTCGATCGCGCGCAGCGGCGCGCGCAGGTCGTGCGAGACGCTGTAGGCGAACGCTTCCAGTTCCTGATTGGCCTGGCTCAGTTCACGGGTGCGCGATGCGACCCGGGCCTCCAGGGTCCGGTTGAGCGCCAGGACCTTGGCCTCGGCCCGCAAACGCTTGGTGACGTCCTCGACCTGCACCAGGCCGACGATGTCCTGCCCCAGGTTGCCGGGCAACGGCGAATAGGTGAGCTGGGCATGGCGCGGGTCGCCACCTTCGCGATGCAGGCGGCGGGTGGAACGATGCACTCCGGCGTCATCGGTGCTGTCTCCGGCAAACCGGCCCCGGGTCGCGACCTCGTCATCTTCGAACAAGGCGTCGAAACGCTTTCCGACCAGCCCCTGCGGCGTAATGCCGACGATCCGACCCATCGCCGGGTTGGCCTCCACGATCCGGCCCTGGCTGTCCAGCAACGCCTTGCCGATGGCCGAGTACGTCATGGCGATGCGGAAGCGCTGCTCGCTGCGGCGGAAGTCCTCGGTCAGGCGCAAGGCGATGCCGTGGGCGCGCGATTCGGTCTGCGCCAGCATCCACGCGACCGCATACATCAGCAGCGACGCGAACAAGCCCAGCGCCAACGTATTCTGCAGGCCCGCCAGGCGCGGTACCGCCTGCGCCTGCGGCAGGGAGTCGAACTCCATCCGCCAGCGCCGGCCATAGGTGTCGAACTCGATGCTGTGGGTGAACGCCGGCGGCTCCTGCGACGCTTCGTCGAGGTCGGCGGTGTAGAGCAACTGAGACGCGCCGGCAGTGACGTCGTAGATGCGAAACCGCATGTCACGACGATCCCCCAGTTTCGCGGCGATGAACCGGTCGAGCCGGAACGGCACATAGACCCAACCCAGCATTGCCGCATGCCTCCCCTCGACCGTCGCGGGGCGGTCGCCACCTCGATATACCGGCAGGTACAGCAGCAGGCTGGTGCCGGGCCGGCCACTGTCCTGGATCAGATGCACGGGTCCCGACATCGCCGCCTCGCCGGTCTCCAGCGCCGCCTCCATCGCCGCGTGGCGGGTGGGCTCGGAATACATGTCGAAGCCGATCGCGTCGACATTCTCGACCGTGCGCGGCTCCAGGTACAGGATCGGCCCGTAGTAGTCGCGCAGGCCGTGCGGCCGCACCTCCAGTTGGCCCCAGCCGGCCTGGCGCCATTCGATCTGCAGGTCGTCCAGGCGGGATTGACTGACATATCCGGCAAAACCCAAGCCGACCATCTCCGGGAACCGGCGGGCCAGCTCCATGCCGTCGGCATAGCCGTACCACTGTCGCGGCGTCGGCCGGTCGACCGAGGCGAACAGCGACGCCCCGCCCCCGGCCACAAGTTCGTAATTCACCAGTTGCTGCCGCAACAGCTCGGCGATCTCCTGGGTGTTGCTGACGAAACTGACGCTCGCCGCGCGCAGTTCGCGCTCGTACGCCATCTGCCACAGGATGAATACCGAGCCCACCGAACCCAACAGCACCACCAGCGCCCACAGGTGCCCGCGCAACGGACGCAACCGGTCGGCAATGGAAGGCGCGCTGCGTTGACGGGGGGAGTCGTCCATGGCGGAAGCATACAAGTCCGGCTGCATCCGCGGCGTCAGCTGAACAGAGGTCGCCGCATCCGTCCCCGCCCGCTTGAACGGGCCCGCCACGGCCCTATACTGACCGGGTCAGCAATCTTGTAGTCCCCGGGGGTGCACTGGCTTCGACGGGGGTCGCGAAATCGCTTGGCGCATGCCGAGGGGGTAGCTTTCCTCGTAAATCCAGCTGCAAAACTCTAGTTGCCAACGACGACAACTACGCACTGGCCGCTTAAGGCCTAAGCCCCGAAATCGCTTGTGTCCGTGCTCGCGACGTAGGGTCATCATCACGGAATCGCCGGGAGTGGCCGCCTGCCAGCACCCGGTTAACCTTCAGCAGGCTGGCCCCCGGATGCGCTTCGCGCACCGTGCTGTCCGGGAGCGAGATCCAACGGTGAGCTAAGCATGTAGTGCCGGGGATGGAGTGCCTCCGGACGGGGGTTCAATTCCCCCCACCTCCACCAAGTTCTGGAGAAACGGGTCGCGAAAGCGGCCCGTTTTTTTTGCAATCTGAATTCTTCATCGCAGCCGTTGCAGTTGGCTCGTTTCGGCGCCAAGATGTTTCTGCAGGGGGCCGATCAGGGAGGTTTCCAGGATGTCTGGCCAGGTTGAAGTAGTAGATGTACCCAGCTTTGTCGATTTCGACGGCGAGTTGCAGTTCTGGCGTGCGCATCACCGCCACCATGCGTTCTTCCGGCCTGGCTTGGAGTTCGCTGACTACGAACCGGCCCTGAAACTCGGCATCAATGTCTTTCTAGACGGCCATGGGCGCACGTTCGACGAGCTGCGCGAACAATTGGCCGAAGCCTACGAACGCACCCGCGGCAATAGTCCGCTGGACTGGAACGAGGCCGCGGCCGCCGCCGAGGCCGCGTGGCTCCGGATGCAGCACAAACTGGTTGCAGCCTGATGAACATTCCGACCAATAACGACCCGCGGAAACGCGACGAAGACGCCAAGCACGAGACGCCGGCAGAGACGGAGAAGCGCAAGCGGCATGAAAGCGAAGATCTGGACGAAGCCCTGGAGGAAACCTTCCCGGCCAGCGACCCGGTATCGCCGTTCATACCCTCCAAGTCACCGGACTAGGCGGAGACCTCCACCCGGCTAGCCGGCCAGCGGAAGCCTGACATCCAGGCGAGTGCCATCGCCGCTTGTTTCGCCGATGTCCACCGCCCCACCGTGGGCGTGTGCGATCGACTGGGCGAGCAGCAAGCGCATCCCCAGACCTTCGTCGAAGGGCGCAGCCTGCGCCTTCTTGAACAACGACTCGCGCTCACCGTCGGCCCACGTCGCCCCGGGCGCTTCGACGACGATCACCAGCACATTGTCGGTGGACGAGGCGCGCACCGAGACAGTGCCCTCGCCCGCTTTCGTCCGCATGAACTCCACCAGCGTCGACAGCATCTGCACCAGTCGCTGCGCATCACCGTCGACCATGGCGGTGTCGAGGGTCTCGGGCAAGTCCATCCGCAGCATCGGGCCCGCGGCCGCGCAGCCCAGTTCGACCAGCAACGATGCACCGACCGGTCGCCGGTGCTCCACCAGGCGCGACTGGCGTGCGCGGGTCCAGTCGGATACTTCCTGCACCATTGCGCTCAGGCGCGTGGTCTGGCGCTCGATGATTTCGAGCAGTTCGGCCCGGCGCTCGGGCTCGAGGTCGTCCCGGCGAAGCAGGTAGGCGGCTGTCTGCAGCGGCGACAACGGTCCACGCAGGTCGTGGGCGAGGCGTTCGAGCAGCATGAGCGAGGCGTCCTCGCCGCCGGTGTTGGACAGCGGCAACCGTGGTTCAGCCATCGGAATGCACCGGCGTGCCGGACGGGCGCACGGGCTCGCCGCACAACCGCTGGATGGCTTCCAGCGGCGGCGGCTTGACCAGATGTTCGTCGAACCCGGCTTCGCGCGTCCGGCGACGATCCTCGGGTTGGCCCCAGCCGGTCACGGCGACGATCGCCAGGTCGTCGAACCCCGGCAACGCGCGCAGTTTCGGGGCCAGCTCATAGCCGCTCAAGCCCGGCATGCCGACGTCGAGGAACACGACTTGCGGCCGGAACGCCGTCACGTCGGCGATCACCGCGTGCGGGTCGTACAGCCGGCGCACGTCGTGGCCGAGCATCTCGATCATCATCGCCAACGTATCGGCGGCGTCGCGGTTGTCGTCGACCACCAGCACCCGCTTGTGGACGGTGGCCGTCGCGCCGACCGGTGGGGCAGCGGGCACGTTTGTCGATTCATCCACCGGCTGCAGTGGCCAGCTGACGGCAAACGTCGCGCCGCGTCCGAGCCCCTCGCTGGTGACCGAAACCCGGCCGTCGTGCATCTCCGCCAGCCGGCGAACCAGGGTCAGACCGATACCGAGGCCACCATGAGTGCGGTCGATCGCCGTCTCGACCTGGGAGAACATCTCGAAAATGCTGTCGACCTGGTCCGGCGTCAGGCCGATACCGGTATCGCGAACCTGCACCGCCACCCTGCCCTCGACTACCTGGGCAGCCAGTTCGATATGGCCATGCGGTTCGGAGTACTTGGCCGCGTTGTTGAGCAGGTTGGCGAACACCTGCGAAAGCCGGGCCTGGTCGGCCACCAGCCGGATGGGTTCGACCGGCAGTGAAACCACCAGTTCGTGCTCGCCCTGTTCGATTGCCGGCCGCGCGATCTCGACCGCCGAATCGACGATCTCGCGCAATGAGGTCGCGTGCTTGCGCAGGGTCAGCTTGGCCTGGCTGATCCGGGCGATGTCGAGCAAGTCGTCGATCAGGCGCACCAGCAGGGCGAGCTGGCGTTCCATCAGCCCCTGCAGCGGATCGTCGGCATCGGGGTTGGACAGGCGGCGGATGTTCATCGCGTTCTGCAGCGGCGCCAGCGGGTTGCGCAGTTCGTGCGCGAGAGTGGCGAGGAACTCGTCCTTGCGACGGTCCGCCTCGCGCAACGCGTGCTCGGCACGGGTCCGCTCGACGATCTCGTCGTGCAACGCGACGTTCTGCGCGCCCAGCGCGGCGTTGGCCTTGCGCAGCGACTCGTTGAGGACCTCCAGTTCGCGCGCCTGCTCGGCTTGCAAGGCTTCGTTCGCGGCGGCGAGCTTGGCGTTGGTCGACTCCAGCTCCAACCGCTTGCGATGCAACTCGGCCAGTACCACCACCTTGCTGCGCAGGATCTCCGGGATCACCGGCACCATCACGTAATCGACCGCGCCGAGCTTGTAGCCGCGCAACCGGTCCATGTCGGTGACGTTGACCGCGGTGACGAAGATGATCGGCGTGCGTTCGAACCGCGGGTGCTGGTGGATCATGCTGGCGGTCTCGAAACCGTCCATCCCGGGCATGTTGACATCAAGCAGGATCAGCGCGAAGTCGTCCTCCATCAGGCGCTTGAGCGCATCGAGGCCGGAACTGGCCTCCACCAGCTCCTCGCCCAGCGGCTCGAGGATCGCGCGGTAGGTCAACAGCCGACCCGGCTGGTCGTCGACCAACAGGATCTTGACAGGGGCATCCGTGCTGCCGTCGCTGCGGGTGGCCTTCAGCGGTGCAGCCATTGCCGCAGCACCCCCAGCAGTTCGTCGGTGACAACCGGCTTGGCGAGGTAATCGGAGGCGCCGGCCTCCAGGCACTTCTCGCGATCGCCCTTCATCGCCTTGGCGGTCACCGCGATGATCGGCAGGGCGCGCGAATCGGGCCGTTCGCGGATCGCCCGCATGGTGTCGTAGCCATCCATGCCGGGCATCATGATGTCCATCAACACCAGCGCGATGTCGTCGTCCTCAGAGACCTTCTCGACCGCCTCCTGGCCGGTGCCCGCGGTAACCACGTCCATGCCGTGGCGCTCGAGCACGCTGGACATCGCGAAGATATTGCGCACGTCGTCATCGACCACCAGCACGCGCTTGCCGCGCAGGGCGTCGTCGGACTCGTGCAGGCTCTGGACCATGCGCTGCTTGGCCGGCGGCAGGTCGGCGATGACCCGGTGCAGGAACAGCGCGGTCTCATCGAGCAGCCGTTCCGGCGACTCCACGCCCTTGACGACCACGCTCTTGGCGGCCTTCCTGAGGCGGCGATCGTCTTCGGCGGTAAGGTCCTTGCCGGTGAACACCACCACCGGCACGTCACGCAGCTTCGGTTCGGCCTGAAGGCTGTCGAGCAGGTCGAAACCGGTCATGTCGGGCAGGCGAAGGTCGAGCACGATGCAGTCGTAGTTGTCGTCACGCAACGCCTGCAGCGCCTGCTTGCCGGTGCCGGCGGTGTCGATCGCGACATCGTCGTGACGGATCAGCTCCTCGATGCTCATGCGCTGCGCGTCGTCGTCCTCGACGATCAGCAGGCGCTTGGTCCGGGGCGACGTGTAAGCCTTGATCCGCTGCAGCGCGGCACCAATGGTCTCGGTGGTGGCAGGCTTGGCGAGGTAGGAGAACGCACCGCGCTCGATGCCCTGGTGGCGCTCCTCCTCGATGGTGACGATCTGCACCGGGATGTGCCGGGTCTCGGAGTCCTGCTTGAGTCGCGCAAGCACGGTCCAGCCGAGCATGTCGGGCAGGAAGATGTCGAGCGAGATCGCACTGGGGCGGTACTCGTGAACCAGGCGCAGGGCCTCACTGCCGCGGTTGGCGACCAGCACCCGGAAACCCTGCGAGCGGGCCATGTCGCGCAGCACGGTGGCGTAGCGGGCGTCGTCCTCGACCAGCAAAAGCAGCGGCTCGCCCTCTACCAGCACGTCGCGGTCGTCGTCGATGGTCGCAAGCTCCGCATCCGTCGGGTCGGCGTTGATCGACTCGAGCCGCTGCGCCTTGTCGTGGGCCAGTGCGGCGCGCGCCTCGTGGGCGCCGTCGGCGCCGACGTACGACAGCGGCAGGTACAGGGTGAAGGTACTGCCCTCGCCGACCACGCTGTGCAGGCGCAGCTCGCCGCCGAGCAAACCGGCGATCTCGCGGCTGATCGCCAGGCCGAGGCCGGTGCCCCCGTACTGCCGCGAAGTGCCGGCATCGGCCTGCTGGAACGCCTCGAACACGATCTTCTGCTTGTCCGGCGAGATGCCGATGCCGGAATCGGTGACCTCGAACGCGACCACCGTCGGCGCCGCGTCCAGCACCGCATGACCCGGCGTCCAGCCTTCGGTGGCCGGACGGCCGATCAATCGCACGCTGCCTTCGGCGGTGAACTTGAACGCATTCGACAGCAGGTTCTTGAGGATCTGCTGCAGGCGCTTGGGATCGGTGTCGAGCGCGCGACCGAGTTCGGGTGCGAACGCGACCGAGTACTCCAGGTGGCGCCGCTCGGCTTCATGCCGGAACGAGCGCTCCATGTTCTCGCGCAGGTGCTTGAAGCTGATTTCCTCGTTGTCGACGGTGACCGTGCCGGACTCGATCTTGGACAGGTCGAGGATGTCGCTGATCAGGTGCAGCAGGTCGGTGCCGGCGCCGTGGATGGTGCTGGCGAACTCGACCTGGCGCGGGGTCAGGTTGTTCTCGACGTTCTCCGCCAGTTGCTGGCCGAGGATAAGGATCGAGTTCAGCGGCGTGCGCAGCTCGTGCGACATGTTGGCGAGGAACTCGGACTTGTAGCGCGAGGTCAATGCCAGTTCGGCGGCCTTCTCCTCAAGCGCGCGGCGGGCGTGCTCGATCTGCAGGTTCTTGCCTTCGACCTCGTTCTTCTGCTCCGCCAGCAACGCCGCCTTCAGGGCGATGTCCTCATTGGTCTGGCGCAGGGTCTTCTGTTGCGATTGCAGTTCGCCGGCCAGCTGCTGCGACTGCGCCAGCAGGCGCTCGGTGCGCATCGTTGCCTCGATCGTGTTGAGCACGATGCCGATGCTGCGCGACAGCTGCTCCAGGAACGCGCGCTGGGAGACGGTGAACTCCGACAGCGAGGCCAGCTCGATCACCGCCTTGACCTCGTCCTCGAACAGCACCGGCAGCACGATCACGCTGCGCGGCACGAGGTCCAGCAGGCCGGTACGGATCTGCACCGTGCCAGGCTCGACGTCGTCGATCATGATCACCCGCGCCTGGGCCGCGCACTGGCCGATCAGGCCCTCGCCGAGTTCCAGCACGGTCCGGGCTTCGGCCGAGCCGCTGCTCGCATAGCCGGCGAGCTGCCGCAGCAACCGCTTGCCGCCGGTCTCGTCGGCATCGACGACGTACATCAGGCCCTTGTGCGCATTGACCAGCGGGGCGAGTTCCGACAGCAGCATGTTGCCCAGCGTGATCAGGTCGCGCTGGCCCTGCATCATGCCGCTGAAAGTCGCCATGTTGGTCTTCAACCAGTCCTGCTCGCGGCCACTTTCGGTAGTGGCGCGCAGGGTGCCGATCATCGCGTTGATATTGTCCTTGAGGTCGGCCAGCTCGCCGCTGACGTCGACCTGGATCGAGCGGGTCAGGTCGCCTTGGGTCACCGCGGTGGCGACCTCGGCGATCGCGCGCACCTGGGTGGTCAGGTTGGCGGCGAGCTGGTTGACGTTGCCGGTCAGGTTCTCCCAGATGCCGGCGGTGCCCGGAACCTTGGCCTGGCCGCCGAGGCGGCCCTCGACGCCGACCTCGCGCGCCACCGTGGTCACCTGGTCGGCGAAGATCGCCAGGGTGTCGGTCATCGAGTTGATCGTGTCGGCCAGCTCGGCGATCTCGCCCTTGGCTTCCACCGTCAGCTTTCGGGTCAGGTCGCCGGTGGCGACCGCGGTCACCACCCGGGCGATGCCGCGCACCTGGGTGGTGAGGTTGGTCGCCATCGAGTTGACGTTGTCGGTCAGGTCGGCCCAGGTGCCGGCAACGCCGGGCACCGTCGCCTGGCCACCGAGCTTGCCTTCGGTGCCGACCTCGCGCGCCACCCGGGTCACCTCGGCGGCGAAGCTGTTGAGCTGGTCCACCATCGTGTTGAGGGTGTCCTTGAGCTGCAGGATCTCGCCCTGCGCATCGACGCCGATCTTGCGCGACAGGTCGCCCTTGGCCACCGCGGTCGCGACCTCGGCGATGTTGCGCACTTGAGAGGTAAGATTCGACGCCATCGAGTTGACGTTGTCGGTGAGGTCCTTCCAGGTGCCGGCGACACCGGGCACCCGCGCCTGGCCGCCGAGCTTGCCTTCGGTGCCGACCTCGCGGGCCACGCGCGTCACTTCGGCGGCGAAGCTGTTGAGCTGGTCGACCATCGTGTTGATGGTGTCCTTGAGCTCGAGCATCTCACCCTTGACGTCGACCGCGATCTTGCGCGACAGGTCGCCCTTGGCCACCGCGGTGGTGACCTCGGCGATGTTGCGCACCTGGGAGGTCAGGTTGGACGCCATCGCGTTGACGTTGTCGGTGAGGTCGGCCCAGGTACCGTCGACCCCCGGCACCGTGGCCTGACCGCCGAGCTTGCCCTCGGTGCCGACCTCGCGCGCCACGCGCGACACCTCGGCGGCGAAGCTGTTGAGCTGATCCACCATCGTGTTGACGGTGTTCTTCACCGCGAGGATTTCGCCTTGGGCGTCGACGCCGATCTTGCGCGACAGGTCGCCCTTGGCCACCGCGGTGGTGACCTCGGCGATGTTGCGGACCTGGCTGGTCAGGTTGGACGCCATCGCGTTGACCGAGTCGGTCAGGTCGGCCCAGGTGCCGTCGACCCCGGGCACCGTGGCCTGACCGCCGAGCTTGCCTTCGGTACCGACCTCGCGCGCCACGCGCGTGACCTCGGCGGCGAAGCTGTTGAGCTGGTCGACCATCGTGTTGAGGGTGTTCTTGAGCTCGAGCATCTCGCCGCGCACGTCGACCGTGATCTTGCGCGAGAGGTCGCCCTTGGCCACCGCGGTGGTGACCTCGGCGATGTTGCGGACCTGGCTGGTCAGGTTGGACGCCATCGAGTTGACCGAGTCGGTCAGGTCGGCCCAGGTGCCGTCGACCCCGGGCACCGTGGCCTGACCGCCGAGCTTGCCTTCGGTACCGACCTCGCGCGCCACGCGCGTGACCTCGGCGGCGAAGCTGTTGAGCTGGTCGACCATCGTGTTGAGGGTGTTCTTGAGCTCGAGCATCTCGCCGCGCACGTCGACCGTGATCTTGCGCGAGAGGTCGCCCTTGGCCACCGCGGTGGTGACCTCGGCGATGTTGCGGACCTGGCTGGTCAGGTTGGACGCCATCGAGTTCACGTGGTCGGTCAGGTCCTTCCAGGTGCCGGCGACGTCGGGCACCTGGGCCTGGCCGCCGAGCTTGCCCTCGGTGCCGACCTCGCGCGCCACGCGCGTGACTTCCGCGGCGAAACCGTTGAGCTGGTCGACCATCGTGTTGACGGTGTTCTTCACCGCCAGGATCTCGCCCTGCGCATCGACGCCGATCTTGCGCGACAGATCGCCCTTCGCCACCGCGGTGGTGACCTCGGCGATGTTGCGGACCTGGGTGGTGAGGTTGGACGCCAGCGCGTTGACCGAGTCGGTCTGGTCCTTCCAGGTGCCGGCGACGTCGGGCACCTCGGCCTGGCCGCCGAGCTTGCCCTCGGTGCCGACCTCGCGCGCCACCCGGGTCACCTCCGAGGCGAAGCTGCGCAGCTGGTCGACCATCGTGTTGATGGCGTCCTTGAGCTGGGCCATCTCGCCGCGCACGTCGGCGGTGATCTTGCGCGACAGGTCGCCGTCGGCCACCGCGATCGTGACCTCGGAGATGTTGCGGACCTGGGTGGTGAGGTTGGACGCCAGCTCGTTGACCGAGTCGGTCAGGTCCTTCCACACGCCGGACACGCCCTTGACCTTGGCCTGGCCACCGAGCCGGCCGGCGGTGCCGACCTCCAGCGCCACACGGGTGACCTCGGCGCTGAACTCGCTCATCTGGTCGATCATGCGGTTGACGATCTTCGCCGAGCGCAGGAACTCGCCCTTCAGCTCGCGGCCATCGACCTCCAGCGGCAGGGTGCGGCTCAGGTCGCCCTTGGCGACCGCGGCCATGGCCTCGGTCATGGTCTCGACCGGGCGCACCAGATCCTCGATCAGGCCATTGACCGATTGCTGCATGCCGAACCACGCGCCGCCATGGTTGGCCACCGCCAGGCGCTTGCCGGTCTGGCCGTCCTGGCCGACCGCCTTGCCAACCCGGGCCAGCTCATCGGCCATGTGCCGGTTGCTGGCGACGATCGCGTTGACGCAATCGGCAAGCTTGCCGTGAACGCCTTCCCAATGGACCGGAAGCTGGACGCTGAAGTCGCCATCGCGCACCGCGCACAGGGCTTCGAGCAGTCGCTGGGTAGCGTCGTTATCGGATGCCGCAACCACTTCGGCACGCACCGCGCGCCTGGAATCTGTACCCACGCTATCTGCTCCCCCCGAGCCCGACAAAGCGGAATCATTTGTGAAATTTTTTGAAAACTACCTTATCCAGCGTGACGATGCGTTCACGAACACTAACGCGGGTTTCCGCAATGTCGCCGCTGACAAGGTTTTGACGCGCCTGCACCGATGCTGCGGTGATGGAATGGATGACCCAGCTGGAAGCGCTCGCCGCCACCGCAATCGCCATGGTGCTCGGCGGCGCCGTCGGGTTCGAGCGCGAACTCAAGGACCGCCCCGCGGGATTCCGCACCCACATGCTGGTCGCCGGCGCCGCCGCGTTGCTGGTCGGGGTGGGCCGGTTGACCCTGGAAGACCCCGCCGTGATCGAGGCGATGCCGTCGTTCCTGCGAATCGACCCGTTGCGCCTGGTGGAGGCGGTCATCGCCGGGGTCGCCTTCATTGGCGCCGGCACCATCTTCGGACGCCGCGGGCACGTGAAGGGCATCACCACCGCGTCGTCGCTGCTGATGGTGGCCGTGGTCGGGATCGCCGCCGGATTCCACTACTACGTGCTCGCCGTGGCGGCGACCGTCCTCACGCTGGCGGTACTCGCCCTTCTCGGCTTGCTGGATCGCAAGCCTGGACGGCATCGCGATGGCGCCAGGTCTTCGTCGCCGGACGATGATTGAAATGAAAACGGGCCCCTGACGGGACCCGTTCTCGATACTGCAATGGCGTCGCCCGATCAGGAACGGATCGGCACCAGGGTGATCTCGACACGGCGGTTCTGCGCTCGCCCGGCATCGGTATCGTTGCTGGCGACCGGGCGGCTCTCGCCGGCGCCGGTGATGATGAAGCGGTCGCGCATCAGTCCCCGCGACAGCAGGTAGTCGCCCACTGCGTCGGCACGCCGCACCGACAATTGCTGGTTGTAGGCGTCGGTGCCCTTGCTGTCGGTGTGGCCGGCCACCTCGACGATGGTCTGGTTGTACTCGCGCAGAGTCGCGGCGACGTCGTCGAGCACCGGGTAGAACTGCGGCTGCAAGGCCGAGCTGTCGAACCCGAAGGTGATGTTGTCCGGCATGTTCAGGGTGATGTTGTCGCCCTGGCGCACCACGTCGACGCCGGTGCCGGCCATTCGCTCGCGCAAGGCACGCTCCTGGCGATCCTGGTAGTTGCCGATGGCGCCGCCGGCGAGGCCGCCGACGCCGGCGCCCACCAGCGCGCGCTGGCGGCGTTCGGTGGCGTCGTCGCCGCTGAGCAGGCCGGCAACGGCACCCACGGCGGCACCGATCAGCGCGCCCTTTTTGGTGCGGTCGTACTCGCTCTGCGGCTGGCCATACGGATCCTGCGAACCGTACGGGTCTTGCCCATAACCACCTCCAGTGGTCATGCAGCCGGCCATCATGGCGGTCATCGCGGCTGTGGCGAGCGCGAGTTTGGTCTGGTTTTTCATGTCTGTCCCTTTCGTGGCTGTGGGCCTGAATAGCAGGCCCAAGCTAATCACGTCGGCGTATGAAACAGGTGATGGAGCCAAACCCCCATTCAGCTTTCGGCAGGCTCAGCGTTCGACGAATCGCACCCGGCGGGTGATCGAACAGGTCAACTCGTAGCCGATGGTACCGGCAGCGCTCGCGATCACCTCGACCGGCAACTCCGGGCCCCACAGCAAAACCGGGTCGCCGACCCTGGCGCCGGCGATGTTGCGCAGATCGATCGTCATCAGGTCCATCGAGACCCGGCCGATGACCTGGGTCCGCTGGCCGTTGACCAGGATCGGCGTGCCGGCCGGAGCGGCGCGCGGATAGCCGTCGCCATAACCGATCGCCGCGACCCCGACCGGCATGTCGTCCGGGGTTTCCCAGGTGGCGCCGTAGCCGATGCGCTCGCCCTTGCGGATGTGGTTGACCGCAAGCAGGCGGGTCGCGAACGTCATCGCCGGACGCAGGCCGAAGTCGGCACCGGTTTTTCCTTCCACCACCGACATTCCATACAGCGCCCCGCCGGCGCGAACCCAGTCGGCGTGGGCATCGGGCCAGCCGAGGATCGCGGCCGAATTGGCCAGCGAGCGCTCGCACGGCAGGCCGGCGGTCACCTCGTTGAAGATGCGGATCTGCTCGCGGGTCTGGCGGCCATCGCCGGCACTGCCGAGGAACTCGTCGGAACTGGCGAAATGGTTGAGCAGCCGGACCTCGCCGACCACGCCGGGCATTGCGGTCAATCGCGCATGCGCGTCGCGCACCGCCTCGGGCGCGAAGCCGAGGCGGTGCATGCCGGTGTCGACCTTGAGCCAGCAGCGCAGCGGCTCGCCGGCACCGGCCTGTTCGAGCATCTGCAACTGGCTGGGATGATGGACGACCGAGTCGACATGCAGCTTGCGCAGGCGCGGGATGTCGGACGCCTCGTTGAACCCCGACAGCAACAGGATCGGTTGCGAAATGCCGGCCGCGCGCAGGCGCTCGGCATCCGACAGCGCGGCGACGCCGAATGCATCGGCGCCACCGAGCGCGCGTGCGACCCGCTCCAGGCCGTGGCCGTAGCCATCGGCCTTGACCACGGCCATGACCCGGCTGCCTGGCGCGCGGGCGCGGACCTGGCCGAGGTTGTGGCGCAGGGCGTCGGTGTGGATGGTCGCGGTGGTGGGCCGGGACATGGTTACTCGAAGCTGCCGACCGCGTCGTGCGCGAGGTTGTCGAAGCGGGTGTATTCGCCGAAGAACTTCAGCTTCACCGAGCCGGTCGGGCCGTTACGCTGCTTGCCGATGATGATCTCGGCCAGGCCCTTGTCCGGCGAGTTTTCCTTGTTGTAGTAGTCGTCGCGGTAGATGAAGACGATCACGTCGGCGTCCTGCTCGATCGCGCCGGACTCGCGCAGGTCGGCCATCACCGGGCGCTTGTCGGCACGCGTTTCCAGCGAGCGGTTGAGCTGCGAGAGCGCGATCACCGGGACGTTGAGTTCCTTGGCCAGGTGCTTGAGCGAGCGCGAGATCTCGGAGATCTCGGTGGCGCGGTTCTCCTGGTTGCCGGGCACGGCCATCAGCTGCAGGTAGTCGACCACGATCAGGCCCAGGTCGTGCTCGCGCTTGAGCCGTCGCGCCTTGGCCCGCAGCGCATCGGGCGAAAGCCCGGGGGTGTCGTCGATGAAGATCTTGGCTTCCTTGAGCATTCGGATCGCGCTGGTCACCCGGCTCCAGTCCTCGTCCTCGAGCTGGCCGCTGCGCAAGCGCTGGGCGTTGACCCGGCCGTTGGACGAGATCAGGCGCAGGGCGAGCTGGCTGGCCGACATTTCCATCGAGAAGACGGCCACGGCCTTCTTGCTCTTGATCGCGGCGTACTCGGCCATGTTGAGCGCGAGCGTGGTCTTGCCCATCGCCGGGCGCGCGGCGAGGATCAGCAGGTCGGTTGGCTGCAGGCCGGCGGTCATCTCGTCGAAATCGGTGTAACCGGTTGGCAGGCCGGTGACGCTGCCGCCAGCGGCGTAGCGCGTCTGCAACACGTCGAAGGCTTCCGACAGCGCGGTGTTGATCGCGGTGAAGTCGGTGCGGCCCTTGGCCCCGGCCTCGGCGATCGCGAACACCTGTTGCTCGGCCGAGGACAGGATCTCGCTGCTGTCGCGGCCGTCGGGCTGGAAGCCGTCGTTGACGATCCCGGTGCCGACCTCGATCAACTGCCGCAACACCGCCTTGTCGCGCACGATCTCGGCGTAGGCCTTGATGTTGGCCGCCGACGGCGTGGTGCTGGCCAGCTCGATCAGGTAGGCGCCGCCGGCGACCTGCTCGGCCTGCCCCATCGACTCGAACCATTCGCCGAGGGTGACGGCGTCGAAGGGTTTGTTCTTCTCGGCCAGCTCGCGGATCGCGCGGAAGATCAGCTGGTGGTCGCGGCGGTAGAAGTCGCGTTCGGTGAGGCTGTCGGCGACGGTGTCGTAGGCGTCGGGCGCCAGCATCAGGCCGCCGAGCACGGCCTGCTCGGCCTCGATCGATTGGGGGGGGATGCGCAACTGGTCGACGCGCTGCTCGGCCCGGGTCTCGAATCGCCTGTCGCTTCCAAACTCTCCGCGAAAACCCGCGCGTGCGCTCATCGGTAGGTTCACTCCCCTGCACGGCCGGGTCCATGGCCATCAAAACGGATCAAGGACACATCGTAGGGACTCCGGGTGTGGATACGCGACGGAGCAACCTGTGGATAACACACGTTTGTAGCGGTTCTGCGTCTCACCCGTTCGGATCGGAACGTTCACGGCGCCACAAATGAAACGGGCGCCTCGACGGCGCCCGCGGATACAACATTGAAGCCGTGGATCAGACCACTTCGCCCTCGACGATCACCTTGACGGTGCTCTCGATGTCGGCGTGCAGATGGATGACGACGTCGTACTCGCCGGTGCGGCGGATCGCGCCCTCGCCCATGATCACCTCGGACTTCTCGACCGGATGGCCGGCCTTGGTCAGCTCCTCGGCGATATCGCGGGTGGTGATCGAGCCGTACAGCTTGCCTTCGGTGGCGGCGTTGGCGCGGATCGTGATCGACACGTCGGCCAGCTTGGCCTGGCGGGCCTCGGCTTCGTCCAGGGTGGCCTTGGCCTTGGCTTCGTACTCGGCGCGGCGCGCCTCGAACTCGGCCAGGTTGGTGGCGGTGGCCGGCGTGGCCTTGCCCTGCGGGACCAGGAAGTTGCGACCGTAACCCGGCTTGACGTCCACCTTGTCGCCGAGCTTGCCGAGGTTCTGCACGTTCTGCAGGAGGATCAGTTGCATGGTGTTGCTCCGTATTCGTTAGCGGGGCTCGCGCCCCGCAGCGATGGCTGTCCGAATGGCTGGAAGGCTTACGCGTTGTGGTTGTCGGTGTACGGGATCAGCGCGAGGAAACGCGCGCGCTTGACGGCCGTGGCCAGCTGGCGCTGGTACTTGGCCTTGGTCCCGGTCACGCGGCTCGGCACGATCTTGCCGGTCTCGGTGAGGTTCTGGCGCAGGGTGTTGAGATCCTTGTAATCAATCTCCTTGACGCCCTCGGCGGTGAACTTGCAGAACTTGCGGCGGCGAAAAAACTTGGACATGGGTGTGCTCCTGGAGTGCGCGGTCAGGCGGCTTCGGTGTCGTCGGACTTGGCTTCGGCGTCGTCGGCCTTGCCTTCGCTGCGGTCGTCGTCGCGACGCGGACGGTCGCCACGATCACCGCGATCGCCACGGTCGGGCTTGTCGCCCTTCTCGTCCTTGAACTTCATGATCAGCGACTGCTCGGTGTCGGCCTCGTCGCGACGCATGACCAGGTGACGCAGCACGGCGTCGTTGAAACGGAACCCGTCGACCAGCTCGTTGAGCACGGCCTGGCTGCACTCGATGTTGAGCAGCACGTAGTGGGCCTTGACCAGGTTCTCGATCGGGTACGCCAGCTGGCGGCGGCCCCAGTCCTCGAGACGGTGGATCTTGCCCTCGCCCGCCTCGATCAAGCCCTTGTAGCGCTCGATCATGGCCGGGACCTGCTCGCTCTGGTCCGGGTGGACCAGGAACACGACTTCGTAGTGACGCATGGTGTTGTCCTTGTGGATATCGGCCGGACGGCCGGGTCAGCCCCCCGCCACCGGGTCGGGTGACCCCGTCGGCGCGGTAGAGCAAGGTTCCACCAGCCTGGCTGGAGGAAGCCGGTAATTATCGCAGGAATTCGGCCCCGGAATCAATTAACCGCCGGGAGGCGTCCGCAAGCCGCGCCGCCGACGTGACGCCGTTCCGGCTGGACCCGCCGGACCTTACGCCGCGTCGGCGTCGGTGGTGAAGCTCTCGCCGCAGCCGCATTCGGCATTGGCGTTCGGGTTGCGGAAAAGGAACTGTTCACCCAATCGCTGCTTGACCAGGTCGATCTGGGTGCCGTCGACCTGCGGCAGGCTCAGCATGTCGACATAGATGCGCACCCCGTCCTGCTCGAACACGGTGTCGCCAGCGCGCTCTTCCTTGGCCAGGTCGGCCACGTGCTGCCAGCCCGAGCAACCGGTCTTGGTCACGCCGAAGCGCAGGCCGATCGCGTCGGGGGTCTCGACGAGGAAGCGCTGCACGCGGGCGAGCGCGGCGGGGGTCAGGCTGATGCTCATGAAAACTCCGTTGATGCTGCCATTATAGGTGTTTGCAGCAGGGCTTCCGAGGCGGATGCAATCGCTTCGGCTGGTCCGTCCCGGTAAACTCCGGCCCTCTCCATATCGGCCCGAACAGGCAAGGATTCAAGGCATGACGGTGGTCAGCGTCGAACATGCGCTCGCAGGCAAGTTGCCCGCCGGTGGCGAAGTCACGGTCCGCGGCTGGGTGCGCACCCGGCGCGACTCCAAGGCCGGGCTGAGCTTCGTCAATGTCAGTGACGGTTCCTGCTTCGCGCCGATCCAGGTGGTCGCGCCCAGCACCCTGCCCAATTACGAGGACGAGGTGAAGCACCTGACCGCCGGCTGCTCGGTGATCGCCACCGGCGAGCTGGTGGCCTCGCAGGGCCAGGGCCAGGGCTTCGAGATCCAGGCCAGCAAGGTCGAGGTGGTCGGCTGGGTCGACGACCCGGAGACCTACCCGATCCAGCCCAAGGCGCACTCGCTGGAGTTCCTGCGCGAGGTCGCCCACCTGCGCCCGCGGACCAACCTGTTCGGCGCGGTCACCCGCATCCGCCACTGCCTGGCGCAGGCGGTGCATCGGTTCTTCCACGAGCAGGGCTACTACTGGATCACCACCCCGATCGTCACCACTTCCGACGCCGAGGGCGCCGGGCAGATGTTCCGGGTCTCGACCCTGGACATGGCCAACCTGCCGCGCGACAAGAGCGGCGCGGTGGATTTTTCGCGCGACTTCTTCGGCAAGGAAACCTTCCTGACCGTGTCCGGCCAGCTCAACGTCGAGGCGTATTGCCTCGCCCTGAGCAAGGTCTACACCTTCGGCCCGACCTTCCGCGCCGAGAACTCCAACACCACCCGCCACCTGGCCGAGTTCTGGATGGTCGAGCCGGAGATCGCCTTCGCCGACCTGCTGCAGACCGCCGGGATCGCCGAGGACTTCCTCAAGTACCTGTTCCGCGCGGTGCTGGACGAGCGCGGCGACGACATGGCGTTCATCGCCGAGCGCGTGCAGAAGGACGCAGTGACCCGGCTGGACGCGTTCATCAACGCGCCGTTCGAGCGGATCGACTACACCGACGCGATCGGCCTGCTGCAGAAGTCCGGGCACAAGTTCGAGTTCCCGGTCGAATGGGGCCTGGACCTGCAGACCGAGCACGAGCGCTGGCTGACCGAGCAGCATGTCGGTCGCCCGGTGGTGGTGACCAACTATCCCGAGCACATCAAGGCGTTCTACATGCGCCTCAACGACGACGGCAAGACGGTCGCGGCGATGGACGTGCTGGCGCCGGGCATCGGCGAGATCATCGGCGGTGCGCAGCGCGAGGAGCGACTGGACGTACTCGACGCGCGCATGGCCCAGTTCGGCCTCGATACGGAGCACTACGGCTGGTACCGCG
Organism: Novilysobacter erysipheiresistens; assembly: GCF_036663935.1. Lineage (NCBI taxonomy): Bacteria > Pseudomonadati > Pseudomonadota > Gammaproteobacteria > Lysobacterales > Lysobacteraceae > Novilysobacter > Novilysobacter erysipheiresistens. The sequence goes on from NZ_JAXGFP010000006.1 coordinate 136,258, forward strand.
ACTTCCGCCGCTACGGCACGGTGCCGCACTCGGGCTTCGGCCTCGGCTTCGAGCGGCTGGTGGTCTACGTTTGCGGGCTGAGCAACATCCGCGACGCGATCCCCTACCCGCGCGCCCCGGGCAACGCGGAGTTCTGAGCCGGTGATCCTGTTCCTCGCCCTGCTGTTCCTCGCCCTGGCAATCGCCGGTGCGACCGCGTTCGTGATCTTCTGGCCGCTGATGCTGGTCCATGTGCGCGATCGCCACCCCGCTCTGCAATCCGATCTCGGCTCCAACGCCTTCGCCCGGCCATCGGCATGGCTGTGGCTGCTGCGCGGCGGCTACCGGGCGATGGGCGACCGCAACCTCGATGGCCTCGCCACCCCGGCGCGGGTCGCGCTGTGGGTGATCATCGCCGGTCTGGTCGGCGCCGGAGTCCTTTACCTGCTGTCGTTGGTGGCCTCATGAGTACGGATGACAACAGCCAGTGGTGGCTGGCCGCCCTCGGCCGCACCGTGATCTGGGCACGCCTGAGGGTGCTCGACGCCGGCACCGCCGAGGTGTTCGACAGCGACGGCAACACCCTGCCCTACGACAGCGAGGACAGCGCCCGCGCCGCTCTGATGGACGCCGAGTTCACCGCGCTGGATGGCATGGACGAGGACGATGCCACCGCGCGCGGTCTCAGCCTTGAGGAACTGATCCCGCCGCAGGCCGACGATGACGGTCAGTTGCGCGAGCGGATGGTGCAGAAACTGCCGGCCCGGCGCTGAGACCCTCCATGTATCCGCCCTCCGCATTCGTCGAAACCGACCTGGTCGCACTCGACGCGCTGCTGGCCGATGACAACTTCATCACCCTGGTCACAGTGCGCGATGGGCTGCCCACGGTAAGCCACCTGCCGGTGCTGTACCGGCGCGAGGGCGAGGCGATCGAGCTCGTGGGCCATTTCGCCCGGCCGAACCCGCAGGCGCGCCACGCCGGTCCGGCCATCGCGGTCGTGCACGGGCCGCACGCCTATGTCTCGCCGAGTTGGTACCCCGACAAGGAAACCGAAGCCCGGGTGCCGACCTGGAACTACGCGGTGGCACACCTGCACGGCAAATTGCACACCTTCGATGACGAGCCGTCGTTGTCCGCACTGGTTGGCGAACTCAGCGACCGTCACGAAGCGATCGTCGGCGGCGATTGGCGCTTCCAGCCGGAGCGCGACGACCAGCGCGTACAGCTGCGCGGGATCATCGGCTTTCGCGTGCGGGTCGAGCAGGCCAACCTGAAGTTCAAGCTCAACCAGAACCACCCGCCGGCCAACCGCGCTGCCGTAGCCGATCGCCTCGACGCCCTCGGTGGCGACCGTGGCCGGGCGATCGCGCGGCTGATGCGCGAGCGCATGGCCCGCCCGATCGCAGGAGACTGAAGATATGGACCTGAACCTCACCGGCCGGCACGCCCTCGTCTGCGGCGCATCCGAAGGCATCGGCCGGGCGGCGGCGCATGAACTGGCCCTGCTCGGCGCCGACGTGACCGTGCTGGCGCGACGCGAAGAATCCCTGCGCGAGGTCGCGGGAAACCTGCCGCGCACCGACCACCAGCACCACGGCTGGATCGCGGCCGACGTCGCCGATACCGACAAGCTGCGCGCGCAGGTCGAGGCGCTCGTCGCCGGCAAGCCGGTGCACATCCTGGTCAACAACACCGGTGGCCCGCCCGGCGGCGCCGTGTGCAATGCCGACATCCCGGCATTCCTGGACGCCTTCAACAAGCACCTGGTCGCCAACCACACGCTGTTGCAGGCGGTGTTGCCCGGGATGCGGACCGACGGCTGGGGTCGCGTGGTCAACGTGATCTCGACCTCGGTGCGCGAGCCGATCGCCAACCTCGGCGTGTCCAACACCACCCGCGGCGCGGTCGCGAGCTGGGCCAAGACCCTGTCGCGCGAACTCGCCGGCGACGGCATCACCGTCAACAACGTGCTGCCGGGCTTCACCGAGACCGGCCGCATCGCGCAGATTCTGTCCGACCGCGCCAAGGCCACCGGCCAAAGCGAGCAGCAGATCGCCGACGGCATGCGCAAGACCGTGCCGGCGGGACGTTTCGCCCAGCCGGGGGAAGTCGCCGCCGCCATCGCGTTCCTGTGTTCGCCGGCCGCCGCCTACATCAACGGCGTCAGCCTGGCCGTCGACGGCGGCCGCATGCAGTCGATCTGATTGGCACCGGACGGCGACGTATCCACGGCGTCCGCGCTAAGCTTTGCGGATGCGCCTGACCCACTGGATCGACGGCAAAGCACGCGAAGCGGCCTCGGGTCGCTGGCTTAATGTCTTCGATCCGGCCCTGGGCCGCGCGTTCGCCGAAGTGGCCGACGGCAACGCCGCCGATGCGGAAGCCGCCGTCACCGCCGCGCAGGCCGCGTTCCCCGGCTGGTCCGCACAGCGCAACAGCGAGCGCGCCCGCTGGCTGGAAAAGTTGGCCGACGCGCTGGAAGCCCGACTCGACGACTTCGCCCACGCCGAGTCGCGCGACGGCGGAAAACCCATCAAGCTCGCCCGCGAAGTCGAGATCCCGCGCGCGGTCAGCAACCTGCGTTTCTTCGCCCATGCCGCGACCCAGTTCGCCAGCGAGTCCCACCACGGCGAAGCCGGGCTCAACTACACGCTGCGCGCTCCCCTCGGCGTGGTCGCGACGATCTCGCCGTGGAACCTGCCGCTGTACCTGCTGACCTGGAAGATCGCGCCGGCGCTGGCCGCCGGCAACACCGTGGTCGCCAAGCCTTCGGAGATCACCCCGGTCACCGCAACCATGCTGGCCGAACTGGCGGCGGAGATTGGCTTCCCGGCCGGTGTGCTCAACATCGTCCACGGCCGCGGGCCCGAGGTCGGCGAACCGCTGGTAACCCACCCGCAGGTCAAGGCGGTGTCGTTCACCGGCAGCACCGCGGTCGGCCGCCGCATCGCCGGGTTGACCGCGCCGTTGCTGAAGAAACTCTCGCTCGAACTCGGCGGAAAGAACCCCACGCTGGTGTTCGCCGACAGCGACTGGCGCGACCATCTCGAGACCGTCGTCCGCTCCGCGTTCCAGAACTCGGGGCAGATCTGCCTGTGCGGCTCGCGGATCCTCATCGAGCGCGGCATCTACAACGAGTTCCGCGACGCACTGGTCGAACAGGCGCTGACACTGCGCATCGGCGACCCGATCGACGAGGACAACCAGCTCGGCCCGCTCGTGTCGCAAGACCATTTCGACAAGGTCGTGGCGGCGCTGCAACGCGCCCGCGACGAAGGCGGCAACGTCCTTTGTGGCGGCAACCCGCTCGACCGCCCCGGCTGGTTCGTCGCCCCGACCGTGATCGACAACCTCGGCCCCGACTGCACGAGCAACCGCGAGGAGATCTTCGGTCCGGTCGTCACCCTGCAACCGTTCGACAGCGACGACCACGCCCTCGCCCTCGCCAATGCCGGCGACTACGGCCTCGCCGCGTCGGTCTGGACCCGCGACCTCAACCGCGCCCACCGCATGGCCGCCGAACTGCGCGCCGGCATGGTCTGGATCAACACCTGGCTGCAACGCGACCTGCGTACGCCGTTCGGCGGCGCCGGCAGTTCCGGCCTCGGCCGCGAAGGCGGCCTGGAAGCGATGCGATTCTTCACCGACGCCAAGAACGTCGGCCTCCACATTGGATAAACCTGCATGAATTCACTGAAAGAACTGCTGCACAAGAACCGCGAATGGGCCGACCGCATCAGTGCCGAGGATCCCGGCTTCTTCGAACGCCTGTCGCGCCAGCAGGCGCCGGAGTTCCTCTGGATTGGCTGCTCGGATTCACGGGTACCGGCCAACCAGATCATCGACGTCTCGCCGGGCGAGGTGTTCGTCCACCGCAACATCGCCAACGTCGTCGTCACCAGCGACCTCAACTGCCTGTCGGTGATCCAGTTCGCGGTCGACGTGCTCAAGGTCAAACACATCCTGGTGGTCGGCCACTACGGCTGCGGTGGCGTACACGCGGCGTTGCACGGCAAGCGCCTCGGACTGGCCGACAACTGGGTACGCCACGTCACCGACGTCGCCGAGAAGCACGCCGCCAGCCTGCGCGCGTTCGAGGACGACGAGCTGAAGCACGACCGCATGTGCGAGTTGAACGTGCTCGAGCAGGTGGTCAATGTCTGCCACACCACCATCGTCCGTGACGCCTGGAGCCGTGGCCAATCGTTGTCGGTGCACGGCTGGGTCTACACCCTGCGCGACGGCCGCGTGCACGACCTCCGCGCCAACGTGAGTTCCGCCGAGTCGCTGCCGGGAATCTATGCCGACGCCCTTTCCCGCATCCAGGTCGACCGCGAGGATCGATGAGATGAGTGACGCGATCCATGCCAGCAGCGCACCCCGGCCGGTCGGCAGCTATCCTCATGCCCGGCGCGTCGGCAACCTGCTGTTCCTCTCCGGCATCGGCCCGCGCGACCACGACACCAACGCCATCGTCGGCAACATCCACGATGCCGACGGCCGCCTGCTGAGCTACAACATCGACGCCCAGGCGCGCGCGGTGTTCGCCAATGTCCGCGCGGTGCTGGAGGCCAGCGGCGCGCGCTGGCAGGACCTGGTCGACGTGACCGTCTACCTGACCGACATGGACGCCGACTTCGCGCGCTACAACGCGGTCTGGGCCGAATATTTCCCCGACATCGACCACGCCCCCTGCCGCACCACCGTCGGCATCAGCGCGCTGCCGACGCCGATCGCGATCGAACTGAAGTGCGTTGCCGTCGTGAAGGAGTGACCGATGTTGCCGAACCCGATCAACCTGCAGGCATGGATCGACGAGCATCGCCACCTGCTCAAGCCCCCCGTCGGCAACAAGGTGATCCATGACGGTGATTTCATCGTGATGGTGGTCGGCGGCCCGAACGCGCGCACCGACTACCACCTCGACGAGGGCCCCGAGTGGTTCCACCAGTTGGAAGGCGAGATGGTGTTGCGGGTGCAGGAGGATGGCGCGGTCCGCGACATCCCGATCCGTGCCGGCGAGACCTTCCTGCTGCCGCCACGTGTGCCGCATTCCCCGCAGCGCATGCCCGATTCGGTCGGCCTGGTGATCGAACGCCGACGCCTGCCGCACGAGAAGGACGGTCTGATGTGGTTCTGCGAGCGCTGCAACCACAAGCTGTATGAGGAGTTGTTCCAGCTGCGCGACATCGAACAGGACTTCCCGCCGGTGTTCGACCGCTTCTACGCATCGATCGAGCACCGCACCTGTGGCGAGTGTGGACACTTGAATCCCGCGCCGGCCAAGTACACCGAAGGCAGCGCCTGAGCGCACGCGTCCAGACGCTCTCCACTGTCCGTATCCAGGGGAATCTTCATGAAACCATGCCGGCAATGGATGTACGTCTGGCTCGCCGTTTTCGTGTTGCAGCCGGGTACCGCCAGCTCCCAGGAGCCAGACTCGGCGGGACCCTCGATCGTCATCCACGCGGGCGCGCTGCTGGCGAACCCGGGGCAACCTGCGATGGGACCGCAAACGATCGTCGTCAGGGACGGGAAGATCGTCGCGGTCCAAACGGGACTGAGGCCCGCCGTCGATTTCGGAGCCGACGCCCGTCTCATCGACCTGTCCGACAAGTTCGTGATGCCCGGCTTGGTCGACCTCCACATGCACTTGGCCATCATCATGGATGCCAGCATGGAAACCGCCGGTTCGGAAGCGCGACTCGCACTTTCGGCCGCCGGTTTCGCGAAGCGCCTGCTAGAAGCCGGCGTCACCACGGTACGTGACGTGGGGGACAATACCGGTGTGACGTTCGCCTTGCGCGATGCGTTCGCCGAGGGTTGGGTGCCCGGTCCCCGCGTATTTGCCGCCGGCAGGATAGTGTCGCGAACCGGCGGCCACGGCGCCGAGCCCGCGCGGCCGGGCGAATTGTCCTATCAGCCTGCGACCTGCAACGGGACCGAGTCGTGTCGACGGGTCGTTCGCGAGAACATTGAGCGGGGCTCTGACTGGATCAAGGTCACCGTGTCCGGCTCTGGGAGCGAGTTGAGCGGCCATGCCGATGCCGCACCGATCCTGTTCGACGATGAAATGAAAGCCATTGCGGAGTCCGCGCGACAGGCCGGGCGCCCGATCGCTGCCCACGCGCACAGCACGGCCGCCATCAACCTGGCACTGGCATCTGGCGTGCGGACGATCGAGCACGGAACCTATTTCGACGACCGCTCCGTCGAGCTGTTCAAGCGCAACGGCGCGTTCCTGATGCCCACGACATTCGTGGCGACCTTCGTGCGTTCCAACCTGGACATGATCGCCGGCCCGGCCGGCAAGCAGCGCGATGAGCTCAGGCAGTGGACGGATGACGCGATGGGCACCGCCGGCCGTGCATGGCGTGCCGGCATCCGCCTCGGCCTGGGCACCGATGGCGGGCCGAGTGTCGGGCCCGATGCCACCGCACGCGAGGTCGGACTGTACGTGGCGAGCGGGGTGCCGCCCGCGGAGGCGATCAAGGCCGCCACTTCGAACGGCGCGGAGATCCTCGGCATGGCCGACGAACTGGGACGGATCCAGCCCGGCTACTTGGCCGACATCATCGCCGTCGATGGCAATCCGGTCGACGATCCGGCGCACCTGCGCAACGTGGCGTTCGTCATGAGGAATGGCGTGGTCTACAAACTCGACAACGCCGCCCCCCTTCCCCGCCCCGTCGACGCCGACGCGGCCGGATCAACGGTGGAAGTAGACTGACCCGATGCTCAAGATCGACACCCACGCCCACTGCCTGCCGCGCGACTGGCCCGACCTGGCGCGCAAGTACGGCGACCTGCGCTTTCCGGTGATCCACCACACCGAGGACGGGCGCCACCGGATCTACAAGGACGGCAAGTTCTTCCGCGAGATCTGGTCGAAGACCTGGGACCCTCAGGAGCGTATCGACGACTACGCCCAGTTCGACGTGCAGGTGCAGGTGCTGAGCACGGTGCCGGTGATGTTCTGCTACTGGGCGCGGCCGCACCATGCGCTGGAACTGCACCAGGCGCTCAACGACCACATGGCCCAGGCCTGCCGCGACTATCCGCGCCACTACGCCGGCATTGGCACGGTGCCGCTGCAGTCGCCGCGACTGGCGATCCAGGAGCTGGAGCGCTGCATGGACCAGCTCGGCCTGCAGGGCGTGCAGATCGGCAGCCATGTCGGTGACTGGAACCTGGATGCACCCGAGCTGTTCGAGTTCTTCCAGGCCGCCAGCGAACTGGGCGCGGCGATCCTGGTGCATCCGTGGGACATGATGGGCACCGACACCATGCCCAAGTATTGGTTGCCGTGGCTGGTCGGGATGCCGGCCGAGCAGTCGCGCGCAGCCTGCAGCCTGATCTTCGGCGGCGTGCTGGAACGGCTGCCGAAACTGAAGATCTGCCTCGCCCACGGCGGCGGCAGCTTCCCCTACACGATCGGCCGGATCGAGCATGGCTTCAACATGCGTCCGGACCTGGTCGCCACCGACAATCCACGCAACCCGCGCGAGTACCTGAGCCGGCTGTATTTCGACTCCTGGGTCGCCGACGACGCCGCGCTGCGCTACCTGCTCGACACCTGCGGGGTCGACCGGGTGATGCTCGGCACCGACTACCCCTTCCCGCTCGGCGAACAGGCGCCAGGCGCCGGCATCGCCTCTTTGCAGCTGGATGAAGCCGCGCAGGCCCGGCTGTACCACGGCACCGCGCTGGACTGGCTCGGGCTGCCGAAGACGCGCTTCGCCTGACCCGCGTCGCCATTAACCACAAAGAGACTCCATGACCGACCCGTATCCGCTCGACCTCGCCCACGCCCGCGCGCTCGACGCCGCCGATCCGCTGCCGACGCTGCGCGCCGAGTTCCACGTGCCGCGGCATGGCGACGGCGAGCAGGCCTACTTCGTCGGCAACTCGCTGGGCCTGCAACCGCGCGGCGCCCGCGCCCAGGTCGAGGACGTGCTCGACAAGTGGTCGATGGAAGCGGTCGAAGGCCACTTCCGCGGCAACTCGCAGTGGATGAGCTACCACCATCTGATGAGCGAGTCGCTGGCGCGGCTGGTCGGCGCGCGGCCGCAGGAAGTGGTGGCGATGAACTCGCTGACGGCCAACCTGCACCTGATGATGGTGAGCTTCTACCGGCCGACCGCCGAGCGTCCGGCGATCCTGATCGAGGCCGGCTCGTTTCCGTCGGATCGCTACGCCGTCGAGTCGCAGATCGCGTTCCACGGCTTCGACCCGACGACCGACCTGATCGAACTCGCGCCCGACCAGCCCGGCGGGCTGTTCTCGATGGAAGCGATCGGACGCGCGATCGCCGAACACGGCCCGCGCCTGGCGCTGGTGCTGTGGCCGGGGGTGCAGTACCGCACCGGCCAGGCGTTCGATCTCGCCGAAATTACCCGGCTGGCGCATCAAGCCGGCGCGCTGTGCGGCCTCGACCTCGCCCACGCGGTCGGCAACACCGAACTGGCGCTGCACGACAGCAACGCCGACTTCGCGGTCTGGTGCCACTACAAATACCTCAACAGCGGTCCGGGCGCGGTTGCCGGCTGCTTCGTCCACGAACGCCATGCCGACAACCGCGAGCTGCCGCGGTTCGCCGGCTGGTGGGGCCACGACGCCAGCACCCGCTTCCAGATGGGCCCCGATTTCGTGCCTACCTCCGGCGCCGAGGGCTGGCAGCTGAGCAACCCGCCGATCCTCGGGCTGGCCCCGCTGCGCGCCTCGCTCGACCTGTTCGACCGGGTCGGCATGCCGGCGCTGCGGGCCAAGTCGCTGCGCCTGACCGGCTACCTAGAGGCGCTGATCGATGCGCACCTCGGCGACATCCTCGAAGTGCTGACCCCGAAGACGCCGGCGCAGCGTGGCTGCCAGTTGTCGATCCGGGTCCGCGGCGGTCACGAGCAGGGCCGCGAATTGTTCGGATACCTGTCCGACAACGGCGTGCTCGGCGACTGGCGCGAGCCCGACGTGATCCGCATCTCGCCCGCGCCGCTGTACAACACCCACGAAGATGTCCTGCGCTTCGTGCTGGCCACCCTGGCTTGGCGCGATACCCTCTGAGCCGGCAATTGCCGCTCAATCTGACGGAAGGGGCGAACACCGGTGCAGGCTGACAATCCCAGGCATCTCACCATCATCGGCGCCGGCCTCGCGGGCGCCCTGCTCGCCACCCTGCTGGCCCGACGCGGCTGGCAGGTCGACGTCCACGAGAAGCGCAGCGACCCGCGCGAACGCGACCTCGAACGCGGCCGATCGATCAACCTCGCCCTGGCCGAGCGCGGCCGCCATGCCCTGCGCCAGGCCGACGCCGACGACGCGGTGATGGCGCAGGCAGTGATGATGCGCGGGCGCATGGTCCACTTCGCCGACGGTCGCACCGACCTGCAGCGCTACGGGCGCGACGACAGCGAGGTGATCTGGTCGGTCCACCGCGGCGAACTCAACCAGGTGCTGCTCGACATCGCCGAGCGGGCCGGCGCCAAGGTGCATTTCCACCAGCGTCTGGACCGGGTCGACTTCGACCGGCGCATCGCGTTCTTCGGCGACGAGCGCGACGACAGCCAACGCGAGGTACAGTTCCAGACCCTGGTCGGGGCCGACGGCGCCGGTTCGGTGCTGCGCGGGGCGATGGCGGCCGAGACCGGCACCGAGGGTCGTACCGATTTCCTCGACCATTCCTACAAGGAACTGGAGATCCCGCCGGCCGCCGATGGCAGCTTCCGGATGGAGGCCAACGCCCTGCATATCTGGCCGCGTGGCCGCTACATGTGCATCGCGTTGCCGAACGACGAGTCGACTTTCACCGTCACGTTGTTCCTGCCCAATCAGGCCGACCCCGACGCCGGCGTTCCGGGCTTCGACACCATTCGCACCGGCGCGGAGGCCCGCGCGTTGTTCGAGCGCGAGTTCCCCGACGCCTCGCGCCTGATACCGGAACTCGAGCGCGATTTCGACCACAACCCGACCGGGATCCTCGGCACCCTGTACCTCGACCGCTGGCACCTGGACGATCGCGCGGTGCTGGTCGGCGATGCCGCGCACGCGATGGTGCCGTTCCACGGCCAGGGCATGAACTGCGCGTTCGAGGACTGCGTGGCGCTGGCCGAACACCTCGACAGGACCCCCGACCGCGCCGCCGCGTTCGCCGCATTCCAGGCCGAGCGTCTGCCCAACGCCCGCGCGATCCAGCACATGGCGCTGGAGAACTACCTGGAAATGCGCGACCGCGTCGACGACGACGACTACCTGTTGCAGCGAGAACTGGAACGCAGGCTCGCCGACCGCCACCCAGACCGCTTCGTCCCGCGCTACGCGATGGTCACTTTCCGCCACCTGCCCTACGCCGTCGCCCTGCAGCGCGGCAACCTGCAACGCGAGCTGCTGGTGGAGTTGACCCGCGGGCTTGACAGCCTGGACAGCCTGGACTGGGACTCGGTCGATGCTACGGTGGTGGCACGGCTACAACCGTTACCGCCAGAGAGCTAGGTGACCGCTCTTGTAGGAGCGACGTAAGTCGCGACCCGCCGACCGACCGAACGATGTACAGGTAGCGACTTACGTCGCTCCTACGACCAAAGAAGTCCCCGTCCCGAGACACGAAGTCCACCCCGCACGATCGACGCGACCACCCCTGACCGATGCCAGCCAGCTTCCTGTTCTACGACCTCGAAACCTTCGGCGCGGACCCGCGCAGCAGCCGCATCGCCCAGTTCGCCGCGATCCGCACCGATGCCGACCTCAATCCGGTCGACGATCCGATCAGCATCTTCGTCAAACCGGCCGACGACCTGCTGCCCTCGCCGGTCGCGACCCTGATCACCGGCATCACCCCGCAACATGCGCAGCGCGAGGGCATGACCGAGGCCGCCGCGTTCGCCCTGATCCACGAGGAGATGTCGCGTCCCGAGACCTGCAGCCTCGGCTACAACTCGCTGCGTTTCGACGACGAATTCGTCCGCTACGGATTCTTTCGCAACTTCTTCGACGCCTACGAACGCGAATGGCGCGGTGGCAACTCGCGCTGGGACCTCCTCGACGTTTTCCGCTTCGCCCACGCCCTGCGCCCGGAGGGACTGGTCTGGCCCAAGCGCGAGGACGGCACCCCGTCATTCAAGTTGGAGCACCTGGCCGAGGCCAACGACGTGCGCGAAGGCGACGCCCACGAAGCGTTGTCGGACGTGCGCGCCCTGATAGGGCTCGCCCGCAAGCTCAAGACGGCACAACCGAAGCTGTGGGATTACGCCCTGCGCCTGCGCGACAAGCGCCATGCCGCCAGCCTGCTCGACACCGTGGCGATGACGCCGGTGCTGAACGTCTCGCAGCGCTTTCCCGCCAGCCGGCTGTGCGCCGCCCCGGTGATCCCGCTGGCGCGGCACCCGCACATCGACAACCGGGTGATCGTGTTCGACCTGACCCAGGACCCGCAGGACCTGCTCGACCTCGACGCCGAAGCCATCGCCGCGCGCCTCTATGTGCGGGCCGCCGACCTGGCCGAGGGCGAGCAACGCGTGGCGCTCAAGGAGATCCATCTCAACCGCAGCCCGGCGCTGTCGGCCTGGGCACACCTGCGCCCCGAGGATTTCGAACGGCTCGGGATCGATCCGGTGCAGGCCGAAGCCAACGCGGCCCGCCTGCGCGCCGCCGGGCCGGGGCTGGCCGAGAAAGTCCGCCAGGTGTTTGCCCGCGAGCGCGAGCAGCGCGTCGTCGACATCGATACCAGCCTTTACGACAGCTTTATCGGCGACGGCGACAAGCGGCTGTTCCCGAGTGTCCGCAGCACCCCGCCCGAAGCCTTGGGCATGGCCACGTTTGCGTTCCGCGACCCGCGCCTGCCGGAGCTGCTGTTCCGCTACCGTGCCCGCAACTGGCCCGGGACGCTGTCGGCCAGCGAGCGTGCGCGCTGGGACGACTATCGACGCCAGCGGTTGCTCGGTGACCCGCAGGCGGTCGAGTACGGGTTCGAGCGCTTCGACGCCGAACTGGCCGAACTGCGCGCAACCCACGCCAACGATCCGGACCGGCTCGCCCTGCTGGAGCACCTCGACAGCTGGCGCCGCGACATCGAGCACAGCCTCACCTGAGGCCTCGGGCTGTTGTAGGAGCGGCTTTAGCCGCGAGCGGAAAGTTGGTCGCCCGCGCCGATTCCAGATCGCGGCTAAAGCCGCTCCTACAGAAAAAACAGAGCTGCAGGGCCGAGTTACGATAATCCCATGTCCACCTACTTCACCGCCGCCAGCTTCAAGTTCCTGCGCAGCCTGGCGCGCAACAACAACCGCGACTGGTTCCACGCCCACAAGGCCGATTACTACGCCCATGTCCGCGGCCCGTTCCAGCGCTTGCTGACCGACCTGCAGCCGGTCGTCGCCGAGGTCAGCCCGCACTTCCGCGCCGATCCCAAGGCCATCGGCGGCTCGCTGTTCCGGATCCAGCGCGATACCCGCTTCGCCAACGACAAGTCGCCCTACAAGTCCTGGCAGGGCGCGCGCCTGTTCCACGAGCGCCGGCGCGAAGTCGAGGCCCCATCGTTCTACCTGCACCTGCAAGGCGGCAACTGCTTCGTCGGTGCCGGCCTGTGGCATCCGGGGTCCGACACCGTGCGCCGGGTGCGGCACTTCATCGTCGACAATCCAGCCAGTTGGAATACCGCCGCGCACGGCCAGCGCCTGCGTCGCCGCTTCGAACTCGATGACAGCGAAATGCTGGTGCGGATGCCACGCGGCTTCCCACCCGAGTTCGAGTTCGCCGACGACCTGCGGCGCAAGAACTTCGTCGCCATCCGCGCGATCGATGACGCGGTAATGACCGGTCCGGGACTGCTGAGGACCCTGCGAACCGACCTCGCCACCCTCGCCCCGTTCGTCGACTACCTCTGCGCGGCGCTCGACCTGGAGTTCTGAAATGAAGAAGTGGATCGCCCTGATCGTCCTCCTCGGCGTGCTCCTGCTGGGCTACCTCGCCGCCGGCCCGTTCATTGCCTATAGCGCGATCCGCGAGGCGGTGCAGACGCAGGACACCGCCGAACTGGCGGAGCACGTCGACTTCCCTGCCTTGCGCGGCAACCTCAAGCTGCAGGTCGACGACTACGTGGTGCGCAAGGCCGGAGCGGACGCGCAGTCGAGCCTGCTCGGTGCGTTCGCGGTGCGGATTGCCAGCGGCCTCGCCGGCGGCATGGTCGATACGATGGTGACGCCGGCGGGCATCGGCGCCTTGATGGAGGGGCGCTCGCTCTGGCACCGGGCCAGTGGCGGCGGCATCACCGACAACACCTACGAGACGGCCCCTACGCCGGACCGCCTGCGTGACGCCAGCTATGGTTTCGAGTCGCTATCGCGGTTCACCGCGACCATCGAGGACGAGGATGGCGACCCGGTCACCTTCGTCCTGAGCCGCCAGGGGCTGGCGTGGAGGCTGACGGATATCCGGTTGCCGCTGGGCGATGAACCAGACGCCGATCGGTAACGGCGTTGTTCTGTAGGAGCGGCTTTAGCCGCGATCGGGAATCGGCACGGGCGGACAGTTTCAGATCGCGGCTGAAGCCGCTCCTGCAAAATCCTTGGGCTGCGCGGGCTACCTTTTCGGATTCGCCACGCCGTGGGGCACGTGGCCGGCGGTCACCAGGCCGCGGGCCGACTCGATGTTGTGCTCGGAATCATCGAAGAAGATGTCGGCGCCGAACGCCTCCAGGAACGGTCCCTTGGAACGCCCGCCGAGGAACAATGCCTCGTCCAGGCGGATCCCCCACTCGCGCAGGGTGCGGATCACCCGCTCGTGCGCCGGTACCGAGCGCGCGGTGACCAGCGCGGTGCGGATCGGTGCCTCCTCGCCGGTCGGGAACGCGGCCTGCAACCGGTGCAGGGCATCGAGGAAACCGCGGAACGGCCCGCCCGACAACGGCTCGCCGGCGTGGCTGCGCTCGTGCTCGGAGAACGCGGCCAGCCCACCCTCGCGCGAGACCCGCTCGCTTTCGTCGCCGAAGATCACCGCGTCGCCGTCGAAGGCGATGCGCAACTGGTCGGGCCGGTGGTGCGGCGCGCGCGGCGAGAGCAGCGCGCCGGGCAACAACGTCGCCGCGGCGACGCCGGCCGCCAGCGCACTGCGCACGTCCTCGCCATGGGTCGACAGGAACAGGTCGGCGCCGAATGGCCGAATGTAGGGGAACGGCGGCGCCCCGTTGCTGAATGCCGCGCGCTTGATCGACAGCCCGTGGTGGGCGATCGAGTTGAAGATGCGCAGCCCGGTGTCGGCCGAGTTGCGCGAGATCAGGATCACCTCGACCCGCGGCGCCTCCGGTGGCGATCCGTCGTTGAGGCCGAGCAGTTTGCGCACCAGCGGGAAGGCGATGCCGGGCTGCAGCAGGTCATCCTCGTGGCTGCGCTGGAACGCGGCGTAGGCGTCCAGTCCCTCGCGCTCGAATAGCGCATGGCTGTCCTCCAGGTCAAACAGGGTGCGCGAGGAGATCGCGACGATCAGCGGGTTGGCATTCGCGTCTGGCATGTCGCCATTGTGCCGGGTCGGGGTCGCACGCGGTGCGACGGTGCGGCGTCAACCGCTGGTGAACTGCTCGGCCAGCATCCGTTCCTCGAGGTTGTGCTCCGGGTCGAACAGCAGGGTCACGGTGCGGTCGTGCGACTCGCGGATCATGACCTCGACCACGTCGCGGACTTCATGCGAGTCGGCGGTGGCGCTGACCGGGCGCTTGTAGGGGTCGAGCACGCGGAAACGGATCTCGGTGTCGGCCTTGAGCACGGCACCGCGCCAGCGTCGGGGGCGGAACGCGGCGATCGGGGTCAGGGCGACGACGTTGGTGCCCAGCGGCAGGATCGGGCCGTGCGCGGAGAAGTTGTAGGCGGTGCTGCCCGCCGGGGTCGCGACCAGCACGCCATCGCAGATCAGTTCGTCGAGGCGGACCTGGCCATTGAGCTCGATCGACACGTGCGCGGCCTGGCGCGTCTGGCGCAGCAGCGACACCTCGTTGTAGGCCAGCGAACCGACGGTGGTGCCGGACTCGGTCTGCACCAGCATCTCCAGCGGTCGCAGCACCGCCGGCTCGGCGGCGTGGATGCGCTCGAGCAGGCCGTCGAACGCCAGGTGGTTCATCAGGAAACCGATCGTGCCCAGCTTCATCCCGTACACCGGCTTGCCGAGGCCGCCGTGGCGATGCAGGGTCTGCAGCATGAAGCCGTCGCCACCGAGCGCGACCAGGACGTCGGCCTGTTCGGGCGGATGGTCTTCGTGTCGTGCCAGCAGTTGCGCGCGCGCGGCCTGGGCCTCGTCGGCGGCGCTGGCGAGGAAGGCGATGCGGGGCGAGTCGCCGATCGGCAGTGGCGGAGTCATGGCCGCAGGATAACGCAGGACAAAATCGGGCAGGCAAAAACACGAACGGCGACCCGGGACTGCCCCCGGATCGCCGCTCGCTGGTGTTGCCGGACGCGTTGCTTGCGTCGCGACTACGCCGTACCGGCCGAGGCGACCTGGGCCAGTCGACGCACGGCCACGGACACGGTCGGGTAGTCGAGCGTCTTCTGGTTCAGCAGGTCGGTCAGCATCGCCTGGGTGAACCGCAGGGTCGGATCGTCGCGCTTGAGCCAGGTGGCCACCTTCTCGCCGGCCGGCTTCTTGCCGCCGGTGGCGAGAATCTGCCCGACCAGGGCGCGCTGCTGGGCACCCAGTTCGTCGCGCAGGGCACCGCGAGCCAGGGCCTGCCAGCGTCCATCGACCGGCAGCGCCTCGATCTGCGCATACAGCCACGGCAGGTGCAGCGCCGCGCCCAGGCTGAAGTAGGCACGGGTCACTTCGACCGGCGACAACTTGCGGGCGTGGGCGATCTCGACGATGTCGCAGCCGAACTCCAGCATCGGCAACCCGGCCAGCTCCTCGGCCAGCGAATCCGGCAGGCCCTTGGCCTTCCAGTCCCGGAGGTCGGCGTTGAACTCCTCGCGGCGGACATCCGACATCGTGCTCGGCAACGCATCACGCACCGCCTTGAGGCCGTCGCCGTAGCGCGCCATCGCGGTGGTGATTTCCGGCATCGCCCCGGGGCGCGACAGCAGCCAGCGCGACATGGAGCGCATCAATTGCCAGATCGTCTGCAACGCATCGATCTGCACGCCTTCGGGCACCTTGCCGTCGAGCGCGTCGATCTGCGCCCAGAGCGCGCGCGCATCGATCGCTTCGCGGGCGATGGTGTAGGCCTCGGCCACCTCGCCGGCGCTGCGACCGGTGTCTTCCTGCATGCGCAGGGTGAACGTCGCGCCCATCCGGTTGACCATCGAGTTGGTCACCGCGGTGGCGATGATCTCGCGCTTCAGGCGGTGGTTCTCCATCGCCTTGGCGTACTTCTTCTGCAACGGCTCCGGGAAGTAGCGCACCAGTTCCTTCGACAGATACGGGTCCTCCGGCACGTCGGAGTCGACCAGCTGCTGGAACAGCACCAGCTTGCTGTACGACAGCAGCACCGCCAGCTCAGGCCGGGTCAGGCCCTGGCCGCGCGTCTTGCGCTCGGCGATCTCGGCGTCGCTGGGCAGGTACTCGATCTGGCGATCCAGCAGGCCCTGCGACTCCAGGGTGTGGATGAAGTGCTGCTTGGAGCCCAGCCGCGGGATCGACATCCGTTCCATCAGGCTGATCGCCTGGTTCTGCCGGTAGTTGTCGGTCAGCACCAGCGATGCGACCTCGTCGGTCATCGACGCCAGCAGCTTGTTGCGCGCCGGCAGGGTCAGCGTCTTCGCCTGCACCTGCGCGTTGAGCAGGATCTTGATGTTGACTTCATGGTCGGAGGTGTCGACACCGGCGGAGTTGTCGATGAAGTCGGTGTTGAGCAGCACGCCGTGCTGCGCCGCCTCGATGCGACCGATCTGGGTCATGCCGAGGTTGCCGCCCTCGCCCACCACCTTGCATCGCAGGTCGCGGCCGTCCACGCGCAAGGCGTTATTGGCACGGTCGCCGACGTCGGCATGGCTCTCGCTGCTGCCCTTGATGTAGGTGCCGATGCCGCCGTTCCACAGCAGGTCGACCGGCGCTTTGAGGATCGCGCTCATCAGCTCGGTCGGGCTCAGCGCGCCGACGTCACCGTCGATGCCGAGCGCCTCGCGCACCTGCGGCGACAACGGGATCGACTTGGCCGAGCGTGGGAACACGCCGCCACCCTTGCTGATCAGCGAGGTGTCGTAGTCCTCCCAGCTCGAACGCGGGATCTTGAACATGCGCTGGCGTTCCTTGAACGTCACCGCCGCATCCGGGTTCGGGTCGAGGAAGATGTGGCGGTGGTCGAACGCGGCGACCAGGCGGATGTGCTTGCTCAGCAGCATGCCGTTGCCGAACACGTCGCCGGACATGTCGCCGATGCCGACCGCGGTGAAGTCCTGCTTCTGGCTGTTGCGACCCATCGCCAGGAAGTGGCGCTTGACCGACTCCCACGCGCCGCGGGCGGTGATGCCCATGCCCTTGTGGTCGTAGCCGACCGAACCGCCGGAGGCGAACGCATCGTCGAGCCAGTAACCGTGCTCGCGGGCGATGCCGTTGGCGATGTCGGAGAAGGTCGCGGTGCCCTTGTCGGCGGCGACCACCAGGTACGGATCGTCCTGGTCGTGGCGGACCACGTTGGCCGGATGCACGACCTTGTCATCGACCAGGTTGTCGGTAATGTCGAGCAGGCCGTTGATGAACATCTTGTAGCAGGCCACGCCCTCGGCCCACACCGCGTCTCGGTCACCGCCGGTCGGCGGCCGCTTGCTGATGAAGCCGCCCTTGGAACCGACCGGCACGATCACGGTGTTCTTGACCATCTGCGCCTTGACCAGGCCCAGCACCTCGGTGCGGAAATCCTCGCGCCGGTCCGACCAGCGCAGGCCGCCGCGGGCGACCGGCCCGAAGCGCAGGTGGATACCCTCGACGCGCGGGCCGTAGACGAATATCTCGCGATACGGACGCGGCTTGGGCAGGTCCGGCACGTTGGCCGAATCGAACTTGTAGCTGACGTAGCCCTTGTCGTCACCGTCGCCGGTCGACTGGTAATAGCTGGTGCGCAGGGTCGCCTCGATCACACCGATGAAACTGCGCAGGATGCGGTCCTCGTCGAGGCTCGACACGCGGTCGAGCAGGCTCTTGAGGGTGTTGCGGGTGGCGGCGATCTGCACGTCGCGATTGCCGCTGCGCGAGGCGATGACCGGCTTGAGCGCCGCCAGCAACGCCTCGTCACCTGCGCAGATGCGCGCGAACTGGGCGGACAGTTGTTCCATCCCGGCCTTGACCTCGGCCTTGCTTTCCTTGCCGGTGGACGGATCGAAGCGGGCCTCGAACAGCTCCACCATCAGCCGCGCCAGCGCGGGGTAGCGGATGAAGGTGTCCTCGACGTAGGCCTGCGAGAACGGCACGCCGACCTGCTGCAGGTACTTGCTGTAGGCGCGCAGCGTCGCGACCTGGCGCCACGACAAATGGGCGGCGAGGATCAACTGGTTGAAGCGGTCGTTCTCGGCGTCGCCGCGCCAGATCCGCGCGAACGCCTCGACGAAGTTCTCGTCGATGTCGGCGATGTCGGCCTCGGCGTTGGCGATCTCGACCTCGAAGTCCTGGATGTACAGCAGGCTGCTGTGCGCGTAGAGCCGGTACGGATGCTCGGAGATCACCCGCAGGCCCATGTTCTCCATGGTCGGCAACGCATCCGACAGGGGGATGTCGTCGTTCTGGCGATAGAACTTGAAGCGCAGGCCACCCGCGCCGGGGCGGGTGCGGTACAGGCTCAGGCGCAGGTCGTCCGGGCCCTTCAGTGCGGCGAGGTGCTCGACGTCGTCGGCGGCGATCGCGACCGACACGTCCTCGATGTAACCGGCCGGCAACGCGCGGCCGTAACCGTTGGCCAGCGCCAGGCCGCGCTGCTCGCCGTGGCGTTCGACCAGCAGCTCGCGCAGGTCGTCGCGCCAGTTGCGCACGATCTCGGCCAGCTCGGCCTCGATCGCGGCGTTGTCGACCTGGATCGCCTCGCCCGACTTCGGCCGCACCAGCAGGTGCAACTGGGCCAGCGGCGACTCGCCGAGGACCACGGTGGTATCGATGTGCTCGCCGTGCAGCACGCGCTTGAGCATCGCCTCGATGCGCAGGCGCACGTCGGTATTGAAGCGGTCGCGCGGGATGTAGACCAGGCCGGAGAAGAACCGGCCGTAGCGGTCACGGCGCAGGAACAGCTTGCTGCGCACGCGCTCCTGCAGGCCGAGGATGCCGGTCGCGGTCTTCAGCAATTCCTCGCCGCTGGACTGGAACAGCTCGTCGCGCGGCAGGGTTTCCAGGATGTGGCGCAACGCCTTGCCGCTGTGGCTGTCGCCGGGCAAGCCGGACTTCTCCATCACGTAGTTGTGGCGCTCGCGCACCAGCGGGATGTCCCACGGACGGCGGTTGTAGGCGCTGGAAGTGTACAGGCCGAGGAAGCGGTCCTCGCGCACCGGCTTGCCCTTGGCATCAAAGCTGAGGATGCCGATGTAATCCATGTAGCCGGGACGGTGGACGGTCGCGCGGGCATTGGTCTTGGTCAGGATCAGCGCGTCGACCGAACCGGAGTTCGGCATGTAGTGAGCTGCCAGCGAGGCCAGCGGTCGCGGCTTGCGGGTGTCCTGGCCGCGCAGCAGGCCCAGGCCGGAGCCCTTGATCGCGCACAGCACTTCCTGCCCGTCCTTCTTCACCACCTCGTACGCGCGGTAGCCGAGGAAGGTGAAGTGGTTGTCGGCAGCCCAGCGCAGGAATTCCTGCGCCTCCTTGCGACCCTCCTCGCTGACCGGCAACTTGCGTTCGCCCAGTTCGTCGGCGACTCCCAGCATCTTGCCCTGCATGGCCGACCAATCGGTGACCATCGCGCGCACGTCGGCCAGCACCGCCAGCACGGCCTGCTCGACCTTTGGCATCGCGTCGGCCGGCAGCCGGTCGATTTCCAGGTGCATCAGCGATTCCGGCTCGCCTTCGCCGACCTTGACCAGCTTGCCGGCCTTGTCGCGCTTGAACGGCACCACCGGGTGGCCGAGCACGTGCACGCCGATGTCCTGTTCGGCCAGCGCCATGGTCACCGAGTCGACCAGGAACGGCATGTCCTCATTGGCGACCTGCAACACCGTGTGTGGCGACTCCCAGCCGTGGGTCTTCAGGGTCGGATTGAACAACCGCACCCGCGCAGTGCCGGACTTGCGGTTGCGGGCGAAATCGAGGAAGTCGCAGGCCAGCGCAGCCCAACCTTCGGGCGAGTGCTTGGGCATCTCGTCCTCGCCCATGCGCTTGTAGAACGCCTTGACGAAGGCCTCGCCATCCGCCTGGCCGGCCTTGGGGAAACGCTTGCCCACCGCATTGAGGATCGGCTTGAGCGACACCGCGTCGCTCTTGCTGGCGGTGCTCGCCGGGAACTCCACCGGTGCGCGCTTGCGCGTCGCGGCCTTCTTCGGGGCGGCCTTCTTCGGGGCGGCACTCTTCGGGGCGGCACTCTTCGGGGCGAGGGACGTCGCCGCGGCGGTGGCGCCGGCGCGCGCGGAGGACTTGGATTTGGGCTTGGTGCTCATGTGAACGGGTTGTCCAATGCAGTGAGGCCCGCGCGTTTGCGCGGGCCATGGCCAGGTTTCAGTGCAGGTGGAGGGGCATGCGGGCGATGCGGGCGGCCGGAGCCGCCGCGTCACGCGCAGCGATCGGGATATCGCGGCGATCGCAACCGCGCTGCGCATGGCAGGCCGCGGTGAACCGGCAGTTCGGGGGATGCATGGTCAGCGCAGCCCGGTCTCATGGCGGGCGATCACGAGGCGCTGGATCTCGCTGGTGCCTTCATAGATCTCGGTGATCTTGGCGTCGCGGAAGTAGCGCTCGATCGGCATTTCCTTGGAGTAACCCATGCCGCCGTGGATCTGCAGCGCCTGGTGGGTGATCCACATCGCCGCCTCGGACGCGGTCAGCTTGGCGACCGCCGCCTCGGTGGTGAAGCGGCTTCCCTGGCCCTTGGTCCACGCCGCACGCAAGGTCAGCAGCAGCGAGGCGTCGAGCTTGCACTTCATGTCGGCGATCTTGGCCTGGGTCATCTGGAACGCGCCGATCGGCTGGCCGAAGGCCTTGCGCTCCTTCACGTACTCCAGCGTCGCCTCGTAGGCCGCGCGGGCGATGCCGATGGCCTGGCTGGCGATGCCGATGCGGCCGGCGTCGAGCACGCCCATCGCGATCTTGAAGCCGTGGCCTTCCTCGCCAAGAACGTCCTCGGGGCGGGCGACGTAATCGTTGAACTCGATCTCGCAGGTGGCCGAGGCACGGATGCCGAGCTTGGGTTCGGTCTTGCCGCGGCCGAAGCCCTCGCGATCGCCATCGACGATGAAGGCGGTGATGCCGCGTGCGCCCTTGTCCGGGTCGGTCATCGCGAACAGCACGAAGTACTTGGCGACCGGACCCGAGGTGATCCAGCTCTTCTTGCCATTGATCTTGTAACTGCCGTCGGCCTGCCTGACCGCCTTGCAGCGCATCGCGGTGGCGTCGGAGCCCGACTGCGGCTCGGTCAGCGCGAACGCGCCGATTTCCTTGCCTTCGGCGATCGCGCGGACGTAGGTCTGCTTCTGCTCTTCGGTGCCGTGGGTCAGGATGCCGTTGCAGAACAGCGAGTTGTTGACCGAGACGATGGTCGAATGGGCGGCGTCGGCGGCGGCGATCTCGACCATCGCCAGCACGTAGGAGATCGGGTCCATCCCGGAGCCGCCGTACTCGGCCGGCACCTCGATGCCCATCAAGCCGTTTTCGCCGAGGGTGCGGATATTGTCGAGCGGGAACTCGCCGGTCCGATCGTGGTGCTCGGCGCTCGGCGCGATCTTCTCCTGCGCGATGCGGCGCGCCACGTCCTGGATCATCAACTGTTCTTCGGTGAAGCCAAAATCCACGTCGGCACCTCGGTTGGGGGCAGCAATCGGGCAATTGTAGCCCTGCGTTCGCAATAACCGAACCCGTAACCGAACCTCACCATCGGCCTTCGCGGCCTTCCGGCTTGACCATGGGGTGTCCGGACAGCACACTTATCGCTGTATCGCGATAAGCGCATGAAAGGCTGGGTGGAAACATGGATCTGGAAGGCTGGTCGTCACGGCTCAAGGTGTTTGCCGACGCCACCCGGGTGCGCCTGCTCGCCCTGATCGAACGCGAAGAGCTGACCGTGGCCGAGCTGTCGGCGATCACCCGCCTCGCCCAGCCCCGGGTGTCGACCCACCTGGCCAAGCTCAAGGACGCCGGTTTGGTGCGCGATCGTCGTGCCGGCGTATCGGCCTACTACCGCTTCGAAGACGCAGCGCTCGACCACGCCCAGAGGACGCTGTGGACCACCCTGCGCGAAGGCAGCGACGACCCGCTGCTGCGCCAGGACGCCGAGCGCGTGCCGGCGGTGCTGGCGATGCGCGCGGCCGACCAGAACTGGGCCGATTCGGTCGCCGGCGACATGGAGCGTCACTACTCGCCCGGCCGCACCTGGGAGGCGATGGCGCGCTCGGCGCTGCCATTGCTGGAACCCGGCGACGTGCTCGACATCGCGTCCGGTGACGGCGTGCTGGCCGAACTGCTGGCGCCGCATTCGCACCGCTACGTGTGCCTGGATTCCAGTACCAAGGTCGTGCTGGCGGCGTCCGAGCGCCTGCGCAAGCTCAAGAACGTCGAAGTGCGCGAAGGCGACATGCACGCCCTGCCCTTCGACGACGCCCATTTCGACCTGGTCGCGCTGATGCACGCGCTGACCTATGCCGACGAGCCCGCCAAGGCCGTCGCCGAGGCCGCGCGCGTGCTGCGCCCCGGCGGCCGGCTGCTGCTGACCAGCCTGGCCAGCCACGAGCACCGTTCGGTGGTGGAAGCCTATGGCCACGTCAACCTCGGCTTCAGCGAGAAGGAGCTGTCGCGGTTTGCGACCAGGGCCGGCTTCGAGATCGTCAGTTGCGAGACCGTCACCCGCGAACGCCGTCCGCCGCACTTCGCGGTGATCGCCTTGATCGCCCGCAAGAAGGCGGCCCGCAAACGCGCATGAACTTTCGATGCAGGAACCCGTCATGACCACGCTGCCCTGGCTCAACCCCGACCGCGCCGATGCCCTGCAACGCGCCCTGCGCGAACGCATCCTGGTGATCGATGGCGCGATGGGCACGATGATCCAGCAGCACGCGCTGGAGGAAGCCGACTACCGTGGCGAACGCTTCGCCGAGGGTTTCGACCGCAAGCACCAGCTCGACGGCCACGCCCACGGACCGACCTGCGGCTGCGGCCACGACCAGCGCGGCAACAACGACCTGCTGAGCCTGAGCCGGCCGGAGATCATCAAGACGATCCACGCCGAGTACCTCGCCGCCGGCGCCGACCTCATCGAGACCAACACCTTCAACTCGACCACGCTGTCGCTGTCCGACTACGGCCTGCAGCACCTTGCCCGCGAGCTCAATGAAACCGGCGCACGGCTCGCCCGCGCCGCCTGCGACGACGCCGAGGCGCAAACCCCGGACCGGCCACGCTTCGTGATCGGGGTGCTCGGCCCGACCAGCCGCACCGCCTCATTGAGTCCCGACGTCAATCGCCCCGGCTTCCGCGCGGTCGACTTCGACGAGTTGCGCGTCGCCTACCGCGAAGCCGCCGACGGCCTGATCGACGGCGGCGCCGACGTGCTGATGGTCGAGACCGTGTTCGACACACTCAACGCCAAGGCCGCCCTGTTCGCGATCGCCGAGGCCTTCGACGCCCGCGGCGCGCGGCTGCCGGTGATGGTCTCGGGCACGATCACCGACGCCTCCGGCCGCACCCTGTCGGGCCAGACCGCCGAGGCGTTCTGGTACTCGCTGCGCCACGCACAGCCGCTCGCGATCGGCCTGAATTGCGCGCTCGGCGCCAAGGACCTGCGGCCGCATGTCGACGTGCTGTCGCAGATCGCCGACACCTACGTCAGCGCCCATCCGAACGCCGGCCTGCCGAACGCATTCGGCGGCTACGACGAGACCCCCGAGGACATGGCGACGATGTTGCGCGAGTTCGCCGAGGCCGGCCTGTTGAACCTGGTCGGCGGCTGCTGCGGCACCACCCCGGCGCATATCGCCGCGATCGCCGAGGCGGTGCGCGACCTTGCCCCGCGCGAGGTGCCGCGACTGGCGGATGCCGCATGAGGATCGCCCGCCAGACCCGCCTCAGCGGCCTCGAGCCACTGACGATCACGCCCGAAAGCAACTTCATCAACGTCGGCGAGCGCACCAACGTCACCGGCAGCGCGCAGTTCCGCAAGCTGATCAAGGACGACCGCTATGACGAGGCGGTCGCGGTCGCCCGGCAGCAGGTCGAAAGCGGCGCGCAGGTGCTCGACGTCAACATGGATGAAGGCCTGCTCGACTCCGAGCAGGCGATGGTCACCTACCTCAACCTGATCGCCGCCGAGCCCGACATCGCGCGGATCCCGGTGATGGTCGACAGCTCCAAGTGGACCGTGATCGAGGCCGGACTGAAATGCCTGCAGGGCAAGGGCATCGTCAACTCGATCTCGATGAAGGAAGGCGAGGACGAATTCCTGCGCCAGGCCCGACTGGTACGCCGCTACGGCGCGGCGGTGGTGGTGATGGCGTTCGACGAGGACGGCCAGGCCGACACCGTGCAGCGCAAGGTCGATATCTCGTCGCGCGCGTTCAAGCTGCTGACCGAGCAGGTTGGCTTCCCGCCCGAGGACATCATCTTCGACCCCAACGTGTTCGCGATCGCCACCGGCATCGAGGAGCACAACGACTACGGCGTCGCCTTCATCGAGGCCGCGCGCGAGCTGCGCCGGCGTTTTCCGCTCAGCCATATCTCCGGCGGGGTCTCCAACGTCAGCTTTTCGTTCCGTGGCAACGAGACGGTGCGGCAGGCGATCCACACCGTGTTCCTGTACCACGCGATCCGCGCCGGCATGGACATGGGAATCGTCAACGCCGGCGCGCTGCCGCTGTACGACGACCTCGACGCCGAGTTGCGCGAGGCGGTCGAGGACGTGGTGCTCAACCGCAACCCCGAGGCGACCGAGACCCTGCTGACGCTGGCCGAGCGCTATCGCGGCAAGAAGGGCGAGAAGAAGGTCGAGAACCTGGCCTGGCGCGAGCAGCCAGTGCGCGCGCGGATCAGCCACTCGCTGGTGCATGGCATCGACCAGTTCGTGATCGAGGACACCGAGGAGGCCCGCGCCGAGGCGGTGCGCCCGCTCGACGTGATCGAAGGCCCGCTGATGGACGGCATGAACGTGGTCGGCGACCTGTTCGGCGCCGGCAAGATGTTCCTGCCGCAGGTGGTCAAGTCCGCCCGCGTCATGAAGAAGGCGGTTGCCCACCTGCTGCCGTACATCGAGGCCGAGAAGCTGCGCACTGGCGACACCGGCAAGTCCAAAGGCAAGATCGTGATGGCAACGGTCAAGGGCGACGTCCACGACATCGGCAAAAATATCGTCGGCGTGGTGCTGGCCTGCAACAACTTCGAGGTGATCGACCTCGGGGTGATGGTGCCGGCGCAGAAGATCCTCGATGTCGCCAAAGCCGAGAACGCCGACCTGATCGGCCTGTCCGGCCTGATCACGCCGTCGCTGGAGGAGATGAGCCACGTCGCCCGCGAGATGCAACGCCAAGGGTTCACCCTGCCCCTGCTGATCGGCGGCGCGACCACCTCGCGCGCGCACACTGCGCTGAAGATCGACCCGCACTACAAGTCGCCCACGGTGTGGGTCAAGGACGCTTCGCGTGCCGTCGGCGTGGCGCAGTCGCTGATCAGCATCGAGCTGCGCGAGCCGTTCGTCGCAGCCAACGCGTCCGACTACGCCGAGATCCGCGAGCGCCACCGCAACCGCGACGGCGGCAAGCGGCTGGTGTCGCTGGCCAAGGCGCGTGGCCAGCGTTTCGATGGCGACTGGGAGAACTACGACCCGCCGGCACCGAAGCAGCCGGGGCTGCACGTGTTCGACGACTACCCGCTGGACGAACTCGTCCCGTTGATCGACTGGACCCCGTTCTTCCAGGCCTGGGAGCTGGCCGGCCGCTATCCGGCGATCCTGACCGACGAGGTCGTCGGCACGCAGGCCAGCGAACTGTTCCGCGACGCCCAGGCGATGCTCAAGCGCATCGTCGAGGAAAAGTGGCTGACCGCGAAGGCGGTGTTCGGGCTGTGGCCGGCCAACAGTGTCGGCGACGACGTGATCGCCGGTGTAGACAACGGCCCCACTACCCTGCACTTCCTGCGCCAGCAGGCCGACAAGCCGCCGGAGCGCCCCGACTTCTGCCTGGCCGATTTCATCGCGCCCAGGGACAGCGGCAAGCAGGACTGGATCGGCGCATTCGCGGTCACCGCCGGCATCGGCATCGATGCCCACGTCAAGCGCTTTGAAGCCGACTTCGACGACTACAACGCGATCCTGCTCAAGGCCCTTGCCGACCGCCTCGCCGAGACCCTCGCCGAGCGCATCCACCAACGCGTGCGCACCGAGTTCTGGGGCTACGCCGCCGGCGAGGCGCTGGACACCGAGGCATTGATCGACGAGCAATACCGCGGCATCCGCCCGGCACCGGGTTATCCGGCCTGTCCCGAGCACAGCGAGAAGGCGACGATCTTCAAGCTGCTCGACCCGGCGACCAACGCCGGCATGCAGCTGACCGAGAACTTCGCGATGACCCCGGCCGCGGCGGTGTCGGGCTTCTACTTCAGCCACCCGCGCAGTCAATACTTCGTGGTCGGCCGGGTGTCGAAGGAACAGGCGGCCGACTATGCGAAACGCAAGGGCGTCGACTTGGCCCAGGCCGAGCGCTGGCTGGCATCGAACCTGGACTACGACCCCGAATGAGTCACGGGTTTTTGTAGGAGCGGCTTTAGCCGCGATCGGGAATCGGACGACCACCAAACATCCGATCGCGGCTAAAGCCGCTCCTACAACTGCGGGAAGTCCGGCGAAGCCGGCCCTACCAGACCAGGTCGTCCGGCACCTGATACTGCGGATCGGAATACGGGTCGTCCGCGACCGGCGCATCGGGATCGACCTTCAACGCCACCGCCGGCGCGAATACCTGTTCGGCCTGCGCCAGCACCTCGGCGGTCACCAGCAGGTAGCGCCCGTCCACCTGGACCACGCCCAGCTCGCCGGCGTTGAGCGCCTTGAGCTGGTCGGCGGTGACGTGGATGCGCTTGATCTTGCCGCCATACGGGAAGTGCCGGGCGATGTCCGCCTCGGCGACGTTCAGCCCCTTGTCCTTGAGCAGCTCGGCCAGTCGCGCGCGCGCTTCGCGGCGCAGGCGGGCTTCTTCCTGTTTCACGCGCTCGGCCTCGATCCGCTCGTCCTTCTCGCGCTGCGAGCGGATGGCGTAGGCCTTGGCGAGGTCGATGTCCTCGCGCGGGTTCGCCCGGCCGCGCCCGGGACGCGGCGCGCCGGGTTTGCCGGCACCATGCTTGCCCGCGGGTCGCGACTGACCGGGCCGCGCCTGCTCGGCGCGCGGTTTGCCGCGTTCACCGCGCCGATCCGGCGATCCGGCACCCGGCCGGCCGCCGCGTTTGGCGCCATCGGCGCGCTTGGGTTCGGGCGCCGGCGGCTTGAAGCCGAGGCCGAGAAGCTGGTTGCGAAGGGTGTCGTTGCTCATGTCCATCGTCACCGGGGCCGCGCATGCGCTGGCCCGGCTTGTCAGTAGTGGGGCGGTGGTGGCTCGGCGGCCGGGTCGGCCGACATCGGGTTGGCGGACAGGGCGCCGCGCAATTGTTTCAGCTCTTCCAGCGCGCGATGCAGCAGCAACGCGTTGCGCGCCTCCTCGTCGCGCGCCGCCGCCAGGGCATCGCTCAGTTCCCCCAGCGCGTGCTCCTGGAACGAGACCCGCGTTTCCAGCTCGACCAGCCGGTGTTCCAGTTCATTGCTCATTGCTCATCCGCTTGCGTCGCATGCGACCGGATCGAACGCCCGCGGCCGATGCCGTAGTACGCGATGCCGGCCGTCTCGACCTGGTCGGGATGATAAAGGTTGCGGCCGTCGAAGATCACCCGGTCCGCCAACGCCGCGTGCAGGCGCGCGAAATCCGGGCTGCGGAACTGCTTCCATTCAGTGACCACGATCAGCGCGTCGGCACCCTTGAGTGCCTCGTGGTCGGAGTCGCAATAGACCAGGTCGTCGCGCTCGCCAAAGATCCGCCGGGCTTCGGCACTGGCCTCGGGGTCGTATGTGCGCACCCTGGCGCCGGCCGCCCACAACTGCTCCAGCACGCGGCGGCTGGCCGCCTCGCGCATGTCGTCGGTATTGGGCTTGAACGCCAACCCCCACAACGCGAACGTCTTGCCCGCGATGTCGCCGCCGTAGTGCCGTTGCACCAGTTCGAACAAGTGGCCCTTCTGCAACTGGTTGACGGTCTCGACGGCGTCCAGCAGGTGGGTGTCGCAATTGCCCTGCCGCGCCATCCGGGACAGCGCCTGCACGTCCTTGGGAAAGCAGGAGCCGCCATAACCGGCGCCCGGGTAGATGAAGTGCCAGCCGATGCGCGGGTCGGAACCGATGCCCTGGCGCACCATCTCGACATCGGCGCCGACATGTTCGGCGATGCAGGCGATCTCGTTCATGAAGGAGATCTTGGTCGCCAGCATCGCGTTGGCGGCGTACTTGGTCAGTTCCGCCGAGCGGACGTCCATCTCGACGATGCGGTCGCGGTTGCGGTTGAACGGCGCATACAGCCGACGCAGCGCGTCGATCGCCTCGTCGCTGCTTGAGCCGATGATGATCCGGTCGGGGCGCATGCAGTCGTTGACCGCGTCGCCCTCCTTGAGGAACTCGGGATTGGCGACGACCTCGAACTCGACCAAGGTCCCGCGCGCAGCCAGTTCGGCGGCGATGGTCGCGCGCACCTTGTCGGCGGTCCCGACCGGCACCGTCGACTTGTCGACCACCACCACCGGGGCCTCGAGATGACGCCCGATCGTCCGGGCGACCGCGAGCACGTACTGCAGGTCGGCGCTGCCGTCCTCGTCGGGCGGCGTGCCGACCGCGATGAAGATCAGCTCGGCATGGCCGATGGACTCGACCGGATCGCTGACGAAGCGCAAGCGTCCCGCGTCGCGGTTGGCCTGGACCAGCGGCGCCAGACCGGGTTCGAAGATCGGCACCTCGCCGCGATTGAGGGCGTCCACCTTGGCCTGGTCGATATCGACGCAGACCACGTCGTGGCCGACCTCGGCCAGGCAGGTACCGGTGACCAGACCGACATAGCCGGTGCCGAAGATGGTGACTCGCATAGGGTTTGATCCGTGCTCGTGGGCGGGCCGCGTTCGACCCATCGATACGGTGGCCGTCCCTCAACCCGGCCAGCCACCGCGGACTCGATGATCACTTACCCCGATGATCACCATGTCAAAACCACACGTCGAAACCGCCGAGTCAGGACCGGATCATTCGGCGGACGGTTGCACGATGTCCTGCAGCTCGACCTCGAACACCAGCACCGCGTTCGGACCGATCGGGCCGCCCGGCGTGCCCTTCTCGCCATAGCCCAGTTCGCTGGGAATCCAGAAGCGATATTTGCTTCCCACCGGCATCAAGGCAATGCCTTCCTGCCAGCCCGGCACTACCTGCTGCAACGAAAATACCGCCGGTTCATTGCGCTCGTATGAACTGTCGAAAGTCTCGCCGTCGAGCAGCGTGCCCTTGTAGTGCACGCGCACGACGTCGTCGCCATCGGGCTTCGGGCCTTCGCCTTCGGTGATGACCTGGTACTGCAGCCCGGACTCGGTGGTCTTGACGCCTTCCTTCTTGGCGTTGGCGGCAAGGAACTTGGCACCCTCTTCCTGGTTCTTCTTCGCCGTCGCCATCATCTCGGCGATGCGCTCGGCCTGGATCCGCTGGGCGAAGGTCTCGCGCACCTGGGTGGCCTGCTCGTCGGTCATCAGCGACTTCTCGCCGGCCAAGCCGGCGGTGATCGCCTTCGACAGGGTCTCGACGTCGATCTCGTCCTTGACCTCTTCCAGCGAACGGGCGATGTCGCGGCCGATCATGTAGCTGACCTGCTCCTTCTCGGTCGCCAGCCCCTCGATCTTCAAACCGTCTTCAGCCGAAGCCTCGGTGTCGGCGGTCGCGGCCTTGTCGGCGTCGGCGGTTTTGTCGCCCGGCTGGCAGGCGGCCAAGGCGAGCGACAGCGTGGTCACGGCCAGCAGTGCGGCGGTTCGGGAGGCAGGCTTCATCGTGGGCTTCATGAGAGGTGGGGCTCCTGGTGGATGATGGGTGCGCGCGACATCGCCGGACGCAAGCGCGCCACTGTGTCGATGGCAGCCTGAACGGCGCCGTATCGGCGCGCTGTGAACGCGATTTAGCGCCGCAGGTCCGCGGCGGTTTATTCGACGATGGCCTGCAGTTCGACGTCGAACACCAGGGTCGCGTTGGGACCGATATCGCCGCCACCGCTTCCCTTGGCGCCGTACGCGAGGTCACCGGGGATCCAGAAGCGGTACTTGGCGCCGACCGGCATCAGCATCAGACCTTCGGTCCAGCCCGCGATGACCTGGTCGAGGCCGAACTCGGTCGGCTCGCCGCGCTCGTAGGAGCTGTCGAACACGGTGCCGTCGAGCAGCTTGCCTTCGTAGTTGACCCGGACCCGGGCACCCGGCCGCGGACGCGGGCCCGAACCCTGGCGCAGGACCCGGTACTGCAGGCCCGATGGCGTGGTGAAGACGCCCTTCTCCTGCTTGTTGACGGCGAGAAACTTCGCGCCCTCGGCCCGGTTGGTTTCGGCCTGGGCGTTCATCCGGGCCTCGAACTGGCCGCGCATCTTCTGGGCGAAGGCTTCGCGGGTGGCATCGAATTCGGCTTCGGTCATCTGCAGTTCGCCGCCGGCGAAGGTCGCGCGCACCGCCGTCAACACGATCGGCAGGTCGAGTTCGTCCTTCATCGGTTGCAGCGAACGACCGACATCCGAGCCGATCAGGTAACCGACCTGCTGCTTGTCGACCTCCGGCACCTCGGCGTCGGCCGGAGCCCGGCCGGCACGCGCGGCGATGCGCATCATCAGGGCGCGGCCGGTGACCGGCACCTGGCTGTCCTCGATCAGCGGCTCGCCGCCCTGCACGGCATTGGCGACGGCGCGTTCGAACGCGGCCAGGTCGATGTCCTGCGCCGCGGCGGCGATCGAACGGGCGACGTCATGGCCAACCATGTAGCTGGCCCTGGCCCGCTCCGTGTCCAGTGCGACGGTGTCCTGGGCGACGGCAGGAACCGCCGCGACCGCGGCAAGTACCCCGGTGGTCAACATCACGGCAACGCCGCGCAACAAAGCCTTCATCCGGAACTGCTCCTGTCGGTCCGCCATGGTCATGGCGCGAAGCGGCCATTGTCGCGGGCCGGGGCGATGCCGGCAATGTCCGGGCCATGGTCGGGCGGCATAGGTCTTTAGTTGGGTTCGACCGACTTGACCGGACGTGTTTTGGTGTTATAGTTGCATACAACACCGGTCTACCAACGAGCAGGACGTTCAGATGAACCGCAAGCTCCACAACACGCTTTCCGCCCTCACGGCCAGCGGCGCCTTGCTGGTAGTGAGCCTGATTGCCGCCGCGCCGGTCGCGACCGACCTGAACCCCGCCCGGGTCCTGGTAGACGCCATCGAAACCGCGGCCGTCCAGACCATCGAAACCGGCACCACCGAATCACCGCGCTCCACAGGGACGAGTTCGCACAACCGCCGGCAGACCCTCGTCATGCCGTACTTCTCATTCTTGCCGCGGGGTTGACCCATGTCCGCTATCCAATGGAGCGACGGCGCTCCCATCTACCGCCAGCTGAAGGAACGCGTCGTCGCCATGATGCTCGACGGCCTGCTCAAGCCCGGCGATGCCCTGCCCTCGGTCCGGCAGGTCGCCGCGGAGTACCAGCTCAATCCAATCACCGTCTCGCGCGCCTATCAGGAATTGGCGGACGAGGCGCTCGTCGAAAAACGCAGAGGGCTTGGCATGTACGTGACCGAAGAAGCCGCAAAGAAACTGCTGGTCAATGAACGCGAACGCTTCCTGACCGAGGAATGGCCGCTGGTGCTGGAACGCATCCTGCGCCTGGGCCTGAACACCGAGGAGTTGCTGGCGGCCGCCCCGGCCCAGGCGGGTGCGCAATGAACGCCGCCCCCCTCACCACCGACCGCGACCCCGACCTCGGCAACGCCAGGGCCACCGGCACCGTGGTCAGCGCCAGCCACCTGCGCAAGGCCTACAAGAACAAGGTCGCGCTCGACGACACCGCGTTCGAGATTCCGGCCGGCCGCATCGTCGGCCTGATCGGCCCCAACGGTGCCGGCAAGACCACTGCGCTGAAGGCGATGCTCGGCCTTATCCCGTTCGAGGGCCACATGAGCGTGCTCGGCCGCGACCCGCGCACCGACCGCGACGAGCTGATGCGCGATGTCTGCTTCATCGCCGACGTCGCCGTGCTGCCGCGCTGGATCCGGGTGTCGGAGGCGATCGAGTTCGTCGCCGGCGTGCACCCGCGCTTCGACCGCGCCCGCTGCGAGCGCTTCCTCCAGGGCACCCAGCTCAAGCCGAGGATGCGCGTGCGCGAACTGTCCAAAGGCATGATCGTGCAACTGCACCTGGCCCTGGTGATGGCGATCGACGCCAAGCTCCTGGTACTCGACGAGCCCACCCTCGGCCTCGACATCCTCTATCGCAAGCAGTTCTACCAGCGCCTGCTGGAGGACTACTTCGACGAGGACAAGACCATCCTCATCACCACCCACCAGGTCGAGGAGGTCGAACACATCCTCACCGACGTGATGTTCATCCGCGACGGCAAGGTCGTCCTCAACAGCGAGATGGACGTGGTCGGCGAGCGCTTCACCGAAGTGCTGGTCAACGCCGACCAGGCCGAGGCCGCCCGCGCACTGAAGCCGCTGGACGAACGCGCGCTGCCGTTCGGCAAGACCGTGATGCTGTTCGACGGCGCCCCGCGCGAACAACTGGCCGGGTTCGGCGAAACCCGCACCCCGGGCCTGGCCGACCTGTTTGTCGCCACCATGAAAGGGACCTACGCATGAACGCCCTTGACACCACCCTGCCCGCCCCGGCCCGCACGATCGCGCCGGCGCATCCGACCCACAAGTTCAAGCTGCTGCTCAAGCGCGAGTTCTGGGAGCACAAAGGCGGCTTCTTCTGGGCCCCGCTGATCGCCGGTGGCGTGTCGCTGCTGCTGACGCTCATGGCGATCATCGTCGGCGAGGTCGCCGCCCGCCGCGCGCTCGCCGATGGCGAGTTCGACGGCGAGATCATGATCAACGGCCTCGACCTGGGTTACCTGAGTGAGAAACTCGGTCCCGGCGAGTTGAGCGAGCTTGCGCCGGTGATGGACCTGAGCATGCTGATGGCCGCCAGCTGGCCCTTCATCGTGCTGGCCTTCGTCGTGTTCTTCTACTGCCTCGGCGCGCTGTACGACGAGCGCAAGGACCGAAGCGTGCTGTTCTGGAAGTCGTTGCCGCTGTCGGACCGCGACACCGTCCTGTCCAAGGTCGCCAGCGCGACCCTGGTGGCCCCGGCCCTCGCCGTCGCCGCGTCGCTGGTGACCATGTTCGCCTTCCTGCTGCTCATCAGCGTGGTCGCGCTGCTGCACAACGGCAGCCCGATGACCCTGATCTGGGGGCCGGGCAGCCCGCTCTCCGTCGCGCTGCAACTGGTCGCATCGATCCCGGTCTACGCGCTGTGGGCGCTGCCGACGGTCGGCTGGCTGCTGCTCTGCTCGGCCTGGGCGCGCAGCAAGCCGTTCCTGTGGGCGATCATGATCCCGCTGTTTGCCGGCATCTTCGTCAGCTGGTTCGACCTGATGCAGGTGTTCGACCTGGAGTCGAGCTGGTTCTGGAAGAACATCGTCGCCCGCCTGCTGTTCAGCGTGGTGCCGGGTACCTGGGTCGACGCGGCCCACCTGGAAGGCGTCGATTTCGATGGCGCTGGACAGATGACGAGCCTGCTCGGCCTGAAGGCCTCGTGGTCGGCCCTGCTGAGTCCGTCCCTGTGGATCGGCGTGGCCGCCGGCGCCGCGATGATCGTCGGCGCGATCCGCCTGCGCCGCTGGCGCGACGAAGGCTGATCGCTCGCAAACCCTGTCGAGGACACGCATATGAACATCCGCAATGTCGCCCTTGCCCTTAGCCTGCTGCTGCCGATCGTGGCGCAGGCCGGGGAACCCACCGCCACCGGCATCAATGCCGAAGTGCGCCAGGAAATGAGTGACGCGCGTAAGGAAGTCCGCGCCGAGCTGGCCAAGGCGAAGCTGGAGTTGGCCACCGAAAACCTGCGTATCGACAACAGCCTGCAGTTCGCTGGCGAGGACGACGACGCTTCCGACGAGCTTCCCGAGGCGGAAATCACCCCGCAGGGCGACTTCCTGATCGAGGGCAAGGCCCAAGCCATCGATGCCGAACAACGCAGGCAGTTGCTGGCCTACCGTGGCCAGGTGGTTGGCATCGCCACGACCGGCATCGACATCGGCCAGCGCGCCGCCGACGCCGCGCTGGACGAAGTCGGCGACTCGTCCTGGGTCGGCCTGCTGTTCAATGCCATGAGCGGTCGGCTGGAACGCCGTGTCGAGCAGGTGGTCAGGCAGCAGGTCGAGCCCGCCGTGCGTGGCATCTGCCGGCAGTTGCCCGCGGTGAGGGCGTCGCAGCAGCAACTGGCGGCCAGCCTGCCGCAGTTCCGGCCCTACGCCACCCTCGAAGCCGGCGATGTCGAGGACTGCGAGAACCTGATCCAGCAAGAATTCGCATTGATCTGACCGCGAGGATTCCACGATGACGCAGACCCACCGCTTCGCCCTCCTTGCCTGCCTCGCCATCGCACCGCTGGTGGTGGCCTGCGATGCCGACCAGCCCAGCGTCTCGCAGCCGGCCTCGCAGCCGGCCGGCAGCGAGCCGCGCACGGCGCTCGGCCGCACGATCGACGAAGCGCTGCGCGAGGCGCGCGAGGAAATCGCCACCGAGAACATCAGCATCGGCGGCAACACCGACATCCGCATCGGTGACGCGCACGTCAGCGGCCGCACGCCGGTCGACGCCGACGGCAACCCGCTGCCGGAAGCGGAAATCAGCCCTGCCGGCGACCTCCTGATCGCGGGCAAGAACGTGGACGTCACCCCCGCCCAGCGCCAACTGCTGCTGGACTACCGAGGTCACGTGGTGAGCCTGATCGAGGCCGGCATGGCGATCGGCGTCAAGGGCGCCGACCTGGGCATGCACGCCGCGGGCGAGGCGCTGAAAAGCGTGTTCACCGGAGAAACCGCGGACTTCGAGCAGCGCGTCGAGGCTGAGGCGGCGCAGCTCGAAGGCGAAGCCATGCAACTGTGCGGCCTGCTGCCGCCGATGCTGCAAACCCAGCAGCAACTGGCCGAGAGTCTGGCGGCGTTCCGTCCCTACGCGACCATGACCGCCGAGGACATCGAGGAGTGCCGCAGCGACGCCGTCATCACCGAGGGCACGGACGACGCGGCCCGTCGGCACGAAGTCCGCGACAGCATCCGCAGCACGATCCGCCAGTCGATCCGCGGGGCTGCGCAAGCCGCAGGCCTGGCCGAAGGCGGAACGCCCGAGCCGGTCGAACCCGTCGAGCCGCCCAAGCCAGTCGAGCCGGTCGCAGAGTAACCAGGAGCGGTTGATGCGGTACGGCGTTCCGGAGGCGGACCTGATGAGGCGTTTGGACTTGAGCGTCTTGAAGACAGCCAACGCAATCGAAGAGCAAGTGCCCGTCAGCGGAGTAGTAGCACTCCACCGTGGCGGATACGGCTCGACTTATCGCGGCTGTAGGCAATAGCTCCGCCTTTCGCGAGCAAATGCAGTGCCCGCCGATCTGGAGATGTTCATTTGATGTTGGACTCGTCCGGAATGGGCAAAGCCAGCGGACACGTAGTGCCCACCGACGGATTCGCACATTGATAACCGGCCAACCTTGGTGCCGCGTGCGCTCCCTTTGCCGGAGCGCATCGCTTGCGCGGATCAGTCAGCATCCGACAGGTAGTCCCGCGTGGACTTGACGGTGCCGTAGCCGAACTCGAACGCGGCCATCATCGCCGCGTGCACATGCGCCGCCGGCACGGTCACGCCGTCGAAGCTCAGGTCGAGCGTGGCGCAGGCGTCGTGCAGCACCGTGACCGGGTAGCCCATGTCAACCGCGGCGCGCACGACCGCATCGACGCACATGTGGCTCATCGCGCCAGCAACCACGACTTCCTCGACGCCATGCGCGTCCAGCTGCTGCTTCAGGTCGGTCTCGCGGAACGGGTTGATGTGGCTCTTGACGATGACAGGCTCGTTGCCGAAGGGCGCCACGGCCGGCTGGATATCCACGCCATCGCTGCCCGGGACGAACACCGGGGCGTCGCCGCTGGCGGATTCGTGGCGGATGTGGAAGACCGGGATGTCGCGGCTGCGGGCGTCGGCGATGACGCGGGCCGCATTGTCGGTGGCCGCCTCGATGCCCGACAGCGGCAGCTTGCCGGTGGACAGGTACTCCTTCTGCAGGTCGACGACGATCAGGCCTTGCTTCTTCATGGGGTTCTCCAGATGGGCTATCGATGGACGACATCTTCCCTGGAGGACGCCGCCCCGCGAAGTGGCGCTGACGACAACCTCGGTGTCGATACCGACACTCCCGCGACGGGTTTACAAGCATTCAGACCCGTTGCGCCGCACCTGGTCCCGCACGGAAGCGGCGGCGGTAGTCGCCGGGTGACAGGCCGACGATCCGGGTGAACACCTTGCGGAACGCGCCGGGGTCGCCGTAGCCGACCTCCCAGGCCACGCGTTCGATCGGCGCCGTACCGAACTGCAGCAGTTCGCGGGCGCGCCCTACCCGCAACCGTTGGATGTATTCGGTGGTGGTCATGCCGGTGGCTTTCTGGAAACGACGCAGTAACGTGCGTTCTTCCAGTCCGGCCTGCGCGGCCAAGGTCGCCACTCCGACGTCGCTGGCCTGCGTCGCCTGCAACCAGTGCTGCACCCGCAATACCGCCGCATCTCCATGAGTAAGTCGCGGCGAGAAGACGCTGTAATAGCGCTGCTCGCGGCCCGGCGGATCGACCAGCAGCATGCGCGCGGTATCGATCATCACCGTCGGGCCCAGCAGGCGATCGACCAGCAACAGGCCCAGATCGGTCCAGGCCATCAGGCCGCCGGCGCTAATCACGTCGCCATCGTCGATCACGAGCCGGTCCGCATCCACGCGCACCTGCGGAAACTGGTCCTGCAGCCGCTCGGCATGCGCCCAGTGCGTCGTCATCGGACGTCCTGCCATCAGCCCGGTCTCCGCGAGCAGGAAGGCACCCGCGCACACCGACGCGAGGACAACGCCATTGGCGTGCTGCTCGCGTAACCAGGCGGCCAGCGCCGTGGTTGGCTCGACGGTGGCTGGTTCGTCCAGGGCCGGCGGCGGGATCAGTGCGGTCAGCACGGACGAAGGGCCGGCACCGTTATCGAAAACGCGTACAGGCGGTACGTCCGGTGTGTCCTGTCGCCAGTGGGTCACCCTCAGGGAGAGCCCGGGTTGCACGGGGCACGTGGCGGCGACGCGATTGGCGACGCCAAACAGATCGGTCAAGCCAAGGACCGACGCTTGCTGCGCGCCTGGATAAAGCACCAGACCGATTTCATGTGCCGGACTATGGGCCACGTGCCGCCAAGGCCTCCAATTGTGTCTTTGCTGCTCAGGTCACCCAAGACCGAAGTTTGTAGTGCCTCGACATGGTAGTCGCCGGCCTGACATGGCGGAGAGAGTGGGATTCGAACCCACGGAAGGTTTGACCCTTCGCCGGTTTTCAAGACCGGTGCCTTAAACCGCTCGGCCATCTCTCCGTAAGCGTTGTCGCGCCGTCGCATTGCACGCGGAGCGGGCGACATTCTCGCACGCTCCGCGCGGGTGCGCTCAGCGCTCGAAGGCCTTCAGCTCGGCTTCGGTGCAGGCCTTGCCCTTGATATCGGCGCAGCCCAGGCGGGCAGACTCGACCAGCCCGGGCAGCTTCTCGGCGAGGAAATCGATGAACACCCGCACCGCCGGCAGCATGCCGCGGCGTGAGGCGAATACCGCGTGGAAGATGCCCTGCGGCAGGCGCCATTCGGGCAGCACGACCTCCAGTTCGCCCGCGCGGACGGCCTCGGCGCAGATGGTCTCCGGCAGCATGGTGATGCCGACGCCCTGGGTCGCCAGCGACATCAGCATCGGGAAGTCGAAACCGGCGACGCGCGGCTTGAGGTCTATCCGGCGCACTTCGCCGTCGGGGCCGTGCAGCTCCCAGCGCTGGCGCACTTCGTCCTCGTTCATGCTCAGGGTGACGTGCTCGCCAAGGTCGTCGGGGCTGATCGGGCGGCCCATCTTGCGCAGGTAGGACGGGCTGGCGACCAGCAGTTCCTGGATCTGGCCGAAGTTGCGCATCACCAGGCTGCCGTCGTCATCGAGCTTGCTGCGCACGCGCAGGGCGACGTCGATGCCCTCGTTGATGACGTCGACGCGGCGGTTGCTGACCTGCAGTTGCACGCGCACCTGCGGGTAGCGAGCGAGGAACTCGGGCAACAGTTTCGGCAACTGTTGCTGGGCGGTCCCGACCGGCACGCTGACCCGGATCACGCCGCGCGGCTCGGCGCTGAGGCGGTCGACCACCTCATGCGCGGCCTGCGCCTCGGCGAGCATCGACTGGGCGTGGCGGTAGACGCTGGTGCCGACATCGGTCACCGCGAACCGACGCGTCGAACGCTGCAACAAGCGCACGCCAAGGTCGGTTTCGAGTTGGGTGATGCGGCGGCTCAGGCGCGATTTGGGGATGCCCAGGGCGCGCTCGGCGGCGGCGAAACCCTGATGGTCCACCACCATTGCGAAGTAGTAGAGGTCGTTGAGGTCGTGCATCGGGATAATTCCACTAGCAGAACGTAGCGTGATATTAGACTGGGTTTATCCCAAGATCGCAACAACCTACCGTGGTTCTCGACGCGGCGCTGCCGCCCATCGCAACGAGGACCACCCATGAAACTGCTGCATATCGATTCCAGCGCGCTCGGCACCAATTCCGTCACCCGCGAACTAACCGCCGCGGTCGTGACCCGCTGGCAGGACCGCGTGCCGGGCCTGCAGGTGCAATACCGCGACCTGGATGCCAACCCGGTGCCGCACCTGACCGGTCGCTCGCTAGCCAAGGCCGACCCGGCCGAGGTGGCGGACGCCGAGCAGGTGTTGAAACAGTTCCTGGAGACCGACGTGGTGGTGATCGGGGCGCCGATGTACAACTTCGCGATCCCGTCGACGTTGAAGGCCTGGATTGATCGGGTGACGGTGGCGGGAACTACGTTCCGCTATACCGAGAACGGGCCGGAGGGCTTGGCTGGCGGGAAAAAGCTGGTGATCGCCAGCGGGCGCGGTGGCTTGCACAGCGGGGCGCCGAGCGATTTCCAGGAGCCGTTCTTGCGGTTCCTGTTCGGGTTCCTCGGGATCGAGGACGTCGAGTTCGTGCGGGCCGAGGGCGTGGCGTTGTCGCCGCAGCATCGGGCCGAGGCGATCGCGGCGGCGCGCGGGTCGATCGTGGAGCCGATTTGCGAGGCGGCGTAGAAGGGACGGAGTCGCCGTCGCCGCGTGGATGCTTTTGTGAGTCGCGAACCGTCGAATCCTTGAGGGATGTACAGGTCGCGACTTACGTCGCTCCTACAGGTGGCGCGGTCGAACACCACGACCGCGAGCGTGCGCTGCGATCGGAGAGGCTTTGGGAACCGGATCTGGTTCGCGGCTGAAGCCGCTCCTACGAAAAGCGGGGGCGGCGCGACTGGAGTTACGCGATCTTGTCGAGGCCACCCATGTAGGGGCGCAGGGCTTCCGGGATGGTGATGCTGCCGTCGGGGTTCTGGTTGTTTTCCATCACCGCGATCAGGGCGCGACCAACGGCGACGCCGGAGCCGTTGAGGGTGTGGACGAGTTCCGGCTTGCCGGTCGCGGGGTTGCGCCAGCGGGCCTGCATTCGGCGGGCCTGGAAGGCTTCGCAATTGGAGACCGAGGAGATCTCGCGGTAGGTGTCCTGGCTCGGCAGCCAGACCTCGAGGTCGAAGGTCTTGGTCGCGGCGAAGCCCATGTCGCCGCTGCACAGCAGCATGCGGCGGTACGGCAGGCCGAGTTTCTCCAGCACCACTTCGGCGCAGCGGGTCATGCGTTCGTGCTCGGCGTAGGACTCGTCGGGGCGCGCGATGGTGACCAGTTCGACCTTCTCGAACTGGTGCTGGCGGATCATGCCGCGGGTGTCGCGGCCGTAGGCGCCGGCCTCGGCGCGGAAACACATCGAATGCGCGGTCAGGCGCAGCGGCATCGCCGCGTCGTCGAGTATCTCGTCGCGGACGATGTTGGTCAGCGGCACTTCCGAAGTCGGGATCAGATAGCGCTTCGATTCGCCCACCGCGGTCGCGAACAGGTCGTCCTCGAATTTCGGCAGCTGTCCGGTGCCCTGCATGCTGTCGGCGTTGACCAGCAGCGGCACGCTGGTTTCCTCATAGCCGTGTTCGTTGGTATGCAGGTCGAGCATGAACTGGGCGAGCGCGCGGTGCAGGCGCGCCAGTTGGCCGCGCAACACGGTAAAGCGCGCGCCGCTGAGCTTGGCCGCGGTGTCGCCGTCGAGCCAGCCGTTGCGGGCGCCGAGCTCGACGTGGTCGCGGACCTCGAAATCGAACGCGCGCGGGGTGCCCCAGCGGTGCTGCTCGACGTTGTCGCTCTCGTCCTTTCCGGCCGGGACCGACTCGTGCGGCAGGTTCGGCAGGCCCAGCGCGATGGCGTCAAGTTCGGACTTGATCACGTCCAGCCGCGCCTCGCTGGCCTTCAGTTCGTCGCCGAAACCGGCGACCTCGGCCAGCAGCGGCGCGACGTCCTCGCCCTTGGCCTTGGCCTGCCCGATTGCCTTGGACCGGGTGTTGCGCAGGTTCTGCAACTCCTGGGTACGGACCTGGATCTGCTTGCGCTCGGTTTCCAGCGCGGCCAGCGCGTCGGCGTCGAGGTCGTAGCCACGCGTCTCGCGCAGTTGCACGGCGAGGTCGGCGGGCTGCTGGCGCAGCAGGTTCGGGTCAAGCATATCGGCATCGCTTTGGGTGATCTGATTGGCGATTATCGCGTGGAATCGCAATCGATGGGTGCGCGGTTGCCGAACCGTTAACAGCAGCGGGCCCCGCGCCGGGGCACAATGCGGCAACCACCGCCGTTGGTCCGCCCATGCCAAAGCCTTCGCCAGCCTCCCCTCGCCCTTCATTCAACCTGACCGCATGGCGGCCGTCCCGGCGCGCGGTGTGGTGGGTACTCGCAGCGTTCGCGCTCGGGCTAGCGTTGTTCGCCTTGATCTGGCTGGGCGATCGCAACGAGGACGATTTCTACCGCGTCGGCGATACCCCGCCCACCGCGTCGGCATCCGGCTATGAGCCGCTGCCGGCGCCGTTGCCGGCCGATGCCGACGATCGCAGCGGGCTCGAGCCGACGCAGCCGTCCGCGCAAGCCGAACCCGCGCCGTCCGAGGGTGAGTTGCCGCATCTGGTTGAAACCGCGCCGCCACTGCCGCCTCCGGCGGTACCCACCGAAGCCCCGGAACCGCCCGTCGGTGCACTAGTACAGCC
The DNA here is from genome assembly GCF_036663935.1 of Novilysobacter erysipheiresistens. NCBI lineage: Bacteria > Pseudomonadati > Pseudomonadota > Gammaproteobacteria > Lysobacterales > Lysobacteraceae > Novilysobacter > Novilysobacter erysipheiresistens. The sequence goes on from NZ_JAXGFP010000006.1 coordinate 177,801, forward strand.
GCGCCCGATCGCCGGAAGCACGCCGGCGCCGCGCTATCCCCGGCGCGCGTTGCGACGCGGCGACAGCGGCACCGTGCTGGTGCGCGCGCAGATCGGCCCGGACGGGGTGCCGACCTCGGTCGATGTTGCCCAGGGCAGCGGGTCGCGTGATCTGGACCGCGCCGCGGTCGACGCGGTGGAGCGGTGGCGGTTCCATCCGGCGACCCAGGGCGGGCAGCCGACGGTGGGAACGGTGGTGGTCCCGATTTCGTTTGAGCCGAGTCGGTAACCACGGCTTCGGGTACCGGGTTTGCAGGAGCGACGTAAGTCGCGACCCGCCGAACGCCCGGGACGATGTACAGGTCGCGACTTACTTCGCTCCTACAACGGGGCTGCGCTCAGCGTCATGCCGGCGGTTGTCGCCAACTCCTTGAAGCCCGGGAACGACGTCGCCACATTGGCGATGTCGCCAATCCGCACCTCCCCCACAGCAACCTGCGCCGCGACCGCGAAGCTCATCGCGATGCGGTGGTCGCCGTGGCTGTCGACCACGCCGCCGCCAATCGCACCGCCGCCCTCGATCAGCGCGCCATCCGGCGTCTCCTCGATTCCCACGCCAAGTGCGCGCAAGCCGGCAGCCATGGTCGCGATGCGGTCGGACTCCTTGACCCGAAGCTCGGCGGCGCCGCGCACCACGGTGCGGCCACTCGCGCAGGCGGCGGCAATGAACAACGCCGGAAACTCGTCGATCATGTCCGGCACCAGCGTTTCCGGCACCTCGATGCCGTGCAGCGCGGCATGGCGGACCACCAGGTCGGCGACCGGCTCGCCGCCGCACTCGCGGGAGTTCTCCGCGCGAATGTCAGCCCCCATCAACCGCAGCGCCTGCAGCAGACCGGTGCGGCGCGGGTTGATCCCCACCGCCTCGATGCACAGTTCCGATCCCGGTACGACGCTGGCGGCGACCAGGAAGAACGCGGCCGAGGAGAAATCCGCCGGCACGTCGATGTCGGTCGCGCGCAGCCGATGCCCACCTTGCAGGCGCACGTGGCCGGGGCCGAACTCGATCGGCCAGCCGAATGCGGCCAGCATGCGTTCGGTGTAGTCGCGGGTCGGATGCGGTTCTTGAAGAACGGTATCGCCATCGGCATACAGGCCGGCAAGCAGCAGCGCCGACTTCACCTGGGCGCTGGCGACGGGCAATGCGTACTCGATGCCCCGCAGTTGCTGTCCGCCGTGGATATGCAACGGCGGCACGCCGCCGGTACCGGTATCGATGCGCGCGCCCATCGTCGCCAGCGGTTCGGTCACGCGGCGCATCGGCCGCTTCGACAACGAGGCGTCACCGGCCAGCACGCTGTCGAACGACTGGCCGGCAAGCGCGCCCGCGAGCAGCCGCATGCCGGTGCCGGCGTTGCCGCAATCGAGCACGCAGTCGCTTCCCTGCAAGCCATGCAAACCGGCTCCGTGGACGATGCATTCGCCATGAGCTGGACGCTCGATGCGCACGCCGAGTTGCTCGAACACCCGCGCGGTCGCACGCGTGTCCTCGCCCTCGAGGAAGCCACTGATCCGGGTGACACCGTCGGCCAGTGCGCCGAGCATGACCGCGCGATGCGAGATCGACTTGTCACCCGGCACCCGCAGGCGACCGCGTAACGGCGCGCCGGCCGCGGCGATCCAGTCGCGACGTTCTCCGCTCATGCCAGCACCGCGTCGAGCGCGGCCAGCAGACGACGGTTGTCCTCGGCAGTGCCGACGGTGATCCGCAGCCAGTCCGGCAGTCCGTAGCCGCCCATGGGCCGCAGCACCACGCCGCGCTCGATCAATGCGGCCTCGATAGCCGCCGTGCGCGGGCCGAACTCGACCAGCACGAAGTTGGTCTGCGATGGCAACACCACCAGCCCGCGCGCATGCAACGCGTGGGTCAGCGCCACGCGCTGCTCGGCATTGCGCGCGCACGCCCACTGCAGGTGCTCGGTATCGCCGAGCGCGGCCTCGCAAGCCGCCAGCGCCGGACCGTTGACGTTGAAGCTCTCGCGGATGCGCTCCATCACCGCGACCAGCCCCGGCGCGCCAATCAGGTAACCGACCCGCAATCCCGCAAGTCCGTAGGCCTTGCTGAAGGTGCGGGTCAGCAGCAGGTTCGGGTGCGCCGGCAGCAGCGGCAACGCGCTGGCGGCGTCGGCATCGGCGTCGGCCATCTCGGCGTAGGCCTCGTCCATGACCACGATGACGTCCAATGGGACCCGCGCCATGAAGGCGGCCAACGGGGCTCGACCGAACCAGGTGCCGGTCGGATTGTTGGGATTGGCCAGGTAGACCAGGCGCGTGGCCGGGGTAATGGCGGCGGCTATCGCGTCGAGATCGTGGCCGAGCGGCATCGTCGACGTTCGCGGCAGGGCCTCGGCGACGCGCAGGGTCGCGCCCGAGGCCATCGTTGCCAACGCGAACGCCGCGAAGCCGTAGCGCGAGAACACCACCTCGGTCCCCGGACCGGCAAACACCTGCGCCAGTTGCATCAGCAGTTCGTGCGAGCCGTTGCCCAGCAGGATCTGCGTCGTATCGACGCCATGGGTCGCCGCGAGGGCGCGCTTGAAGTCGGCGCCCAGTGGATCGGGATAGCGATGCAGCGCGTCCAGCTGCCCAGCGACCGCTTCACACGCGGCAGGCGACGGGCCGTAGGGATTCTCGTTGGAACCCAGCTCCAACAGTTGCGCGTCGAAGCGGCGGCGCAGCGCGACCAGGTCGTGGCCAGGATCATAGGCGCGCAAGCCCCGCAGCCCGGCGGTGGCGCGGGATTCGAACCACGCTTCGTCGTAGGCGGGGCGCTCCGCGAGGGTCTCACCCTGCTCCCGCGTCGATGCCGGCGACACGGCGGTCACGTGATCGCCACCGGATACGAACCGAGCACCTTGACCTCCTGCGCGAACGCGGCGAGTTCGTCGAGTGCAGCGCGCACCGCGTCCTCTTCCACGTGACCGCCAATGTCGACGAAAAATGCGTACTGCCAGCGCCCGGTGTGGCCGGGCCGCGACTCGATCCGGTTCATGCTCAGCCCGTGCCGCGCGAACGGCGCCAGCACGTGGTGCAGCGCGCCCGGCTGGTCCTTGATGAAGATCAGCAGCGAAGTGCGGTCATTGCCCGACGGCGGGAACAGTTCACGCCCCAGCACCAGGAACCGCGTGGTGTTGTCGGGCCGATCCTCGATCGGCCCGGCCACCGCCTTGAGCCCGTAGACATTGGCTGCGCTGATGCCGGCGATCGCGGCGGCATCATCGGCACTGCGGGCGCGGCGCGCGGCCTCGGCGTTGCTGGCCAGCGGGATCTTCTCCGCGTCCGGCAGGTATTGCCGCAGCCACGCCTTGCACTGCGCGAATGACTGCGGATGCGAATAGACCCGCTCGATATCCTCGATCCGGCCGCTGCGCGACAACAGGTGCTGGTGCACGCGCAACTCGACCTCGCCGCAGATCTTGACCTGCGAGCTGAGGAACATGTCGAGGGTCGACTGGATCGTGCCCTGGGTGGAGTTCTCCACCGGGACCACGCCGAAGTCGGCCGCGCCCGACTGGACCTCGCCGAATACCTCGTCGATGGTGCCCAGCGGCAGGCCGTGGATCGAGTGGCCGAAGTGTTTGTACACCGCCTGCTGCGAATGCGTACCTTCCGGGCCAAGGAAGCCGATCTTCAGCGGCTCCTGCTGGGCCAGGCAGGCCGACATGATCTCGCGGAACAGCCGCACCAGCACCTCGTCGCCGAGCGGACCATCGTTGCGGTCGACTACCCGTCGCAGCACCTGCGCCTCGCGCTCCGGCCGGTAGTAGTCGACCGCCGCGGCGAGTTTGCCCTTGGCGCGGCCGACCTGGCCGGCGAACTGCGCGCGCTCGGCGATCAACTCCTGGATGGTTCGGTCGATGCCGTCGATGCGCTCGCGCAGGCTGGCGAGGTCGTCGGGATTGATGTTGCCTGAAGTAGCCATCGGGGTATCCGGTAGTTGCGGGCGATCAGCCATGTCGTTGCTGGAATTCGCCCATGAACGCCGCCAACGCCTGCACGCCCGCTTCCGGCATCGCGTTGTAGATCGACGCGCGCATGCCGCCCAGTGCGCGGTGGCCCTTGAGCGAGATCAAGCCGGCTTCGCGGGCCTCGTCGAGGAACACCGCGTCCAGCGCTTCGTCGTGCAGGAAGAACGGCACGTTCATCCGAGAGCGCACGGCCGCCGCGACCTCGTTGCGATAGAAGCCGCCGGAGCCGTCGATCACCGCGTACAACGCCGCCGCCTTGCGTGCATTGCGCCGGGCGAATTCGGCGACGCCGCCTTCGGCCAGCATCCATTTGAACACCAGCCCGGCCAGGTACCAGTTGTAGGTCGGCGGGGTATTGAGCATCGACTCGCCCTGCAGGTGGGCGGCGTAGTCGAGGATCGGCGCGCGTGGCTGGCCGGCGCGCTGCAGCAGCTCGCGGCGGACGATCACCACGCTGACGCCGACCGGTCCGAGGTTCTTCTGCGCGCCGGCGTAGATCATCCCGAACTTCGAGATGTCCAATGGCTCGGAGGCGATGCTGGAACTGAAGTCGGCGATCAGCGGCACGTCGCCGACCTCGGGGACGTCGCGGAACTCGACGCCGTGGATGGTCTCGTTGGCGGTGTAGTGCACGTACGCGGCATCGGCAGACAGGCGCCAGTCGTCGCGCGGCGGGATGTCGCGGAAGCCGCCGGCCTCGCCATCGGCGGCGCGATGCGCGCTGACGTAGGGCTGCACCTGCTTCAGCGCGGTCTTGCCCCAGTGGCCGGTGACCACGTAGTCGGCGACCTGCCCCGGCGCGGCGAAGTTCAGCGCGATCAGCGCCTGCTGGGTCGTGGCACCCCCGGACAGGAACAGCACGGCGTAGTCGTCGGGAATCGACAACAGGGTGCGCAGGTCGGCTTCGGCCTCGGCCGCGACCTGCATGAACTCGGGACCGCGGTGGCTCAATTCGACGATCGAGGCGCCGGCGCCGGGGAACTCCAGCAACTCGTCGCGGGCCTGCCGCAACACGGTTTCGGGCAAGGTTGCGGGGCCGGCACTGAAGTTGAACGCGCGGGACATGGGTCGCTCCGGGACCAGGACAAGACGGCCTGAACCAAGCCGGGTCCCGCAGTATGCCGCAGTGCACCACGACGCGGCGCCATGGTTTCGCCGGCAACCGTTGTGCCGGCGCGAGGCCTCAGCGGACGCCGTATACCAGGAGCAGCGTCAACGCCGCCGCCAACAACAGTGCCGCCAGCAACAGCCACGGCAGGCGACGCAATGACGACGCCACCGGCGAACGTGGCGGCGCGTCCGACGATCCGGCCTCGATCTCGGCAGCCGGCACTGCCGGAATCTCCGGCGCGGGCCCCTGCAACGGCGACTCCAGCACGAACCGGTGCTGGCTTCCGAACACCAGTTGGTCGCCCGGCTTCAACAGCGCATCGCGCACCGGATGGCCATTGACCATGGTGCCGCTGTCGGCCGACAGATCGCGCAGCAGCACACCGTCGTGGTGCGGTTCCAGCCGCGCATGACGGTCGGCGAATGTCGGCTCGTTGATCCGGATGTCGCACTCGGGCGAGCGCCCGATCTCGCGAGAGCGGTCGAGCGTGAAGCAGCGACCGTGATGCACCCCGCCCAGCCCGCGCAGGACGATCCGGCTGTCACTCGCGTCCAGGTCGGGCACGGTCGACGGCATCGGCAGCGGATCGGCGCCGACCAGGGTCAGCTCGATGCCGTCGATGTGCACGCTGTCGCCGGCGCGCAGCATCGCCATCCGCCGTACCGGCCGGCCGTTGACGTGCAATCCGGGGGCGCGGTCGCGCAGTTGCAACCACGTGCCGCGGCGGTCGATGCAGAACTGCACGAGCGCGTCGTCCGGGTGGTCGACCAGGCAGGGACGGCCGTCGGCAGCATGGCCGAGCGCGTGCACGCCCTGGCCAAGGACCAGGTCGTCACGTTCGCGGTTCGGAAATCGCAGTCTGAGGGCATCCACGCCGCGGCAATCTAGCACGGCATCGCAGCCCCGCCCACGAATTTTGCGGCGGCCGCCGCGCACCGCACAATGGGGGCCGGAACCAGGAGAACCCCATGGCCAGCATCGACATCCAGCATCCCCATTCGATGAACCCGGCACACGCGCGCCAGGCCGTGCAGGACATCGCCGACAAGCTGGCCGAGCGCTTCGGCGTGGAGTACCGGTGGAACGGCGACATCCTCGACTTCACCCGCAGCGGCATCGAAGGCCGTATCGCCCTGCTGCCCGAGCAGTTGCACGTGAGCGCGCAACTGGGCTTCCTGTTCGGCGCGATGAAGGGGCCGATCGAAGCCGAGATCCGCCGGGTGCTCGAGGAGCGTTTCTCCTGACACCCGCCCGGCGCGGCGGTGTCACGGCAGACGTGCGCCGGCTCACTTAATTGTCGCGCCCGCCCGCGTATATTCCGGGCAAATTTTTCCACCCAGTCGTGTACAGGCAGGACGCATGCTGACAGCTTCATTCGTGACGATCGCCCTTGTAGTCGCCCTCGTGGTCGGGGGCGCGCTAACCGCGTGGCTTTGGACCGCGTACTGCAAGCGGCTGGTCGCCGCCGGTGGCCTGCGCGCGCTGGCCGCGATGCGCTGGCGCGAGTTCTCCCGCTTCGTCATCGAGGCGCTGCAGGCGCAGGGTTTCGAGGCCAGCCGGATCGAACCCGATGCCCAACGCGGGCAGCAGGCCGACCTGTTGCTCAATCGCGACGACCAGACCTGGTTGTTGAGCTGCAAGCAGGGCGTCAACTACCGGATCACCGCCGGCATGGTCGACGAGATCGCGCGCGCGGTCCGCGGCAGCAACGCCAAGGGCGGCATCCTCGCGACCCTGGGCCGGGTCGAGCCGGAGGCACGCAAGCACAATCAGGGGATCGAGCTGCTGGATGGCTCCACCCTCTGGCCGCTGATCGACCCGCTGTTGCCGCCGAGCCTGCACCGCGACCTGGTCGCGCAGGCACGAGCCCATACGTTGCGGATCACCGTGCTGGCCTGGATCGGCGCGCTGGTGCTGGGCGTGGCGGTGGCCATGCTGGTTCCCGCCACCGTGGGACAGACTCCCGATCCTGCCCCGACCGCGACCCCGGTCGTGACACCGGCGCCCATCGCCGCCACCGTCGCCGAACCGGCACCCGAAACCGCGCTGGACGAAGACGGGCAACGCCTCCGCATCGAGCGCGACACGTCGATCCTGCCCGGCATCGAGCACGCATCCTGGGCGACCCGCTCGACATTGCTGGTCCAGTTGCTGCCAGACGCGACCGAAGGCCAGATCGACGCCATCTGCACCGTCCTCGAACGCAGCGAGGCCCTGCGCGCCTCGCGCGTGCAACTGCAACCGGCGGCCGGCAGCGACAAGCCGGTGCGTTTCATGCAGTGCAGGACGTTCTGACGCCACGCCGGCTTACCCGTCGATGTTGACCGGCCCATGGCCAAGTGCTGTCATGATCGCCCGCAATGCCTCCCGGGAGCCCGTCATGCCGGACCTCAAGACCGCCTTCGAACAGGCCACGCGGGACGTGCAGGACCTGTCGGAGCGCCCCGACAACGAAACCCTGTTGCGCCTGTACGCGCTCTACAAGCAGGCCACCGAAGGAGACGTCAGCGGCGACCGCCCCGGCTTCTTCGATTTCGTCGGCACCGCCAAGTACGAGGCCTGGGAAAAGCTGGCCGGCACCGGCCGCGAGGAGGCGATGCGCCGCTACGTCGAACTGGTCGACCGGTTTCGCGCCTGAAAGGCTTGCCGGCGTGCCAGCCGCCCAGTAAACTGCGCGGCCAGCGTTATCGGGCGGTTAGCTCAGCGGTAGAGCATTGCCTTCACACGGCAAGGGTCGCAGGTTCGATCCCTGCACCGCCCACCATTACAAGCCTTGACACGTAAGGCGATCAGAAGAAAAGGCCACCTCAATCGGGTGGCCTTTTTTTGTTGTACGGACGCAGGTACGGAAACATGCGGACCGGTTTCACCGCTCGTGGGCGCCGATGTCGGCCCGCACGCCGTTCACCCGGTCGAACCCGGGTCCGCGCTGGTCGAACTCCAGTCCCGCATTGTTGTTGCCCATGTCCACCGCCGGGCTGCCGGCCCACAACGCGTGGGTGCGGGTGCGCCCGCCGTTGTCGGCCAGCGGCGAGATCCGCGGGTTGGCGGAGATCGTGTCGGGTGGTAGCGGGACGTTGGACTGCGTGATCAGGTTATCGCTGCCAATGACTTCCACTCCCGTCCTGAGAATGCCCCCACAGGGGTTGCGGGCGATGATCGTGCTCTCGATGTGGAGGACGCCCCCAACTGCAACTGCGCCGCCGCAGGGGTTGGATGTCCGGCCGGCGTTGTCCACGATCGTGCTGTTGATCAGGGATTTCTCGTCTCCGTACAGGCCCAGGCCGCTGTTGCTGCTGGACAGGTTGCCCGATACCGTGGTGTTCATCACCAGTACGGAGGGTCCGGAGAGGCTCGCGACGGAACCGACCCAGGACTCGTTATCGGCGATCAGCGAACTGGTGACCGCCACGTCGCCGCCGGTGGTGCTGATAGCGCCGCCAAAGTAGGCATAATTGCCGGAGAACTCGCTGTACAGGGCATCCAGTCCGGCTTCGGCGAGGACGCCGCCCCCTTCGCCGCCCCGCGCCGTGTTGTCACTGACTCGGCTGCGGACGAGCGTGACGTGGCCGTGCGCCCAGATCCCGCCGCCGTGCGGATAGTAGCCATCATCTCTGTCATCGTTGATGGTGTTGCCGAAGACCTCGCTGTCGTACAGCGCGATGTCGTTTCCTACAATGCCACCCCCTCCATTGGGCGACCAGCCGATGTTCAGCATGGCAAAGCAATCGTGCACCCGCACGTACTCGAGTTGCAGGTCGCCGTCGGACCGGATACAGCCACCGGAGGGTTCACGGCCCACGGAGTAGCCGTTGGCGATCGACATCGCCCGCAGGCGCAACGTGCCGGTACCGAAATGCCGGAGCACGCGACTGGCATCATTGCCGTCGATCGTGAATGCGCGGGTGGGACCCAGCACGGTGAGGTCGTCCTGCCAGATCCTGATCTGGCCGCTGGTCAGTGCGAGTTGCCTGCATTCGAGCGAGCGCAGGTCGATGGTATCGCCATCGGCAGCTGCGGCTATGGCGGCGCGCAGGCTTTCGGGACCGGAGTCGTTGCAGTTACCGACGGTGATTGTGGCGGTCGGCGATGGGGTCGTCTGCGCATGGGCTGCAATCGAGGTTGCAAGGGCGAAGGGAACGGCGAAGGGAAGCGACAGGGCCAAGGAACCTCTGGAACGGAAGCGGGGCATGATGTTCTCCACGAGCCGCCGGCGGCTTGTACGCCGGCAACATAGAACCCCTGCAGGCTGGTCAACGCGGGTTCGATCCGAACACGGCCAATGGCTGGAACGCCCTACTCTAGTCGAGTACTTCCCCGCCCCATACTTCCGTCCAGTGGTGCTGATCGCCTATTGTGAAGGCGACTTCCAAGCCCGTTTCGCACTTTCCGGATCCCGCACGCAGCCATGAACGACACCCGCCTGTACCACAACCCCCGCTGCTCGAAGTCGCGGGGCACCCTCGAATTGCTGCGCGAGCGCGGCATCGAGCCGGCGGTCATCAACTACCTCGCCATCCCGCCGACCGCCGACGAACTGCGCGCCCTGCTGGCGATGCTGGGAATCACCGCACGCGAACTGCTGCGAACCGGCGAGCCCGAGTACGCCGAACTGGGGCTGGCCGACGCCGGCCAATCCGAGCACCAGTTGGTCGAGACCATGGCGACCCACCCGCGCCTGATCGAGCGTCCGATCTTCGTCCATGCCGGTCGTGCAGTCCTCGGCCGCCCACCCGAACGCGTGCTTGACCTGCTGGACTGACGGGCTCCACCACGTCACCACCCTGCCCTAGAACGACTTGCTCTCCCGCATCCGCTGCGCCCGCGCCGGCGCAGTGAACGAGTCGCTGCGCGCACTCGCCCAGAACGACTTGAACACCGCGTGGTCGGGAATGCCGGTCAGCAACTCGCCCGGCTGCAGGAAGCGGTACAGCGCCGCCAGTGAGCGCACCTCGAACGGCGACACCCGGCGCAGGATGTGTTCCGGCCCGATCTCGCGCGGGTGGCTCAGGCCGGCGGCACATAGCAGGTCGCGCAGCGCACGCACGGTGTTGTCGTGGAAGTTGTGGACCCGGGCGCCCTTGTCCACCACGTCCAGGTGCTTCCAGCGTTTCGGATCCTGCGTCGCCACTCCAGTCGGGCAATGGCCGGTGTGACAGGTCTGGGCCTGGATGCACCCTACCGCGAACATGAAGCCGCGCCCGGCGTTGCACCAATCGGCGCCCATCGCCAGGGTCCGCGCCAAATCGAACGCACTGACCACCTTGCCCGCCGCGCCGAGGCGCAGGTCGTCGCGCAGGCCGAGCCCGACCAAGGTGTTGTGGACCAGCATCAGCGCCTCGTGCATCGGCAGGCCGACATGGTCGATGAACTCCGCCGGCGCCGCGCCGGTGCCACCTTCGGCGCCGTCGACCACGATGAAGTCTGGCAGCAGCCCTGTTTCCTTCATCGCCTTGGCGATCCCGAACCACTCCCAGGGATGGCCGATCGCCAGCTTGAAGCCGGTCGGCTTGCCGCCCGACAGGCGCCGCAGTTCGGCGACGAACTCGAGCAGATGGACCGGCGTGGAGAACGCGCTGTGCTGCGGCGGCGACACGCAATCGACCCACGGCAGCACGCCGCGGGTGGCGGCGACCTCCTCGGTCACCTTCGGTGCCGGCAGCACGCCGCCGTGGCCGGGTTTCGCCCCCTGCGACAACTTGATCTCGATCAGCTTGACCTGCGGGTCGTTGGCGTTGGCGACGAAGCGCTCGGGGCTGAAGTTGCCGTGTTCATCGCGACACCCGAAGTAGCCCGAGCCGATTTCCCAGCACAGGTCGCCACCGTGTTCGCGGTGGTAGGGCGAAATCGAGCCTTCGCCGGTGTCGTGGTAAAAGCCGCCGGCCTTGGCACCCTTGTTGAGCGCGCGGATCGCATTGGCCGACAGCGAGCCCCAACTCATCGCCGAGATGTTGAACACGCTGGCCGAGTACGGTTGCGCGCTCTTCTCGCCGATCACCACGCGGAAGTCGGGGTCGCCATGCGGCGCCGGCACCATCGAGTGATTGATCCACTCGTAGTCCACCGCGTAGACGTCCTGCAGGGTGCCGAAGGGGCGCGTGTCGATGACCGATTTGGCGCGCTGGTAGACCAGTGCCCGCTGCAGCCGCGAAAACGGCACCTCGGCGGTGTCGGCCTGGATGAAGTACTGCCGCATCTCCGGACCGATCGATTCCAGTCCGTAACGGAAGTGCGCGAGGATCGGGTAATTGCTGCGCAAGGTGCTGCGCCTCTGCAGCAGGTCCCAGGTTCCCAGCGCGACCAGCGCACCGGATACCACCAGCATCCACAGCCAGCCGCGGTCCAGCCACAAGGTCATCACCGCCGATACCAGTGCCACGGCGATGCAGAGGATGTAGAGAGCGTAACGCGACATGCAGGCTCCTGATCGGTCGTTCCTGCGCCCGAGGATACCCGCCGGACAACGCCGCGACCGCCGCGACTGCGTGAACCGCTACCGCGCGGCCGGCTCCTCCGCGGTGGCCGTGGTCGGCGACCGCAGCGCACGCAGCAAGCCCTGGCTCGCGCGTCCATTTTCGACCAGCCCCAGTCGCTGCTGTTCCAGCCGGATCGCCGCCCGGCTGTTGCTGCCGATGATGCCGTCGACTTCGCCGATGTCGTGCCCGCGCTGCAGCAACAACGTTTGCAGCTCGCGCCGCTGGCGTCGCGACAGGCCGGGATCGTCGGTCGGCCACGCCTGCACCAACCCGCCCTGCCCGCGCAGGCGGTCGGACAGGTGGGCGATCGCCAACGCATAGCTTTCGGCGGCGTTGTAGGCGTAGATCGCGTCGAAGTTCTTGAACACCAGGAACGCCGGCCCATTGCGCCCGGCCGGCAGCAGCAGCGCCGAGGGCTTCGATGCCGGGTCGATCGCACGACCATCGGCATGGGCGACGCCACGCTCGACCCAGTACGACAGCGGCCGCCGCTCGGTCCGGCCGCTGACCGCCAGGTCGAAGTCCGGTGGCAATCGCACTTCGATCCCCCACGGCTCGCCACTGCGCCAACCGGCGCGATCCAGGTAGTTGGCGGTCGAGGCCAGCGCATCGGCCACGCTGTCGACGAGATCACGCCGGCCGTCGCCGTCGAAATCCACCGCGATGCGCTGGAACGTCGACGGCATGAACTGGGTCTGCCCGAACGCGCCGGCCCATGAGCCGACCAGCTTGTCGGCGGCGACGTGCCCGGCCTGGATGATCTGCAAGGTGGCGATCAGTTCGCCACGAAAGAAGTCTTGTCGCCGCCCCATGCACGACAGCGTGGTCAGCGACTGCAGCAACGGACGACTGCCGGACACCCGGCCGAAATCGCTTTCCACGCCCCACACCGCCACCACAGTCGCCGGGTCGACTCCGTACTCGGCCTGCACCCGCGCCAGTGTCGCGACGTGCCGTTGCAGCATCGCCTGGCCATCGGCGACGCGCTCGTCGTCGACCAGTCCGGCGAGGTAGTCCCAGATCGGGGTTTTGAACTCGGGCTGGGCATCAAGCAAGCGCAACACCGAGGTGTCGGGGGTAACCGTGCGCACGTGGAGGTCGAACAAGGCGGAATTCACCCCTTCGCCGGAGGCCTGTCGACCCAACCGATCGAGACACCGGTTGAATGCCGGCACGTCGTAGTCGGGCATCGCCGGCGTTTGGGACGGCGCAAGCAGGGCCAGTGCGAGCAGGGTCGAAACCATGCCCGAACCCTACCGACGCCGTTGTAGGAGCGACGTGAGTCGCGTTTGGTGCCCGGACCGGGAATCGAACCCGGATGGCCTTGCGGCCGACGGATTTTAAGTCCGTTGCGTCTACCAGTTCCGCCATCCGGGCTGGGCAAAAAAAAGCCGCGCCGAAGCGCGGTTTGAAAGTTGGAGGCCGAGGTCGGAATTGAACCGGCGTACGCGGATTTGCAGTCCGCTGCATAACCACTCTGCCACCCGGCCGGATGACGCGCCCCGCAAGCATACCGCCTGCGACGCTGGTTGCGCGAAGCAACCCTTGTAAAAAAACAAAACCCCGCGAACGGGGTTTGTTTCGAAAACCGCCCCGGCGAACCGGAGCGCGAAATCTGGAGCGGGAAACGAGACTCGAACTCGCGACCCCGACCTTGGCAAGGTCGTGCTCTACCAACTGAGCTATTCCCGCTTGGGAGCCGCCATTTTAGGCATGAAAAAAAAAACTGTCAACTACTGTTTTGCATCTTCCTTCAGGCTCGGCCATGCCGCCATCAGGTAGGCCAGCCCCGACCACAGCGTCAGCAACGCCGCGGCGGCCAGCAGCCACTCGCCGATAACGAAGATCGGCAAGCCGATGAAGTTGTCCTGGTACAGCAGGCAGGTCAGCGCGACCATCTGCACGATGGTCTTGATCTTGCCGATGCTCGCAACCTTGACCTTGGCCCGCTGGCCCAGTTCGGCCATCCATTCGCGCAGCGCCGATACCGCGATCTCGCGGCCGATGATCACCGCCGCCCACAGCGCCATCCACACGGTCGGGTGGGCCTGCACCGTCAGCATCAGCGCGATGGCCACCATGAGCTTGTCGGCGACCGGGTCGAGGAACGCGCCGAACGCCGAATACTGGTTGTAGCGCCGGGCAATCCAGCCATCAAGCCAATCGGTGAGCGAGGCGATCGCGAAGATCACCGCGGCAATCTCGTTGGTCCATCTGAACGGCAGGTAGAACACCAGCACCAGCACCGGGATCAGCAGGATCCGCAGCAGGGTGAGCATGGTCGGTACTGTCAACTTCATTCGTCGCTCCGTGTCGCGCCCGCCCGGGAACCGCCCTCAACGGTCTCCAACCCGTGCAGGGTCGCATAGATGCGCTCGGCGAGGGCGTCATTGACCCCGTCGACGCGCGAAATCTCCTCGACGCCGGCGGCCTTGAGCCCGGCGAGGCCGCCGAAGTGCCGCAGCAGGTTGCCGCGCCGGCGCGGCCCGATCCCCGGGATGTCCTCCAGCCGGCTGGTATTGCGCGCCTTCTGGCGGCGACCCCGGTGGCCGGTGATGGCGAAACGGTGGGCCTCGTCGCGCACCTGCTGGACCAACTGCAACGCTGGCGAGTCGGTGCCGGGGCGGACATTGCGGCCCGGCTGTCCGTCGATTCCGGGCAACAGCAGTTCCTCGTCGCCGGGGCGTCGCGCCGGGCCCTTGGCAACCCCGACCAAGGCGACGCCCTCGACCCCGAGCTCGTCAAGCACCGCCCTCGCCTGCGCGACCTGGCCGGCGCCACCGTCGATCAGCAGGATGTCGGGCAGCACCGCGGCGGCTTCGGCATCGCGCTTGCCGCGTGCTGTCGCGGGCGGCTCACCCGCGCCGGCCGCCTCCGCGGCGGCGGCCACCGAGCGCCGGAAGCGCCGGCTGATCGCCTGGTGCATTGCCGCGTAGTCGTCGCCCGGCTCGATACCGGTGATGTTGTATCGGCGGTACTGGCCGCGTACCGGCCCCTCGGCATCGAACACCACGCAGGAGGCCACGGTGGCCTCGCCCATTGTGTGACTGATGTCGAAGCACTCGATCCGCGCCGGCAGTCCAGCCAGCCCGAGCAGGTCGCGCAGGCCCTCGGCCCGGGCCAACTGCGCGGCGTGGCTGGTGCGCTCGCTGGCGAGGGTGATCCCGGCGTTGCGGCGGGCCATGTCGAGGTAACCGGCGCGCTCGCCGCGCACGCTGGTGCGCAGCTGGACCTTGCGCTCGCCGGCGCTGGACAGGGCCTGTTCGATCATCTCGCGATCGGGGATGTCGCGGTCGAGCACGATCTCGCGCGGCGGGTTCTGCTCGCCGTAGTACTGCGAAACGAACGCCGCCAGCACTTCTTCGGGACTCTCGCTGCCGTTGGTCTTCGGGAAGAACGCGCGGGTGCCGAGGTTGCGGCCGTCGCGGAACGCCAGCAGCATCACGCAGGCCGCGGCGCCCTGCATCGCCACCGCGAGCACGTCGAGATCGGCGGCACGCCCGTCGACGTACTGGCGTGCCTGCAGGGTCCGGATCGAAGTGACGAGGTCGCGCACGCGCGCGGCTTCCTCGAAATCGAGCCGGGCCGCCGCCGCTTCCATCGCCCGGCCAAGCTCGTCGGTCAACTCGTCGCTGCGGCCGTCCAGCAACAGCGCGGCGCGGCGCACGCTTTCGTCGTACTCGCGCGCCGGCACCAGGCCGACGCAGGGCGCGCTGCAGCGGCCAATCTGGTGCTGCAGGCACGGCCGCGAGCGGTTGCGGAACACGCTGTCCTCGCAACTGCGCAACTTGAACAGCTTGTGCATCAGGTTGAGGGTGTCGCGCACCGCGCCAACGCTGGCGTACGGCCCGAAGTAGCGCCCCGGCACCGCGCGCGGGCCGCGGTGCATCGCGATCCGCGGCCAGGTCTCGTTGGTCATCAACACGTACGGGTAGCTCTTGTCGTCGCGCAGCAGCACGTTGTAGCGCGGCTTCAGCGACTTGATCAGCTGGTTCTCGAGGATCAGCGCCTCCGCCTCGGTGCGGGTGACCGTGGTCTCCATCCGCGCCGTCTGGTTGAGCATCGTCATGATGCGCGCCGATTTCGGGGTCGCATTGAAGTAGCTCGACACGCGGTTCTTCAGCGCGCTGGCCTTGCCGACGTACAGCACAGTGTCGTCGGCCGCGATCATCCGGTAGACGCCGGGCGCGGTGCTGAGGCCGCGAGCGAAGGCCTTGCCGTCGAACTGGGCTGGAGGTTTCGCGCTCATCGGGACCAATTATGCGTCAGCGCCATCGGGACGCCGAGTCGCGACGCCGCTCCAAAGCTAGCGTAGGCGCCGGACCACACCGTCGGCGGTGCGATCGAGCAGGCCCCAGACATGCTCGAACTCGCGTGGACCGCCGGTATAGGGGTCCGGGATTTCGCCGTCCGACTCGACCCCGGCCCAGTCCAGCAGCAACGCGACCTTGGCCCGAGCGGTCGCGTCCGGCGCGAGCGTCCGCACGTCGAGCAGGTTGGCGCGGTCGGCGCACAGCAGCCAGTCGAAATGCGCGAAATCCGACGATGCAAGCTGCCGGCCGCGCAGACGGGTGATGTCCACGCCATGGTCGGCGGCGGTGGCGATCGCGCGATGGTCCGGGCAGTTGCCGACGTGCCAGTCGCCGGTGCCGACCGAGTCCAGTTCGATTCGCCCCCCCAGCCCGGCCGCCTCGATCCGCGCGCGTAGCACGCCCTCGGCCATCGGCGAACGGCAGATGTTACCGAGGCAGACCAGCAGCAGGCGCACCGGTTCAGCCATGGCTCGCCATCCGCGCTTCGGCGCGGGCTAGGTCCGCCGGCGTGTCGACCCCCGGCGGGAACGGCTCCGGCGTCAGCGCGACCGCGATGCGATGGCCGGCTTCGAGTACACGCAGCTGTTCCAGCGACTCGACTTGCTCAAGCCGACCCGGTGGCATCGCCGCGAAGCGCTGCAGGAAGCCGGCGCGGTAGCCGTAGATGCCGATGTGGCGCACCCAGTTGTGGCCCTCGGGCAAGCGGTCGCGAGCACTGGCGAAGGCGTCGCGCGGCCACGGAATCGGCGCGCGGCTGAAGTACAGCGCATCGCCGTTGCCGGCGCGGACCAGCTTGACCGCGTTGGGGTCGAGCAAGGTCTCGACGTCGGTGATCGGCGCAGCCAGGGTCGCCATCTCGGCGCCACTGGCCTGCAGCAATTCTGCCACCGCGCGGATTCCGGCGGCGGGGGCAAAGGGTTCATCGCCCTGCAGGTTGACCACGGCGGTGTCGCCGCTCCAGCCGGCGATGCGCGCGCACTCGGCGAGTCGGTCGGTGCCGGAGGCGTGATCGGGCGAGGTCATCGCCACCTGTACATCACAGCCCGCGAGCGCGTCGGCGATGCGCGGATCGTCGGCGGCGACCCAGACCTCGCGCGCACCGGCGGCAAGCGCGCGGCGGGCAACGTGCAGCACCAGTGGTTCACCGGCTAACAGGCGCAGCGGCTTGCCCGGCAGGCGCGAGGCGGCATGGCGCGCGGGGATGGCGACGACGAAGTCAGGCGATGCGGTCATGGTCGCGATTCTGACATGGCGGGTGGAACACTTCGCCACGCTTGCGCAAACTCTGTAGGAGCGGCTTCAGCCGCGATCGGACAATCGGTCGTGCGCGCCGACTCCAGATCGCGGCTGAAGCCGCTCCTACAAGGGGCTGCCGTCGATGGCTTGCAGACGATCCAGCAGCGAAATCCAGAACGCCTCGGGCAACTCGGCACGCACCGGCACGCTGTAGAACGCATCCGTGGCGAACTCCGCGCACTTGACCGCGTCCTTCTCGGTCATCAGCACCGGCAAGGGGCTGCCAAACTCGAAGTCGTCGGCGCGATAACGGTGGTGATCGGCGAAGGCATGCGGGACCACGGCGATGCCGAGCCCGCGCAACATGGCGAAGAAGCGCTCCGGATTGCCGATGCCCGCCACGGCGTGGACGCGGTGGCCGGAGAAGGTTTCCAGCGCGCGCGGGCGACCACCGGCGATCGGCATCGCACGGTCGGCGTGCAGGCGCATCGGCCATTCACCGAAGCCCGTTTCTGCGGCACCGGCGCTGCCGTTCGCCGTCGGCATGCTGGCGATGTTGATGACACGGAAATCGCACAGTGCGCCGCGCTCCGGCAGTTCGCGCAGCGGGCCGGCCGGCAGCAACTGGCCGTTGCCGTAACGGCGGCGGCCGTCGACCACCTCGATCTCGATGTCGCGTTTCAGCCGGTAATGCTGCAGGCCGTCGTCGCAGACCACGATGTCGCAGCCGGCCCCGGCCAGCGCCTTGGCAGCCGCCGCGCGGTCGCGGTCGGCACGCAGCTTGACCCCGGTGCGGCGGGCGATCAGCACCGGCTCGTCGCCGCCAACCGCCGGCGCGGTATCCGCCTCGACCCAGACGGCGGCACCGATATCGGCACGGCCGTAACCGCGGCTGGCCACGCCGGGCGTCCAGCCTTCGCTGCGCAGGCGCTCGACCAGGGCAATCGTCATCGGGGTCTTGCCGGCGCCGCCGGCGGTGATGTTGCCGACCACGATCACCGGCACGCCCGGGTGGCTGCGACGGAACCAGCCGGACTGGTACAGCCTGCGGCGAATGCCGGTCACCGCGGCATAGATCGACGCCAGCAGGCGCGATGCCAACGGCACCGGGCCGTCGCCGTACCAGTAACCGGGCTGGTGTTCGCGTCGGACACCCGGACCTGCGTTCATTGCGCCTCGCGAAATTGCATGCGGTGGAGGTGGGCGTACAGGCCACCGTGCTCCAGCAGTTCGGAATGGGTGCCGCGCTCGACGATGCGGCCCTCATCAAGCACCAGCACCTGGTCGGCATGTTCGATTGTCGACAGGCGGTGGGCAATGACCAGCGTGGTCCGGTCCGGCATCAGCCGGTTGAGCGCGTCCTGCACCAGGCGCTCCGACTCGGTATCGAGCGCGGCGGTGGCTTCGTCGAGGATCAGGATCGGCGCGTCCTTGAGCATCGCCCGGGCGATCGCGAGGCGCTGGCGCTGGCCGCCGGACAGGCGCCCGCCCTTGGTGCCGATGCTGGTGTCGGCCCCTTCGGGCAGGCGCTCGACGAACTCCATCGCGTTGGCGCCGCGGATCGCCTGGTCGAGGCCTTCGGGCGCCGCCTGTTCGAGTTCGCCGTAGGCGACGTTGGCAGCGACGGTGCCGTCGAACAGCATCACCTGTTGTCCGACCAGTGCGATCTGCCGACGCAGGTCGGCCAGCCGGTATTCACGCAGCGGATGACCGTCGAGCAGGATCTCGCCCGACTCGATCTCGTAGAAGCGCGGAATCAGCTTGATCAGGGTCGACTTGCCGCTGCCGGAGCGACCGACGATCGCGGTCACGGTGCCGGGCTCGGCGCGGAAGCTGACATCATCGAGCGCCGGTCGCGGCTGTCCTGCGTACCGTGCGCTGACTTCGCGGAACTCAAGCACACCACGGGCGCGCTCGAGCCCTCGGTTGCCGTCGTCGGCCTCGTCGTCCGCGTCGATCACGTCGAACAGCCGGTCGGCGGAGGCCACGCCTCGCTGCAACATGCCCTGCACGTTGGTCAGTTGCTTCAGCGACGGGATCATCGCCATCATCGAGATCATCAGGGTGACGAAACCGCCGGCGCTGAGCCGCCCCGCCATTGCCTCGCGGCCGGCGAAGAACAGCAGCAGCGCCAGCCCGATCGCGCCCATCAGCTGGACCATCGCCGAGGAGATGCTGCGGGTCGACTCGACCTTCAGGCTGAGCGTGAGGTGGTGGTCGGCCTGCCCGGCGTAGCGCGTCAACTCCACGCCTTGCGCGCCGTAGACCTTGACCTCCTGCTGGTTGGCCAGGGCCTGGTCTGCCGACTGCATCAGCGCCGCCCCGCTCTCCTGGATCTTGTGGCTGATCCGGCGGTAGCGCTTGCCGACCTTGTCCATGATCCAAGCCAGAGGCGGCGCCATGATCAGGATCGCGATGGTGACCTGCCAGCTGGTCCACAGCATCACCCCGAGCATCGCGATCACCTGCAGCGACTGCTGCAGCATGACCTTCATCGCGTCGATCGCGGCCTGTGCGACCTGGTCGCTGTCGGAGCCGAGCCGGACCAGCATCGACGGCACCGGTTCGCTGTCGAAACGCATCCCCGGCAGCCGCAGGTACTTGCCCAGCACCTGCACCCGCAGGTCGCGGGCGATGCTGCGGCCGGACTTGGCCATGTTGATGTCGGTGATGTAGCCGGCGATGCCGCGGGCGACGAACAACCCGACGATCGCCAGCGGCAACCACACGCTGGAGGCGGCGTCCTTGCTGATGAAGGTCTCGTCGATCACCGGCTCCATCAGCGCGGTGAATCCCGCGGCAGCCGCGGCCTCGATCAGCATGCCGACGCCGGCGACGGCGAGCAGCAGCCGGTACGGGCGGGCAAAGCGCAGCAATCGCCGGTAGACCTGCCACGGCGACACGGCTTGGGTCACGGGGCGCCACCCGGACTGGCATCGGGCGCGGTTGGCGGCGCGGTCGCGCTCATGATGCGGTTGAAGCCGAGTTGGCCGAGCGCGTCGTACACGGTAACCACCGCCTGGTACGGGGTGCGGGCGTCGGCGCGCAGCATCACCGGGCGGTCGCGTTCGCTGCCGGCGACCTCCGCGATGGTCGCCTTGAGCGAGGCGATGTCGGTGCGCAGCACTTCGCGGTCGTCGACGAAATAGCGGCCCTCGGCGTTGACCAGCACCACCAGCGGCTGTTCGGCCTCGCTCTGCTCGCCGGTTGCGCGCGGCAGCTCGAGCTGGATTACCGAGCGCGCATCGAAAGTGGCGGTGACCACGAAGAAGATGATCAGCACCAGGATGACGTCGATCATCGGAACCAGGTTGATCTCCGGCTCGTCGTCGGCGCGATGGTCGCGGATGCGCATGCGGTCAGCTCGCGCTCACCGGCGGGGCGATCCCGTGGCCGCCGGAGGCCACCTCGGCCGAAGCCGGCGCGGTCTCGATGGTGTCGAGCAACTGGATCGCCTCGTGTTCCATGTCGACGATGTATTCGGCGATGCGGCCACGGAACCAGCGGTGCGCCATCAGCGCCGGGATCGCCACGATCATGCCGGCGGCGGTGCAGATCAGCGCCTTGCCGATGCCGCCGGCGAGCTGGTTCACGTCGCCGATGCCATGGTCGAGAATGCCGAGGAACATCTGGATCATGCCGACCACGGTGCCAAACAGGCCCAGTAGCGGGCCCGCCGCGGCGATCGTGCCGAGCGAGTTGAGGTAACGCTCCATCCGGTGGACCAGGTGGCGGCCGACGTCCTCGATGCGCTCCCGGATCTGGTCGCGCGGACGGTGGCGCACGTCGAGAGCTGCGGCGAGCAAAGCGCCAAGTGGCGAAGTCGCCCGCAGCGATTCGATATGGCTGGGATCGAGCTTGCCGCCGGCGGCCCAGGTGCGGACTTCCTTGCCGAGGTTCGGGGGCATCACCGCGACGCGGCGCAACGTCCAGGCCCGCTCGACGATGATCGCCAGCGCCAGCGCCGACAACAGCAACAACGGAATCATCGGCCAACCGCCGGCCTTGACCAGTTCCAGCACGCGCAATCCTCCGGCCCCGGGGCCGTTCTGTGAAAGGAGCTCAATCCGGCCGATAGGATAGCCCAGCCGGCGCAGCGGCCGGCGCCTGCCGGGTCCGTCGGGCCGCGTCCCACAGGCGCGGGTGTGCGCGCCGTCGCGTTTCCACCGCTGGTCCGCCCGGAACCAGCCGCACGGTGAGCGCCCCGCCCTCGCTGGTCACCCGGGTCTCGGCGCCGGCGTGATGCCAGCGCGCCATGACGTCGGCCTTGGGATGGCCGAAACGGTTGCCGTGGCCGTTGGACACCAGGGCGAAGCGTGCGCCGGTGGCCACGATGAATCCGGGATCGGATGCGCTGGCGCTGCCGTGGTGGGCGACCAGCACCACTTCGGCGCGGATCGACGTGGCCGGTTCGAGCTCGGCGCGACGCACCAGGTCGCGCTCGATGACCTCGCCAATGTCGCCGGTCAGCAACGCCGTGCCGTGCGCGGTCTGGATCCGCAGCACGCAACTGGCCTCGTTGCCGAGGTATGGAAAGTACGGCGGTGGATGCAGGAAGCGGAAATCGACGCCGTCCCATTGCCAGGCGCGGCCGGCCACGCACGGGCGGGTGCCGACCAGCGGCGCGCCTTCCGGTGCGTAGGCGGCGCCGACCGGCACTGCGCGCCGAACCGCATCGAAACCGCCAGCGTGGTCGTTGTCGCCATGACTGACCACTGCTAGATCGAGTTGTCCGACCCCGAGTGCGCGCAACGCCGGCAACACCACCCGTTCGCCGGCGTCGAAACCTGCCGGCATTGCCGGCCCCATGTCGTACAGCAGGCTGTGGTGGGCCGTGCGAACCAGCACCGACAGCCCCTGGCCGACATCGAGTACCCGCAGTTCGGCCTCACCCCGTGCCGGGAGGTGGCGTGCCGGCAGCAACAGCGGCAACCACAACAACAGCGCCAGCGGCCGACCCGGAAGGCCACGCGGCAGCAACAGCCAGAACGCGCCGAGCATTGCCAACGGCATCGCGAACCAAGCCGGCTCGGCCAGCCACCACAACGCCAGGTCGCTATCAGCGAGCCACTCGAACAACGACCAACTGCGCTCGAAACACCAGGCCGCCAGTTGCCACGGCCACGCACCGAGACCGGCCCCCAGGGCCTCCAGCGCGGTGCCGAGCAACGCCAGCGGCACCACCACCAGGCTCCACCACGGCACCGCCAGCAAGTTGGCGAGCGGCCCGACCAGCGATGCTTGGCCGAACAGCACTACGCTCAACGGCAGCAAGCCCAGCGTCGCCACGCCCTGCGCCGAGACCAGGTCGCGGAGCGGCCGGCGACCGGCGCCCGGCAGGCACCACAGCAGCCACGCCACGCCAAAGAAGCTGAGCCAGAAGCCTGCACCCAGCACTGCCAACGGATCGACCAGCAGGATCGCGATGGCGGCCAGCGCGAGACTGTCGAACGTGCTGGTGCTGCGGCGGAACACCCGCAAGCCGGCGACCACCGCGATCATCAGTACCGTGCGCACGGTCGGTAGCGCGAAGCCGGCGACGGCCGCATACAGCATCGCGCCAGCAAGGCCGGCCACGGCGGCCGCCACCGGTCGCGGACAGCGTCGCCCGAGTGCCGGCCACAGCCACCAGATGCCCGCCACGACCAGAGCGAAGAAACCGGCAACCAGGCCGACATGGAAGCCGGAGATCGCAACGAGGTGGGTCAGGCCGTTGGCACGCAGCACCTGCCAGTCGGCATCGTCGAGCCCGCGGGTATCGCCCAGCGCGAGCGCGCGGATAAAGCGGGCGCCCCCGCCCTCCACGGCCCCGGCGATACGCGATGACATCGACTCGCGCCACGCATCCAGGCCCGAGGCCGGTGCGAGCAGTCGCGCGGCTTCCGGGTCCCCGACGTAGCCGCTGGCGGCGAGCCGACGCTCCAATGCGCGCTTCTCGCTGTCGAAGCCGCCCGGATTACGCAGTCCTCGCGGTGCGCGCACGCGTGCGGTCAACTGCCATTGCTGGCCGGCCAGGAGCCGGTCGCGGCCGGTCCCCGCCCCGTCGTAGTCGTCGTACCACGACAATTGCAGCAGGCGGCCGCGCAGTGGCGCCGGCTGGTCGGAAGTATCGGAAACCCGGAAGGCAAATGCAGTGCGGCGGCTCTGGTGCTCCGGCAGCTCGACCACCCGCCCCTGCACCGTGACTTCGCGCTTTTCCCAGTCCACCGGCAGTTGCAGCGACAGCGCATGGGCCGCGTGCAAACCGGCCAGGGCGAAGCCGAACGCCAGCGCGCCGATCCAGCGCACGGCACGCCCGCGCCACCAGAGCAACGCCCCAATCAGTAGCGCCGACCAGAGCCACGGCTGGGAAGCCAGCGCGGGCGACCACAGGCAAGTGGCGATCCCCGTCAGCAATGCCAACGCAACGGTTTTGCCGAACGGCGCAGCCGCTGGCCACGTGACAGTCCGCGCGCGTTCGCGGCGGACCGAATCGCCGGCATCTCCGGGCGGCGGATTGGACAACGGCATCCTTGCCGTTTCATTCATGGCTTACGCCTCGCTGGGTGGGATTTCCCGCAACTTGCCTTCGTGCAGTTCCAATACCCGGTCGAGCCGCCGCGCGAGGCGGCGGTCATGGGTAACCAGCACCAGGCTGGTGTGCTGTTCGCGGTTGAGTTCCAGCATCAACTCGAACACCGTCGCCGCGGTCTTTTCGTCGAGGTTGCCGGTCGGCTCGTCACCAAGCACGCAGGCCGGATGGTTGACCAGGGCGCGGGCGACCGCGGCGCGCTGGCGCTCGCCGCCGGACAGTTCGCCGGGCTTGTGCTCGAGCCGGTGACCGAGACCGACCGACTCCAGCAGCGCCCGCGCGCGCTTGCGCGCCTCCGGCACGTTGGTGCCATTGAGCAGCACCGGCAGCATCACGTTCTCGACCGCGGTGAACTCCGGCAGCAGGTGATGGAACTGGTAGACGAAGCCCAACGCCTTGTTGCGCAGGGCACCGCGGGCGGTATCGGACAACGCGCTCATCTTCCGGCCGGCGACGAACACCTCGCCCGCGGTCGGCGTGTCGAGGCCGCCAAGCAGGTGCAGCAAGGTGCTCTTGCCGGCGCCGGACGCGCCGAGGATCGCCACGGTCTCGCCCTTGTTGACCGCCAGGTGCAGGCCATCGAACACCGGCGTGCGCAGCTTGCCTTCGGCGTAGACCATGCCGAGGCCGTCGCAACTGATGACGGTTTCGGGGACACTCGCGTTCATCGGCTCACTCATAACGCAACGCCTCCGCCGGCGGCGTGCGCGCCGCGCGCCAGGCCGGATAGATCGTCGCGATCAGCGCCATCGTCAGCGCCACCGCGGCGATCGCGACCACGTCGCTGGTCTTGAGCTCGGTCGGAAGGCCGGTGATGTAGTAGACGTCTTCCGGCAGCAGGGTCACACCGAACACCTTCTCGATCGCGAACAGGATGTGCTTCAGGTTGAGGGTCAGCACGATGCCGCCAATCACCCCCAGCAAGGTGCCGATCACACCGATCAGGCTGCCCTGCACCACGAACACCGTCATTACCCCGCGTGGGCTGAGGCCGAGCGTGCGCAGGATCGCGATGTCGGCCTGCTTGTCGGTGACCAGCATCACCTGCGAGGACACCAGGTTGAATGCGCCCATCGCGATGATCAGCGACAGCAAGATCGCCATCAGGGTCTTCTCCATCTTCAACGCGCGGAACATGTTGGCGTTGTCGGTGGTCCAGTCGCTGACCTGATACGGCCCCCCCAGCTCGAGCGCGAGGTCGCGGGCGACGTCCCAGGCCAGGTTCATGTCGTGCAGCTTGAGGCGGATGCCGGTGACTCCCTCGCCCAGCCGCATCAGCCGCTGCATGTCGTCCATGTGGACGAAGGCCATGCTGCGGTCGTACTCGTTGTAGCCGACCTCGAACACGCCGCTGACGTTGAAGCGCTTGAGCTGCGGCACCGCGCCGACCGGGGTACTGCGGAAGTCGGCGATCGTCATCACCACGCTGTCGCCGACCCCGACGCCGAGCCAGGCCGCCAGTTCCCGGCCGAGGATGATGTTGAAGCTGCCGGGTTCGAGCGATTCCAGTTCGCCCTGCACCATCTTGTCGCCGAGTACCGACACCGTGCGCTCGTCGGCCGGGACCACGCCGCGGACGAATGCCGGCTGCTGGCGCGGGCCGTTGAGCAACGCCTCCTTCTCGACATAAGGCGCCGCACCGGCAACGCGCGCGTCGGCCAGTGCGAGATCAACCGCCTGCTGCCACTCGGTTATCGGCTCGCCATAAGCGCTGACGGTCGCGTGCGCGGCCATCTGCAACATGCGGTCGCGGATCTCGCGCTGGAAACCGGTCATCACCGCCAAGGTGGTGATCAGCGCCGCCACGCCCAGCGCGATGCCGAGGATCGAGGCCAGCGAGATGAAGGAGATAAAGCCATTGCGGCGTTTGGCGCGCAGGTAGCGCAGGCCGATGGCGACAGGGATGGGTTTGAACATAGCCTTCTATGGTGCCATCGAAGCCGGTGCGCGCGGGGATGTTTCGACCGGCGCGGCCAGCCGGAGTTCACGGCGGGCATCGGCCGTCAGGGTGTCAGGCCACCAGACCCGTCGCTGCACCCTGCCCTCGCCGTCGCGCCAGCGGGCAAACGCGAGCATTCCGCGCCACTCGATCCCGAAGCCCTCGATGCGTTCGCCGTCGACCTCGACCCGGGTGCCGGCGTCGTGGATCACGATCTCGTTCGGAGGTTTGCGCGACTCGCGATGCGCCAGCCACAGCCCGTAGCCGAGTGCGAATACCGCCAGCGGCCACGCCAACCGCGGCGCGAGGTCGGAGGTCAGCAGGGAGACATTGGCAAGCACCGCCAACACGCACAGCGCGGCGATCAACCAGCGCGACGGCCGCCACTCAACCCGGCAGGGAGCGGATGCGTTGGACCAGTGCGGCGAGTTCGGCATCGAACGGGGTCTCGTGGCCCATGAACCAGTGCCAGAGCTTATCGTCCTCGCAGTCCAGCAGCCGTAGGAAAACCCCGCGCTGCAACTCGGAATCCGCGTGCCATTCGGTGTCGAGATAGCGGCCGAACAACTGGTCCAGTTCGCGCATGCCGCGCCGGGATTTCCAGCGCAGGCGGCGCAGCTCGGCGTCGTCGGTGCCGGTCAAAGAGCCCGGCGCTCCAGCATCAGCTTCTTGGTCTCGGCGATCGCCTGCGCCGGGTTCAAGCCCTTCGGGCAGGTCCGGGTGCAGTTCATGATCGTGTGGCAGCGGTACAGCTTGAACGGATCTTCGAGGTCGTCCAGGCGCGCGCCGGTGTCCTCGTCGCGGCTGTCGACGATCCAGCGGTAGGCCTGCAGCAGGATCGCCGGGCCGAGGTAACGCTCGCCGTTCCACCAGTAGCTCGGGCAGCTGGTCGAGCAGCACGCGCACAGGATGCACTCGTACAGCCCGTCGAGCTTCTTGCGGTCGGTCGGCGACTGCAGACGCTCGCGGTCGGTCGGCGCTGGGGTCTGCGTCCGGATCCACGGCTTGATCGACGCGTACTGGGCATAGAAGTGGGTCAGGTCCGGCACCAGGTCCTTGACCACGTCCATGTGCGGCAGCGGGTAGATCGGCACGTCGGCCTTGGCGCAGTCGTCGATCGCCTTGGTGCAGGCCAGCGTGTTGGTGCCGTCGATGTTCATCGCGCACGAACCGCAGATGCCCTCGCGGCAGGAGCGGCGGAAGGTCAGGGTCGGGTCGATCTCGTTCTTGATCTTGATCAGCGCGTCCAGGACCATTGGGCCGCAGGTCGCCATGTCCACCTCGTAGGTGTCCACGCGCGGCTTCATGCCGTCGTCCGGGTTCCAGCGATAGACCTTGAAGGTGCGCGGTTGCTTCGCGCCCTGCGCGGGCCAGTGACGGCCCTGCTGGATCTGCGAGTTCTTGGGAAGGGTGAATTCGGCCACGTCTTGGACTCGCTCTTGATCAGTAAACGCGCTTCTTCGGCGGGACCACGTCGACATCCTTGCTCAACGTGTACATGTGCACCGGGCGGTAGTCGATGCGGGTGTTGCCGGCCTCGTCGACCCAGCACAGGCTGTGCTTGTGCCAGTTGGCGTCGTCGCGCTCCGGGAAGTCGTCGCGCGCGTGGGCGCCGCGCGATTCCTTGCGGTTCTCGGCGCAGACGATCGTCGCCAGCGCCTGGTCGAGCAGGTTGCGCAGCTCGCAGGTCTCGACCAGGTCGGTGTTCCAGATCAGTGACTTGTCGGTGACCTTGACGTCGGCGAACGAGGCGTGGATCTCGCGGATCTTGGCCACGCCCTCTTCCAGCGTGTCCTGGGTGCGGAACACCGCGGCGTCGGCCTGCATCGCGCGTTGCATCTTGTCGCGGATGACCGCGGTGGGGGTGCCGCCGTTGGCGTTGCGCAGCTTGTCCAGTCGCGCCAGTGCTTCGTCGCAGGCATCGGCCGGCAGGTCGGGCTGCGGCGCGTCGGACACGATCGTCTCGGCGCAACGGTTTGCTACCGCGCGGCCGAACACCACCAGGTCGAGCAGCGAATTGGAGCCCAGGCGGTTGGCGCCATGCACCGACACGCAGGCGGCCTCGCCGATCGCGTACAGGCCCGGCACCACTTCATCGGGGTTGCCGTTCTTCAGCTGCACCACTTCGCCGTGGTAGTTGGTCGGGATGCCGCCCATGTTGTAGTGCACGGTCGGGATGACCGGGATCGGCTCCTTCTCGACATCGACGTTGGCGAAGATGCGCGCCGACTCGGCGATGCCCGGCAGCTTCTCGTGGATGACCTCGGGGCCGAGGTGGGTCAGGTCGAGCAGCATGTGGTCCTTGTGCTCGCCGACGCCGCGGCCTTCGCGGATCTCCATCGTCATCGCACGGCTGACAACGTCGCGCGAGGCGAGGTCCTTGGCCGACGGCGCGTAGCGCTCCATGAAGCGCTCGCCCTGGGCGTTGCGCAGGATGCCGCCTTCGCCGCGCACGCCCTCGGTGATCAGGCAACCGGCGCCGTAGATGCCGGTCGGATGGAACTGCACGAACTCCATGTCCTGCAGCGCAATGCCGGCGCGCAGCGCCATGCCGCCACCGTCGCCGGTGCAGGTGTGGGCAGAGGTCGCCGAGAAATACGCGCGGCCGTAGCCGCCGGTCGCCAGCACCGTGCCCTGGGCGCGGAACAGGTGCAGCGTGCCCTCGGCCAGGTCCAGCGCCAGCACGCCGCGGCAGGTGCCGTCGGCGTCCATGATCAGATCGAGCGCGAAGTACTCGATGAAGAACTGCGCGTCATGCGCCAGCGACTGCTGGTACAGCGTGTGCAGGATCGCGTGACCGGTGCGGTCGGCCGCGGCGCAGGTGCGCTGCGCGGCCGGGCCTTCGCCGTACTTCGTCGTCATGCCGCCGAACGGGCGCTGGTAGATCCGCCCGTCGTCGGTGCGCGAGAACGGCACGCCCTGGTGCTCCAGCTCGATGATCGCCGGGATCGCCTCGCGGCACATGTACTCGATCGCGTCCTGGTCGCCCAGCCAGTCCGAACCCTTGATGGTGTCGTAGTAGTGGTAGCGCCAGTCGTCCTCGCCCATGTTGCCGAGCGCGGCGGCGACGCCCCCCTGGGCGGCGACGGTGTGCGAACGGGTCGGGAACACCTTGGTGACGCAGGCGGTCTTGAGCCCCTTCTGGGCGAGGCCGAAGGTGGCGCGCAGGCCGGCACCACCGGCGCCGACCACGAGCATGTCGAACTTGTGCTCGGTGATCTTGTAATCAGGGTTCTTGGATGCAGCGACCATGGTCGATCAGGCTCCCAGCGAAATACGGATGACGGCGAGCACGCTGGCAAGTCCGGCGAGAGCGCAAACGAAGATGACCGCGAGCTGCGAGACAGCCGCCAGCCACGGGGTATGGACGTAATCCTCGACGATCACCTGCATGCCGAGCTTGGCGTGCCAGAACGAGGCGACCAGGAACGCCACCAGCAGCAGCGCATTGCACGGCTGGGCAACGGTCGCGCGCACGGCGGCGTAGTCGGCACCGATCAGCCAGACCACCAGCCCGACCACGTAGATCGACAGGAACACCAGCGCGATCGCGGTGATGCGCTGGATGACGAAGTGGCCAGTACCGTCCTTGGCCGAACCCAGTCCGCGGGCGCGCTTGAGCGGCGTGCGGAGCTTGTCGGTGACCTTCATACGCCACCCCACTGGCTCATCGCCGCCATCCAGATCAGCGCGGTCAGCACAAGGCTGCCGACGACCGAGATCCAGCTGTTACGGACGAAGCTTTCGATCCGGAAACCAAGCCCCGCGTCCTGCAACAGGTGGCGGATGCCGTTGACCAGGTGGTAGGCGAGCGCCCAGCTCCAGCCGAACAGGATCAGGAAGCCGAAGCCCGACCGGGCGAAACCGCTGAACCCGGCCCACTGCTCGGGACCGGCCGCAAGCGACCACAGCGCCCAGACGATCAACAGGCTGCCGACGGTGAGGATGATGCCGGTGGCCCGGTGCAGGAGCGATGTCACCATCTGCACCTGCCAGCTGTAGACCTGCATATGGGGTGAAAGGGGTCGCGGGGACCGGGGTCGTTCGCTGTTCGCCATGCGCTGGCTGTCTCGGCTGGGCGGCCGGGGCCGCGTGGCAGGAGTGGATCTGGAAATCACTGTTGGGCTTGGGTCGGGCGGTCAGAAGTCTATGCAACGACCGTTTTTTTCCCAGTCACCGAAGCGGGTCGGATCGGGCCCGGCGCGCCCGCCAAACTCCTCGGCGACCGACGCGGTTTCGGAGCGTCGGTCGGATGGCCCCGTTTCCGTCGCCCCGCTCGGCTCGGCGGCGGTCGTGGAAGCGGGGTCGGGAGGGGTTTGGCCTATCATCACAACAACGAAGCTTAATTGCCGCCCCCCATGCATGACAAGTCGCCGGCTCCCGCCAACCCGATGTTTGCGCTATCCGGACAGCACCTGATCGCGATGGACGGACGCGATGCCGCGGCGTTCGCGCAGGCCCAGTTCATGAACGATCTCAACGGCTTGCAACCGGGCCAGTGGCACTGGAACGGCTGGCTTACGCCGAAGGGTCGTGTGCTGGCGCTGTTCGCGTTGCTGAAATGGTCGGAACAGCGCGTATGGCTGTTGGTGCCCGATGCCGACGCGATTGCGCTGGCCGAGGGGCTGAAACGGTTCCTGTTTCGCAGCAAAGTAGCGATCGAGGTGCGCGACGACCTGCAGGTGGCCGGCGCATTCGCCCCGCCCGCGACCGCGAAGGGCAACGCGTTCTCCGGTGACGAAAACAGTAGCGTGGAACTCGACATGGGCGCCGAGGGCGGGGCGCGCTGCCTGCGGATCATGCCGCGCAGGCAGCCATCGGGTGCTTGCGCCGTATTGGAGGAACCCGGCGAGATTGCCCGGTGGAAGTCATTCGATCTCGAGCACGGCCTACCCCGCCTGCCGGCGTCCCAAGTCGAGCACTGGACGCCACAGCAGCTGTCGCTGGATCGACTTCACGGTTTCAGCGTCAAGAAGGGTTGCTACCCCGGACAGGAAATCGTCGCGCGGACCCACTTCCTCGGCAAGGCGAAGCGTGGCTTGGCGTTGCTGGAAGGTGATGAACCGATGACGCCAGGGAACGAGGTGCGCAATAGCGATGCCGCGCTGGGACCGGTGATCGCCAGCGCCGATGCCGACGGCCGACATATCGCGCTTGCAGTACTGCCGCTTGAACGCGAGGCTTCCGCGTTGGTCGTCGACAGTCAGCCGGTGCGTGAGGGCGCATTGAAGGCGGGACTGGCGCGCTGAAGGACGAGGCCAGGCTCTTGTAGGAGCGACGTAAGTCGCGACTTCCCGAACCTCCGTGACGATGTACAGGTCGCGACTTGCGTCGCTCCTACCCGAAGCGCTCTGGCGATACTCAACCGGCCAGGCGATCGGCGGCGGCGACGATGTCTTCCTCGCCGGGAATCACCAGGAACGCTGCGCCGGCCAGCGGGGTGTAGGTGTCGACGCCGACCACGCGCTGGAACGGACGCGCGCCGAAGCCGCCCTCGGCGATCGCGGTGATCACGCCCTCGCCGACGCCGGCGCTGCGACGTCCTTCATCGACAATCAATATGCGCTTGGCGTTGCGCGCCTGCTCGACGATGAACCCGTCATTGAGCGGCACCAGCCAGCGCAGGTCGACCACCCTCGCCTTCCAGCCATGTTTCTGCTCGATCTGGCGCGCCGCACGCAGGCTCATCGGCACGCCGTTGCCGTAGGTGAAGATCACCAGGTCGTCGTTGCCCTCGTCGTAGACGCGTCCCTCGCCCAGCTCCATCGCCTCGCCGGGCGCCGGGAAGCCGGTCAGCCAGCCGCCGTCGCCGGCCTCGTGCAGGTCCTTGGTCATGTACAGCGCGATCGGCTCCAGCAACACCGCGACGCGTCCATCGACCTTCGCCAGCGCGGTCAACGTGCGCAGCATCGTCACCGCGTCGTCGCCGCGCGACGGGCAGCCGACGACGAGGCCCGGAATGTCGCGCAACGCGGTGATCGAGTTGTCGTTGTGGAAGTGGCCGCCAAAACCGCGCTGGTAACCAAGGCCGGCGATGCGCACCACCATCGGGTTGCGGTACTGGTCGTTGCTGAAGAACTGCAACGACGCCGCCTCGCCGCGCAACTGGTCGCAGGCGTTGTGGAAATACGCGAGGTACTGGATCTCCGGGATCGGCAGCAGGCCGACGTTGGCGAACCCCTGCGCCATGCCGAGGATCATGGTCTCGTCGAGCAGGGTGTTGAACACCCGGCGAGGGCCGAAGGCCTTCTGCAGTCCGCGGGTGACGGTGTAGACGCCGCCCTTCTGCGCCACGTCCTCGCCGAACAGCAACGTCTCCGGGTATTTGGCGAAGGTGTCGTGCAGGGCGTTGTTGATCTGGATCGCCAGATGCCTCGGCGGCTGGTTCTCCGGCAGTTTGTCGTCGCCACCAAATACCTCCAGTCGGCGCGCTGCATAGTCGGCGCGCTCGGCCTCGGCCTTCACTGCGGCCGGGGTATACGGTGCCAGCGGTGCGATCACGTCGTCGAGCTTGTCGAGCTTGGGCCGGCGGTCGGCCTCCTCGGCGGCGGCGAAACAGCGCTTGCGGGTGGCCTCGTACAGCGCCAGCACCTCGTCCTTCGACATCAGGCCCGACTGCAACGCGATCGCGGCGGAGCGCAACAGCGGGTCGCTGGCCTCGACCGCGCACAGCTCCTCGATCGAACGCCATTCGATCTCGAAGTCGGTGCCGGCGTGGCCCATGATCCGGGTCGTGCGCAGGTGCAGGAAGGTCGGGCGACGGGTCTTGCGGCAATGCTCGACCGCGCGCTGCACGTCGGCATAGCCGTTGGCCAGATCGAGGCCGTCGGCATAGAAATAATCGAGGTCCGGGCGCTGCGAGAAGTTGCGCTCGACCCAGCCGTTCGGGGTCTTGACCGAGATGCCGATGCCGTTGTCTTCGCACACGAACAGCACCGGTGCCGGCAGCTTCTGGTACGCGGTCCAGGCGGCGGCGTTGAACGCGGTCTGGGCGGTGGCGTGATTGCTCGACGCGTCACCGAACGAGCAGATCGCGATGCTGTCGTCCGGGATCGGCAGGTCGTGGCCGAGGCGGCGGCCGGTCTCGATCGCGATCGCGGTGCCGAGCGCCTTGGGGAGGTGCGATGCGATCGTCGAGGTCTGCGGCAACACCCACAACGGCTTGCTGCCCCAGACCTTGTGGCGGCCGCCGGAAATCGGGTCTTCGCTGCTGGCGGCGAAGCTCAGCGCCGAGTCCATCACCGGGTCCATCCCCGGCAGCTTGCGGAAACGCTCGGCCATGAAGCCGCCGCTGCGGTAGTGCAGGAACGCCGGATCGGTGTGGCGGGTCGCCCGGGCGACCATCGCGTTGCCCTCGTGGCCGGAGCTGCCGATCGTGTAGAAGACCTTGTTCTGGACCCGCAGCACGCGCGCCATCAGGTCGAGGTGGCGGCTGATCAGCTGCGACTCGAACAGCTCGCGGAAGCCTTGCGCGTCGAGCGCGCTGCCGTCGAGGATGGGTTCGTGTGGCGCCGGCGCCGCCTCGACATCGCCGTCCCAGTCGCGCACGAACTCGCTGAAGTTGACGTCGCATATCTCGGCGCGGTTGAGGCCCTTCATGCGCGCGGGAATTCGGTTCGGAAGTATGGACATGGTCGAATGGTGGTTTGTAGGAGCGGCTTCAGCCGCGATCCGAAAGTCGAGGGGCGACCGGAATATCCGATCGCGGCTGAAGCCGCTCCTACAGGAAGGCGGCGCCGGTCATCCGCGGGGTCGACGCGCGAACCATTGCTCGCGCGACTGCCCCCACATTTCGACCGGGTGCACGTCCAGCGGCGGTGGCAACTTGCCCGGGCCGCGAACCTGCGAACCCAGGCGCTTGGCCACCCCCTGCGAACCGGTATTGGCCGGATCGATGCAGTGGATCACGTCGCTCCAGCCCAACGTATCGAAGGCCCAGTCGATCGCCGCAGTGCAGGCTTCGGTGGCATGGCCCTTGCCGCGCGCATCCGGGTGGAAGGAATAGCCGACCTCGTTACCCGGCCAGCCATCGGGCTTCCACGGCCCGGCCTGGCCCAGCCACTGCCCGCTCGACTTGTCGATGATCGAGAACATGCCGAAACCCTGCAGCAGCCATGCACCGGGCACCTGCAGGAATCGTCGCCAGGCGTCGCCGCGGGTCAGCGGACCACCGATGAAATGCGAGCTGTCGTCCGCGAACGCCTCGGCGTAGCGGTCGAAATCCTCGATCCGCGGCACGCGCAGGATCAGTCGCTCGGTTTCGATGACCGGGCTATTGGTGATCTCAAGCTTCATTCGACACGCCCTCGGGCAGCCCGATCAAAATGCGTTGATGCCGGTCAGTTCGCGGCCCACCACCAACTGGTGCACGGTCTCGGTGCCCTCGTAGGTGATCACCGATTCCAGGTTGAGCGCATGGCGGATCGCGACGTGTTCGGTGGTGATGCCGGCGCCACCGAGCAGGTCGCGGCACTGGCGGGCGATGTCGATCGCCATCCGGCAGTTGTTCCACTTGGCCAGCGACACCTGGGTCGGCGCCATCTTGCCGGCGTCCTTCAGGCGGCCGAGCTGCACGACCAGCAACTGCGCCATCGTGATCCGGCGCGCCATGTCGGCCAGCTTCAACTGGGCGCTCTGGGTCGCCGCCACCGGGCGGTCGAACAGGATGCGTTCCTTGGAATAGTTCAGCGCCTCGTCGAGGCAGGCGACCGCCGCGCCGATCGGGCCCCAGGTGATGCCGTAGCGGGCCTGAGTCAGGCAGCCGAGTGGACCCTTGAGGCCCTTTACGTTCGGCAGGCGGTTGGCCTCCGGCACGCGCACGTTGTCGAAGAACAGCGACGAAGTCACCGAGGCGCGCAGCGACATCTTGTGCTTGATTTCCTGCGCGGCGAAGCCGGCCATGCCCTTCTCGACCACGAAGCCCTGGATGCCGTCGTCGGTCTGCGCCCAGACGATCGCGATGTCGGCGACGTTGCCGTTGGTGATCCACATCTTGGAGCCGTTGAGGACCCAGTCGCCGCCGTCCTTCCTGGCGTTGGTCTTCATGTTGGCCGGGTCGGAACCACCATGCGCCTCGGTCAGGCCGAAGCAGCCGATGACCTTGCCGGCGGCCATGTCGGGCAACCAGCGCTTCTTCTGCTCCTCCGACCCATACGCAAAGATCGGGTACATGCACAACGACGACTGCACCGAGACGAAGCTGCGGATACCGCTGTCGCCACGCTCCAGTTCCTGGCAGATCAGGCCGTAGGACACCGAGTTGAGGCCGCCGCCACCGTACTCCTCCGGCAGCGACGAACCGAGCAGGCCGAGCTCGGCGATCTCGGGGATCAACTCCTTCGGGAACCGGCCTTGGTCGAAGGCATCGCCGATGATCGGCAACACCCGTTCGTCGGTGAACCGCGCCACCGTGTCCTGCACCGCACGCTCCTCTTCGCTGAGCAGGGAACGGACGTCATACAGGTCATAGGGATGCAGGGCCATGGTCGACTCGAACGTGGGAAAACGGCCATTGTAAGGCTGTCGCGACCGCGAAGGCACGCACCCCCGCTGCCGCCCGGCCCAATCGGCCGCAACAAAAACGGGGCCGGAAGATCCGGCCCCGTTCGGGGTGTTGCCAGCGAGTCGTGGCTCAGCCGTTGGTGGTGGCGTCAACCTCGGCCGAAGCGGTCTGGGTGACCACCTCGCCGTTGATCACCGGCAGGCGCTCGCCGGGACGCTCGTCCAGGCGCACGGTCTGCTGCTGGCCCTTGTAGCTGTAGGTCACGTCGTAGCCGACCACCTGGTCCTCGCTACCCAGCGAGATGCGCTCGCCCGGCTTGCTGCCGGTACGCATGCTGCCAGTGGTGCCGTCCGGGTTGCGATAGGTCACGTTGTAGCCGACCACCTTGGTCGACTGCGAGGTGTCCGACACGGTGCGGCAATTGGTCTCGACGCGCTCGGTGACCTGGCCACCGACATGTCGCTTGTCGACCTTGTTGCCGATGTAGCCACCGGCGACGGCGCCGGCCACGGTCGCGGCCTTCTTGCCGTTGCCGCCGCCGACCTGGTTGCCCAGGGCGCCGCCAATCAGGGCGCCGACAACGGTGCCACCGATGTTGCCATCGCGCTCGGGGGCGCGATCCTGCACGACCACGTCCTCGCAGACCTGGCGCGGAGTCGAGGTGGTGCTGGTCTCGCGCACCGGATCGGTGCCGATCACCGTGGCGTAGATCTCCTGCTTTTCCTTGATCGGCTCGACACCGACCACGTCGGCAAACTCGACGCCGTCGATGCTGCCGTCGGCGGCAAGGTCGCCATCCAGGCCGGCAGCCAGGTCGGCGTTGGTGGCCAGGGCATTGTCCTGCGAGTCGCCCTGGAAGCTCTGGTACGCAGCCACTGCAACGCCGCCAACCAGCAGCGACGCCAAAGCAACCGCAATCATGTTCTTGTTCATGGAAAGCCTCCTGCGGCGGGATTGGGACCCGAAGTTCGTGTTGGGCGCATTGCACCACCGCGAACCTGAACGGGCTGACAATTTTTTAACGTTTCCTGTCGGCGGAGTAAACAAACCCACCGTGGTAGCGTGATTGACGTATCACTAATGCCCAACAGACGTCGCGTTTTTCACTGGAGCGCACATGGCCAATCCGATGCTGCTGCCGCTGCTCACCTGGGCGCGCAAGCTGCGCTACCCCACCCTGTTCAAGCTGACCGCACTGGTGTTCGCGATCAACCTGTTCGTGCCCGACATGATTCCGTTCGTCGACGAGATCCTGCTCGGCCTGGGCACCCTGCTGCTGGCGAACCTGAAGGACCGCAACGCCTCCGCGAAGGCGCCGATCGAAGGCGAGGCCCGCCGGCCGAAGCGGCGCTGAGCGCATGGATTCCGGCACCGCGCTGGTCGACAGCCACTGCCACCTCGACGCGGGCGAGTTCGATGGCGACCGCGCGGCGGTGCTGGAGCGGGCGCGCGAGGCGGGCGTGCGGCGACAGATCGTTCCGGCGATCACCGCCGAGGAGTGGCCCAAGCTGTGCGACGTCTGCGCCGCCGACAAAGGTCTGTTCCCGGCCTACGGCCTGCACCCGATGTTTCTGGCAGAACACCGCGAGGAACACCTGCAGGAACTGCGCTCGTGGTTGCAACGCGAACGTCCGGTCGCGGTCGGCGAATGCGGCCTCGATTACTTCATCGACGACCTGGACCCCGCAGAACAATCGGTCTATTTCGATGCCCAGTTGCGACTCGCACGCGAGTTCGACCTGCCGGTGATCGTGCACGCGCGGCGCGCGGTCGACGCGGTGACCGCCGCAATCCGCAAGGTCGGCGGGCTGCGCGGCGTGGTCCACAGTTTTTCCGGCAGCCGCCAGCAGGCCGAGCACTTGTGGGAGCAGGGATTCATGCTCGGGATCGGCGGCCCGGTGACCTACGGGCGCGCGCGCCGTCTGCGCGAACTGGCGGCGACGATGCCGCTGGAGTGGCTGCTGCTGGAGACCGATGCGCCGGACCAGCCCGATTCGGCGATTCGTGGCGAGCGCAACGAACCGGCGCGACTGACCGTCGTGCTGGAGACCATCGCGCAATTGCGCGGCGTCGAAACGGCAGAAGTCGGCGCCGCCACCTCCGCCAACGCCGAGCGCCTGTTCGCCCTCCCGCCTGCTTGATGTAGGAGCGACGTGAGTCGCGACCTGTACATCGCCTCCAGCGTTCGGCGGGTCGCGACTTACGTCGCTCCTACAGTGGAAGTTGTCGGCACCGGTTTCAGATCGCGGCTGAAGCCGCTCCTACAAATCCTCTGGCTTGCGCGGCTTGAGCAACAACTCCAGCGCCTTGCCGGCCATCGCAAACGCGAACGCGCCGGTGATGTGGGTGGCCGCGCCCAGTCCCGCTCCGCAATCGAGCTTCAGCGCCGCGTCGCCGCCCACCTGCGGGCGCAGGCCGCAGACGCTGCCGTCGGCCTGCGGATAGCGCACGTTCTCCAGCGAGTACACCGCCGGCACGCCGAAGTAGCGTTGCGGGCTCTTGGGGAAGTTGAACTCGCCGCGCAGCTTCTTGCGGATCAGCGCCAGCATCGCGTCGTGCTCGGTCCGCGACAGGTCGCGGATCCGCACCAGGGTCGGGTCGATCCGCCCACCGGCCGAGCCGCACACGATCAGGCGCAGCTTGCGGCGCCGGCACCAGGCGATCAGTTCGACCTTGCTGCGGAAGCTGTCGCAGGCGTCGAGCACCAGGTCGAAGCCGCGATCGAGCAACTCGGCGACGTTGCCTGCCACCAGGAAGCTCGGCACCGCCTCGACCTCGACCAGCGGGTTGATCGCGCGGCAGCGTTCCGCCATCGCCTCGACCTTGGCACGCCCGAACTGGCCTTCGTGTGCCGGCAACTGGCGGTTGCTGTTGGACACGCAGATGTCGTCGGCATCGATCAGGGTCAGGCGCCCCACCCCGCTGCGTGCCAGCGCCTCGACCACCCACGAACCAACTCCGCCCATGCCGACCACCGCCACCCGCGATGCGGCCAGGCGGGCAAGCGCGCCGCTGCCATACAGCCGGTCG
This sequence comes from Novilysobacter erysipheiresistens, assembly GCF_036663935.1. Taxonomy (NCBI): domain Bacteria; kingdom Pseudomonadati; phylum Pseudomonadota; class Gammaproteobacteria; order Lysobacterales; family Lysobacteraceae; genus Novilysobacter; species Novilysobacter erysipheiresistens. The sequence goes on from NZ_JAXGFP010000006.1 coordinate 215,986, forward strand.
ATGCCGGCAAAACGCGCATGCAGTGCGGGATCGAGGGCGACGTTGTCCATGCCGCCCATTGTAAGCGGCGCCCCCGCTCAACCGGCGTCTCCACCCGAACGGCCTGGCCTCGACTGCGTGCTATGTTTCCGCCAACTTCGACGGAGGCCCGGCCATGAGCGATCCACAGTCCACCCCGCCCCACGGTGCACAGCGCCACGGCAACGGCGCGAAGTACATCGCCCTGCTGCTGCTTGGCCTGGTGATCGGCGCGATCTGCACGGTCATGGCGGTGCGCGCGATCGAGGCGCGCAAGGATCATTTCCATGGCAGCGTGATGCACGTGCAGGCATGGCACCTGGCCCAGCTGAGGGCCGGGATCGAGCAGAACCGCTGCGGCGCCACCGACAGCCTGCCGCACCTGCAGACGCTGCGGACGATGGCCAACGACCTGGAGCCGGCGTTCCCGGACCTGCGCGACGACCCGCGCTTCATCGAGCACGCCAGCCAGGCGCGCGCCACGCTCGACGCCGCGCTGGCCAACCCGCCGTCGAACTGCGAAAGCCTCGGCGCCACCGCCAAGCAGATCGGCGAGGCCTGCAAGGCCTGTCATCAGGACTTCCGCGGCTGATTGATCGGCTGTTCACGGCGCTGCGCCTAGCGTTGTCGCGTGTGGCAAGCACGCCACCCGCCACGAGGGAGATCCGCATGAACATGAACCATCGCTTCAACAATGCGTTCAACAAGCTGGCGGTCGGCGCGACTGCCGCCGGCATGCTCGCGCTGGCCGGCTGCGCGACCAGCGGCTACGGTTCGGCTGGCACCGGTTACGGCAGCGGCTACGGCACCGGCGGCTCGGCGTACGGCAGCACGTCCGCCGAATGCTACGACTGCGGCGTGATCACCAGCATCCAGCCGATCACCACCCAGGGCCGCGCTCCCAACGCCACCGGCGCCGTGCTCGGTGGCCTGGTCGGCGCCGCCGCGGGTCGCGAACTGGCCGACGACAAGAGCGAGGGCCGCCAGAACACCGCGACCGTCGCCGGTGCGGTCGCAGGCGCCGTCGCCGGCAACGCGATCCAGAACGCCAACCAGCGCAAGTACAACGTGCAGGTGCGCATGGACAACGGCCGCACGACCACGGTCACGATGGACAACGTGCGGGGCCTGCAGGTCGGGGCTTACGTACGCGTCGCCAACGGCCAGGTGATCGCCCGCTGAGCCAGGCAGCCTGGTGGACCCGAAAGCCGGCCCGCTGATGCGGGTCGGTTTTTTTTTGGCGATAGGATTGCCGCACTCCCTCTCGACGGACCTGCCACCTTGGATATCCAGACCCTGTACTACGTGCTCGCCGGCATCCTGATCCTGGTCGGCGTGGCCGGCACCGTGCTACCCGCCCTGCCGGGCTTGCCGCTGGTGTTCGGCGGCATGCTGCTGGCGGCCTGGGCCGGCGGCTTCGAGCAGGTCGGGGTGGCGATGCTGGTGCTGCTGGGCCTGCTGACGGTGCTGTCGCTCGGCATCGACTTCCTCGCCACGGCCATGGGCGCCAAGCGGGTCGGGGCGAGCCGGCTTGCGCTGGTCGGTGCGGTGGTCGGCACGGTGGTCGGCCTGTTCTTCGGCCCGATCGGGCTGCTGACCGGTCCTTTTGTCGGCGCGCTTGTCGGTGAGCTGATCCACGGCCGCGAAGTCCGCCAGGCGACCCGGGTCGGCTTCGGCACCTGGCTCGGGATCCTTGTCGGCACGGTACTGAAGATCGGCCTGGCGTTCGCGATGCTGGGGCTGTTCGCGTTCGCGTGGTTCTTCTAGGCCGGCTCCGGCTTCACGCCGCCATCGACGGCGGCCGGCGACAGTATCCCGACTGAATAGGGGACACCAATGGCCCAACGGAGCCGGAAACGCATGGCCTGGATCATCGCAGCAACCATCGCGATCACCGTATTGGTGGTCGTGTTCGCGTTCAACTTCGCCACGTCCGAGAAGCAGCTCGAGCGGGTGATCACGCACCACTACTCGCTTGGTGACCCGCAGTTTCGCCGGGAAATGTCGGTGATGATGGGCCCGTCGGTGCTGCCCGGGAACCACGTCACCGCGCTCGACAACGGCGAGGAGATCTTCCCGGCGATGCTGGAGGCGATCCGCGGCGCGCAGGTCTCGATCACCTTCGAGACCTACATCTACTGGTCCGGCGAGATCGGCGAGGAATTCACCGAGGCGCTGTCGGAGCGCGCCCGGGCCGGCATCCCGGTGCACGTCACCATCGACTGGGTCGGCAGCATCAAGATGGACCAGGCGCTGCTGGACCGGATGGAAGACGCCGGCGTCGAGCTGCAACGCTACCGTCCGCTCAAGTGGTACAACCTCGGCCGGATGAACAATCGCACCCATCGCAAGCTGCTGGTGGTGGACGGTCGTATCGGCTTCACCGGCGGTGTCGGCATCGCCGACTTGTGGCAGGGCGACGCGCAGGACCCGCAACACTGGCGCGACATGCATTTCCGGGTCGAAGGCCCGGCGGTCGCGCAGATGCAGGCGGCGTTCAACGACAACTGGATCAAGACCACCGGCGAGGTGTTGAACGGGCCGAAGTATTTCCCACCGTTGCAGCCGGCCGGGGAGATGGACGCGCACCTGTTCATCGCCTCGCCCGCCGGCGGCAGCGAAAGCATGCACCTGATGTACCTGATGGCGATCGCCGCGGCCGAGGAGTCGATCGACCTCTCGGCGTCCTACTTCGTGCCCGACCCGCTGATCGTCGGCGCGCTGCTGACCGCGCGCAAGCGTGACGTGCGGATCCGGATCCTGCTGCCGGGGCCGCACATCGACTCCGAAGCGGTGCGGTTCGCCTCGAAGGCGACCTGGGGACCGTTGCTGCGCGCCGGGGTGGAGATCCACGAGTACCAGCCCACGATGATCCACACCAAGCTGCTGGTGATCGACCAGGAGCTGGTGTCGGTCGGCTCTACCAATTTCGACATCCGCTCGTTCCGGCTCAATGACGAGGCCAGCCTCAACATCTACGACCACGAGTTCGCGGCGCAGATGACCCGGGTGTTCGAACGCGACCTGCAGCCGACCAAGCGCTACACCTACGAGACCTGGCATGACCGGCCGTGGACCGAGAAGCTCGCCGAACGCGTGCTGCTGCCGATCAAGTCGCAACTGTAGGCATCGGGACCCCCGCCCCGGTTTAAACCTTCCCGGTCCGCACGCCATCCCAGTGGCTATGCTGACCGCCGTGATCGAGCGCCCACCCCAAGCCCCGCCTGCCGAAGCCGCCGCCCCCGCTGGCGCGACCGTCGACGAGCGGGCGCTGGTGGCGGCCGCGGCGCGCGGCGAGATGGCCGCGTTCGAGGCGCTGTACCGGCGCCATGCCGGCCGGGTCCACGGCGTCATCGCCCGCCTGGTCGGCAGCCACGGCGCCCGCGCCGAGGACCTGACCCAGGAAGCTTTCGTCCGCGCCTGGCAGGCCTTGCCGGCGTTCCGTTTCGAGGCGGCGTTCTCGACCTGGCTGCACCGGCTGGCGGTCAACACCGCGCTGATGGAACTGCGCAGTCGCGGCAGCCGGCCGCAGGACGACGGTGACGCCGACGCGCTGGACACGATCGGCAGCGCTGACTCGGCCGGCCACGCGACCGCGCTGTCGCTCGACCTGGAGCGGGCCGTCGCGACCCTGCCCCCGCGCGCCCGCGCCGTGCTGGTGCTGTACGACATCGAAGGCTGGAAGCACGAGGAGATCGCCACCGAACTCGGCATGGCGGTCGGTAGTTCCAAGGCCCAACTGCATCGCGCGCGTGGATTGCTGCGCGCACGACTCGGAGAACCGTGATGGACAAACCGTTGCCCGACCACCTGCGTTGGCAGCTGCGCGAACTGCGCCGCGACCAAGCGCCCCCACGTGACCTGTGGCCGGATATTTCCGCGCGCCTTGCCACCCAAGCGTCCCGGACCTCCACCGCCCGCCAAGCCGTGTCGCGCCGCTGGGCACTGCCAGTTGCACTGGCGGCGACCCTGGCAATCGCCATCGGCGTCGTCGGCTGGCCGCAAGGTCTGGTCCACGCGCCGTCGTCGACACCTTCAATCGCGGCAGCCCCGTACGACGTCGCCCCCAGTCTGGTCCAGCGCGAAGCCGCCGGCCTGACCCGCCAATACCAGGCGGCACTCGGCGAAATCGACCGCGTGCCATCGAGCCCGGCGCCGGCGTTGCAACCGGCGTTCGACGAACTCGACCGCAGCGCGCAGCTGATCCTCGCCGCGCTCGAACGCGACCCCGACTCGCGGTTGCTGCTGCAGCAGTTGCGCCGCACCTATTCCCATCGCCTCGCGCTCGCCCAGCGCGTTGCCATCAGCTGACCGGAGCATGACCATGAACATCACCCCTCCCCTGCGCACCCTGCTCGGCGCCGGCCTGCTGCTGGCCAGCACGGCCGCGTTCGCCGCCACCCCGATCGACCAGACCCGCCCACTCGACCCCGACGGCCGGATCGAGATCGAAAACCTCAAGGGCCGCATCGAGGTCCAGGCCTGGGATCGTGCCGAGGTCCAGATCCGCGGCAGCCTCGGCAAGGGCGTGGAGAAGCTGGAGATCGCGGGCGACCGCCGGCAGCTCAGCGTGCGGGTCAAGTACCCCAACCGCGGCAACCTGGGCTTCCTGTCCAGCGACAGCACCGAGCCGACCGAACTGCTGCTGATGGTGCCGCAGCGCGCCAACCTCGCGATCGAGTCGGTCGCCGCCGACGTCGACGTCACCGGCGTGGCCCCGCGCGAGCTTTCGATCGACAGCGTCAGCGGCGACGTCATCGTGGTTGGCGCGCCCGCCGAAGCCGACATCGACAGCGTCAGCGGCGACCTGCGGCTGACCATCAACAGCAGCGACGTCGACATCGAGAGCGTCAGCGGCGACGTCGACCTGCGCGGCCGGCTTGATGGCGAGGTCTCGGTGGAAACCGTATCCGGCCAGCTCGAGGTCGGCGTCCACGAGTCCGCCGTCCGCCGGCTCGGTGCGGCCTCGGTGTCGGGCGACATCCGCATCGCCACCGCGCTGGCGTCGGGCGGTGAGATCTCGCTGGAGAGCGTCAGCGGCGACGTCGACCTGCGCCTGCCGCGCAACCTGTCGGCCAACGTGCAGGGCGAAAGCTTCAGCGGTGACATCACCGCGCCGGACGCCGAGATCGACCGTCCGCGGCATGGCCCCGGCTCGAGTTTCCGCCACCGCTATGGCAGCGGCGACGGCGAGATCTCGCTGGAGACGTTCTCCGGCGACGCGCGCCTGCAACTGGACTGAGCACCGTCGCCGGGCAATTGCGGCCCGTCGACGCTAAGCTGGCCGGACCCCCATCGGGTCCGGTTTCCGCAACCCGCGCGCGCCGGACCAGCACCGGCGAGACGCGCATGTCCAAACCCCTGCTTCCGGCCCCCGGCTCGCTGCTCGCAGTGTCCTCCCTGTTCGCGCTGGCGGCGCCGCTGATGGCCCTGCCCCTGCAGGCGCAGGAGCGGCCGCTGCCGATTGGCGAGGCCTGCACCCAGGTCGAGATCGATGCCGAACGCCTGGCCTGTTACGACGCGGCCTTCGAGCGTGCCCGGCTCGACCCCGCACGCGCCGATGCCGCGGCGAGCGAGGCGCGGCAGACCCGGGAAACGATTGCCCTGTACGAGTCGCTGGAACGCGACGCGATGCCGACGGGCGAACCAGCCCGCGCGACCGCCAACGACCTGTATAGCGCCGAGCCGGAACTGGCTTCGCTGCAGGCGCGCATCGCCAACGCCGGCAAGGGCAGCCTGCTCGACAGCCGCTGGGAACTGGCGAAGGACTCCAAGCTCGGCATCTTCAACTTCCGCGCCTACAAGCCGGTGTACCTGCTGCCTGCGTTCTGGAGCAGTTCGCCCAACGAAAATCCGTCCTCGTCCAATCCGGCGGTGCCGCCGCAGCAGCAATCGCTGGACGAGCTGGAGGCGAAGTTCCAGCTGAGCTTCAAGACCAAGGCCGTCGAGAATCTGTTCGGCGACAACGGCGACATCTGGATGGGCTACACCCAGAGCTCGCGCTGGCAGGTCTACAACGGCGAGCAGTCGCGGGCGTTCCGCGAGTCGAACTACGAACCCGAAGTGATGCTGGTGTTCCGCAACAACTACGGCCTGCCCGGTGGCTGGCGCGGCCGCATGTTCGGCGTCGGCATCAACCACCAGTCCAATGGCCGCGCCGACCCGCTGTCACGCAGCTGGAACCGGGTGGTCGTCAACATCGGCCTGGACCGCGAGAACTGGGCGCTGATGCTGCGTCCATGGTGGCGAATTTCCGATGGCAGCGAAGACGAGAACCCCGGGATCGAAAACTACGTCGGCCGTGGCGACGCCACCCTGGTCTACTCCCGCAACGGCCACGAATTCTCGATGATGGCGCGGCACTCGCTGCGCGGCGGCGAGGATTCGCGCGGGGCGGTGCAGTTCGACTGGGGCTTCCCGCTCACGCGCAACATGCGCGGCCACCTGCAGGTGTTCGACGGCTACGGCGAGAGCCTGATCGACTACAACCACCGCGCGACCCATATCGGCCTGGGCGTGTCGTTGCTGGAATGGTTCTGACAAGGAGGCGCCCACGATGCAGGCACGACGCATTCTTTCCCTCGACGGCGGCGGCATCCGTGGCCTGGTCAGTTGCATCTGGCTGGGCGGAGTCGAGGACGTGCTGGCCCAGGCCGGCAAGCCCGGGTTGCTGAAGAACTTCGACCTGGTATCGGGCAGCTCGACCGGCGCGATCATCGCCTGCGGCCTCGGCATCGGCCTGTCCCCCGGGACCATGCGCGAGCTGTACCGCGACCAGCGCCACCAGATCTTCCCCGGCATGCCCGGACGGCTATGGTCGCGCGCCGGACGTTTCCTCAGCGCCGGCCCGTCGGCGCCCAAGTACGACGCCAAGGGTCTGGAGAAGGTGCTGAAGAAGGTCTTCGGCAAGACCACCTTCGGCCAGCTCAAGGTGCCGACGCTGGTCACCAGCTACGACACGATTTCGCGCAAGCCGGTGATGTTCAAGAGCTTCAACCCGGCCCATCGCGACCTGCCGGTGTGGGAGATCTGCCGCGCCTCCAGCGCCGCGCCGACCTACTTCCCGGCCCACGGCATGAAGATTGGCGGCCGGACCCATTCGTTGATCGACGGCGGCGTGGTCGCCAACAACCCGACCGCCTGCGCGATCGCCGAGGCGATGCGCAAGGACCGCCGGGTCGACAACAGCCGCGAGCTGGTGGTGCTGTCGGTCGGCAGCGGCGAGCGCACCCGTCCGATCAGCCTGGAAGCGGCGCGCGAATGGGGCGCGCTGGAATGGGCAGTGCCGATCATCGATGTGCTGTTCGACGGCAACACCGACTCGGTCGACTACATAGCCCGGCAACTGGTCGGCGATGCGTACTTCCGCATGCAGACCGAGCTATTGGCCGGCCTGGATGACCTGGATGACGTGAGCGCGACCAACATCGCCGCGCTGGAGACGCTGGCGACGGATTACCTGCAGGCCGCCGCGACCCGCAAGAAGCTCAAAGAGCTGGTGACGCGCCTGTAGGAGCTCTTGTAGGAGCGGCTTTAGCCGCGATCGGATGCCTGATCGCTCGTCCGATTCCCGATCGTGGTTGAAGCCGCTCCTACAGAAAGCACGACGGGCCTCAGGCCACCACCACCGGAATCTTGCCGATCCGCGCCTGCCACTCGCGCGGCCCGCTCTCATGCACTGACGCACCGGCGCTGTCGACCGCCACCGTCACCGGCATGTCCTGCACGGTGAACTCGTAGATCGCCTCCATCCCGAGGTCCTCGAACGCCACCACCCGCGCGGCCTTGATCGCCTTCGACACCAGGTATGCCGCGCCGCCGACCGCCATCAGGTAGGCCGACTGGTGCTCGCGGATCGCCTCGCGCGCCACCGGGCCGCGCTCGGCCTTGCCGACCATGCCCAGCAACCCGGTCTGCGCCAGCACCTGCCCGGTGAACTTGTCCATCCGTGTAGCAGTGGTCGGGCCGGCGGGACCCACCACCTCGTCGCGTACCGGATCGACCGGGCCGACGTAATAGATGAAGCGCCCGCGCAGGTCGACCGGCAACGCCTCGCCCGCATCGAGCATCCCGACGATGCGCTTGTGCGCAGCATCGCGGCCGGTCAGCAGCTTGCCGTTGAGCAGCAGGGTCTCGCCCGGCTTCCACGACGTGACGTCTTCCCGGGTGATCGCATCCAGGTCGACGCGGCGCGCGTTCTGCGGGCTGTAGGTCAGCTTCGGCCAATCCTCCAGCGACGGCGGATCGAGCATCACCGGGCCGCTGCCGTCGAGAGTGAAGTGCGCGTGCCGCGTCGCCGCGCAATTGGGAATCAACGCCACCGGCAGGTTGGCCGCATGGGTCGGGTAATCCTTGACCTTGATGTCGAGCACCGTGGTCAGCCCGCCCAACCCCTGCGCGCCGATGCCGAGCGCGTTGACCTTCTCGTACAGCTCCAGCCGCAGCTCCTCGGCGCGGGTCGACGCGCCTCGCGCCTGCAACTCGGTGATGTCGATCGGCTCCATCAGCGATTCCTTCGCCAGCAGCATCGCCTTCTCGGCGGTGCCGCCGATGCCGATGCCGAGCATGCCCGGCGGGCACCAGCCCGCGCCCATCGTCGGGACCGTCTTCAGCACCCAGTCGACGATCGAGTCGGACGGGTTTAGCATCGCGAACTTCGACTTGGCCTCCGAGCCACCACCCTTGGCCGCGACGATCACCTCGACCTTGTCGCCCGGTACGACCTTGACGTTGACCACGCCGGGCGTGTTGTCCTTCGTGTTGACGCGCTTGCCGGCCGGGTCGGCCAGCACCGAAGCGCGCAGCTTGTTGTCCGGGTGCGCGTAGGCGCGGCGCACGCCCTCGTGGACCATGTCCTCCACGCCCATCGTCGCGTCGTCCCAGCGCACGTCCATGCCGATCTCGAGGAACACGGTGACGATGCCGGTGTCCTGGCAGATCGGCCGGTGGCCCTCGGCGCACATCCGCGAATTGATCAGTATCTGCGCGATCGCGTCCTTCGCCGCCGCCGACTCCTCGCGCTCATACGCCGCCGCGAGGCTCTTGATGTAGTCGACCGGGTGGTAGTAGCTGATGTACTGCAGCGCATCGGCGATCGACTGGATCAGGTCCTCCTGCTTGATCGATGCGGGCTGGCGGGTTGACGGGAAGGCGGAACTGGCGGGCTGGCTCACGTGATTCTTGGCTGGCGGCGGAGCGCCCATTCTACCGGCCCACGGGGCGCTGCCCGCCCCCTAGTTGGCTCCGATGTGGGAGCGACGTGAGTCGCGATCTGTACGTCGCCTCAAAGGTGCGGCGGGTCGCGACTCACGTCGCTCCTACAAACGGGGCCGACCGGAGATAGCCGAAATGCTCCGCAACGCCCTCCCCAAGTATCCTCAGCCAACGCAATCCCCTGGGAACCCATGTCCGACTCCTGCTGCAGCGGTACCGTCGACCTTCGCGCCATGCAGGCGAAGCAGCGGCGCGTGCTGATGATTGTGCTGGCGATCAACCTCGCGACTTTCGTGATGATGCTGGCGGCGTCGATCTACAGCGGTTCGTCGTCGTTGCTGTCGGGCAGCCTCGACAACCTCGGCGATGCGCTGACCTACCTGCTAAGCATCGCGGTGATCGGTGCCAGCGGCCGCGCCAAGGCGCAGGTGGCGCTGCTCAAGGGGCTGCTGATCTTCGGCGCGGCGGTGGCGGTGGCGGTGCAGATCGGCTGGCGGCTGGGCCATCCGGAAGTGCCGGTGTTCGAGGCGATTGGCATCGCGGGGCTAGCCAACCTGGCGCTCAACGGGATCTGCCTGTGGCTGCTGACGCCGTACCGGCACGGCGACATCAACCTGGCGTCGGCGTGGGAGTGCTCGCGCAACGACGTGTTCGAGGGGCTGGCGGTGTTGCTGGCGGCCGCGGGCGTGTGGTGGTTCGGCGCGGGCTGGCCGGACCTGGTGGTCGCGGGCGCGCTGTTGCTGCTGTTCGTGGGATCGGCGTGGCGGGTACTGCGGTGGGCGTGGCGGAGCTATCGCGCGGAGCCGTGAACCGAGGTCGCCTGCTTGTGCCGCTCGACCTGCGAGGCGGCGTCACCGGCGCGGGCACCGACGATCATCTCGGTCAGCCATTTCACCAGCACGGCGTTGTAGTCGCTCTGGAAAACCTTCTCGGTCAGGCCGTGGTCGGCGCCTGACAGCTTGCGCGCGGTCAGCGAGCGTGGCCGCTGGAAGGCGGCGACGAAATTCTCGATCACCTGGCGCGGGACGACCTCATCGTTTTCGGCTTCGACCACCAGCGCGTCGCCGCGGAACTCGGCGGCGGCGCCCAGCGCGCGATTGTCGCGCCAGTGGATGCGGCTGCGGCGATAGGCGTCGAGGTCGCTCTCCTCGTGCAGCTGCCGTTTGGGCAACTCCCAGCCCTCGTCGGGGTACAGCGCGGGCGAGCGCAGGGCCAGCCAGCGTACGTCGCGATGGGTGGTGAGGATCGAGGCGAGGTAGCCGCCGTAGCTGATGCCGACCACCGCGATCGCGCCGGGGTCGACGTTGGGTTCGGCGGCGAGCCAGTCGTAGGCCGCGCACAGGTCGGCGAGGTTCTGTTCGCGGTTGACGGTCTCCCACTGCCGGGCGTTGCGCTCGTGGCCGCGCAGGTCGAAGGTCAGGCACACCGCGCCGAGGCCGGCGACCTCGCGCGCGCGGCTGAGGTCGTGTTCCTGGCAGCCGCCCCAGCCATGCACGAACAGCACGCCGGGGAACTGCGTGGTCGGCGACAGCACGGTGCCTTCCAGTTGCTGCTGCCCGATCGGGATCTCGACGGTATCCAGGCGGATGCTCATGCGGTGTGGCGCTCCGTGACGAGGCTGTACTTGCAGAGCATGCCGACCTCGCCGTCATCGCCGCGATAGTGTTCGGTAGCGCCGGGCGGCGATGGCGCGTCGGAGTAGCGTTCGTTGCAGGACGCGCGCACCGATCGCAGCGCAGGCTCCCGCACGAATGCCTCCAGCGCGGCGATCTCGGCGGGGCTGGCGCCCCCGATCCGCCACGACTGTTCGAGCACGCCGCAATGCCGGGTGCCGTCGCCATTGGTGCCGGCGACGACGTCGTAGTTGCGGCGCGAGGCGAAGAACCCCGGATACGCGCGGCTGACGGCGTCGTCGTAGCGCATCGCGTACTCGATGGCGAGCCGCTCCGCGGGCGACAGGTCCTGCGCCAGCAGCGCGTCGAAGCCGCCGCGGACGACGTGCAGGTCGGAACCGCCGTAGACCTCCGCGCCACGGTGGTCGGTGGTGGTGTGCTGGGTGCCGTGGTACGCCAGCGACCACTCGCCGACGGTCAGGCGTCCGATGCTATAGGTCACCGGCGCGTCGAGGTTCAGTTCGACCACGACGCCGTGGCGATGCACGTCGCCGGGGTCGATCGCGGCGATGGCGCCATCGAGCTGGTCGACGTCATCGGCAGTGCTCTGGCCGCTGCCGCCAATGCCGTTTGCGAGCTTGAGCCGTACCGACCCGCGCCGCAGCAGCCGGCGACCGGCCTCGCGCACGTCGTCCGGCGCAAACGCCGAATAGCCCGGCAGCACGGCATCGCCCATGAGACGCCACAGCTCGCGTGACCAGCCGTCGGGCACCCGCGCGTCCGGTCCGATGACCGGATGGGTGATGGTCTTGGTGGCCATGAAAGCATGTGGCACGACGCCACCGAACAGGTCGCGGTCGTCACGGATGCCGAGGGAATCGGCGGTCTGCGCCAGCAAGGTGTCGGCGGGGATGAAGTAGCACGCGCCGGCGGGCGGCGAGGCACAAGCGTCGTGTTCGCCGCCGAGCCGGTGTCCCAACAACGTGGCCAGTCGCCGGCCCAGCGCCAGCCGGGTCAGCGCGGTGTGGTCGCTCGCGCCGATGGATCCGGGTGCAGGCAGCAGATACAACGTTTCGGACACGGCGTGGTCTCCTGGGCCGAGCCAGCAGAGCATCGCGACGGTTAGCCACCCGTGAGCCGGGCGCCATGGATGGATTGGCGTTCAGCATTCGCAACCGCCACACACGTCATTGCCGCCGCGCTAACGTTTTGGTCGCTAGCGTTTGACCTCCCGTCTGGGAGAACCCCGATGACCCGTGGCAAAGACAGCGGCCCGCGCCGCGACCCGCATTTCGACCCGAGCCAACGCGATTACCGCAACCTGCCGTCGGCGACCAATCGCCAATGGGGCGAAGCGTCGAAAGGCAGCGAGGCCCACTCGTATGGCTACGAGGGCCAGGGCGGCTGGGGCGATTTCACCCAAGGGGGCTACGGCGAGGATCAGGGCCGGTTCGCGCAGAGCGGTCACGGTCGCGGTGGATCCGATTACGTCGGCGACGCGCGTTCCTCGGCCGGACCGAGTTACCGCGGGCGTGGGCCGCGCAACTACACGCGTTCCGACGACCGCATCGTCGACGACCTGATCGACCGGATGACCGAACACCACGAGCTCGATGCGACCCAGATCCTGGTGATGGTCGAGGGCGGCGTGGTCACCCTCACCGGCGAAGTGCCGGAGCGGCGCATGAAGCATCTGGCGGAGGACATCGCCGACGAGGTGACTGGCGTGCGCGATATCGAAAACCGTATCCGGGTGGACCAGGGCGTGTCGTCGTTCGGGCCGCCCGGCCAGGCGGTGCGCAGTGGCGAGAACCAGGTCGGGAGCGCGTTTTCCAGCTCCGGGCGGATCCGCGATCCGCTGTCGGAGGAGTCGGTACGCGTCGGCCGCGCGGGTACGGAGTCGGAGGCGCCGGAGCGGCACCAGGCGAACATCGATGCGGGGCCGTCGGGTGGGCGCGGCAAGGGCGAAAGCTGGCGCAGCGGCAGGAAATAGGCTGACGGCGGGCTCGCTCTTCGTAGGAGCGGCGCGGGCGGACGATTATCCGATCGCGGCTGAAGCCGCTCCTACAAGAGCCCGGGGATCCGGATGCAACGTAGGCACCAGCGACCGAGTATCCGTGGAATCGCAGGTCAGAACAGATCGGCCTGCGGGGGCTTGGGCGCCGAGTAGTCCAGCTCGCCATCGACGATGCGCGCGGCGGAGGTGTACGGGTGCGGCTCGCTGCGGCCGGGTGCGGTGAGGTGGATCACTTCCCAGCCGTCGGCCTTGAAGCGGTCGGCGATCAACCCGCGGTGGCACTGCCACCACAACGCTTCGGCGCACATCATCGCGACCCGCTGCTCGCTCGCCAGCGACGCCAGCCGCTTGCATGCGGCCTGCCACGCCTCGGTCTCCATGTAGTCGGCGTAGCCGCGGAAGCTGGCGTTGCGCCAGGCGGTGTTGCGGGTGTCGGGGTCGGGCTTGCGGCGGCCGCCGAGGTCGGGCATTGGGACATAGCGGCAACCGGCCTCGGGCAGCGTACGGGCCATCGTCTCGCCGGAAAACTGCGGGTTGCGCCGCGAACCGGCGAACCGCCGCACGTCGACCAGCACCTCGATGCCGGCATCGGCCAGCATCCCGGTGAACACCGGCCATTCGCGGGTGGAGTGGCCAATGGTCCATAGCGTCGGCTGCGCAGCGCTCATGAGACACATCATCGCCGGTCGCCGGTGAAGCGGCGTTGACGCGCCCCCGGCTAGGCTGCAATCGCCCCCGTGGAGAACGAGATGAACCAGCGCGCGGTTACAGACACGCCAGACACGCCCGTCCTCGACGCCCGTCGCCCCGAGCCGGAGCCCTACGCGCCGGAGAGCGGCCTGGCGCGGACCGCGAAGATCCTGCGGTTCCTGCTGAAGTACCGCAACGCCGGCGTCTTCACCGGGCTCGACCTCGACGCGGCCACCGCCGAACACGACATCCCACCGCAGACCGAAGGCCGGCCGGAGCAGTTCGTCAGCGACCTGGAGGCGCTCGGCCCGACCTTCGTCAAGATCGGCCAGGCGCTGTCGACCCGCCCCGACATGGTGCCGCCGGAGTACCTGGCCGCGCTGGAGCGGATGCAGGACGACGTCTCGCCGGTGGAGTTCCCGGTGATCCGGCAGGCGGTGGAGGACGCGCTCGGGGTGCGCCTCAACAAGGCCTATGCCAGCTTCGACGAAACCCCACTGGGTTGCGCCTCGCTGGCCCAGGTGCACCGGGCGACCCTGCGCGACGGCCGCGCGGTCGCGGTCAAGGTGCAGCGGCCGCACGCGGTCGAGCAGATCCGCGCCGACCTCGACGCGCTCGCCTCGATCGCCGGGCGGATCGACCACTCCACCCGCCTCGGCCGGCGCATGCGTTTCGGCGACTGGGTCCACGAGTTCCGCAAGACCCTGATGGCCGAACTGGACTATCGCACCGAGGCGGAGAACCTCGACCGTTTCGCCCGCCATTTCCGCAGCTATCCGGAACTGACGGTGCCTGCACCGGTGTGGGACCTGACCCGCACCCGCGTGTTGACGATGGACCTGGTCACCGGCACCAAGGTCACCGACATCAGCGGCATGCGCCGGGCCGAGGAGCCGCTGGAAGACCTGGCCGAAGCACTGATGCGCGGCTACCTCGACCAGACCTTTGTCTACGGCGAGATCCACGCCGATCCGCACCCCGGCAACCTGCTGGTGACCCCCGACGGCCGGCTGGCGATCTTCGACCTCGGCATGGTCGCCCACGTGCCGCCGCGCCAGCGCGACCACCTGCTGAAGCTGCTGTTCGCGGCGGTCGACGGCCGCGGCGAGGAGGTCGCCGGCGAGGCCATCGCGATGGGCACCCGGCTGGAGGACTTCGACGAGGAGCGTTACATGCGCGAGATCGGCCAGTTGGTCTCGCGCTACGCGGCGCACCAGTCCGGCGGTGGCGGGCACGGGCACGGACATACGATGTCGGAGGGCCGGCTGGTGCTCGACCTGACCCGCATCGCCACCGCCTGCGGCCTGCGCACGCCGCCCGAACTCAGCCTGCTGGGCAAGACCCTGCTGAGCCTGGAGGCGGTCTGCCACGCGCTCGACCCCGAACTGGACGTCAAGCGCATCGTCGAGCAGCACCTCGACCACGTGATGCGCGAACGGCTGCGCAAGTCGCTGTCGCCATCCAACCTGGCCGGCGAGATGATCGAGCTGCACGGCCTGCTGCGCGACGCGCCGCGCAAGCTGACCGACGTGCTGTCGCTGCTCGCCGACAACCGGATGCAGGTGCGCATCTGCGGCTTCGAGGACTCGCAGATACTGGAGGCGCTGCAGAAGATCGCCAACCGGGTCGCGGCCGGCGTGGTCACCGCCGCGCTGATCCTCGCCTCGGCGCTGATGATGCGGGTCGACACCGCCGGACCGACGTTGCTGGGTTACCCGGCGATCGCGCTGGTGCTGTTCCTGATCGGGGCGGCGCTGGGCATCGCGATCGTACTCAGCGCGCTGTTCAGCGACCGCCGCGCCAAGCCCCACGAGGAACGCGCGCCGCGCTAGGAGCCCCATGCATCGAACGTCCGCGCCCAAGCGTTGGCCCTCCTCCGTCCGTGATCGCCTGGAGCACCTTGCGATCGACGCCGACGACCACCTGGACGCGGCCTGGCGGCGGCTGGATACACGATTGGGGTTCGGGCTGCCACGACACCTGGCGGCCTATCGCGGCTACGCCGACGAGCGCGGCGCCGAGTTGTTCGGCCGCGTGCTCGCCGAGAAGCCGCGCGGCGGCCCCGGCGAGGACGACCGCTGGTGGGACAACCTGCTCAACACCTACCGCCGGTTCGAGAGCGACGAGGTGCCTGGCATTTCCCTGAAGGCGCGCTTCCGCGGCGCGGAGGTCGACGCGATCAGCGACCACGAGGGCTACTACACCGCGGCGATCGCCCTGGAGCCATCGACCGGCGCCGCCGCGCCCACCGACGCCCTGTGGGAGAACGCCACGGTCACCCTTGCCGACGGCACCCTGGCCACCGCCCAGCCGGTGATGCAGGTCCGCGCCGACGCCGGCATCGGGATCATCTCCGACATCGACGACACCGTCCTGCAGAGTTCGGTCACCGACTGGAAGACCGCCGCACAACTGACCTTCCTGCACAACGCCCGCACCCGCAAACCGCTCGATGGCGTGGCCCGGCTCTACCAGGCGCTGCAGGAGGGCGCCGATGGCAGCGGCCGCCATCCGATCTTCTATGTGTCGTCTTCGCCGTGGAACCTCTACGACCTGCTGGAGGACTTCATGGAGCTCAACGCGATCCCGTTCGGACCGATCTTCCTGCGCGACCTCGGCACCGACACCGGCAAGTTCATCAAGACCGAAGGCCACGGCCACAAGCTCGATCGCGCACGGACGCTGATCCAGCGCTTCCCGACCCTGCGCTGGGTGCTGCTGGGCGACTCCGGCCAGGCCGACGCCGAGTTGTACGCGGAGGCCGCGCGCGAATTCGGCGGCCGCATCGCGGCGATCTACATCCGCGACGTCGACCCCGTCGCCGACTCGCCACTGGACCTCAAGGTCGACGGCTTCATCGAAAAGGTCGCCGGCACCTCGGTGCCGATGCTGCGCAGCCGCGACAGCCTCGCCATCGCCAAGCACGCCGCCGGCCTGGGTCTGATCGACCCCGCCCGCTTGCCGGAGATCACCGCCGAGGTCCAGCGCGACCGCGCCCGCCCCACCCTCGGCGAAGCCGCCGTGTCCGAAGCCGGGCACGACGTCCTGGACCAGGCGAAACGGCAGCTAGGCGCCGCAAAGCCCCGGCAGTGACGCTCGGCTAAAATGGCGGGCTCCCACGCCTTGCCCTTTCCCGCATGTCCTCTGCCTTCGGCACCGAAACCGTGCTCGACGTCCGTCACTGGACCGACGACTACTTCAGCTTCACCACCACCCGCGACGACGGCTTCCGTTTCGACAACGGCCAGTTCGTGATGATAGGGCTGGAGGTCGGGCAGCCCGACGGCGGCACCAAGCCGCTGCTGCGCGCATACTCGATTGCCAGCGCCAACTGGGAGGAGCAGCTGGAGTTCTTCAGCATCAAGGTGCCCGACGGCCCGCTGACCTCGCGGCTGAAGGACATCAAGCCCGGCGACCGGGTGCTGATCGGCCGCAAGCCGACCGGCACCCTGCTGATCCACGACCTGCACCCGGGCCGCAACCTGTACCTGCTCGGCACCGGCACCGGTTTTGCGCCGTGGCTGTCGATCATCAAGGACCCGGAGACCTACGAGCGCTTCGAGCGGGTGATCCTGTGCCAGGGCGTGCGCCATGCGCAGGACCTGGCCTACCGCGACTACATCGTCAACGAACTGCCGCGCCACGAGCTGCTCGGCGAGGTGATAGGCGAGAAGTTGCGCTACTTCCCGGCGGTGACCCGCGAGGACTTCCGCCACGAAGGCCGCGACCACCGCGGGCGCATGACCGACATGATGGCGACGGGCCAGATGATGGAACACCTCGGGCTGGAGCCGCTGGACCCCGCGCACGACCGCGCGATGATCTGCGGCAGCCCGCAGATGCTGGCCGACTTCCGCGCGTTGCTCGACGGCCGCGGCTTCAGCGCGGCGCCGCGGATCGGCACGCCGGGGCAGTACGTGTTCGAGCGTGCGTTCGTCGAGAAATAGTCGTGCCGTCGTAAGGCGCGGCTATCGTCACGCCACGTCCAGCGCCACTGGACGCGATGGCCCGGGCAGCATCAACAGCGACACCCGGCCCGACGCCTCGGCCGTCGCCAGGTCATCGCTGATCGCATCAAGCACCTCGCCTTCGCGCACCGCGGTCACGCACACCGCCCGGTTGCGGCCGCGCTGCTTGGCCAGGTACATCGCCGCGTCGGCCAGCTGCAATGCGTCTTCCCAGCGTTTTTCCCGGTTCACCGGAAACGCCACGCAACCGGCGGACACGGTCACGTCGATGGCCGCGTTCCCCGCCCGCACCGGCTCGCTGCCGATCGTCCTCAGTATTCGCGGGGCGAGCACGGCCAGGCCGGCAACGGAGGCACCGGGAAGCACCAGCACGAACTCCTCCCCGCCCCAGCGCACGACCGCATCCCGGTCCCGCACCAGCCCCTGCAAGCGCCGCGCGACTTCAACCAGGACGAGATCGCCCGCCACATGGCCGCGGGTGTCGTTGATCGCCTTGAAGTGGTCGATGTCGAGCAGGACCAGGCCGACGCACTCCTCGCCGTCGTCCTCGCCGTCGAACGCGCCCCTGCCCGCCGCGATCCCGTGTTGCGCCATCAGGGCCTGGAAATGACGGCGATTGAATACTCCGGTGAGCGGGTCGTGCGCGGACTGTTCGGCCAGGTTGGCGTTGGCCGCCTTCAGCCGCCGGTTGGCGTGGCGCGCCTTGACCAGCCGCCGCAGGACCGGGAACGCCGCCAGCAGCAATGCCACCACCATCGCGACCCATAGCCGCTGCTGCCAGGTCCGTGCGCGGACCTCGGCTTCCTTCAAGCGGTTCTCCGCCTCCAGCCGCTCGATCTCGCGGTTCCTGCGTTCGGCCGCGTACTTCTCCTGCAGCTCCATCACCGCACGCTCGCGCTCCTGCCGGGTGATCTCCCGATTGAGCGCGGCGACCTGCTGGGTCGCGTCCAGCGCTTCGCGGTAGCGGCCGGCTTTCTCGAGCACCAGCACCAGTTCGTGGGTGATGCCGACCACGTAACCCTTGTGGCCGATCCGTCCGGCCATGTCGATCGAGGCGTTGAGCTTGTCGATTCCTTCCTGGACCCGGCCGAGCCGGCTCAGGGCGATGCCTTCGTTCGCGGTGGCGACGGTCAGTCCGCGCTGGTCGTCGACGGTTCGTGCCAGCGCGGTCGCACGGCTGGCGTGGTCCAGCGCGGCAACGTTGTTGCCCTGGTTGAGGTAGTAGTCGGCCAAGTTGGAGCGGCTGGTGACTTCGATCCCTGCCAGACCGGGATCGCCGGCCGCAATCTGCAGGGCCGCGGCCAGTGCCTTGTATTGCTGGTCGCGCTGGCCGGTCAAGGCATGGATGTGGCCTTGGTTGAGCAGCAGATACCCCAGCGCTTCGTCGAAGCCCACCCGTTTGGCGATCACTACTCCTTCGGCGGCGATCGCCCCGGCGCGCTCGACGTGGCCCAGGTCGGCGTTCAGGCCAACCAGCACGATCATCAACTGCAGGCGGTCGGCCGTGTTCCCCCGCTTCTCGGCCAACGCCACCGCCGGCACCGCGTGCTCGACCGCGGCCGCGAGGTTGCTGTCGGAGTCTTCGAGCCGAGCCATGAAGAGCCCGAGTTTCACCTGCAGGCCCTGATCCGCCGGGTCCACCAGCGGACGCAGTTCGGCAACGTGGCCGCGGGCGGCTTCGATATGGCCCTTGGCCAATGCCAGTTGCCCGCGCGCGAGCAAGGCCTGGACCCGGCACGGTTGGCAATTCTCGAGGTCGGCCATCGCCTGCAGCTTGGCCTGCGAAGCCAGCGCCACCGTCGAGTCGCCGGCAACGGACGACAGCCGTGCCAGCGCCCCGTGATAGCGGCGCCGCAGGTCCAGTGGTGCGTTGTCGGTGGGCACGTCGCTGGCGGATTGCAACTGCTCGATCGCCGCCGGCAACGAGTGGTAGCCGTGCACGCGCTGGTGCTCGAGGATCTCGTCGACCCGCGCCGGCGCCGCCAGGGCCAGCGATGGCAGCAATGCCAGCAACACGATGAGGGCGGACCGGTACATGTCACGGATAACGGCCAATGGCGTGCAAGGTTGAGCCGATCCCGCACGCGCGGATGCGGCTAGTGATCGCAATCACCAAATTGACCTGCGCGCCAGATCCACCCGCGCATTCCCCGACCTGCCTGCGCTCACGGGTAGCTGTCAACGGGTTTCCCGACCGCATCCGCATCGCCACAATCGGTTGTTCGCTGCACCGTCCCTCATCAGGTAAACCCGCAATGCCCGAATCCGCCCCGAAAGTTGCCGCCGCCCTCGCCGAGAAGATCGCCCGCACCATCGCCGAGGAAATCGGCGCCAGGCCCGAGCAGGCCCGCGCCGCGATCGGCCTGCTCGATGAGGGCGCGACGGTGCCGTTCATCGCGCGCTACCGCAAGGAAGTCACCGGTGGCCTCGACGACACCCAGTTGCGCGACCTGGAGTCCCGCCTGACCTACCTGCGCGAGCTGGAGGACCGCCGCGCCGCGGTGCTGGCGAGCATCGACGAGCAAGGCAAGCTGAGCGACGAGCTGCGCGCCGACATCGAGGCCGCCGACAGCAAGGCGCGGCTGGAAGACCTGTACCTGCCGTACAAGGTCAAGCGCCGGACCAAGGCGCAAATCGCCCGCGAGGCCGGGCTGGAACCGCTGGCCGACGGCCTGCTGGCCGACCCGACGCAGGTGCCGGAGGCGTTCGCCGCTGGCTTCGTCGACGCCGACAAGGGCGTGGCCGATGCCAAGGCCGCGCTGGAAGGCGCCCGCGCGATCTTGATGGAGCGCTGGGGCGAGGATGCGAAGCTGGTTGGCGAGTTGCGCGAGTGGCTGCAGGACGTCGGCCGGATCCGCGCCCGCGTCGCCGAGGGCAAGGAGATCGAGGGCGCCAAGTACCGCGACTACTTCGACCACGCCGAACCGCTGGCCAGGATTCCGTCGCACCGCTTGCTCGCGCTGTTCCGCGCGCGCCGCGAGGAGATCGTGTTCCTCGACCTGGAGCCCGGCACCGATGCCGAGGCCGGCCATGCGCAAGCCGCCGGCCGGGTCGCCCACCATGCCGGCATCCAGGACCGGGGCCGACCTGCCGACACCTGGCTGCTCAATGCGTGTCGGCTGGCGTGGAAGGCCAAGCTGCATCTGCACCTGCTGCTGGACCTGTTCGGCCAGGCCCGCGAGAAGGCCGAGGCCGAGGCGATCGCGGTGTTCGGCGACAACCTCAAGGACCTGCTGCTGGCCGCGCCCGCCGGGCCGAAGGCGGTGCTCGGGCTCGATCCGGGCCTGCGCACCGGGGTCAAGGTCGCGGTGGTCGACCGCACCGGCAAGCTGGTCGCCACCGACACGATCTTCCCGCACCAGCCTCGCAACCAGTGGGATGGCTCCCTGCATGTGTTGCGCAAGCTGTGCGAGAAGCACGCGGTGGAGCTGATTGCGATCGGCAATGGCACCGCCAGCCGCGAGACCGACAAGCTCGCCGGCGACCTGATCAAGCTCGCGCACGAGTTGAAGATGCAGAAGATCGTGGTCAGCGAGGCCGGCGCCTCGGTGTACTCGGCGTCGGAATTCGCCGCAAGCGAGTTCCCCGACCTCGACGTGTCGCTGCGCGGCGCGGTGTCGATCGCCCGCCGCCTGCAGGACCCGCTGGCCGAACTGGTCAAGATCGAGCCCAAGGCGATCGGCGTCGGCCAGTACCAGCACGACGTCGACGGCTTCCGGCTGGCGCGCGCGCTCGACGCCCGGGTCGAGGACTGCGTCAACGCGGTCGGCGTTGACGTCAACACCGCCTCCGCCGCCTTGCTCACCCGCGTGTCCGGACTGTCGACCACGGTCGCCGACAACATCGTGGTCTATCGCGACGCCAACGGCGCCTTCAAGAGCCGCAAGGAACTGCTGAAAGTGCCGCGCCTCGGCGACAAGACCTTCGAGCAGTGCGCCGGCTTCCTGCGCATCGCCGGCGGCGAGCACCCGCTGGACGCCTCCTCGGTGCATCCCGAGGCCTACCCGGTGGTCGAGCGGATCGTGCGCGACTGCGGCCGCGAGGTGCGCCAGCTGATCGGCGATGCCGGCTTCCTGCGCGGCATCCGGCCGGAGCAGTACACCGACGACAAGTTCGGCGTACCGACCATCCGCGACATCCTCAAGGAGCTGGAGAAGCCCGGCCGCGATCCGCGCCCCGAGTTCAAGGCCGCGCGCTTCGCCGACGGCGTCGAGGAACTGAAGGACCTGCAGGTCGGGATGATCCTGGAAGGCGTGGTCAGCAACGTCGCCGCGTTCGGCGCGTTCGTCGACATCGGCGTTCACCAGGACGGCCTGGTCCACATCTCGGCGCTGGCCGACCGCTACGTCAAGGACCCGCGCGACGTGGTCAAGGCCGGCGACGTGGTGAAAGTGAAGGTGCTGGAGGTCGACATCCCGCGCAAGCGGATCGCCCTGACCTGCCGGCTGAACGACAGCGCGTCTGCGCCGCGGCCGGCCACAGATCGTGACACGGCCCGGCGCGATTCGGGTCGACGCGAGGCGCGCCCGGTGCAGGACGGAACCCGCAACAGGCCCGTGCGCGGGAACGACGGATCGACCGCGGCGGCGCCCGCCAACAACGCCTTGGCCCAGGCGTTTGCGCGGGCAAAAGGCAACGGCTGAAGGCCCGGAATTTTTCAGGCCCGATATTGGCGCTTAACCGCCCCGGCATTCAGTAACCGCCAAATCATTTGAATTCAGCCCCGTGAGCGCCTAGATTTGAGACAGCATCCGTGATACGCGAAGGTGTGCCAGACAGCGCGTCGCCTCGGTGGCGGAATTCAAAACCAATCGGGACATTGCAAAATGAAGACGATGATAATGATGGCCGGAATGCTCGTGGCCGTCGCGGGCTGCGCAACGACGGACCCGGGCGATCAGGCCGCGGCGCCCGCAGCAGTTGCACCGACGTCAGCCAGTACACCTGCGGTCGCGAGCGACGCGACGGCAGCGAAAAACACCGGTGACGTTCGTTGCAAGCACATGCCGGTTCTTGGCAGTCGAGTGGGCCAGAAGGTGTGCCGCACCGAGGAAGAATGGGCCGCCCTCGAGAAACAGGCGAAAGAGATCATGAGCGACCTCGAAGCCAACCCGCTGGGCCGACAGGAAGGCGGCTGAGCCCAAACGCCCGGAGCCCGGGCAAGGTGTTTCCAGATGAAGATCAAAGCACTCATGGCCGGCGCGCTCGTGTTTGCCACCGGCAACCTGATGGCACAGGTGCAGCCCTCGGCAGACACCGCCAAACCCGAGGCGACTCCGGTAACGGGCGAGGCCAAGGACCCGGACAAGATCCGCTGCGAACGCATGTCCGTCACCGGCAGCCGCCTTGGTGGCAAGGTCTGTCATACCGAAGCGGAGTGGGCCCTGATCGACAAACGTGCCGATGAGCTCATGCACGACATCGAGCGGGTCCCGGTGGGGTTTATCGAAGGCTCACGCCCCTCCCGCACTTCGGGCAGTCTTGCCGACGGCCTCTGAAGAACCGGCAACCCGGTTTGAGCGGACAAAAGGGGCGCCGGATCACTGCGAGTCATGGCTTTCCAGCCAGTTGAAGTGCGGTATCGTGTTATTCGGACCTGTCATCGATTCGCCAGAATACTGACTTGCCCCACGTGCTTGAGTTTGTCGTTAACCCAATCCAAGGAATGCAAAATTGAAAATGACGATGATGTTGGCCGGGACGCTCATGGCCATCGCCGGCTGCGCGACGACGGGTCCGGCCCAGCCTGCGGCCGACACCGCGGCATCCAGCCTGACCACTGCATCCAACGCACCAGCCGTCGCAAGCGAAGCAATGGGCACCAGTGACCGCGACAACGTCCGCTGCGAGCGCTCGAAAGTCACCGGCAGTCGTCTCGGTGCAAAGGAATGCCATACCGAGGAGGAGTGGGTCGCGATTGAAAAACAACGCGAAAAGGTCGGCAAGGAGATCGTGAAGGACATCAACAGACAAGGTGCCTTCCAGGGACGGGCCCAATAACACGAAGGTGCCAGGCGACCTTGGAGGAGCGGACTCCGCAGGACATGCCTGCGGAGGGCGCCCGCAACTCCCACCAGTCCCTGTCCGTTGGAATCACACCAGCGCCGCCTCAATGTCGGACGCCAGCGATTCGGGCGCGTCCTTCGGCGCATAGCGTTTGAGGACGCAGCCGTCGCGGCCGACCAGGAACTTGGTGAAGTTCCACTTGATCGCGTCGATGCCGAGGATGCCGCCCTTCTCGTCCTTCAGCCATTTCCACAGCGGATGGGCGTCGTCGCCATTGACCTCGACCTTCGCGAACATCGGAAAGCCGACGTCGTAACGCAGGGCGCAGAACTGCTTGATCTCGGCCTCGTCGCCCGGCTCCTGGTGGCCGAACTGGTCGCACGGGAACCCCAGCACCACCAGTCCGCGCGGGCCGTACTGGCGCGACAGGTTTTCCAGCCCCGCGTACTGCGGGGTGAAGCCGCACTTCGAGGCGACATTGACGATCAGCAGCAGCTTGCCGCGGAATTCGTCCAGCGCCCGCGGCTGGCCATCGATGTCGATGGCGGAGAAATCGTACACAGTGGTCATCGGCGAATCCTCCGCGGTCAGCGACCGGCAGCGCCTAGCCTGACCGGCTGGGCGAACGGCTCGATCCCGAGCGCCGCGTGGATCTCGCTCGGGTAATAGGCGGTGTCGCCCTTGAGCACCAGCGCGACCTTGCGGATGTCGGAGATGTTCGCCGTCGGCTCGCCATCGACCAGGATCAGGTCGGCCCGCTTGCCCACCTCGATCGACCCGCGGTCCTCGCGCACGCGCGATGCGGCCGCGGCGTTCCAGGTCGCGGTCTGCAAGGCCTCCCCCGGGGTCATGCCGGCCTGCACGTAGAGCTCCAGCTCACGCTGCAGGGTGAAGCCGGGCATCTCGTCGGTACCGGCGATGATCGGCACGCCGGCCTCGTGCATCAGCCCGACGAACTCGACCAGCTTGGCGAACGAGCGGTCATACAATGCGGCGGTGGCGTCGTCGGGGATGTCCATCTCGGCCGCGCGGCGGTTGCGCTGGATGTCCGGCGGCAGGTGGTCGGCGACATCGGCGACGATCGGCGACATTTCACCGGCGCGCTGGTGCAGGAACTCGAACGTGGCCAAGGTCGGGTCGACTACGACCTTCTCGCGCACCAGCAGGTCGATGAAGTCCTGCACCCGCGGGGAGTCGAAATCCAGCCCGGCGGTCTCGTCGGCCACCAGGTAGAACCGCGCGAGTGTGCGGGTGTCGGTGTCCGGGGTGACGAAGAAGTTCAGCAGTATCTGGTTGATGTGCTGCAGCTCGTCGAAGCCCTGCTCCACCACCTCGTCGGCGCGCATGAACGCCGGCACGTGGCCGCTGACCCGCAAGCCCTTTTCATGGGCGTAGGCGACCGTCTCGCGTAGCAGCTCCTTCGGGAACGAGTTGTAGATCTTGACCTGCGGGTAGTCGTGCGCGGCGTACCAGTCGACCGCTTCCCTGGCCTCGTCCATGGTGTCGACGACGAAACCGTTGCGCGCGGAGAACTTGCTTTCGCCTTCGATGAAACCGGCGGCCACCACCCGCGGCGACAACAGCTCGCCCGCCTCGATCTGCGCCATCAATTGCTGCAGGGTGGCGTTGTCGTTGCCCATGTCGCGCACCGTGGTGATGCCGGTCGCGAGGTGCAGGCCACCGTCCCAGCGGCCGACATGGACATGGCTGTCGAACAGGCCCGGCAGCAGCACCCTGCCCGCGGCGTCGACAACCTGGTCGGCATCGACCGCTTCCGCGCCGGCGACCGTGACGGAAACGATCCGGCCATTCTCCACCAGCACGTCGCTGGCCCCGCCGAGGGTGGCGTTCTCGCTGTCGAACACCCGCGCATCGCGGATCAGCAGGCGGCCCGATACCGGGTGGGTCAGGTCCTGCTGCAGCGCGACCAGGGCTTCGCCCTCGGCCTGCTTCTGTTGCGCTTCCAGCGCATCGGCATTGGCCTGCCAACCGTCCTCGATCAGTTGCAGGTAGCCGGGATAGATGTAGGCGAACAGCCGTGGGTCATCGCCGGTGGTCGCCCAAGCGAACGTCGGCACCAGGCCGATGCCGGTCAGGGTGACCAGTTGCACGGTGCGGGTCTCGTCGCCGTGGCTCACCTGCGCCTCGGCGATCTTGCGCATGGTCAACGTGCCGCCCGGGATCAACGGCAGCGTGTGGTCAGGTCGCTTGGAGAGCGCGCCGACCGCCACCGAGAACCCGGCCGGGGTGCCGCCCAGCGGCACGTACTGGGCGGTGCCGCTGATGGTCTTCTCGCCCTCGTCGGACGTCGACTTCCATTCCACCCGGTCGCCGTCACGGCTGAACGATTCCTCGACCGGCGCGCCGAAGGTGGAGCTGCCGCTGACCTGGTAGGTCTGGAAGGTGCCGTCGTCGGCGAGGGTGAAACGCTCCTGCAACTCCGGCCCGCGGCCGTTGTCCTTGAAGATGAACTCGACCTCGGTCACGCCGTCGTCGCGATGGGTCACCACCTGCTGGCCGGCCTGCGTGCCACCATCCACCAACGCCACGTAGCGGATGGTTTCCGCCGCGGATGCGGCGATCGATACCAGCCCCAGGCCGGCGCCAAGACACAGGCTGGCCCACACGTTCCTGCCCGGGTTCATGCGTGGGTTCATGCGAATTTTCCTGATGGCCTGCCGGCGCGGCAGCGGGATGCCGAGCATACGCCTGCACTGGCGCCCACGGATGTGGCGTCCTCACCATCGCCGAGCAGCGGCAGACTCAGTGGGTGGTCGGTACCGAAACGTGCTTGACCACCTCGGCGGTCTTCTCGTCGCGACCGGTCCGGGCGATGTCGGCCTGGGCGACGATGCCGCACACTGCTCCGGAATCGTCGACCACCACCACCCGGCGGATCTGGTCGCGCTCCATCGCCTCGCAGCAATCGGCCAGCGAGCCATTCTCCGGCACCGTGGTGACCGGGGTGGTCATGCAGTCGGAGGCACGGGCCGAGGTCGTCTCGCGCCCTTCGGCGACCATCCGAACGGCGATGTCGCGGTCGGTAACCACGCCTACCGGCTTGCCGGCCTCGACCACGGGGATCTGGCCGCAATCGTTCTCCAGCATCATCCGCGCGACTTCGGTCAACGGCGTGTCGCCCTTGCAGCAAGCGGGATTGGCGGTCATCACGGAAGTCAACGGGGTATCCATGCGAGAGGCTCCGGGGGAATTCGGGAACCGCCAAACTGCGCCGCGGCGGGTTGCGACGACGTGAAATCGGTGGACGTTCCCGCTTTGGCGGCTCCGGGGGCACCGTGGCTTTCGTCATGGTCCGACGGCCCGCCCGTGCGTTAGGCTTCGGGTTCCCTATTCACCAGGTTCCTGCCGATGAAGCACCCCCTTGCCCTGGCGCTCGCCGTGGCGCTGACCACCAGCCTGGGCGCCTGCGCCCAGACCGATGCCACCCCCCAAAGCGACACCGCCGTGAACGCCGAGACCAGCAACCCGTTCTTTACCGAAAGCCAGCTGCCGCTGCATTACCCGCGCTTCGACCAGATCGAGGACAGCCATTTCGGTCCCGCCTTCGATCGCGGCATGGCCGAGCACCTGAAGGAAATCGAGACGATCGCCTCCAATCCGGAAGCGCCCACCTTCGAGAACACCATCATCGCGCTGGAGAAGTCCGGCGACATCCTGTCGCGCACCGCCTCGGTGTTCTTCGCCCTGGTCGGCGCCGACACCAACGACGCGCGCAAGGCGCTGCAGGCCGAGTACGCGCCCAAGCTGTCGGCGCACAGCGATGCGATCTCGTTGAACCCCGAGTTGTTCGCGCGCATCCAGAAGCTCTACGACAGCCGTGAGAGCCTCGGCCTCGATCCCGAGGGCGTGCGCCTGATCGAGCGTTACCACACCGATTTCGTCCGCGCCGGCGCCAAGCTGTCCGACGCCGACAAGACCCGCCTGAAGGAAATCAACACCGAGCTGGCGACCCTGGGCACCAAGTTCAGCCAGAACGTGTTGGCCGAGGTCAACGACTCGGCGATCGTGGTCGACGACGTCGCCATGCTCAAGGGCTTGTCCGAGCAGGCGATCACCGCCGCCGCCGAAGCCGCCAAGAGCCGCGGCATGGAAGGCAAGTGGGTGATCGCGCTGCAGAACACCACCGGCCAGCCGCCGAACACCTACCTAGAGAACCGCGAGCTGCGCGAGCGCATCCACAAGGCCTCCGTGGCCCGTGGCAGCCGCGGCAACGAGTGGGACAACACCGGCATCGTTTCCGACGTGGTCAAGCTGCGCGTCGAGAAGGCGAAGATGCTCGGTTACCCGACCTACGCCGCCTACGTGCTGGCCGATGAAACGGCGCAGACGCCGGAAGCGGTCAACGACATGCTCGGCAAGCTCGCCCCGGCCGCGGTCGCCAACGCCAAGGCCGAGGCCGCCAAGCTGCAGGCGATGATCGACAAGGAGCAGGCCGCCAAGGGCGAGCCGAGCTTCGAACTGCAGCCGTGGGACTGGGCCTACTACGCCGAGAAGGTCCGCCAGGCCGAGTACAACTTCGACGAGAACCAGCTCAAGCCGTACTTCGAGATGAAGAACGTGCTCGAAAACGGCGTGTTCTACGCCGCCAACCAGCTGTACGGTCTGAGCTTCAAGCAGCGCACCGACCTGCCGGTCTACCACGAGGACGTCACCGTCTACGACGTGTTCGACAAGGACGGCACCCAGCAGGCGATCTTCATCTTCGATCCCTACCAGCGCGAGTCCAAGCGTGGCGGTGCGTGGATGAACTCCTACGTCGACCAGTCCGAACTGACCGGCAACCTGCCGGTGGTGGCCAACCACCTCAACATACCGGAGCCGGCCGAGGGCAAGCCGACGCTGATGACCTGGGACGAGGTCACCACGATGTTCCACGAGTTCGGCCATGCCCTGCACGGCCTGTTCTCGGACGTGAAGTACCCGTACTTCTCGGGCACCAGCGTGCCGCGCGACTTCGTCGAGTTCCCGTCGCAGGTCAACGAGATGTGGTCCGACTGGCCGTCGGTGCTGGCCAACTACGCCAAGCATTACCAGACCGGCGAGCCGATGCCGCAGGAACTGCTGGACAAGGTGCTGGCCAGCTCCAAGTTCAACCAGGGCTTCGCCACCACCGAGTACCTCGGCGCGGCGATGCTCGACCAGAGCTGGCACCAGCTGAGCGCGGACGAGGTTCCGTCGGCCGACCAGGTGATGGACTTCGAGGCCAAGGCGCTGGCCGCCAACGGCACCGACTTCGCACCCGTGCCGCCGCGCTACAAGACCCCGTACTTCAGCCACATCATGGGTGGCTACGCGGCCGGCTACTACGCCTACATCTGGTCGGAGGTGCTGGACGCCAACACCGTGGCCTGGATCAAGGCCAACGGCGGCCTGACCCGCGAGAACGGCGACCACTTCCGCGAGGCACTGCTTTCGCAGGGTGGCAGCAAGGACGCGCTGCAGCTGTTCCGCGACTTCACCGGCCACGAGCCGCGGATCGAGCCGCTGCTCGAGCGTCGCGGCCTGAACGCTCCGGTGTCGGACGACGCCGAGGTGCCCGACGCGCCGACCGCGCCGGGTCCGGAAGCGCCGAAGCCGAACAACTGATCGGTCTGCAATGACGAAACCCGCCCGGAGCAATCCGGGCGGGTTTTTTGTTGTCTGATGCATTTTGTAGGAGCGGCTTCAGCCGCGATCTGGAGCCGTGCGCCCGCGCCGATTTCAGATCGCGGCTGAAGCCGCTCCTACAGTCCCCCGGCGAACAAACCCCGGTACTCGGGCGCGACATGCGGCAGCAGCACCGACGCCGGTACCTCGACCGTCTGAGTGCCGTCCGAGTACGGGCCGACCTGGTACGGGGCGAACACGAACCGCAGTCCGGTCACCCGCCCCCCGGGTCCGCCCACCGGTTCGAACTCGGAATAGTTTTCAGGGTCGGCCACCGTGCCCTCTTCGATCATCCGGCTGGCGCCCCTGACCACCTCGGCGCGTTCGGCCGGGGCCAGGTCGTCGGCGTCGATACGTTGCGACAACGCCGTGTACAACTGCTCGCGCACATGGTTGGCGATGGCCTGCCAGCCCGCCTCCTGCGGCACCAGCGCCTCCGCGGTAAGCCGCCGATCCTCCCGGGGCAACCAGACGAAACGCGCCAGCAACGGGTTGCCGTGGGCGCCGCCGGTATAGCTGCTGCCATCGGCCGCGTAGGCAACCAGGTCCGGGCTGTCGAACACCTCGGTGAAGGTCAGCGACAAGTCGTACATCGTCGATCCTTCACTGCCCTCGCCGGTCGGCTGCCGTTGCCGGCGGGCCTCCACCGCCCGCATCAGGTCCGCTCGTGCGGCTTCGGCGTAGCGCTTCATTTCCGCGGCCAGCGCCGGGTAACGGGCGGCCGACTGTGGGTAGCTGATGCCGATGACGTAGTCCGGGGTCGTCTCCATCACGTCGACGAGTTCGACTCCGGCAGCCGGCTCGGCGGCGGCTGGCGACGTGGCCGCCTGCTCCGGCACGGCGGTAGATGATTCCCGATCGCACGCCGCGAGCGCGACCAGCATCATCAGGGTCAACGCACACTTCCTGTGCGACGGTTTCATAGGGCTTCCCCGCATGGTTCGGGGCGACCTTATCGCCACCGACGTGATGCCCGGATGCAGGCTCGGCGCGCTACCAGTCGGTGCGTTGCGGCAGCAGGCCGCGCAATTCGGCGTCGGTCAGGTTTCGCCACTGGCCGATCTTGAGCCGTCCGAGCTTGACGTTGCCGATCCGCACCCGCACCAGCTGCTTGACCCGGAACTTGAAGTACGCCGCCATCAACCGGATCTGCCGGTTCAAGCCCTGCACCAGCACGATGCGGAAGCCGAAACGGCCGAGCTTGCCGGTCTTGCACGGCAGCGTGGTCTGGCCGTGGATCGGCACGCCCTTGGCCATTGCCCGCAGGAACTCCGGAGTGACCTCGTGGTTGACCGCGACCAGGTATTCCTTTTCCAGCTTGTTCTCGGCGCGCAGGATCTCGTTGACGATGTCGCCGTTGCTGGTCAGCAGGATCAGGCCCTCGGAGTCCTTGTCGAGCCGACCGATCGGGAACACCCGGCGCTCGTGGCCGACGAAGTCGACGATGTTGTCCTTGACCGCCGATTCGGTGGTGCAGACCACGCCCACCGGCTTGTTCAGCGCGATGTAGACGTGCTGCTTCTGGCCCTTGGCGGCCGTGCGGACGCGCAGGGCCTGGCCGTCGACCTTGACCACATCGCCCTCGCCCACCTCCGAGCCGACCCGGCCGCGCATGTCGTTGATGGTGACCCGGCCTTCGGCGATCAGGCGGTCGGCTTCGCGGCGCGAGCAGAACCCGCTTTCGCTGATGTGTTTGTTGAGGCGCATGGACGGGCGGCCGGCTCTGGGGGCGCACAGGCTGGCACAAGCGCCCCGCGTTGGCGAGCGCGGGGCGGGCCGGCGGCGGCGCGACCGGCGCCTCCGCTCAGGCCAGCAGCTGGTTGAACTCCGGATGCCGTTCGGCCCACGCGGCGGCATACGGGCACGTGGGGCGGACATTCAAGCCGTCGGCACGGGCCTGTTCGAATGCCGCCAGGGTCAACTGGCTGGCGATGCCGCGGCCACCGACCTGGTCCGGCACGACGACGTGGGTGATGTCCATGACGCCGCCGTCGATGCGGTACTCCAGCTCGGCCTCGTGGCCCTCGACGGTGGTGGTGAAGCGGCGGCGGTCGGGCTGGTGGCGAATATCGGGCGGCGTAGTCATCGGGTGTCCTCAATGGGCTTGGTGGCAGGGTCAGCGGCTGTCGCGCTTGCCCTGGTTGTGGCGGTCATGGGTGCTGATGCTGCCCTGGATGCCCTGCATCCGGCTTTCGGCCGCGTGCAGCTCCTCGGCCTTGGCCGCGGCGCTGGCGGACTGGAAACCCGCATTCGGCTGGTGTCCGTGTTCCGGGTCCAGCGCCTGCCACGGTTGCGGCGTCCGGTCATTTTCCTGCTTGGCGGCAAGCAGCTCGCGGGTGTTCGCCAGAGCCTGGGCCGGGGTGATCTTGCGGGGTTTCGCGGCGGATTTGCGCGCGGTCTTGCGGGGTGTGCTCTTGCGGGCGGCGGCCTTGCTCGCGGTTGGCTTGGCGGCGGCCTGCTTGGTCACGGCGCTCTTTTTCGCGACCGATTTCCTGGTTGTCTTCTTCGCGACCGCTTTCTTAGCCGGCGCTTTCCGCACGGTGGACTTGCTGGCGGTCTTCTTGCTGGCGACCTTCTTGCTGGTGGCCGTCTTCGTCCCGTTGGCTGCCTTCCTGGCGGCTACCTTCTTGCCGGTCGCCTTCTTGCTGGCCACCTTTTTGCTCGCTGCCTTTTTGGCAGTCGCCTTTCTGGATACGGTCTTCCGGGTTGCGGCCTTCTTCGCAGCCGTCTTCTTCGTCGCGGTCTTGCTGGCCGCCTTCTTGGCCACCTTCTTCGTTGCGGCCTTCCGGGCCGTCGCCTTCTTCGCTGTCTTCCTGGTTGCCTTCTTCGCGGCCGCCTTGGTCGCGGTCTTGCGGGCTGGGGTCGTGGCCATGCAGTCCTCCATCGGGTCATCGAGGGACGCGCCGGCTTGGGTCGGATGCGCGCCGTCAGGTCACGCCATCGCGTGACACGGTTTCGATATCACGCATCGCATTTACGCGGGGTGAGCATCGACGACCGGCGGCGGCGTCGGAGCGTCCGCGGCGAAGTGTGACGCAGCAGGTCATTTGCACCGACCCGAATCTGCCCGCTCTCCTCTGGTGGCCCGGCATGGCACGGAATCTGCGTTTACTTCAGTGCGCTTGTTCCGGCACGAACCAGGAGATCGTCATGAGCGACTTGCACTCCCCCAGCGACGCCGACAGCGACGACGCTCTCGTCGCCCTCCTGTACGAACTGGCCCGCGGCGACGACAGCGGCGAGCTCGCCCGCATCGATGCGATGGTCTACGAACGGCTGCTGCAGGTCTACGGTGACGACGACCGGGACTCGGCCGCCTGAGGCGTCAACCGAGCGACGGAGCCCTCAGCCAAACGAGGGATTCATCAGCCGCTGCAGGAAGTGACCTGCGATCCGCGGCTCCATCAGCAGCATGAACAACACACCGTAGATCGCGCCGGACAGGTGCGCGTTGTGGTTGGTGTTGTCACCGCCCTGGCGGTCCATCCAGATCGAGTAGCCGACGAAGAACGCGCCGTAGACGATCGCCGGCACCGGCAGGAAAAACACGAAGATCAGCGACCATGGCTGCACCAGGATGAAGGCGAACAGCACCGCCGACACCGCGCCCGAGGCGCCGAGGCTGCGATAGCGGCTGTCATGCCGGTGGCGCAGGTAGGTCGGCAGGATCGCGATGACTATCGCCGACAGGTAGAACAGCAGGAAGCCGATCGGCCCGATCATCGATCCGATCACCTGCTCGGCGATCCGGCCGAAGAAGAACAACGTGATCATGTTGAACAGCAGGTGCTGCCAGTCGGCATGGATGAAGCCGTGGGTCAGCAGGCGGTCGTACTGCTTCTGGCGGTCGATCGCCGGTGGCCACAGGATCAGTCGGTCCAGCAGGCGTGGGCGGCTGAAGGCCAGCCACGAGACCAGCACGGTTACGGCGATGAGGATCAGGGTCAGCATCGGTCAGGCGGTCCTGTAGTGGTCTTGCATCGGGTAGTGCCGGGCGTAGGCGGCGAACGCGAGCGCCGCCAGGAACGCAAAGCCGGCAAAGAAGAACATCAGGAAGGCGTTCTCGGTCAGCCCGGTGGCCGCGATCTGGCCGGTCACCGCGTCGTTGCGGACGGCCGCGTTGGTCAGCAACACCCACAGGTTTCCGTATGACACCGACAGCAGCCAGAAGCTCATGATCGTACCCTTCATCGACGGCGGCGCCTGGCTGTAGGCGAACTCCAGTCCGGTCGCCGACACCAGCACTTCGCCCATCGTCAGCAGCGCGTAAGGCAACACCTGCCAAGTGATCGACACGACATCACCGCCGTCCATCCACAGTTGCAACATGCCGGCCGCGACCCAGGCCAGCGCCGAGAACGCGATGCCCGCGCCCATGCGGCGCAGGGTGGTGACTTCCACCCCCATCCGTCGCAGGGTCGGGTACAGCACCAGGTTGTTGAACGGGATCAGCAGCATCACCAGCATCGGGTTCAACGCCTGCATCTGCGCGGCCGAGAACCATTCCGGCTTGGCCATCTCCTGCCCCTGCAGCACCCAGGTCGAGGCCTTCTGGTCGAACAGCGACCAGAACGGCGTCACCAGCGCGAACACGATGAGGATGCGCAGCACCGCCCGCGCGCCGTTGACCGCTTCATCGGCATGGACGCTGCGAGCGCGATCCAGCTGCAACGAGGCGCCGACGCCGACGCCGGTGATCAGGAACCCCAACGCCACCAGCACCGCGATGACGCCGTTGGCGGCCGCCGCCGACGCGGACTCGGCCGAGCCGATCACCCAGAACAGCGACAGCAGTGCCATCGCCGCCAGTACCGCGCCGATGCCGGCGACGACCAGTCCCGGTCGACCCTGCCCCGGCGCCCGCGCGAAAAGTGCGGTGCGCAATACCCGCAGGAACGAATCGGGGTTGGGCGGCGACGGTGGCACGTGCACGTACTTGTTGCGGCCCGACCAGAAGATCACCGTGGCGACGAACATCAGCGCGCCCGGGATGCCGAAGGCGATGCTCGGCCCCAGCTCGCGCAGGAATATCGGCATCAGCAGGGACGCGAAGAACGAGCCGAAGTTGATGATCCAGTAGAAGGCGTCGTAGACCACCTTGGCCAGATGCTTGTTGCTGCGGTCGAACTGGTCGCCGACGAACGCCGACACCAGCGGCTTGATTCCGCCCGAGCCCAGCGCGATAAGGAACAGGCCGGTATAGAAGCCGCTGCGACTCTCCTCGAACAGCGCCAGGCAGGCATGGCCGGCGCAGTACACCAGCGACAGCCAGAACACGGTGTTGTACTTGCCGAAGAAGCGGTCGGAGATCCAGCCGCCCAACAGCGGGAAGAAGTACACGCCGATGACGAAGATGTGGAAAACATCCTTCGCCGCGCCGGCGCGCATCTCCTCCGGCAGGTAGGCCAGCAGCACGCTGCTGACCAGGAACGGCACCAGGATGTTGCGCATCCCGTAGAAGCTGAAGCGCTCGCAGCCCTCGTTGCCGATGATGTAGGGGATCTGGCGCGGCAACTTGCCCGCGGGGGCCATGGCATCGGCGGCTGTCGTCATCTATCGCGTTCCTGGGACCAAAGCCGCAAGCCTAACCGAAGCCCACGGCACGCGCGGCAGGATCCGCCGTCAGCCCCACTCGCTCAAGGCTTCGCGCTCGTACAGGGCCTGGAACGACGGCCTCGCCTTCATCCGCTGCGCGTGCGCGGCCAGGTGCGGCCAGGTCGTCGGCGGCTGCCGGGTCTTGCGCGCCCAGCGCATCAGCATGGTCAGGTAGAAGTCGACCGCGCTGACCTGCTCGCCGAGCAGGTACGGACCGTGCGCGGCCAGGTGCGTGTCGATCCGCTCCCAAGCCGCTTCCAGCCGCGACTGCACTGCCGCCAGCGACGCCTCGGTGTTGTCTTCGCCTGCGGCCTCGGCCGGATACCACCACTGGCGCAGCGCCGGTTGCACCATGTTGGCCAGGTGGAACATCCACTGGTAGTAGGCGCGACGCCGCGGGTCGCCGATCGCCGGGGCGAAGCCGGCCTCGGCATGGGTGTCGGCCAGGTGCATCAGGATCGCCGCGGCCTCGGACATCGGCTCGCCGTCGATCACCAGTGTCGGCACCACGCCGCTCGGGTTGAGGGCGAGGTACTCCGGCGACTTCTGTTCGCGGGTGGAGAAATCGAGCAGGCGCAACTGCGGTTCGTGTCGCAGCTCGATCAGCAACCAGTGGACCGCCATGCTGGCGGCGCCGGGCGAATAGTAGAGCGTGTACATGGGCGGCTCCCTGGGCGGACCGGCGCAGTCTAAGCGCAAGCCGCGCGGCGATGGTGGTACACATCATCCCGGCGGTGACCGCAGTTGCCGCGGCAGTGAGTGACCTTGGTCCCGGGCCGTCGCCACGATGCGGCGTTACCATCGGCGGATTCCCCGACGAGGCCTGCCGATGACCCGCACCCGCCAACTGCGTCCCGCCCTGCTGTCCACGTTGCTACTGGCCGCGATGCTGCCTGCATTCGCGCAGGACGCGCCGCTGACCACCGTGTCCGAGCGCAGCGGCTTCACCGAGACCGGCCGCTACACCGAAGTGATCGAGCTGTGCGACGCGTTCGCGGCGCGCTACCCGGACGCGGTGCGTTGCCAGACCTTCGGCACCTCGCCCGAAGGCCGGGCGATGAAGGTGCTGGTGGTGTCGCAGACCGGTGCGTTCACGCCCGAGGCGGCGCGCGAACAAGGCCTGCCGGTGACATTGATGCAGGGCGGTATCCACGCCGGCGAAATCGACGGCAAGGACGCCGGTTTCCTGGCCCTGCGCGAGTTGCTCGAAGGCGAGATCGCGCCGGACGTGCTGCAGCAGCAGGTGTTCCTGTTCGTGCCGGTGTTCAATGTCGACGGCCACGAGCGCTTTGGCGCCTGGAACCGCCCCAACCAGCGCGGCCCCGAGCAGATGGGCTGGCGCACCACCGCGCAGAACTACAACCTCAACCGCGGTTACGTGAAAGCCGACGCGCCGGAGATGCAGGCGATGCTCGGACTGATCAACCAGTGGGATCCGCTGGCCTACGTCGACCTGCACGTCACCAACGGCGCCAAGTTCCGCCACGACATCTCGATCCAGGTCGAGCCGGTCAACAGCGGCGACAAGGCGCTGCGCAATGCCGGTACCGCACTGCGTGACGCCACCATCGACTACCTCGCCGATCACGGCGCGCTGCCACTGCCGTTCTATCCCTCGTTCGTGCAGGGCGACAACCCGGCATCGGGGTTCCGCGACGGCGTCGCCACGCCGCGGTTCTCGCACGGCTACGTGCCGCTGCGGAACCGTCTTGGCATGCTGGTGGAAACCCATTCGTGGAAGGAATACCCGCACCGGGTGAAGACCACCCACGACGCGATCATCGCGGTGCTGCAGCAGGTCGCCGAACATGGCGAGCAGTGGCAGGACATCGCCAAGGCCGCCGATGCCCGCGCCGCCAAACTCGGCGGCGACGAGGTCGCGTTGACCTTCGAGGCCAGCGACAAGTGCCACCCGATCGAGTTCAAGGGCTACGCCTACACCCGCACGCCGTCCGAGGTATCCGGCGCGACCATGACCCGCTACGACGAGACCCAGCCGGAAATCTGGACCGTGCCGCTGTGCGACGACGTCCAGCCGGCGCTGGTGATCGAGGCGCCGAAGGCCGGCTACCTGGTGCCGGCCGCGCATGCTGACTGGGTCAGCGAGCGACTGGATCGCCATGACCTCGAGTACCGGCGTGTCGACCGGGCGATGGAGGATGCGAAGGTCGAGACCTTCCGCGCGGAATCGACCAGGTTCGGCGAGTCCTCCTATGAAGGCCATCAGCGGCTGGAACTGGAAGGCCAGTGGAAGCCCGACTCGCGCGATGTCGCCGCCGGGGCGTTGTTCGTGCCTATCGCCCAGCCGGACGCGCGGCTGGTGATGCACATCCTGGAGCCCAAGGCGCCCGATTCGCTGGCAGCCTGGGGCGAGTTCAACAACGCCTTCGAGCGCAAGGAGTACATGGAGGACTACGTCGCCGAGGAGGTCGCCCGCGAAATGCTGGAGAAGGATCCGCAGCTGAAGGCCGCGTTCGAGAAGCGCCTGCGCGAGGACGCCGAATTCGCCGCCGATCCGCGCGCCCGGCTGGACTTCTTCTACCGCCGCCACTCCTCGTGGGACGACCGCTACAACCTCTATCCGGTGATGCGGACCGACCGCACCCCACGCTGAAGGAGCCCGCGATGATCCTGCCTGCCGCCACACCACGCCTGACATTGCTGCTGTCGCTGGCGATCGTCCTCGTCGCGGGTGCCTGCCAGCCCAAAGCCGGCCATGACGATCCGGTGCCCGCCGCAACGCCTGCGCGCGCGGACGCCACCGCAACCACCGCCACCTTCCATTGGCAATGCGGCGAAGTCGGCGTCGCGTCGACCTACAACGACGACGCCCGGCGCGTCATCCTCGCCTTCTCCGGCCGCGAACTGGAACTGCCGATCGCCGTGTCCGCCTCCGGTGCGCGCTATGCCGACACCGCCGGCAACGAGTTCTGGACCAAGGGCGACAGCGGCACCCTGACCCTCGCCGCCGAAGCCGGCAGCGAAACCGCCAAGCGTGAATGCGCTCGCTCCGAACGGCCTTCGCCGTGGTTCCAGGCCGCCGAACGCGGCGTCGGGTTCCGCGCCGGTGGCGGCGAGCCGGGATGGCATGTCGAGGTCGACCGCGGCGAGGCTCCGGAGCTGCGGGCGACGCTCGATTACGGCGAGCGCGAGATCGAGGTCGCCCGGACCGAGGCGAGTGCAACCAACTACACCGGTGCGACCGCCGACGGCACCACGGTGGTCCTGTCCATCGACCGTACGCGCTGCCAGGACGGCATGAGCGGCGAGTGGTTCGAGGCCGGCGCCACGCTCGAGGTCGGCGACCGGAGCTACAACGGTTGCGGGGCGTTCCTGTTCGAGTAAGCCGTGGCGAGGCATGGTCGAATCCGGCACCCCGAATTCAATCGCAAGCAACGGATATCGACCATCGCGCGGCGTCCCTACATTGATCCTCAAGGGTTGGCCCCGGCCACCACGCCACGAGGAACGGACATGAACGCCATTGCCAGCAACCACGCCATCCGCGCCGATCCGGCGACCGTACAGGCCGTCGAATCGGACCCGCGCTGGGCCAGAATCGTCGCGCGCGACACCGAGGCCGACGGACGCTTCTACTACTCGGTCAGGACCACCGGGGTGTACTGCCGGCCGTCCTGCGGCGCCCGCCGTGCGCGGCCGGAGAACGTCGCCTTCCACGCCACCATCGCCGACGCCGAGCGCGCCGGGTTCCGCCCGTGCAAGCGCTGCAAGCCCGACCAGCCGTCGCTGCAGGACATGCACGCCGCCACGGTCGCTGATGCCTGCCGCTTCATCGAGGCGTCGGAACAGGCGCCAAGCCTGGACGCGCTGGCCAACCGGGCCGGACTGAGCCCGTACCACTTCCATCGCGTGTTCAAGGCGATCACCGGGGTCACACCGAAGGCCTATGCCACTGCCCATCGCAGCCGACGCGTGCGGGCCGAGTTGGCGCGCAGCGGCAGCGTGACCGATGCGATCTTCGACGCCGGCTACAACTCCAACGCGCGCTTCTACGAGAAGGCCGGCGAGGTCCTCGGCATGACGCCGGGCCGCTATCGCCGGGGTGGCGCCGATGCCCGGATCGTCTTCGCGATCGGCCAGTGCTCGCTCGGCGCGATCCTGGTCGCGCGGAGCGACCGAGGCATCTGCGCGATCAGCCTCGGCGAGGACCCGGACGCGTTGGCGCGCGAGCTGCAGGACCGTTTCCCGAATGCCGACCTGGTCGGTGGCGATGCCGAGTTCGAGCGACTGGTCGCCCTCATCGTCGGCTTCGTCGAGGCACCGCAACTCGGTCTCGACCTGCCGCTCGACGTGCGCGGCACCGCGTTCCAGCAACGCGTGTGGCAGGCGCTGCGGACGATCCCCGCCGGCAGCACCGCCAGTTACAGCGAGATCGCCCAACGCATCGGCTCGCCGACCTCGGTCCGCGCGGTGGCCGCGGCCTGCGCCGCCAATACCCTAGCCGTCGCGATCCCCTGCCACCGCGTGGTCCGCAATGATGGTGCGCTGTCGGGCTATCGCTGGGGCGTGGAGCGCAAGCGCACGCTGCTCGATCGCGAGGCGCGGGCATGAACGCGCAACTGCAGGCGACACCGGATATTCCAGACGTGCAGTCGCTCGACTGGTCTCGGATCGCCGAAGACCTCGACGCCCGCGGCAACGCCGTCGTCCCCGCGCTGTTGTCGGCGGCGCAATGCGACGGGCTGGCGGATCTGTATCCGCGCGATGCGCTGTTCCGCAGTCGCGTCGTGATGGGTCGCCACGGCTTCGGCCGCGGCGAATACAAGTACTTCGCCTACCCGTTGCCGGACCTCGTAGCCGGGCTGCGCGAGGCGGTCTATCCGCAATTGGTGCCGATCGCCAACCGTTGGAACGAGGCGATGGGCATCGACATCCGCTATCCCGATCGCCACGCCGAGTTCATCGAGCGCTGCCACCGCGCCGGCCAGCAACGCCCAACCCCGCTGCTGCTGCAGTACGGCGCCGACGACTACAACTGCCTGCACCAGGACCTCTACGGCGAGCACGTGTTCCCGCTGCAGGTCGCGGTGCTGTTGTCGCAACCCGGCCGCGACTTCGAGGGCGGCGAATTCGTGCTGACCGAGCAACGCCCGCGGATGCAATCGCGGCCGGAGGTGGTGTCGCTACAACAGGGCGACGCCGTGGTCTTCGCGGTCCACCAGCGGCCGGTGCGGGGAACCCGCGGCAGCTATCGGGTCAACTTGCGCCACGGTGTCAGCCGGATCCGTCGTGGGCACCGGCACACGTTGGGCGTGATCTTCCATGACGCCGCCTAGTGCCTCGGGCCGCCGTTGTCGCGAACGCAGCTGCCCGGCCCCGACTCAAGCCGCCGGACCCAGCTCAGCGGCCAGATAACGCGCGGTGCGGCTGCGCTTCGATTTGACGATCGTTTCCGGCGTGCCCTGCGCGACCACCTGCCCGCCCTCGTCGCCCGCACCCGGGCCGATGTCGATGATCCAGTCGCCCGCGGCCGCCACGCGCATGTCGTGCTCGACCACGATCACGCTGTTGCCTGCCTGGACCAGGCCATCAAGCTGACGCATCAGCAGGTCGACGTCGGCCGGATGCAGGCCGGTGGTCGGTTCGTCGAGGATGTAGAGCGTGCCGCTGCGCTGCACCCGCTGCAGTTCGGTCGCGAGCTTGATCCGCTGCGCCTCGCCGCCCGACAGCTCGGTCGCCGGCTGGCCCAGGCGCAGGTAGCCGAGGCCGACTTCGCGCAAAGCCGCCAGCGGACGCGCGACCTGCGCGTCCTCGGCGAAAAAGTCGGCCGCGGCGTCGGCGGTCATGCCCAGCACGTCGGCGATCGTGCGCTCGCGATAGCGAATCTCCAGCGTCTTCGCGTTGTAGCGCGCGCCGTGGCAGACCGGACACGGCGCGTAAACGCTCGGCATGAACAGCAATTCGACGCTGACAAAACCCTCGCCCTCGCAGTTGTCGCAGCGGCCCTTGGCGACGTTGAACGAGAAGCGGCCGGCGTCGTAGCGCCGCTTGCGCGCTTCCGGCGTGGCGGCGAACAACTTGCGTACGTGATCGAACAGACCGGTGTAGGTCGCCAGGTTGGAACGCGGGGTGCGGCCGATCGGCTTCTGGTCGACCCGCACCAGCCGGCGCACGCGCTCCAGACCCTCGACGATGCGTCCATCCGTGGTCGATCCGGCACGCTCCGGCTCGGCGCTATCCGGCAGGTCGCCGTCGTCCGGCTCGACTGGCGGATCCTGGCCGAGGTGCTCGCCAAGCAGTTCGACCAGCACCTGGCTGACCAAGCTCGACTTGCCGGAACCGGACACGCCGGTGACGACGGTGAACACGCCCAGCGGGAACGCGACGTCGATGCCGTCGAGGTTGTTGCGGCGCACGCCTTCGAGCTTCAGCCAGCCATCGGCTTCGCGCGGCGTGCACGGCGGCAGCGGGCT
Organism: Novilysobacter erysipheiresistens; assembly: GCF_036663935.1. NCBI lineage: Bacteria > Pseudomonadati > Pseudomonadota > Gammaproteobacteria > Lysobacterales > Lysobacteraceae > Novilysobacter > Novilysobacter erysipheiresistens. The sequence goes on from NZ_JAXGFP010000006.1 coordinate 257,207, forward strand.
GCGGTCGAACAGATAACGCGCGGTCGGCGACGCCGCGACGTTCGCCAGCCCGGCCGGCGCGCCGCTGTAGAGCACCTGCCCACCCTGCTCGCCCGCCGCCGGGCCGAGCTCGACCAGCCAGTCGGCGCGGCGGATCACGTCGGTTTCGTGCTCGACCACGAACAGCGAGTTGCCGGCGCCCTTGAGTTGCTCCAGCGCGACCAGCAGCGCCTCGGTATCGGCCGGATGCAGGCCGGCGGACGGCTCGTCGAGCACGTAGACCACGCCGAACAGGTTGGAGCGGATCTGCGTCGCCAGCCGCAGGCGCTGCAGTTCGCCGGGCGACAAGGTCGGGGTGCTGCGTTCCAGCGACAGGTAGCCCAGGCCGAGCCCGGTGATGATGTCGATCCGCGCCAGCAGGTCCTGCGCGATCCGCTGGGCGACCAGTGTCTGCTCGGGGTGCGAGTCATCACCGGCAGGTGCGCCGGCCGCGACCGGCCGCAGCAACCCGGCCAACTGCTTCAACGGCAACCGCGAAACCTCGCCGATGTCGAGCCCGGCAAACGTCACCGCCAGCGCCTCGCGCCGCAAGCGCTTGCCGTCGCACAACGGGCATTGCGTGCCGACCATGTACTGCGCGATGCGCTTCTTGATCAGCGCGCTCTGGGTATTGGCGAAGGTGTGCAGCACGTAGCGCTCGGCGCTGGTGAACGTGCCCTTGTAGCTTGGGTTGTCGCCGCGCTCCACCGCCGCGCGGGTCTGCGCCGGGGTCAGGTCGCGGTAGACCGGCACCACCGGCTGCTCGTCGGTGAACAGGATCCAGTCGCGCTGCTCCCGTGGCAGCTCGCGCCACGGGATGTCGATGTCGTAGCCGAGCGTGACCAGGATGTCGCGCTGGTTCTGCCCGTGCCAGGCCGGTGGCCACGCGGCGACCGCGCGTTCGCGGATGGTCAGCGAGTCGTCGGGCACCATCGAGCGCTCGGTGACCTCGAAGATGCTGCCCAGCCCGTGGCATTGCGGGCACGCGCCCTGCGGCGTGTTCGGCGAAAAACCATCGGCGTAGATGATCGACTGACCCGGCGGATAGCAGCCGGCGCGCGAGTACAGCATCCGCAGCGAATTGGAGACCGTGGTGACGCTGCCGACCGAGGACCGCGTGGTCGACGCGCCGCGTTGCTGTTGCAGGGCGACCGCCGGCGGCAGGCCCTCGATCGCGTCGACGTCGGGAACGCCGGCCTGATCGATCAGCCGGCGCGCATACGGCGCCACCGAGTCGAGGTAGCGCCGCTGCGCCTCGGCGTACAGGGTGCCGAACGCCAGCGACGACTTGCCCGAGCCCGACACCCCGGTGAACACCACCAGCGCCTCGCGCGGGATGTCGACATCGACGTCCTTGAGGTTGTGCTCGCGCGCGCCGCGGACCTGCACGAAGCGGCCACGGTCGTGGGGCGTGGTTTGCGGGGTGCGGCGGTCCGGCATGACGGGTCAGAGGATCAGGGGGTCGCCATGGTGGACCATGAACAGCCCCCCGGGCGAGAGCGCCCGTCTCCCGGGAGCCGCTAAACCCCCGTATTGCCGACTTTGGCGGGACGCTCCGTTGCTTTGACATAAAAAGAATGATTGTTCATTCTTTCGCGTCTGAACTGGTCCGTCCAGCCAATCCCATCCCCATCCGAGCCCTCCACATGTCCAAGACCCCTCGCCTGGTCCGCCGCTTCCGCGTGCTCGTCCTGCCGCTGGCCCTCTCCGTCGCCCTCGCCGCCTGCGGTGGCGACGAGGCCGCGCAACAGATGCCGCCCGCGCCGGTGACCGTGGTCACCCTGCAGACCCAGCCGGTGACGCTGACCCGTGAACTGCCCGGCCGCACCGCGCCGTTCCTGGTCGCGGAAGTCCGCCCGCAGGTGAACGGCATCGTCGAGCGCCAACTGTTCGATGAAGGCGGCCTGGTCGAGGCCGGACAGGCGCTCTACCAGCTGGAGGACGCCGCCTACCAGGCCGACGCCAGCAGCGCCAAGGCCGCCCTCGCCCGCGCCGAGGCGACCCTGAAGTCCGCCCAGCTGACCGCCCGCCGCTCCGCCGAGCTGGCCAAGATCGACGCGATCAGCAAGCAGGACAACGAGAACGCCATCGCCGCGCTGCGCCAAGCCGAGGCCGACGTCGGCGTCGCCCGCGCCGCGCTGCAGGGCCGCAGCGTCACCCTCGACTATGCCCGCATCAGCGCGCCGATCAGCGGCCGGATCGGCAAGTCGTCGGTCACCCGCGGCGCGCTGGTCACCGCCAACCAAGCGACGCCGCTGGCGACCATCCAGCAGACCGACCCGATGTACGTCGACCTGACCCAGTCCAGCAGCGAACTGCTGGCGCTGCGCAGGAACGTCGCCGCCGGCACCGCCGAGCAGGCCGACCTGCCGGTGCGGATCCTGCTGGAGGACGGCACCGAATACGCACACGACGGCAAGCTGGCGTTCTCCGAGATCACCGTCGACCCGTCCACCGGCAGCTACCTGCTGCGGGTCGAGGTGCCGAACCCGGACCACCTGTTGCTGCCCGGCATGTACGTGCGCGCGGTGGTGGGCTCCGCCGTCCGCCAGGACGGGTTGCTGGTCCCGCAGAAGGGCATCACCCGCGATCCCAAGGGCAACGCCACCGCGATGGTGGTCGGCAAGGACGGCAAGGTCGAGCCGCGCGCGGTCGAGGTCAGCCGCACCATCGGCGACCAGTGGCTGGTCGAGGACGGCCTGGCCGCCGGCGACAAGGTGATCGTGGAGGGCCTGCAGAAGATCCAGCCGGGCGCGCCGGTGCAGGCGACCGAGGCCGGCACTGAAGCGACCCCCGATGCAGCCGAGCCTGCCGCTGCCGCGCCCGCCGACACCGCTGTCGACACCGACGCCAACGCGTCGAAGCAATAACGGACCCCCGACATGGCACGTTTCTTCATCGACCGACCGATCTTCGCGTGGGTCATCGCGATCATCATCATGCTCGCCGGCGCACTGGCGATCTTCACCTTGCCGATCTCGATGTATCCGACCATCGCGCCGCCGACGGTCGCGATCAACGCGGTGTATCCAGGCGCGTCCGCCAAGGCCGTGCAGGACTCGGTGACCCAGATCATCGAGCAGAACATGAAGGGCCTCGACGGCCTGCTGTACTTCTCTTCCACCAGTGAAGGCAACGGCCGCGCCGCGATCACCCTGACCTTCGCCAACGGCACCGACCCCGACACCGCGCAGGTGCAGGTGCAGAACAAGCTGCAGTCGGCGATGCCGCTGCTGCCGCAGGAAGTGCAGCGGCAGGGCGTCAACGTCAGCAAGTCCGCCAGCGGCTTCCTGCAGGTTATCGGCTTCGTGTCCGAGGACGGCAGCATGGCCAAGGACGACATCTCCGACTATGTTGGCGCCAACCTGGTCGACCCGCTCAGCCGGGTCCCGGGCGTCGGCAACCTGCAGGTGTTCGGCGCCAAGTACGCGATGCGGATCTGGCTCGACCCCAACAAGCTCGACACCTACCGCCTCACCCCTGGCGACATCACCGCCGCGATCCAGGCCCAGAACGCGCAGGTCGCGGTCGGCGCGCTGGGTGCGGCACCGTCGATCGAAGGCCAGCAGATCAACGCCTCGATCACCGCGCAGTCGCGCCTGCAGACGCCCGAACAGTTCCGCGACATCGTCGTGCGGGCCAATCCGGATGGCTCGGTGCTCAAGCTCGGCGACGTCGCCCGGGTCGAGATGGGCGCGGAGAACTACGAGTTCATCACCCGCTACAACGGCCAACCCGCCACCGGCATCGCGATCTCGCTGGCGACCGGCGCCAACGCGCTGGACACCGCCGCCGGGGTCAAGGCGACCCTCGACGAGATGGCGCCGTTCTTCCCGCCGGGGCTGAAGGCGGTGCTGCCGTTCGACACCACCCCGTTCGTGCAGGTCTCGATCAAGGGCGTGATCGTGACCCTGCTCGAGGCGATCGTGCTGGTGTTCCTGGTGATGTACCTGTTCCTGCAGAACTTCCGCGCGACGCTGATCCCGACGATCGCGGTCCCGGTGGTGCTGCTGGGGACGTTCGGCGTGCTCGCCGCGCTGGGCTTCTCGATCAACATGCTGACGATGTTCGCGATGGTGCTGGCGATCGGCCTGCTGGTCGACGACGCCATCGTGGTGGTCGAGAACGTCGAACGCATCATGACCGAGGAAGGCCTGTCCCCGCTCGAGGCCACCCGCAAGTCGATGGACCAGATCACCGGCGCGCTGGTCGGCATCGGGCTGGTGCTGTCGGCGGTGTTCGTGCCGATGGCGTTCATGACCGGCTCGACCGGTGTCATCTACCGGCAGTTCTCGGCGACGATCGTCTCGGCGATGGCGCTGTCGGTGCTGGTCGCGATCGTGCTGACCCCGGCACTGTGCGCGACCATGCTCAAGCCGCTGAAGAAGGGCGAGCACCACGACAGCGGCAAGGGCCGGCTGGCGCGCTTCTTCCACTGGTTCAACCAGAAGTTCGACGACGGCAGCAGCAAGTACCGGCGCGGCGTGCGCGGCATGATCGGCCGGCCGAAGCGCTCCATGGCCATTTTCGGCGCGCTGGTGGTGGTGATGGGCGTGATGTTCTTCCGCCTGCCCAGCTCGTTCCTGCCGGCCGAGGACCAGGGCGTACTGTTCGCCCAGGTGCTGGCGCCGGTCGGGGCCACCCAGGAACGCACGATGGAGTCGATCAAGAAGGTCGAGGACTACTTCCTGGAGCAGGAAAAAGACGTCGTCGAATCGGTCTTCAGCGTGCAGGGCTTCAGCTTCGGCGGCTCCGGCCAGAACAACGGCATGGCGTTCGTCAAGCTGCACGACTGGAGCGAGCGCGAGTCGGAGGAGCAAAGCGTTGGCGCGCTTGCCGGCCGCGCGATGGCAGGGTTGAGCCAGATCAAGGACGCGCTGGCGTTCGCGTTCGCGCCGCCGGCGATGCCGGAACTGGGCACCGCGGCCGGTTTCACCTTCTACCTGACCGACAACGCCGGCCTCGGCCACGAGGCGCTGCTGGCGGCGCGCAACCAGTTCCTCGGCGCCGCGGCGCAGAACGAGATGCTGGCCAACGTGCGTCCCAACGGCCAGGAGGACACGCCGCAGTTCAAGCTCGACATCGATACCGAGAAGGCCAGCGCGCTGGGCCTGTCGATCGCCGCGATCAACTCGACGCTGACGGCGGCCTGGGGCGGGCAGTACATCGACGACTTCATCGACCGCGGCCGGGTCAAGCGGGTGATGCTGCAGGCCGATGCGCCGTTTCGGATGGTGCCGGAGGACTTCAACCTGTGGTCGGTACGCAACGATCAGGGCGAGATGGTGCCGTTCAGCGCGTTCGCCAGCTCGCACTGGGAGTACGGCCCGGTCCGGCTGGAGCGCTACAACGGCGTGCCGGCGATGCAGATCCAGGGCGAGAGCGCCGCTGACGTGAGTTCGGGCGACGCGATGCTCGAGGTCGAGCGGATGGTGTCGGAGCTGCCGACCGGCATCGGCATCGAATGGACCGGCTTGTCCTACCAGGAGCGTCAGGCCGGCGCGCAGACACCGCTGCTGTACACGCTGTCGCTGCTGATCGTGTTCCTGTGCCTGGCCGCGCTGTACGAAAGCTGGACGATTCCGACCGCAGTGCTGATGGTGGCGCCGCTGGGCATCCTCGGCGCGGTGCTGGCCAACAGCCTGCGCGGCATGGAACGCGACGTCTATTTCCAGGTCGCGATGCTGACCACGGTCGGTCTTACCAGCAAGAACGCGATCATGATCATCGCCTTCGCCAAGGACTACATGGCCGAGGGCATGGAGCTGGTGCAGGCGACCATGCAGGCCGTACGCGACCGCCTGCGGCCGATCCTGATGACCTCGCTCGCGTTCGGCATGGGCGTGCTGCCGCTGGCGATCGCGTCCGGTGCCGGTTCCGGCGCGCAGCGCGCGATCGGCACAGGAGTGCTCGGCGGCATGATCGCCGGCGCCCTGCTCGGCCTGTTCTTCATCCCGTTGTTCTTCGTGGTCGTGCAGCGCCTGTTCGGCAAGCGCGAAGCGACCGCACCGGCCCTCGATGCGCCGGCAGGAGGTTCCACCCATGACTAAGCCACTGATGACCTCGCTGGCGCTGGCGACAATCCTGTTCGTCGCTGGTTGCGCCACCCTGCAACCGCCGGTGCCCGAAGCCGTGCCGTCGATCCCGGCCGAATGGCCGCTGCCGGCAACAACCCTGCCTGCTGCGCCCGATGGCGCCACCGCGCGCGCCGCCGACATCGGCTGGCGCGACTTCTTCGCCGACCCGCGGCTGGACCAGCTGGTCGAGCAGGCGCTCGACAACAACCGCGACCTGCGGGTGGCGATGCTCAATGTCGAACGCGCCCGCGCGCAGTACCGGATCCAGCGAGCCGACCGCCTGCCGTCGCTCGGCGCCGAAGCCAGCATGACCCGCAGCGGCGGCGACAATCTGGATGTCTCGGAGAGCTACACGGCCAGCGCCGGTATAGCCGGCTTCGAGCTGGACCTGTTCGGGCGCGTCCACAACCTGAGCCAAGCCGCGCTGCAGCAGTACCTCGCGACCGAGGAGGCACGCACCAGCGCGCAACTGGCGCTGATCGCCGAGGTCGCCAACACCTGGCTGACGCTGGCCGCCGATCGCGAGCTGCTGTCGATCGCGCGCGACACCCTGGCCAGCCACGAAGCCTCGTTCACGCTGACCGAGCAACGCCACGCGCTCGGCGCGGTGTCCGGGCTGGACGTCAGCCAGGCCCGCACCGTGGTCGAGACCGCGCGCTCGGACGTGGCCCGTTTCGAGGGCCAGGTCGCGCAGGATCGCAACGCACTGGCGTTGCTGGTCGGTGGCGAGGTCGAGCCGTCGCTGCTGCCGGACGCGTTCACCCCCGAGGTCAGCGGCCTGACCGCCCTGCCCGCCGGGCTGCCGTCGGAAGTGCTGCTGCGCCGGCCCGACGTGCTCGCCGCCGAGCACCAGCTGCGCGCCGCCACCGCCAACATCGGCGCCGCCCGCGCGGCGTTCTTCCCGTCGATCACCCTCACCGGCAGCATCGGCAGCACCAGCGACGAGCTGTCGGGGCTGTTCAACGGTGGCAACGGCGTCTGGAGCTTTATCCCGCGGGTCAACATCCCGATCTTCCAGGGCGGCCGCCTGAGCGCGGCACTGGGGATGGCCACCGCCGACCGCGACATCGCCCTGGCGCAATACGAGAAAGCGATCCAGTCCGGCTTCCGCGAGGTGTCCGACGCCCTAGTGCTGTCGCGCACGCTGGCCGAGCAACGCGCCGCGCAGGAGGCTCTGGTCGCCGCGGCGACCCGCGCACACGAACTGTCGCAAGCGCGCTACGACGCCGGCCAGGACAGCTATCTGGTGCTGCTGGACGCCCAGCGCACCCTGTACGCCGCGCGCCAGTCGCTGGTGGCCACCCAACTGGCCGAACAAGCCAACCGGGTTACCTTGTACAAGGTACTGGGCGGAGGCTGGAACGAGACAGGAACATGAGCACGAAGCAGGAATCGACCAAGGCGCAGGAGCGCGCCGAAATGCAGCGCCACCGCATCCTCGACGCGGCTCAGCAATGCTTCATCGCGCACGGCTTCCACGCCGCCAGCATGGCCAGCATCGCCGACACCGCGGGCATGAGCGCCGGGCTGATCTACCGTTACTTCGAAAACAAGAACGCGATCGTCCTGGCGATCGTCGACCGTCAGCTGCAGTTGCTGCGCGAAAACATTCGGCTCAACCGCCGGGTCGACCTGGCGGCCGAATGGACGCAGAACTATGGCCGCTCGTGCGCCGCCGAGGCCAAGGGCATGAACGCGGCACTACTGTTGGAGATGTCCGCTGAGGCCACCCGCGACCCGCAGATCGCGGCCGCGCTGGACCACTACGACACCACCCTCCGCGCCGCCCTGGTCGACTGGCTGACCGGCGACCCGCAAGCCGGCGGCCACGGCCTGCCCGCCGCCATCGCGCCCTACCGCGCGCTGCTGCTGCAATGCCTGTTCGAAGGCCTGAAGCTGCGCGAGACCCGCGAGCCAGACCTCGACCGTGCCCTGCTGTCGTCGGCATTGCACGAGTTCATTCCGATGCTGTTGAAGCCCTAGCCGGAGGACCCGCGCAGTGAAGCCGGACCAGCCGCCACGCATCTCCGGGGACGTCCGACGGGGCCGCCCCAGCGACCCCGGCAAACACGACGCCATCCTCGACAATGCCCGCCGCATGTTCACCCGGCTTGGCTTCGACCGCACCAGCATGGACGAACTCGCCCAGCACGCCGGCGTTTCCAAGGCGACGATCTACAACCACTTCGACAGCAAGGAGGCTTTGTTCGACGCCACCTTCGAACGGCTGCTGCAGGCGTTGCCGCCCCCCGCCGAACTGATCGGCGGGCCGCAGGGAGAGTTGTCCGAGCGCCTGCACGCGATCGGCTGCGCGCTCTACCGGCTCGCGACCAGCCCGTTGATGGTCGACATCCAGCGCATGCTGATCCTCGCCCACGACACCCGGTCGTCCGGCGAACGCTCGTTCTGGCAGCAGTCCATCGCCCCGTACCAGCATGCGTTCTCGGAGTTGCTGCGCGCGCAGGCCGGCGGCGACCAACTCGCCATCGACGACTTCGAACGCGCGACCTCTCAGTTCTTCAGTCTCGCCGCCAGCGAACCCTTCATCCGCCTGCTGATGGGCGATAGCGGTGAGCCCGAAAAGGCCACCGCGCATGTCGATGCCGCGGTACGGGCGTTCCTGCGTGCGTATGCGGGTCGTGGCCGCGACTGATCGGTCTGCGCAATCACCGCAACGGCCAGCGGCCGACTTCGGTGTAGGCGTTACGCGCGCCCAGTTCGCTGTGGATCAGCACGAAAGAATCGACCGGCCAGTCCAGCGGCGGGATCGGAGTCACCGGCAGCGGCTGGCGCGCGTCGCGCAGGATGGTCACGTGCGGCACCAGCGCCTTGTCCGATCGCACCCGGACGCCGGCCCGGGCCAGCGCGACACCGAGCGAATCCCAGAGTTGCCGCAGACCTTCGGGCCGAGTTTCGCAACCCAACCACCACGGGATCGAACGGTTGCGGAAGCTGCCGGCGCGGTCGATCACCAGCTCGAATGGCGCGAGCTTTACCGACGCCGCGGCGGCCCTGGCCTGCTCGACCAGCGACGGCGGCAGTTCCGCGTAGTCGCCGAGGAACTGCAGGGTCAGGTGGTAGCGATGCGGACCGATCCGGCGCCCGCCGGCGTCGTGCTGCTGCAACAGTTGCGAGGTCGCCTCGCCGATGCCCTGGCGAAGTTCGTCGCCCGGCCACAGGGCGAAGAACAGCCGATGGATGCTGCTGGCGGGTGCGGCGAATCCTGCGAGGTCGGGCTGCTGCATCGGCGCTGTCCGTGACGCGCTATTCCAGCTCGGACCAGCGCGCGTAGGCGCGGTCCAGCTCCGCCTGCACCTCGGCCATCGCGGCGTTGTGCGCGGCGATACCGTCCGCACCGCGCTGGTAGAACGCCGGATCGTTCATCTCGGCCGTCATCGCCGCGACCTTGGCCTCCAGCTCCTCGATCCGCTGCGGCAACTGCTCCAGCTCGCGCGCCTCCTTGTAGCTGAGCTTGCGCTTCGGGGTCGACGGCGTGGTGACCGCGGCGGCGAGCGGCGATACCGGCATTGACGCCGACTTGGTCGAGGCCGGCGCGGTGAACTCGACCCGCCGCTGGCGCAACCAGTCGCTGTAGCCACCGACGTATTCGCCGACGCGGCCGTTGCCCTCCATCACCAGGGTTGAAGTCACCACGTTGTCGAGGAAGTCGCGGTCATGGCTGACCAGCAGCAGCGTGCCGGGGTAGTCGCCAAGCAGCTCTTCCAGCAATTCCAGGGTTTCGACGTCGAGGTCGTTGGTCGGCTCGTCCATCACCAGCAGGTTGGATGGCTGCGCGAACAGCTTGGCCAGCAGCAGCCGGTTGCGCTCGCCGCCCGACAGCCGGGTGATCGGCGCGCGGGCGCGCTCGGGGGTGAACAGGAAATCCTGCAGGTACCCGATCACGTGCTTCTGCTTGCCGCCGACCTCGACGAACTCGCGACCTTCCGACACATTTTCCAGCGCGCTCCAATCCTCGCGCAAGGTCGCGCGGTACTGGTCGAAATAGGCGACCTGCAGGTTGCTGCCGAGTTTCACTTCGCCGGACGTCGGCGCCAGTTCGCCGAGCAGGGTCTTGAGCAGCGTGGTCTTGCCGCTGCCGTTGGGGCCGATCAGGCCGATCCGGTCGCCGCGGAAGACAATCGTCGAGACATCGTCGAGCAGCGGCTTGCCGCCGTAGTCGAACGACACGTGCTTGGCCTCGATCACCTTCTTGCCCGAGTTCTCGGCCTGGGCGAACTCCATCTTGACGTTGCCGGTCAGGTCGCGGCGTTGCGAGCGCTCGTTGCGCATCGCCTTGAGCCGGCGCACGCGGCCCTCGTCGCGGGTGCGGCGGGCCTTGATGCCCTGGCGGATCCAGATCTCCTCCTGCGCCAACATCTTGTCGAAGCGCGCATTCTCCTGCGCCTCGGCGTTCAATCGCTCCTCGCGGCGGCGCTCGTAGTTGGCCCAGTCGCCGGGCCAGCTGGTCAGCTGGCCGCGGTCGATTTCGACGATCCGCGTCGCCAGCGCGCGCAGGAACCGCCGGTCATGGGTGACGAAGATCAGCGCGCCCTGCCACGACTTGAGGAAGCCTTCGAGCCAGTCGATCGACTCGATGTCGAGGTGGTTGGTCGGCTCGTCGAGCAGCAGCAGGTCCGGCGCGGACACCAGCGCGCGGGCCAGCAGCACGCGGCGCTTCATGCCGCCGGACAGGCCAGAGAACGGCGCATCGCCGTCGAGGCCGAGCTTGTCGAGGGTCTCGACAACGCGCTGGTCCGCGCTCCAGCCCTGGGCGGCGTCGATCTTGGCCTGCACCGCCGACATCGCATCGGCATCGAACTCGTCGGCGTGGCTGAGGTGGTGGAACTCGGCAAGCCATTTGCCGAGTTCGCCCATGCCGTCCGCGACGACGTCGAACACGTCGCCGTCGGCACCGGCCGGGACTTCCTGCTCAAGCCGGGCGATCCGCGCCCCGCCCTCGCGGCGGATCTCGCCGTCATCGGCGTGGATGTCGCCCGACAGCAGCTTCAAAAGGGTGGACTTGCCGGCGCCGTTGCGACCGATCAGGGCGACACGCTCGCCCGGTTCGACCGAAAAATCGACGCTTTCAAGCAGCAGGGGGCCGCCGACGCTGTAGTCGACGCTGTTCAGGGTAATCAGGGGCATCCGCCCATTCTACGTGGCCGGCGCTCCAATCACCGGCGGCGAGCGCATACTCCGGCCACGCCCGCGGCGTTCGCTGGCCACAGACAAGGGTAAGGCGCATGAGCAAGGGTATGGACCAAAAGAAAAACGAGAAGAAGAAGCCGGCCAAGTCCATGAAGGAAAAGAAGGCCGAGAAGCGCGACAAGAAGGCCGGCAAGGCGTTCGCCCCGACCTGAGGCGCCTTGGAACCGGCCTGCATGGCTGTTGTAGGAGCGGCTTCAGCCGCGATCCGGCAATCATCCGCCCGCGCCGTCCCCGGCGGGATCAGTACTCCCGGACGCTGCGTTCGACCCGTATCCGCTCGGCCAGCCGATCGTCACCCCAAGGCCGAGCCTGGATGCTCACCACGTCGCCCGGTTCCAGTTGTTCCGGGCGGACCCGCCGGCCGCGGTACTCGACTACGGTGCGATGGTCGTAGCGGACCTGCTCTCGCCGCCCGCTGTAGCCGCCGCGGGTGATGCCGATGACCTGCGCCCGCGGGTCGACGAAGCTGACCGCGCCGCGCAAATCGCCGCCGCCGTAATAGCCGCCGTCGCGAACGTTGTGCACGACCTCGATCTGCCGCGCCCACAGCTCGCCGTTCGAGCGCACCACGTCGACGCTGATGCCATCGCCGCGCTCCAGCCCGGCGACCGCCTGCTGCCGGCCCTGGTAGAACAGCCGGGTATTGCGGTCGAAGCGCAGCGCGACGCGCGAGCCGCGGTTGCCGTAGCGGTTGTCGGTGCTCAGCATGATCCGGCCGTAGCGCGGGTCGATATCTTCCACCGTGCCGGACACGCGCTGGTTGCCGTAGCCGGTGGCGCAGCCGGCCAGCAGCAGCGCCGCGAAGGCCAGCGCGATCCAGCGCAGCGATGTGCGCGATGCGAAGGCATGCAGGATGCGGGACGAGGCGAGCCGGTTCGGGGTCATGGGATGCTCCGGGGAGTGCGGTGAAAACCACCTTCGTCCCTGCTGGGTGAACAGGCGGTTTATCGAGTCATCACTGCCTTAACGAAGCCGGACTCGCTGTAGGAGCGACGTGAGTCGCGACCCGCCGAACGTTGGAGACGATGTACAGGTCGCGACTCACGTCGCTCCTACATCGGTTCCGCGCTTTCAGGAACTGCACGACAGCATCGAGCATCCCGCCTTGTGCCGCGCCCAGTCCGGCCGCTTGCGCGCGAACGCTTCCCGCCCCGGCTGCTCGTCGTACGGCCGGCGCATGACATCCAGCAACTCCATCACGCAATCCGCATCGCCCTGCCCGGCCCGGTCGATCGCCTGCTGGGTGAGATAGTTGCGCAGCACGTAACGCGGGTTGGCAGCGTCCATGCGCTGGCGACGCGCGGCGGCGTCGAGCGAGTCATCGCGCAGGCGCACGGCGTAACGCCCCAGCCAGTCGTCGAGCGTGGGAACCGCGGCCTCGTGCTTGTCCTCGTCATAGAACGCCTCGGCAAACAGATCGCGCGACGGCGCCGCCGGATCGACCTCCGCCAAGGCGCGGAAAAACAACGTCATGTCGACCTCGGCATCGCGCAGCAAGTCCTGCAGCGATTGCATCAGCTCGACATCGTCGTCGCGGCATTCGGCCAACCCGAGCTTGCGCGCGGTGTTGTCGCGATCGACCGCGGTGTAGGTGTCGATGAATCGCTGCAACCCCGCCTGCAGCGGTTCGACGCCGTCGAACAATGGCGACAGCGCGCCGGCGAGGCGACCCAGGTTCCAGTACGCCACCGCCGGTTGCTGGCCGAAGCGGTAGCGGCGGTTCTGGCGGTCAGTGGTGTTGGGCGTCCAGTCGGGGTCGTAGTTATCGATCCAGCCGTACGGGCCGTAATCGATAGTCAGCCCGAGGATCGACATGTTGTCGGTGTTCATCACCCCGTGGACGAAGCCGACCCGCATCCAGTGGCCGATCATCACCGCGGTGCGCGCGCAAACTTCGCCGAACCACGCCGCGACCAGCACCTCGCCGTCGCCGCGCAGGTGCGGAAAATCGCGGCGGATGCAGAAGTCGACCAGTTGCTTCAGCAAGGCGGTATTGCCACGCGACGCCGGCAGCTCGAAGTTGCCGAAACGCAGGAACGACGGCGCCATCCGGCACACGATCGCGCCGGGCTCGGGCCGCGCGTTGCCGTCGTAGAACATGTCGCGCACGACCTGCTCGCCGGTGCCGACCAGGCTCAATGCGCGCGTCGTCGGGATGCCCAGGTGGTGCATTGCCTCGCTGCACAGGAACTCGCGGATCGACGAGCGCAGCACCGCGCGACCGTCGGCGGTACGCGAATACGGGGTTGGCCCGGCGCCCTTGAGTTGCAGCTCCCAGCGCTCGCCGGCGGCATTGACGGCCTCGCCGAGGGTGATCGCGCGGCCGTCGCCGAGCTGTCCGGCCCAGTGACCGAACTGATGGCCGCCGTAGTTGGCCGCGAACGGCTGCATCCCCGGCAACAACTCGTTGCCGCCGAATACCCTGGCGAACCGTGGCGAAGCGACATCGTCCGCATCCAGCCCCAATTGCGCCGCCATTTCGGCCGACCACGCCAACAGCTCAGGGTTCGGCACCGGCGTCGGTTCCACCGCCGACCACAGCGCGCCCTCGACCTGCCGCACCCGCGGCCCGGCTTCCGGGTCGCCCGGCAATTCGCGCACGAACGCGTTGTCGAAATCGAATTTCATCGGCTATTGCAACGGCTCCAGCGCACCACCCCGCTCCACCGCGCGCTGGTAGCCCGGTCGCTCGCGGATGCGCTGCAGGAAGCGCTGCAGGTTCGGATAGCCGCCGGCGCCGCTGCGCGCGGTGGCCGCCTCGACCGGGAAACTCATCTGGATATCGGCGGCGCTGAAGCGCTCGCCGGCAAACCACGGGTGCTTTCCCAACTCGGCCTCGATGTAGTCCATGTGCAGCTTGATCTGCGGCCGCACGAACGCCTTCAACGTCTTGTCGGCGATCCCGCGGGCAATGGGCTTGGCGAAGAACGGCATCGGCGCCTGCCTGATCCGCGAGAACACCAGGCTCAGCAACAGCGGCGGCATCAGCGAGCCTTCGGCGTAGTGCAGCCACTGGCGGTAGCGCAGGCGCTCAGGATCGTCCGCCGGACCCGGCGGCGGCGACAGGCGATGGGCCTGGTCGTGCTTCTCGGCCAGGTATTCGATGATCGCGCCGGATTCGGCCAGCACCAGGCCCTCCTCCTCCAGCACCGGCGACTTGCCCAGCGGATGCACCTGCCGCAGCTCCGGCGGCGCCAGCATCGTCGCCGGGTCGCGTCGGTACCGCACCACCTCGTATTGCAGCCCCAGCTCCTCCAGCAGCCACAGCACACGCTGGGAACGCGAGTTTTCGAGATGGTGGACCTTGATCATGTAGCGCGCTCGATGCCTGGAATCCTGCCATCGTAAACACTCCGGGCTTCGCCGCCGGTGAGCGTCGCCGGTGAAATAACGCCGCATGGCCTAGACTGGTCGCAATCAAATAGCAGGAGCCGCCCATGGCAAAGCCGAATTACTCGTTCGAAAAGCGCCAGCGCGAGATCGCCAAGAAGAAGAAGAAGGAAGAAAAGCTGGCCAAGAAGCAGAGCTCCAGGCCTGACTCCGACGCCGGCGAATCCAGCGCGCCCGACGAGGCGGCTACGACCCCGACCGACACCGGCAGCGGCAGCGGCAGCGGCACGGTGCAGTAGCACGCCACGCAGCGGGTCGCCCGCCGACTCGCACCGCCGGGTCGGCCCGGCAGCAGGTCCGTGATCGTCCCAAATCACGCAGGCAAGCGCTCTCCCGGCTAAACTATGCGGTCTTCCCGACCGGCCCCGCCGGCGCCAACGAGACCTGCGATGAGCGCCGAGACGCCCGCTTCACCCCAATCCCCCGACGCCCCGTCGATCAAGTTCACCGATCTGGCCCTGCCCGAGCCGTTGCTGCGGGCGCTGGCCGATGTCGGCTACGAGTCGCCCTCGCCGATCCAGGCGGCGACCATCCCGCCGCTGCTGGCCGGCCGCGACATGATCGGCCAGGCCCAGACCGGCACCGGCAAGACCGCCGCGTTCGCGCTGCCGATCCTCGCGCAGATCGATCCGGCACAACGCAAGCCGCAGGCGCTGGTGCTCGCGCCGACCCGCGAGCTGGCGATCCAGGTCGCCGAGGCGTTCCAGAAATACGCCACCCACCTGCCCGGTTTCCACGTGCTGCCAATCTACGGCGGCCAGAGCTACTACCCGCAGTTGCAGGCGCTCAAGCGTGGCGTGCAGGTGGTGGTCGGCACCCCCGGGCGCGTCATCGACCATCTGGATCGCGGATCGCTGGACCTGTCCGAACTGCGCTGCCTGGTACTCGACGAAGCCGACGAGATGCTGCGGATGGGCTTCATCGACGATGTCGAGGCGGTGCTCAAGAAAACCCCGGAGACCCGCCAGGTCGCGCTGTTCTCGGCGACCATGCCGCAGCAGATCAGGCGCATCGCCCAGACCTACCTGAAGGAGCCGGTCGAGGTCGCGATCAAGAACAAGACCAGCACTGCCGCCAACATCCGCCAGCGCTACTGGGCGGTCAGCGGGGTGCAGAAGCTCGACGCGCTGACCCGGATCCTCGAGGCCGAGCCGTTCGACGCGATGATCGTGTTCGCCCGCACCAAGCTCGGCACCGACGAGCTGGCCGGCAAGCTCGCCGCGCGCGGCATCTCGGCGGCGGCGATCAACGGCGACGTGCAGCAGGCGCAGCGCGAGAAGACCATCCAGCAGCTCAAGGACGGCCGGATCGACGTGCTGGTGGCGACCGACGTCGCCGCGCGCGGGCTCGACGTCGACCGCATCAGCCACGTGCTGAACTACGACATCCCCTACGACACCGAGAGCTACGTCCACCGCATCGGCCGCACCGGCCGCGCAGGGCGCAAGGGCGAGGCGATCCTGTTCGTCGCCCCGCGCGAGCGCGGCATGCTGCGCGCGATCGAGCGCGCGACCCGGCAGCCGATCGAGCAGATGGAGCTGCCCTCCATCGAGACCGTCAACGAGCAGCGCGTGTCGAAGTTCCTCGGCCGCATCGGCGATGCGCTGCAGGGCGACGACCTCAGCCTGTTCCGCGACCTGGTCGAACGCTACGAGCGCGAACAGAACGTGCCCGCGGTGGAGATCGCCGCGGCGCTGGCCAAGCTGGTGCAGGGCGACAACCCGCTGCTGCTGGCGGCGCCGGCACGGCCGTCGTTCAACAAGTACGAGCGCGAAACCGGACCGCGCGATGCTGGCCATCGCGGCCAGCCGCCGCGCCCGCCGCGGCAGCAACGTCCGGACCGCGACGCTCCGCCCGCGCGCGAACCGCGCAGCTTCGACGAACGCCACGCGACCCCGCGCCATGCCGACCGGCAATTCACCCCGCCGGTGCACACCCCGTCCGCGCCGCCGGCCCCACGCGGCCACAACGCCGCCGAGTCGATGTTCGAGGACGAGGCGCCGCAGCGCCGCGCCCCCGAGCGCAAGCCGCCGCGCAGCGACGCGCCGCCCGCCGGCGACGTCGGGATGGAGACCTTCCGCATCGAGGTCGGCCACAGCCACGGCGTGCAGCCGGGCAACATCGTCGGCGCGATCGCCAACGAGGCCGACCTGGAAAGCCGCTACATCGGCCGCATCGACATCCGCGACGACTACAGCCTGGTCGACCTGCCCGAAGGCATGCCGCGCGAGCTGATGGAGCACCTCAAGCGCGTCTACGTCGCCGGCCAGCCGCTGCGCATCCGCCATGCCGAAGCCGGCGACACCGCCGGTGGCCGCAGCGGCCCGCGCGCCAACGTCGCCGCCCGCGCGCCCGGCCCCGGTCCACGCGGCCCACGCCCGCCGCACGCCGGCAAGAAGCCCCACGGCAGCGGCCCGCGCAAACCATTCAAACCGCGCTAACCCGCCAAACGCCGCTCCCCCTGTAGGAGCGGCTTTAGCCGCGAACCAGAGCCGGCACGAGCGACCAACTCCCGGATCGCGGCTAAAGCCGCTCCTACAAAGGATCGGCCAGAAGACCGGTCACCAGCCGCCGCTCGCTCTCGAACTCCCGCAGCTCCCCACTCAACGGATCGACAAACCGCAGCGACCGCGCCAACAGCTGCAGCGGCCGCCCGTAATCCTCCACGCCCTGCTCCCGCAGCACCGGATAAAACGGGTCACCGACGATCGGCGCCCCCAGCGCCGCCATGTGCACCCGCAGCTGGTGCTTCTTTCCCGTCACCGGTTGCAGCCCGTAGCGCCACAGCACCTCCCCACGCTCGATCACCTCGATCCGGCTCTCGCTGTTGGCCTCCCCCTCGACCTCCACCATCCGGAAGAACGGCTCGCCCCGCACCAGCCGGCTGCGCCGCACCCACGGAAACTCCAACCCTGGCAGCGGCGCCGCCACCGCCTCGTAGCGCTTCTCGATCCGCCCCTCGCGAAACAGCGCCTGGTACCGCGCCCGCGATTCCGGATTGGCCGAAAACATCACCAGCCCCGCGGTGCCGCGATCGATCCGGTGCAACGGCACCAGCGCGGAATTGCCGAGCCGCGCCACCAACCGCGCCAGCACCGTCTCGTCGACAAAACCGCCGGCCGGCGTCACCGGCAGGAAGTGCGGCTTGTCGACCACCACCAAGTGCTCGTCGACGTGCAGCACCGACATCTCGAACGGGACGACCGACTCGTCGCGGACCTCGCGGAAGTAGCGGATTTCCATCCCCACCCGATAGGTCGCATCGGCGGCGACTGGCTCACCGCGGGCGTCGAGCACGCGCCCGCGGGCGAACCGGTCCAGCCAGGTCGTCCGGTCGATCGCCGGGAACCGCGCGCACAGTCCATCGAGCAGCGTCGTCCACGCACCCGGTGGCAACTGCAGGCGACTCCAGGGTGTGGATTTCATCGCAATCACGCCTTTCGATATTACCGTTGGGCATTTTCAAATATCCTTGGGTTATCTGCACCCGAACGCCTGCGCGAAATTCGCCGTCTTCCGGCTATTGCACCTGATGCCCGCCACCTCCGACACCGTCGACATCACCGATACGTATTCCTCCCTCTGGCCTGGCCTGCTGCTGTCGGCGGGCATCGCCAGCGTCGCCTTCGGTCTCGGACAGTGGCTGCCGCTGGTGGGCGGCCCGGTGTTCGGCATCGTGCTGGGCGTGGTCGTGCGCAACCTGATGGCGCCGCCCGCGGCCTGCCAGCCGGGCATCCGCTTCGCCGGCAAGCAGATCCTGCAGTGGTCGATCGTCGCCCTCGGCCTCGGCCTGAGCCTGACCCAGGTCGCGCGGACCGGGATGGACTCGCTCGCCGTGACCCTGGTGAGCGTGGCCGCCGCCTTCGTGGCAGCGTTGCTGCTTGGCCGCCTGCTCGGCATCCCGCCCAGACTGAAGGTACTGATCGGCGCCGGCACCGCGATCTGCGGCGGTTCGGCGATCGCCGCGGTGACCCCGATCATCAAGGCCGACGAACACGAGACCGCGTTCGCGATCTCCACCATCTTCCTGTTCAACCTGGTCGCGGTGCTGGTGTTCCCCGCGCTCGGCCACCTGATGGGCATGAGCCCGGAAGGCTTCGGACTGTGGGCCGGCACCGCGATCAACGACACCTCGTCGGTGGTCGCCGCCGGCTACGCCTACGGGCAGGAAGCCGGCGACCACGCCACCATCGTCAAGCTGACCCGCGCCACGTTGATCATCCCGATGTGCCTGGTGATGGCCGCGATCGAAGCATGGCGGCACAAGAAGCACGGCGGCGGCGATTTCAGCCTGTGGCGCGTGGTGCCGTGGTTCATCCTGTGGTTCGTGGTCGCCTCGGCGGTGAGCACCGCCGGACTGATCCCCGACGGGTGGCAGCCGGCGATTCGGCTCGGCGCCAAGTTGCTGATCATCGTTGCGTTGACCGCGATCGGATTGTCGGCGGACCTGCGGCGGATGGCGGCGACCGGTTTCCGGCCGATCGCGCTGGGGCTGGGGGTGTGGGCTGCGGTGGCGCTGTCGAGCTTGGCGGTGCAGTACGCGACGGGACAAGTGTAAAAACTGCGAATTTACGGTGATAACTGATAACACGGCGTTCCTGCGGTATTTCGCGTGCCGCCTGCGGTGCTCCGCGCTGGCGAGGGCTGCAAGGCATTGAATTGCTGTAAGGTTCTACGGAGGCTCGGGGAAATCTTGCCGATTGTTATCTATTAGCGCCCCAAGTTTTGAAGTTACAAGGCGTTAGCTTGCAATGACAGATCAGTTGCCACTCGCCAGTAAA
>NZ_JAXGFP010000007.1:0-252468 GCF_036663935.1 Novilysobacter erysipheiresistens
AGGCCGGTCCCCACAAGGGGCCGGCCTTCTTCTTTGTGCGCGACTGAAACAAAACCGAACAAGGTGTGATGAGGACGCGCGCCGAATGGCGCGCGCCCAGCTCGCTGATGAGCTAGAGGACCGTCGGCGGCTCGCCGCCGACGATGACCACGTCGGCCGCGCGTCGGGCGAACAGGCCGACGCTGACTACGCCCGGGATCTGGTTGATCGCGCTCTCCAGCGCGACCGGATCGACGATCGACAGGCCATGGATATCCAGGATCGCGTTGCCGTTGTCGGTCACCACGCCCTTGCCGTCTTCCGATTGGCGCCAGACCGGTTGGCCGCCGGTCATGCCGAGGATTTCGCGGGCAACCAGGCTGCGGGCCATCGGGATCACCTCTACCGGCAGGGGGAACCGGCCCAGCACGTCGACGCGCTTGGCCGAGTCGACGATGCAGACAAACCGGCGGCTCGCCTCGGCGATGATCTTCTCGCGGGTCAACGCGGCGCCACCGCCCTTGATCAGGCGCTTGTGCGGATCGCATTCGTCGGCACCGTCGACATACAACGACAGCGTGCCGGTGCTGTTGAGGTCCAGCACCTCGATGCCCAGTGCGCGCAGCCGTTCGCTGCTCTGCTCGGAACTGGAAACCGCACCCTGGATCCGATGCTTGATCCGGCCCAGTGCTTCGATGAAGTAGGCCACGGTCGAGCCGGTGCCGACGCCGACGATCATGCCGTCTTCCACGTAATCGATGGCTTTTTCGCCGGCCAGGCGCTTGGCTTCGGACATCTTCGTGTCTACTCGAGGGAAAGAAGGTATTTGTACTGTGCGGCCGACACCGGGAAGACCGATAGACGATTGCCGCGACGGATCAGGGCGAACTCTTCGCCCAGCCGGTCGGCGTGGCGCTTGATCTCGTCCAACGAAATCGTGCGCGAGAGCTTGCGTTCGAATTTGATGTCGACCAGATGCCAGCGCGGTTCCTCGCGGGTCGACTTGGGGTCGTGGTAATCGGACTTCGGGTCGAACTGGGTCTCGTCCGGATAAGCTTCGCTGGCAACCGTGGCGGTACCGACGATGCCGGGCACGGCGGTGTTGGAGTGGTAGAACAACACCCCGTCCCCGACCCTCATGCCGTCGCGCATGAAATTGCGCGCCTGGTAGTTGCGCACCCCGTTCCACGGCTCGATATCGACGCGCTGCAGGTCGTCGATCGAGAACGCTTCGGGTTCGGACTTCATCAACCAGTAACGTCGGCGTGCGGTCATCGGGCGCTCAAGTTGCGAAAATCGTGGGTGGTCGACTCCGTGCAAACCGCGTCGAGGCCGACGTCCCAGTCGGCGGAGTCGAGGGAATCGGCCTGCTGGATGGAAAACGCCGCGCCAACCAGCCACGGCGGCCCTGGCCGGTCTTGGCGGAAGGCGAAGCTGCGATCGTACCAACCCCCGCCCATGCCCAGGCGCGCGCCACGGGCGTCGAAACCAACCAGCGGCGCGACCACCAGCGTCATCTGCTCGGCGTCGAGCAACGAACCGGATTCGACCTCGGGTTCTGGAATGCCGTAGGCGTTGCTGATGAGGGGATCGCAGGGGCGCCAAGGCGCGAACCGGAGGCGATCGGCGGCAAGCACCGGCAGGCAGTAGACGCAACCGGGTGGCAACTTCAGCTGCCAGACGTGCAGGGCGATTTCGCCATCCATCGCCCAGTAGCCGGCGACGTAGCCTTGGGTGGGTGCGAACGGCAGCGCCAACAGATTGTCGGCCAGGCGCTCGGCGGCGGCGATGCGTTGCGCCGCGGGCAGGGCGCGACGACGTTGGCGAAGCTCGCTGCGCAGTTGCCGACGGAGCACGGCGTGGTCGACAGTCATCCAGTCGGGTCCTGGTCGCATTGGCAGGACGAATCCACGGCGCGAGCGCCACCGCACGTCGTTGCGTCCGGCGCCATCTGCACGCCACCACGGACGTCGAGCACGGAAAAGAAAAAGTCCTCCGCCGATGGCGATGCGCGCGAAACGACCTTGAACCCGGGGTTCAAGTGGGGACGCCTGGAGGCCGTCGGGCTTCCCGCTACCAGGGCGGACTTGCACTCCGGGCTTCCGTTGCGCCCCCGTGGTCGCAATTAAGGGACAAGGCGTATGTTTGCGCACGCCGTCGTCCACAGCAGAGGACGTGCGGCGATTATAGCGCGCGGTGGAGGAGTGCAAGAGCCATCCGTCGGCGACGGTGCGGCCGGGTTCACGCAGGCTCGCGTGAACGGCGCCCCGCTCAGCGTGAGGTGTCGAACAGGCCGTCGAGCTTGCGCTGCAGATCGCCGAGGCTGCGCGCGAGCTGGCGGTTGCTGCCTTCGTCCTCGTCGCGCAGTTGCTGGAGCTCGTGGGCGAAATTGAGCGCGGCCAGCACGGCGACGCGGTCGAGCGCGGCCATGCGGTTGCTGCCACGGATCTCGCGCATCTTGCTGTCGAGCAGCTTGGCCGCGGCGAGCAGGCTGTCGCGCTCGTCGGGTTCGCAACCGACCGTGTACTCGCGATCGAGCAGGCGGATGCTGACCGGTTGGCTGCTGCTCACGTGTGTTGCTCCAGCGACTTCAGTCGCGCGATCATCGCCTCGACCCGGGTCCGGGCCTGCTCGTTCTTGGCCAGCAGTGCCGAACGTTCGCCGGACAGCGATTCCTGCTGCTGGCGCAGGCTGCGGTTTTCTTCCTGCAGGCGACGGGTGTTGTCGGCCAGCTCGTCGACGCGGTCGATGAGGGCCTGCAGTTGGGCGAGCAGTTCGGCGCGGTCCATCCGCGCACGATAGCAGGCGCCCCCCGGCGGTCAAGGAATTCCGGTGACGGCGCCAGCTGGGGGTCAGGCCGCGGGTTCGGTCGAGGCGCGTTCGCGCAGGAAGGCCAGGCATTGCACCGACGGCATCGGTCGCGCCAGCCAGAATCCCTGGATCTCGTCACACCCCTGGCTGCGCAGGAAGTCGACCTGCGCGCGGGTTTCCACGCCCTCGGCGACCACGTTCAAGCCCAGCGAATGGCCCATGGTGATGATGGTGGCCGTGATCGCGGCATCGTCGGCGTCGTGGGTGAGATCGGCGATGAATTCCTTGTCGATCTTCAAGGTGGTGATCGGCAGGCGCTTGAGATACGCCAGTGAGGAATAACCGGTGCCGAAATCGTCGATGGCCAAGTCGACCCCCAGCTGGCGGAACGCCTGCAGGGTGGCCGAGGTTTCAGCCGCGTTGGCCATGACGACGCTCTCGGTCAATTCCAGTTCGAGGCATTCGGCCGGAACTCCGGTCTCCGCCAGCACCCGGGCGACGACCTCCGGCAGGTTGCCGCGCAGTAGTTGCAATGCGGAAACGTTGACCGATACCGACACGCCGCGCAGGCCATGCTCGCGCCAGCCGCGGAGGGCGCGGCAAGCCTCGCGCAGCGCCCACTCGCCGATCTCCAGGATCAGGCCGGTCTCCTCGGCCAGCGGGATGAACTGCATCGGGCTGATCTGGCCGTGCTCGACGCTGTTCCAGCGCAACAAGGCCTCGACCCCGGTGATGCGGTCGTCGGCCAGCGACAGCCGTGGCTGGAACGCCAGCGACAATTCGCCGCTGTCGAGCACCTTGCGCAGCGCCGCGGAGATCGTGGCGCGCCGGCGGACATCGACATCCATGCTTTCGGTGTAGCGCATGAACGCGCGGCGGCCGATTGCCTTGGCCTGGTACATCGCAGTGTCGGCGTGCTTGAGCAGGTCGGTCGGACCCTGCGCATGGTCGGGGTACAGGCTGATGCCGATCGACGGCGAGATCACCACGTTGTGGCGCTCGTCGAAATCGAGCGGCGCCTCGAACGCGGTGATCAGTTCGCGCGCAACCGCCTCGGCCTGGTCGATATCGTCGATGTCCTCGAGGATCACGGTGAATTCGTCGCCGCCCAGTCGCGCCACCGTGTGCTCGACGCCGACGGTCTGCTGCAGCCGATGGGCGGCGGCGCGCAGGATGCGGTCGCCGGCGGCGTGTCCCAGCGAGTCGTTGATGTCCTTGAAGCGGTCCAGGTCGAGGAACAGCACGGCGACCCGGCGCTCGTTGCCGCGGGCGCGCAGGATGGCGCGCGACAGCCGCTCCGACAGCAGCGTCCGGTTGGGCAGGTTGGTGAGGGTGTCGTAATTGGCCAGGTAGCGCAGTTCCTGCTCGGCGCGTTTCTGGTCAGTGATGTCGCTGAGCACCGCGACGTAATGGTCGCGCTGGCCGTTGCTGTCGGCCACCGCGCTGGCCTGCAGCCAGCACAGGAACTCGTTGCCGTCCTTGCGCTGCTGCCAGATTTCGCCCGACCAGCGACCGTCGCGTTGCAGGTCGTCGCGCATGCGCCGATAGAAGTCGGGGTTGTGCTGGAGGCTGTCGAGCAATCCGGTCGAACGGCCGATGACCTCGAGGTCGCCGTAGCCGGTCATGCGGGTGAACGCGGGATTGACCGAGACGAAAACGAAGTCGCGATCGAACACCGCCACCGCCTCGGCCATCGAACGCAGCACCTCGCTGGAGATGCGCCGTTCGCGTTCGGCGCTGCGGCTGGCGGTGATATCGCGGGCGGTGCCGGCCACCCGCAGCGCCCGGCCGTCGGTGCCGCGTCCGACCACCCGGCCGCGGGCGCGCACCCAGTGCCAGTCCTCGCCGCTGTTGTTGCGGGTGCGGTGTTCGGACATGAACAGTCCGATTTCGCCACGCAGGTGCTGGCGCATGGTCTCCAGCACGTGCGGCAGGTCGTCGTCGTGGATGATGTGGTCGTGGGTGACGTGGCTCTCCACCGAGATCTCCGGGCGTGCGCCGCTGGGTTCGGGGACGCGCATCCGGTGCATCTCGCGGGTGGCCAGGTCGTAGTCCCAGAACTGTTCGCCCGACGCCCACAGCGCAAGCTTGAGCCGTTCCTCGCGCTCGCGGATCTGGCGGAACCAGCCCTGTTCGCGGCGCCGGTTCACATGCCAGCGCCAGCCGAACATCGACAGCAGCACCAGTGCGGCGATCACCGCGGCCGCGATCGCCAGCGGATGGCGCCAGAAGGGCGGGGCGACTTCGACCGGAATCCGCAGCTCGCGCGAGCTCCAGTCGCCATCGCGATTGGTCGCCTGCGCGCGGAACACGTATTCGCCCGGCGGCAGGCGGGTGTAGGTGATGTCGGTGCGCGGGCCGTTGTCGATCCAGCCCTTGTCGAACCCCTCCATCCGGTAGCGGTAGTTGATGTTCGCCGCCGGGGCGAAGTCGAGCGCTCCGATCCGCAGGCGCAGGATGTCCGCGCCGTCGGGCACGTCCAGCTTGAGCGGTTGCCACATCACCCCGGCGTCGCTGGGGGCGTCGGCACCGATCCGCGCCGACAGCAGGCGCAGCGGCGGAACGTAGTTCGATTCCTTCATCCGCGCCGGGTCGAACAGGTTGAGTCCGCGCACCCCGCCCAGTGCGATCCGGCCGTCGTCCAGGTTGGCGACGGCGCCACCGTTGAACTCCAGGTCCTGCAGGCCGTCGGAGAGGCCATAGGTGCGTGCGCGGGCGGCTTCGGGATCGAAGCGGATGATCCCGCTGCCGGTCCCCAGCCACAGTTGCCCGTACGACGACGCGTTGCTGGTGATGGCGAACACGGCCGGCACCGGTCGGCCGTCCAGCGCCTCGGCGAGCGGGTGCTGGAACCGGACCTGGCCGCTGGCGCTTTCGACTACCCGGCTCAGGCCGGCGTGGGTGCCGACCCAGACCGTGCCGTTGCGATCCTCATGCAGCGCCCGGACCAGGCTGCCCGGCAGGCTTTCGAAGTCGTTGGCTTCATGGTTGAAGTGGCGCAATCGGCCGGTGGCCGGATCGAGCAGGTCGAGGCCGTCGCCGGTGCCGAACCAGATCCGGCCTTCGCGGTCCTCCAGCAGCGCATGCACGCTGGGGTGCGCGAGCTGCCGCCGGTCGCCGGCGCGGTGGCTGTAGTGGACGATCCGCTGGCTGCGACGCTGGTAGTGCAGGGCGCCCTCGCCATTGGTGCCCAGCCACAGGTCGCCCTCGCGGTCGACCACGAGGCTGCGCAGGTTGGCGTGGGTAAAATCGCCCAGCTCGATGACCTCGACGTGCCCGGATTTTGATTGCAGCCGCAACAGGCCGTCGGTGGTGGCCAGCCACAGGCGGTCGTGGCCGGCGCCGGCGATCGCCATGATCCGGCGCGGGACGCCGTCGCTCGTTGCCGGCAGGCGCGCCGTCCAGTCTTCGAAGCGGTCGCCGGCGATGTCGTAGCGCAACAACCGGGCGTTGTCGGTGCCGATCCACAATGCCCCGGCATTGTCCTCGTGCACCGAACGGACGCTGTCGTCGGCGGCGGCGTTGCGGATGCGTTCGCCATCGAGGTTGAGGATGTAGCTGAAGCGACTGCCGCGCGGGTCGGTCACCGAAACCCCGCGGAACTGGCCGCCGACCCAGAGCATGCCGCCACGATCGACCATCAGCACGTTGATCGAGTCTTCCGGCAGGGTCGCGTTGATCCCGGCGACCTCGCGGACGCGTCGAACGCTGCCGTCAGCGGGATCGAAACGGCGCAGTCCGCCGCCGCTGACCGACAGCCACAAGGCGCCGTCCGGCGCCTGGGTGATCGCGCGGACGTCGTGGTGTTCGGCTGCGTCCAGCGGCCAGCGTTTGCGCAGGACGCCGTGGCCTTCCAACTGGAACAGGCCATCGCGACGGCCGACCCAGAGCCCGCCATCGCGGTCGAGCAACAGGCTGCGGGTCAGTGCCGGCTGGCCGACCAACCGGGCCTTGCCGGCGGCGTTGATCTTGAACAGCCCCGCCGCGCTCGCCCACCACACGTTGCCGGCGCGGTCGGCCAGCAGCTGCTGGAACGGCGAGTCGCGCAGGCGACGTGGGTCGACCTGCAGTACTTGCCGGCGTTCGCCGGTGGCCGGATCGAAGCGCTCCAGTCCCTCTACGGTTCCCACCCACAACTTGCCATCGCGCGGCAATAGCGCCATTACCTGGCGCCGGGCCTGCTTGCCGTCGCCCTCGCCGTCGGTGCCGGCAGCGAAGCGCTCGATCCGGCCGCTGGCGAGGTCGATGCGTGAGACAAACTGCGAATAGAAACCCACCCATAGGGTGTCGTCGCCTTCCAGCGCCAGCGCGGTGATGTAGCTGTCGGGCAGGCTGGCGGGGTCGCGCGGCTCGTGGCGGTAAGGGACGTAGTGCTGGCCGTCGTAGCGGTGCAGGCCGCCCTGGGTGCCGACCCAGATGAAACCTTGGGCGTCCTGCACCATCGCGGTGACGGTGTTCTGGGTCAGTCCGCGTTCGCTGCCGATCCGGGTGAAATAGTAGTCGCGCGTCGCCGCCCGCACAGGCGCCAGCACCGCCGCGCCGAGTACGGCGCAGGTCAGCAGGATCGCGCAGGCACGGCCCAGGAATGTAATGGTTGAGGGTGGATACGGACGCACGGCACCGCGGCGGTTGGCGTGGCAACGGCCAGTTTAGGCAGGCGCCGGCGTCCACAACAAGTTTTGTCAAGGTTTTGGCGTGGCGGATTGCTAGACTGCAAG
This sequence comes from Novilysobacter erysipheiresistens, assembly GCF_036663935.1. NCBI lineage: Bacteria > Pseudomonadati > Pseudomonadota > Gammaproteobacteria > Lysobacterales > Lysobacteraceae > Novilysobacter > Novilysobacter erysipheiresistens. The sequence goes on from NZ_JAXGFP010000007.1 coordinate 7,509, forward strand.
GCCCCTTTTTTGCCGGTGACAGCCCATGCCGCAAGGCGCCACCCCCGACCTGCCCGACCTCTCCGCCGTCGACGCCGAAATCCGCCAACTGGCGCTGGCGACCTCGGCCTCCGAGTTGCACGGCGCCCTGTGCGGCTGGCTTGCCGGCGGTGGTGCGTCGCTGCGGGATTGGCCGGCCAGGGTGATGGTGGACCCCGAACTGGCCGCGCCGGTCGAGGGCGGCGCGCTGGATCGGCTGCGAATCACCAGCGCGGCCCAACTGGCCGACCGCAGTTTCGAGTTCAGCCTGCTGCTGCCGGCCGAGGAGGCGCCGCTGGCCGAACGCAGCGGCGCGTTGTTCGATTGGTGCCGCGGGTTCCTGGGCGGCTTCGGACTGGCGTCGGGAGCGTCTCCAAAGTTGTCGGAGGAGGCCGCCGAAGCGCTCGGCGACCTGGCCAAGCTGGCCGCGGCGCAACCGCAGGACGAGGGCGACGAAGAGGACGAGGCTGCCCTCGCCGAGATCGAGGAGTTCGTCCGCGTCGCCACCCTGCTGCTGCACGGCGATTGCGTGCTCGCCGCCGAGCACCGCCAGCGGCTGAACTGACATGTCCAAGCCCCTGAGCATGCCGGCCACGGCCTACGCACGCCGGCGCAAGCAGCTGATGCGGATCGCCGGCGACGACGCGATCCTGATCCTGCCGGCCGCGCCCGAGCGCGTGCGCAGCCGCGACACTCATTACCCGTACCGGCAGGACTCCGACCTGTTGTACCTGACCGGCTTCCCCGAACCCGAGGCGGTGCTGGTGCTTGTGCCCGGCCGCGCGCACGGCGAGACCGTGCTGTTCTGCCGCGAGCGCGACCCCGACCGCGAAGGTTGGGACGGCCCGCGCTTCGGCACCGAAGGTGCGGTCGAGGCGTTCGGGCTGGACGATGCCTACCCGATCACCGACCTCGACGACATCCTGCCGGGCCTGCTCGAGGGCCGCTCGCGGGTGTACTACCACTTCGGCCGCGACGCCGAGTTCGACCTCAAGCTGATCGGCTGGGTCAACCGCGTGCGGGCGATGATGAAGATGGGCAACACCCCGCCGCACGAGTTCCTCGAGCTCGGCCACGTGCTCGACGAGATGCGCCTGTTCAAGGACCGCGACGAGTTGCGTTTCATGCAGCGCGCCGCCGACATCAGCGTCGCCGCGCACGAGGCGGCGATGCGCGCCGTCCGCCCGGGGATGCACGAGTACGAGCTGCAGGCCGAGCTGGAACGGGTGTTCCGGACCAATGATTCGGTGCCGGCCTATGGCAGCATCGTCGGTGCCGGCAGCAACGGCTGCGTGCTGCATTACGTCGCCAACAACGGCCCCGTGCGCGACGGCGACCTGGTGCTGATCGACGCCGGTGCCGAGTACCGTGGCTACGCCGCCGACATTACCCGCACGTTCCCGGCCAGTGGCCGCTTCACCAAGGAGCAGCGGATCCTCCACGACCTGGTCTGCGCGGCGCAGGCCGCGGCGCTGGCGCAGGCGCAACCGGGCACGCCATACCAGGCCGGCCATGATGCGGCGGTCGAGACGCTGACCGAGGGCCTGCTTGAACACGGGCTGCTAAAGGGCAAGCTGGCGAAGAACATTGCCGAGGGCAACTACAAGCGGTTCTACCGGCACAAGACCGGGCACTGGATCGGGATCGACGTGCACGATGTCGGCGAGTACCGCATCGATGGCGAGTCGCGGTTGCTGGAGCCGGGGATGGTGTTCACGATCGAGCCGGGGCTGTACATCGCGCCCGACGACACCAGTGTGGCGGCGAAGTGGCGCGGGATCGGCATCCGGATCGAGGACGACGTGCTGGTCACCAGGGACGGGCACAAGGTGCTGACCGACAAGCTGGCGCGCAGCGCGGACAAGATCGAGGCGTTCATGGCTCGGGTGCGGACGAGTGGGTAACGGTTGCTGGGTCTGCGGTTACATGCGGACCAGTGCACGGTGCTTTGATCGGCAACAACAGCAGCAGCAACAGCAACAGCAACAGCAACAGCAACAGCAACAGCAACAGCAACAGCAGGGCGGGTTCCCGGCTTCGGTAGGAGCGCCGCCCTGTCCGGGCATTGCTACTCGGTTCGGGCAGCCATCCATGGCCGCACTCACCGCCGTGCGCCATCCATGGCGCACTCTCCGCAATACCCAAACAGGACGCCGCGTCGTGTGTGTGGGGCGCGGGTTCTGGTTGGATATCGTCGTGGTGCATCCACAGATTTTTGCTTGGTGGCGAATGTGTGGGCTTTTGTAGGAGCGGCTTTAGCCGCGATCGGATAACTGCTTGCTCATGCCGACTCCAGATCGCGGCTAAAGCCGCTCCTACAAAAAGCGCCAACATCCGCTTAACTCCGATGTAGGAGCGACGTGAGTCGCGACCCGCCGAACCTTTGAGGCTATGTACAGGCCGCGACTGACGTCGCTCCTACCCGAAGCCCCATCCACGAAGCCGCAGACAACCGGGCAGGAGGTGGACGGTGGGGGAATTGCGCAAAGCGGGCCATGGATGGCCCGCGGCCCGCCTCAGGGCAGGGTGAGCGCAGGCGGCTTGCGCGGCACTGCCGCGGGCCTGCGCGAACGCCCGGCGCGCTCCGCCGGGCCGGACCGCGGAGCGGGCCCTGACGAAGGGCTGGAGCAATTCCCCCGCCGGCCGCCTCCTGCGCGATGCTACCCGCCGACGGAGCCACGTCCGTTCGCGAAAGGAAACGCTTGCCAACAGCGACTCACCCCAACGCCGCAAACGCCTCGCGGGTCAAATTGATCGGGTCGCCGTCGGTGCAGACCACGTCGTCCTCGATGCGGATGCCGCCATACGGACGCAGCGTGTCGACCTTGTCCCAATCCACCGCCGCGGCGTGCTCGCCGTCGCGCAGTTCCTGCAGCAGCAGGTCGGCGAAATAGATTCCCGGTTCGATCGTGACCACCGCGCCCGGTTCCAGTACCCGGGTCAGGCGCAGGAACGGGTGGCCGTCGGGCGGGTCGATCCGGCCGCCCTCGTCGGACGCGAGGAAGCCGCCGACGTCGTGGACCTGCAGGCCGATGTAGTGGCCGATGCCGTGCGGGAAGAACTTCGCGCTGACGCCGGTCTCGACCATCGACTCCGGGCTCATGTCGACCACGCCGGAGTCGCGCAGGATCGTCGCCATTTCCAGATGCGCATCGAGATGGATCTGCTTGTAGTCGACCCCGGCGCGCACGCGGTCGCACAGGCGCTGCTCGGCAGCGTCGACCGCGTCTATCATCGACTGGAATTCGCAGGCCGGGTCGAACGCGTAGCTGCGTGTGATGTCGCTGGCGTAGCCGTCGTGGCTGCCGCCGGCGTCGATCAGGAAGCTGCGGATGTCGGCGGGTGGCAGCCGGTCGCGTTCGGTGTAGTGCAATACCGCGCCGTGCTCGTTGAGGCCGATGATGTTGCTGTAGGGCAGGTCGTTGGCGTCCTGCCGCGCCGCCTGGCAGTAGGCCAGGTGGATGCCGAACTCGCTGGAGCCGGCACGGAACGCGCGCTCGGCGGCGCGGTGGCCGCGCACGCCGCGGACGCTGGCGGCGCGCATCATCGCGATCTCGTAGGGCGTCTTGATCGCGCGGTGGTACTCGAGATGGTTGACCACGGCCGGCGGGTTGTTCGGCACGAAGTCGCCGATCGCGCTCTGCGCCTCGCCAAGGATCGCGCAATGGCTCGCATCCTTCGGCAGGTGCTGCAGCGCCTCCTCGGGCTTGCGGATCACCACCACGTCGAAATGCTCGACCCAGTAGCCCGCCGGTGCCTCGGGCACGACGTGCCAGTAGTCGAACGGCTGCAGGTAGATCAGCGTGGGTTTCTCACCCGGGGTGTGCACCACCCAGCTGCCGGGGTTGCGGGTCAGCGGCGCCCAGGCCTTGAATTGCGGGTTGACCGCATACGGATAGTCGCGGTCGTCGAACAACTGGTAGTGCAGCGTGCCGCTGGGGACCACCAGGCGATCGAAGCCGCCGCGTTCGAGCGCCTGGGTGCTGCGGCGCTGCATTTCGCCGACATGGTGGGCGTAGGCCTGCGCCAGGTCCTGGGTGGTCATTGGGGGTCCTTGTGGGGGCGTCCGCCGATTCTGACCCAATCCCCGGGACGTCGCAGGGGTCTTTGGTCACGCGCTCAGACGTAACTGCCGCCGGGCAGTTCGAGCCAGTCGCGCAGCGCCCGTCGCTGGGATTCGGGCAGGTTGATGAAACGCAAACCGCACCAGCTCTGGCCGGGCGCGCTGGCGTCGTCGCGCCACAGCACGTGGCCGCCAATCTCGACCGCCAGCGGCCGGCCGCCGTGGTCGGCCAGCTCGAAGCGCAACTGGTAGAGCGCGTCGTCGACCAGCGGCGTGCTGGCGATCAACAACATGCCGGTTTCCGAAATGTTGCCCAGCCGGCCGACCACTTGGCCGGTCATGCTGTCGATCACGGAGACCGTGTCGGGGACGCGGCGGCGCGGCTTGCGGCGGGTATCGGCGGCCGATGCGCTCATGCGGATTCCTCCTGCTTGCGGTCGCGCCCGGTCAGCCCGCGCAGCGCGCTGAGCGAAGCCTGCCACGCGCGATCGACCAGGCGGCCGCGGTCGGCGCTGACCACCCGGGCCTGGCCGATCGCGAGCAGCCGCGCGACCTGGTCGAGGTCGTGGGCGACGTTGTCGTCGACCCGCTGGCCGCGCTGGTTGACGAACAGCGCGCGACCGGTGGTGGGACTGAACCAGGCCAGCCGTCGGCGCACCATGTCGCCCTGCTGGTTGGTCGAAAATTCGATCCAGGTTCCGAACGGCAGTGCCCGCAGCAGTTCGTAGCACTCCTGCTCGCGCGGGGTGCGCGGCTCCGGTTCCGCCGGCTTCGGCTCGGCATCGGCGCCGAGGCGGGTACGCGCCTTGAGCTTGATCGCCAGTTCGGTGCGCGAGGCGGGGTCGTCGTTGTCGTCGGGCACGCCGGTCAACTGGCGGGCGATCGCCACGGCTTCCTCGCCGTGGTAGCCGACCAGGCCCAGCGCGGATTCGATCCGCGCGGCCAGACCGTCCGGTGCGGGTTCGCCGAGCAGGTGGGTGGCGACGATCTGCGCGGTCGCGGTGGCGTGCAGGCGCCATTCGCCGGAGTCCTCGCCATGGCGCAGCAGGACCAGGGTCAGCACGTCGGTCCAGGCCTGGTCGAGCAGGGTGCGCAGGAACTTCGGCAGGGTTCCGCCACCGACCGCCTGGTCGATGGCTTCGTTCGCACGGGCCTTGGCCAGGTCCAGCTTGTCGCGTCCGCGCGCGGCGTCGACGTGCCGGCGTTCGCTGACCTCGGCCTTGCGCGCCATCGCCTGCAGGTGCTGCTGCAGCTTCTGGTTGGCCGAGTCGAATACCGTGGCATCGCCGTCGTAATGGGTGACGACGTGGTCGACGGCGTGTTGCAGCTTGCTGTTGAGTTGCGGGTCGGTTTCGTCGTCGGCGATCCAGACAGCGCCCGCCTCCGCGACCGCGTTGAGCAGCTGCCGAGCCGGGTGCTCCTCGCGCACGAAGAAGCCGCGGTCCTGCAACGCGACCCGCAGCAGCGGCACCTGCAGGCGGTCGAGCAGGTCGTTGCTGGGCGCACCCTTGCGCAACTCGCTGCCGATCGCGGTGTACAGCAGGTTGAGCAGTTCGAAGGTGTCGTTGTCCTCGCCCGACAGGGTGGTCGCGTGGCCGCGCTGCAGGCGGCTCTGCGCGAGCAGCGCCTGGCGGATGTCGGGCACGCTGCGCGGCGATTGCGGGGTCGGTGCCCGGGTCTGCAACGCACCCAGCGCGGCGTCGATCTCGGCGCTGGCCAGTGCCGTGCGCGGGCGGCCGGCGGTGCCGGTCGACGGCGGAGCGGCTTCGCCGGTGGAGTCGGTCGCGGCGCGGCGTTGGGCCAGCAGTTCCCGCAACAGCGCCAGCATTTCGGCTTCTTCGGCGCTGCCATGAGCGCTGCGGTCGGCTTCGCCGGGCCAGGCGGTGTAGTTGCGCGGCTGTCCCGCGGCGCCCTCGGCCGGGGCGTCCGGCGAGGTCGACCGACGGTCCTGCGCGGCGTCGCTGTCAGGGGTCGCGCGGCGGCGTCGCAACGGCACGAAAGTCAGTTCCGGCAGCACGTTGGCGCTGTCGAGCAGTGCGTTGATCGCTTCCACCCATGGCGCGTAGCCGGGCATCAGCTGGCGGTCGTAGAGCTGGTACAGCTGCAGCCGGGTTTCGAGGTTGAGTTCCAGCACGGCGCCGGCCTCGGCCAGCAGGCGGCCGAAAGCCTGCGGACCCACCGGCAACGAGGCGGCATCGAAGGCCGGCGCACCGGCCAGCACGCCGAACCGCTGGCCCAGCAGCAACAGCGGCAGGCCGGCGCGCGACTCGTGGCGCAGGGCAATCGTGCTCAGCACGGCCTCTTCGCTGATTTCGTTGTGGTCGACCAGCCGCAGCGAGTCGTAGACCGGTGTGTCGAGGGCGTCGTCGTCCGGCCGAGCGGGGGAGCGGATGCCCATCAGCAGCGTCTCCAACCCGCCGAGGAACGTCGGCGCGAAACGGTCGCGATGCAGCCGCAACTTGCGCAGGGTATCCATGTATCCCGACTGCAGCGCCGGATTGCGGGCCAGTTCGGCCTGGCCGTAGACGTCCTGCTCCAGCGCGACCAGCACCCGCTCCAGTTCGCGGTTGAGCTCGGGGGTCAGTAGTGCCAACACCTGATCAAGTAACTGTCGTACCCGAGGCGGCAACGCGTCGCGAGCCGCCTTGTCGCGCATGGACGCGCCGTGAGGGTCGGTACCGGAAGCATGGCGATTGGACATGCGTTGGGGCTCCCCCCGGAACCCGGTGTGTTTCGATGGACCCGGCCATCTCCGAATTGAACGACGCGATTGGCGATGCCAACCCGCCTTGTGCCAAGACTACCCTGTCCCGACGATCGGTGGCGACGGCGGCGCGACGGTCAAGTCTTTGACGCGGGCTCCACCAGGAACAGCGCCACGACGTCGTTGGTGAAGCGGCGTCCGAGGTCGGTCGGTCGCACCCGACCGGCGTCGATAACCAGCCAGCCCCGGTCGATGGCGATTCGCAGTTGCGGCTCGATCATCGTCGCGGACAACCCGGTACGCGCTTCGAAAGTCGCCAGCTCGAAGCCGTCGACCAGCCGCAATGCGTTGAGCATGAATTCGAACGGTCGCCGCTCCGGCGTGATCCGCTCGTCGCCACCGACCACCGCCTCGTTGCCGGCCTCGGCGAGGTAGCGGGTCGGATGCTTGTGTTTCCAGCGTCGCAGGATGCTTTCGTCGTGGCCGAGGGTGAGCTTGCCGTGCGCACCAGCGCCGATCCCGAGGTAGTCCCCGTACTTCCAGTAGTTGAGGTTGTGCGCGCACTGGCGCCCCGGGCGGGTGTAGGCGCTGACCTCATACTGGACGTAACCGGCATCGGCCAGCAGCGCCTGGCAATGCTCCTGCATGTCCCAGCCGGCGTCGTCGTCGGGGATCCCGGCCGGCGGGCGCGCGGCGAACACGGTGTTCGGCTCCAGGGTCAGCTGGTAGTGGCTGACGTGGGTCGGTTGCAGGGCGAACGCGCGCTGCAGGTCGTGTTCGGCCATCGCCAGGTCCTGGCCGGGCAGGGCGTACATCAGGTCGAGGTTGAAGTTGTCGAAGCCGGCGTCCTGCGCCAGCTTGACCGCGGCCTCGGCCTCGCGGCTGTCGTGAATGCGGCCGAGCCGTTGCAGGCAGCCGTCGTCGAAACTCTGGATGCCGAAGCTCAGGCGGTTGACGCCGGCGTTGCGGTAACCCTCGAAACGGCCGTGCTCGGCGGTGCCGGGGTTGGTTTCCAAGGTGATCTCGCAGCCCGGGGCGAAGCGCAGTCGCGAACTGGCGCCCTGCAGGAAGCGGTCGATGAACTCCGGCGGCATCAGGCTCGGCGTGCCGCCGCCGAAGAACACGGACTGCACGGTGCGGCCCCAGACCAGCGGCAGATCAAAGTCGAGGTCGGCCAGCAACGCATCGACGTAGGCCGCGAACGGCAGTGCACCCCGGCCTTCGTGCGAGTTGAAGTCGCAGTACGGGCATTTGCGCACGCACCACGGGATGTGGACGTACAGCGAGAGTGGCGGTGGGGTGAGGGGCATGCGGGTATTGTCCCACCGGGAGTGACTGCAGTCCCGGTGCGCGGGGGTTGCTTCGGGTAGGAGCGACGTCAGTCGGACCTGTACATCGCCCTAAGGGTTCGGCGGGTCGCGACTTACGTCGCTCCTACAAAGGAGGGCAGCTTCTGCCGCAACATCGCCAGCGCCTGGCCGCGGTGGCTGATTCGGTTCTTGGTCGCCGGTTCCAGCTCGGCAGCGGTCTTGCCGGTGTCCGGGTCGAGGAACAGCGGGTCGTAGCCGAATCCGCCTGAGCCACGCCGCGCGCCCAGCACCCGGCCATGCCACTCGCCCTGCGCGATCAGCGGACGCGGATCTTCGGCATGCCGAAGCAACACCAAGGTGCAATGGAAGTGCGCCCCGCGTTGCGCCTCGGGCACGCCCTCGAGCGCCTGCAGCAGCTTGTCGATATTGCGCGCGGGATCACTCGGTTCGCCGGCATAGCGCGCCGAGTAGAGTCCCGGCGCACCGTCGAGCGCGTCGACGCACAGCCCGGAATCGTCGGCCAGCGCCGGCAGCCCGGTCACGCGCGCGGCGTGGCGCGCCTTCAGCAGGGCGTTCTCGACGAAGGTCAGGCCGGTTTCCTCGATGTCCTCGACCCCGAGCTCACCTTGCGCGACGAACTCGATCCCGGCCTCGCCGAGCAGGCGGTTGAACTCGGCCAGCTTGCCGGCGTTGCCGCTGGCGACGACGATGCGGTTCATGGCTGCACCCTGATGAAGAAACGTACCTGTAGGAGCGGCTTCAGCCGCGATCTGGAATCGGTCGCCGGTGCCGGGTTCACGATCGCGGCTGAAGCCGCTCCTACAAAAAGATCAGCTGGCCGCGAGCGCTTCGCGCTGCTTCGCCACCAGTTCGGCGATGCCGGTCTCGGCCAGCGCGGTCATCGCGGCCAGCTCCGCGCGGCGGAACGCGTGGCCTTCGGCGGTGCCCTGCAGTTCGATGAAACCGCCGCCGTCGTTCATGACCACGTTCATGTCGGTGTCGCAGTCGCTGTCCTCGGCGTAATCGAGGTCGAGCACCGGCACGCCGCGGTAGATGCCGACCGAGACCGCGGCGATCGCACCGAAGATCGGCGAGCGCCCGCAGCTCGGCGGCTTGATCGCGCGGCTGTCAATCAAGCCCTGCACCGCATCGACCAGCGCCACGTAGGCGCCGGTGATCGCCGCGGTGCGGGTGCCGCCGTCGGCCTGCAACACGTCGCAGTCGAGGGTAATGGTGCGCTCGCCGAGCAGCTTGCGGTCGATGCAGGCACGCAGCGAGCGGCCGATCAGGCGCTGGATCTCCAGCGTGCGGCCGCCCTGCTTGCCACGCGCGGCCTCGCGGTCGTTGCGGGTGTTGGTGGCGCGCGGCAGCATGCCGTATTCGGCGGTGACCCAGCCTTCGCCCTTGCCGCGCAGGAAACCGGGCACGCGGTTCTCGACGCTGGCGGTGCACAGCACCCGGGTATCGCCGAAGCTGATCAGCACCGAACCCTCGGCGTGGCGGGTGAAGCCGCGCTCGATCCGCACCTCGCGCAACTGGTCTGGGGCGCGGCCGCTGGGGCGGGAGAATTCGGTCGTGCCGGCAAGTGGCATGGGGCGATTCATCATCGAAGTTAGGGGGTTTGCGGCGCGCGAGTTTACCATTCGCCCCTTGTCCTACCGGGAAACGCCATGATCCGCAGCATGACCGCCTTCGCCAGCGGCGACCGCGTCACCGAATGGGGCACGCTCGGCTGCGAGCTGCGCTCGGTCAACCATCGCTTCCTCGAGATCGGCGTGCGCCTGCACGACGACCTGCGCGCGCTGGAGCCGATGCTGCGCGAGCGCATCGCCGCCCGCATCAGTCGCGGCAAGCTCGATCTGACCCTGCGCCTGCGCTCGCCCGAGGGTGGTGGTGGCCTGCACGCCGACCCGACCCGCCTGCGCGAACTCAGCGACCTGGCGATCGACCTGTCGGCGCGTTTCCCCGGCCTGCATACCGAGTTCACCCAGTTGCTGCAGTTCCCCGGCGTGCTGCAGGCGCCGGCGACCGACGCCGCCGCGTTGCAGGCCGAAGCGCTGGCGTTGCTGGACGAGGTGCTCGACGAGTTCGTTGCCGCGCGCGAGCGGGAAGGTTCGAAGCTGGCCGCGGTTATCAACGAGCGCATCGACGGCATTGCCGGGATCGCCGCCGACGTGCGCGCGATCATGCCGGCGATCCGCGCCGGCCAGCGCAGCAAGCTGGAGACGCGGCTGGCCGACCTGGCCCAGCCGGTCGAACCGGGCCGGCTGGAGCAGGAGCTGGTGATCTGGTTGCAGAAGCTCGACGTCGAGGAAGAACTCGACCGGCTCGATTCGCACGTCACCGAGGCGCGCCGGGTGCTCAAGCTGCGTGAGGCGGTCGGCCGCCGGCTCGACTTCCTGCTGCAGGAGTTCAACCGCGAGGCCAACACCCTGGGTTCCAAGTCGGTCGACGCCCGCAGCTCGGCTGCCGCGGTCGAGCTGAAGGTCCTGATCGACCAGGTCCGCGAACAAATCCAGAACATCGAGTAGCCGGAACATCGAATGAGCATGCGCGGAACCCTCTACATCGTCGCCGCGCCCTCGGGCGCCGGCAAATCGAGCCTGGTCAACGCGGTGCTCGCGCACGACCCCAACATCGCGCTGTCGATCTCGTTCACCTCGCGCCCGCCGCGGCCGGGCGAGCGCCATGCCGAGCATTACCACTTCGTCGACGCGGCCGAGTTCGAGCGTATGGTCGAGGCCGGCGACTTCTTCGAGCACGCCCGCGTCCACGGCGACTGGAAGGGCACCGCCCGGCAGTCGGTCGAGCCGCAACTGGCATCGGGCAAGGACGTGCTGCTGGAGATCGACTGGCAGGGCGCGCGCCAAGTCCGGGCCAAGGTGCCGGGCGCGGTCAGCGTGTTCATCCTGCCGCCGTCGCGCGACGCGCTGGAGCAACGCATGCGCACCCGCGGGCAGGACAGCGAGGCGGTGATCGCCCAGCGCCTCGCGGCCGCGCGCGAGGAGATGTCGCATTACGGGGAGTTCGACTACGTCATCGTCAACGAGCACTTCGCGGTCGCGGTCGAGGAGATGTGCGCGATCTTCACCGCCAGCCGGCTGCGCCGCGACGCCCAGGTCGCGCGGCACGGCAAGCTGATCACGACCCTGCTGGCCAAGGGCGATTGACGGTCCCGTAACTGATTGATTCACAAGACGCCTACTTGCTTCCGAGCAGGCGCAACCGCTACAATCCCGTCCCCTTTGCACACGTATTGACGGCCCCGGCCGCCAGGAGCCCCATGGCCCGCATCACCGTAGAAGACTGCCTGCAAGTGGTCGACAACCGTTTCGAACTCGTCATGATGGCCGCCAAGCGCGCCCGCCAGCTGGCCAACGGCGTCGAGTCGCAGCTGGACAACAGCGAATCCAACGACAAGCCGACCGTGCTGGCCCTGCGTGAGATCGCCGCCCGCCAGATCGATTCCGAGTACATCGACGCGGTCGACAAGTCCGAGCGCGAGCGCAAGGAGCGCGAGGCGCTGGAATGGGCCGCCGCCGAAGTGGTTGCCGACGACGACCTGTCAAAGGGCGACGACTGAGCCGCCAGGCTGTCGCAGTCCCCGTAGCGAGCCCCGCCAAGCGCGGGGCTCGTGCTTTCTGCCGCATTGCACCACGCCGCGCCGGGCGCGTAGATTGCCTGCATGAGCCCCACCGAGCCCGTCTGTAGCCGCACCGAGCTGCCCGTCGTCGACGTCGCGGCGCTGCCCGGCTACCTGCACGAGCTGGAACAGGCCACCGCCTATCTGGATGAATCACAGCGCGAGTTGCTTCGTCGTGCCTGGGCGGTCGGGGCCGCCGCCCATGCCGGCCAGACCCGCCGCTCCGGCGAGCCCTATATCACCCACCCGGTCGCGGTCGCGCAGGTCCTGGCCGAACAGGGGCTCGACGTCGAGACCCTGCTGGCGGCGATCCTGCACGACACCATCGAGGACACCCCGCTGACCCGGGCCTGCATCGCCGCCGAGTTCGGCGAGACCGTGGCCGAACTGGTCGATGGCGTCACCAAGCTCGACAAGCTGCAGTTCCGCGACCGCCAGGAAGCCGCCGCCGAGAGCTTCCGCAAGATGCTGCTGGCGATGTCGCGCGACCTGAGGGTGATCCTGATCAAGCTTGCCGACCGCCTGCACAACATGCGCACGCTCGGCGCCAAGGACGCGGCCTCGCGCCAGCGCATCGCCCGCGAGACGCTGGAGATCTACGCGCCCATTGCCCAAAGGTTGGGCATGAACCTGATCAAGGCCGAGCTGCAGGACCTCGGTTTCCGCGCGCTGCATCCGTGGCGCCACGCGGTGCTGGAAAAGCGCATCCGCACCCAACCGCTGGTGCGCCGCGAGGCGCTGGTGCAAATCGAGGCCAACCTGGCGCAGAAGCTGGCCAAGGAGAAGCTGCCGCACCGCCTGATCAGCCGCGTCAAGTCGCCTTGGAGCATCTACAGCAAGATGCGCGCGGAGCACAAAAGCTTCACCCAGGTGATGGACGTGTTCGGTTTCCGGGTGGTGCTGCGCAAGGTTGCCGACTGCTACCACGCGCTCGGCGTGGTGCACGCGACCTACAAGCCGCTCGACGCGCGCTTCCGCGACTTCATCGCGATTCCGAAGGCGAACGGGTACCAGTCGTTGCACACGGTGCTGTTCGGTCCGTACGGCTCGCCGGTGGAGGTCCAGTTGCGGACCGAGGAGATGGATCTGATCGCCGAGAAGGGCATCGCCGCGCACTGGTCCTACAAGGATGGCGGCGAAGGCCCCAACAGCGCCCAGAGCCGTGCCCACAGCTGGATCACCGGGCTGGTCGAGTCGCAGCACGCGACCGGCTCGTCGCTGGAGTTCCTAGAGAACGTCAAGGTCGACCTGTTTCCGGACGAGGTCTACCTGTTCACCCCGAAGGGCGACATCCTGTCGCTGCCGCGCAATGCCACCGCGCTCGATTTCGCCTATTCGGTGCATACCGACGTCGGCAACCAGGCGGTGGCGGCACGGGTCGACGGCAAGCTGGTGCCGCTGCGCACCCGACTGGCCAGCGGCCAGCGGGTCGAAGTCATCACCGCCAAGTCGTCGATGCCCAAACCGCAGTGGCTGGAGTTCGTGGTGTCCGGCAAGGCCCGCACCTCGATCCGCCAGCAGCTCAAGCACATCGAGCACGAGGACGCGGTGCAGCTGGGCCATCGCATGCTCGACCGCGCGCTGGAGGTGCTCGACAGCTCGCTGGAACGGGTGCCGTCGCCGCGCATGGACAGCTATCTGCACGAGCACCACTACCCGCGGCTGGAGGCCCTGCTCGCCGACATCGCGCTGGGCAACCGCATGCCGAACCAGGTGGCCTCGCAGCTGGTGCGCGGGAGTGCCGCGTCGACCGCCCGCGGCCCGCGCGAACGTCTGCAGTCGGCGCCGGACAAGATCCTGATCACCGGCGCCGAGCGCGGCGTCATCAGTTTCGCCAATTGCTGCCTGCCGATTCCCGGCGACGAGATCATGGGTTACCACACCACCGGTAAGGGCATCGTCGTGCACCGGATGGATTGCCCCAACGTCGCCGACTACCGAAAATCGCCGGATCGGTGGGTGGCGATCGGCTGGGACCGCAAGGTCAGTGGCGACTTCAGCGCGGCGCTGCGGATCGAGGTCGACAACCGCCCGGGTGCATTGGCGCAGGTCGCCGCGGCGATCGCCGACGCCGAGTCCAACATCGACCGGGTCGAATACCTGGAGCGCGACACCCATATCGCGGTGCTGCGCTTCTCGATCGAGGTCGGCGGCCGCCGCCACCTGGCCAACGTCCTGCGCAAGGTGCGCAAACTCGGTGTGGTGGTCGGCGTGCAGCGTTTGTAGAAGCGACGTAAGTCGCGACCGGACACGCCGCAGCAGGGACGGTTCTGGTTCGCGGCTGAAGCCGCTCCTACAATGCGGGCTCAACCCACGACGCCGGAGTCCGCATGTCCCGTACCCCGATCCATACCGAACAGGCTCCGGCCGCGATCGGCCCGTACTCGCAGGCCGTACGCATGGGCGCGACGGTGTTCCTGTCCGGGCAGATCCCGCTCGACCCCGCCACAGGCGATCTCGTCATTGGCGACATCAGCGCGCAGGCCCGTCGCGCGTTCGACAACCTCGCGGCCGTGTGCGAGGCCGCCGGCGGCTCGCTCGCCCAGGTCGCGCGGCTTGGCCTGTATGTCACCGACCTCGGCGACTTCGCCGCGGTCAACGCGGTGATGGCCGATTATTTCGACGCGCCATACCCCGCGCGCTCGACCATCGAGGTCTCGGGCCTGCCCAAGGGCGCGGCGTTCGAGGTCGACGCGATCATGGTCATTGGCTAGACGCGCCGCCCGTCCCGCACCCGCGCTGGCCGCGGTCGGCGACACCCCGCTGACCGCGTTGCCGGGCTGCGGTCCGAAGGTCGCCGAGAAGCTCGCCGCGCGCGCCCTGGTCTGCCTGCAGGACCTGTGGCTGCAACTGCCGCGGCAATACGAGGACCGCACCCGGCTGACCTCGATCCGCGCGCTGCAACCTGGCGTGGCGGCGCAGGTCGAGGGCCGGGTCGAGGCGGTCGAACGCGGTTTCCGTTACCGGCCGATGCTGCGCGTCGCGGTCAGCGACGACTCGCACGCGACCGTGGTGCTGCGTTTCTTTCATTTCCGCGCGGCGCAGGTCGCGCAGTTCCAGCCCGGCGAGCGGGTGCGTTGCTACGGCACTCCACGGCCGGGCCAGCACGGGCTGGAGATCGTGCATCCGAGTTACCGCGTGCTCGACGCCACCGATGACGAACTTGGTAACCAACTCGATCCGGTCTATCCGACGGTCGAGGGCGTAGGCCCGGCGTCGTTGCGACGGCTGATCGGCCTTGCACTGGACAGGCTGCCGGCCGAGGATGCGCTGGAGCTGCTGCCACGGGAACTGCGCGATCCGCTGCGCCTGCCCTCGTTGCGCGAGGCGTTGCTGGTCGTGCACCGCCCGCCGCGCGACGCCGACGTCGGCGCCTTGCTCGCCGGCACCCATCCGGCCCAGCGCCGGTTGGCGCTGGAAGAACTGCTGGCACACCATCTGAGCTTGCGCCGCCAGCGCATCGCCCAGCAGGCGCATGCAGCTCCCGCATTGCGCGACACCCGGCTGGCGAACCAACTGCGCAAGGCACTGCCATTCCGCCTGACCGGTGCCCAACAGCGCGTGTTCGAACAGATCCTGGTCGACCTCGCGCGGCCTTCGCCGATGCTGCGGCTGGTCCAGGGCGACGTCGGCAGCGGCAAGACCGTGGTCGCCGCGCTGGCGACGATGCTCGCGGCCGCCGCCGGCCGTCAGGCCGCGTTGATGGCGCCGACCGAACTGCTGGCCGAGCAGCACCTCGCCAACCTGCGCGGCTGGCTCGAACCGCTCGGCGTGCGCGTCGCCTGGCTGGCCGGCAAGGTCACCGGCCGCGCCCGCGCGAAGGTGCTCGAGCAGGTCGCGTCGGGCGAGGCCCAGGTCGTGGTCGGCACCCACGCGCTGATGCAGGCCGGCGTCGCCTTCCACGACCTCGCGCTGGCGATCGTCGACGAGCAGCATCGTTTCGGTGTCCACCAGCGCCTCGCCCTGCGCGACAAGGGCGCCGGCGGCAGTGTCGGTGCGTCGGCGGTGGTGCCGCACCAGTTGGTGATGACCGCCACCCCGATCCCGCGCACGCTGGCGATGTCGGCCTATGCCGACCTCGATGTCTCGGCGATCGACGAACTGCCACCCGGTCGGACCCCGGTGCAGACCGTCGCGCTCAGCGCCGAACGCCGGCCGGAGCTGGTCGAGCGCATCCGCAAGGCCTGCGCCGAGGGCCGGCAGGCGTACTGGGTCTGCACCCTGATCGACGATCCGGAAGAGACCGACAAGCCCAGCGCGGCGATGAAGATCGAGGCGCAGGCTGCGCAGAGCACGTTCGAGGCGCTGTCGGCGCAGTTGCCGGAGCTGCGGGTCGGGCTGGTCCACGGGCGGATGAAGGCGGCCGACAAGCAGGCGGCGATGTTCGCGTTCAAGGCCGGCGAGATCGACCTGCTGGTCGCGACCACGGTGATCGAGGTCGGGGTCGATGTGCCCAACGCCTCGCTGATGATCATCGAGAACGCCGAGCGCCTCGGCCTCGCCCAACTGCATCAGTTGCGCGGGCGGGTCGGGCGCGGCAGCGCGGCGTCGAGTTGCGTGTTGCTGTATCGCTCGCCGCTGTCGATGCTGGCGCGGCAGCGGCTCGAGACCATGCGCGACACCAACGACGGTTTCCTCATCGCCGAGAAGGACCTGGAGCTGCGCGGCCCCGGCGAACTGCTCGGCACCCGTCAGACCGGCCTGGCCGGATTCCGCCTGGCCGACCTCGCGCGCGACGCCGACCTGCTGCCGCAGGTGCATGCGATGGGCGAGCGGCTGCTGACGGAATCGCCGGACGTCGCCGAGGCGATCGTCGCGCGCTGGGTCGGCGCCGCCGCGCGCTACGCCAGCGCCTGAGTCGATCGCCGTCGGCACAGCCGGCATAATCGGACGATGACCGACAAAATCCCGTTGCTGATCGATACCGACCCCGGCGTCGACGATGCGCTCGCATTGCTGATGGCGTTCAACGACCCACGCCACGAGATCGTCGGGTTGACCATCGCCGCCGGCAATGTCGGCCTGGCGCACACCGTCGCCAACGCCCTGAAGCTGTGCGAGGTCGCCGCGGTCGCGCCGCCGGTGTTCGCCGGCTGCGCCGCGCCGTTGCTGCATGCAGCCGAGGATGCCGGCTACGTCCACGGCCGCGACGGCTTCGGCGATGTCGGCCATCCGCCGGCGGACCGCCACGCCGAGACCGAGCATGCGGCGCAGGCGATCTTGCGGCTGTCGCATGAGCATGCCGGCCGGCTGCTGCTGGTCGCGCTCGGTCCACTGACCAACCTGGCGGTCGCGCTCAAGCTCGACCCGACACTGCCGCAGCGTGTCGCGCGACTGGTGGTGATGGGTGGCGCGGTCACCGGCCGCGGCAATACCAGTGCGGTCGCCGAGTTCAACATCGGTTTCGATCCCGAGGCCGCGCACATCGTGTTCGACGCGTTCGCGCGGGTCGAACTGGTCGACTGGGAGGCGGTGATGGAGCACGGCTTCCGTCACGCCGATGTCGAACGCTGGCTGCAATGCGGCAGTTCGCGGGCCGGGTTCTACGAGAGCATCTCGCGCAGGACCCGGCAGTGGGCCGCCGAGCGCCGCGGCGAGCGCTGGCATTCGGCCGATGCGCTGGCCATGGCCCATGCGCTGCATCCCGACGGTGCGCTGGAGGTGGCCGAACGCCCGCTGGCGATCGAGCTGTCCGGCCTGCACAGCCGCGGCGCGACGGTGGTCGACTGGCAGCGCCGAGGCGGCAACCCCGACAACGCGGCGATCCTGCTGCGCTACGACCAGGCCCGGTTTGAAGGCCTGATCGAGGCCGCGCTGGCGGCCGGGTAGGGCGCGGCTCCCGCCGTCACCAATTCGGCCGGTTCACGGACTTGCGCCGGGCTTGTCCGGCCCGTTATACTGCCCAGCTTCCTTCCGCATAATTGGTGAGTGCCAATGAAAGCCGGCATCCATCCCGAATACCGCGAAGTCGTGTTCCAGGACGTGACCAGCGACTTCCAGTTCCTGACCCGCTCGACCCTTGGCAGCAAGGAGTCGGTGAAGTGGGAAGACGGCAACGAGTACCCGTTGATCAAGATCGACATTTCGTCGGCCTCGCACCCGTTCTATACGGGCAAGCACAAGATCATGGATACCGGCGGTCGCGTGGACAAGTTCCGCAAGCGCTACGCCAAGTAATTCGCGACGACGACGTCGCCGTATCCGGGTTTCGAACGACGGCTGCCGAAAGGCGGCCGTCGTTGTTTCAGCCCCGTCACCGTACCGAAAGCGGCATTTTCGAACGGCTCGTCATCGGTTGGAACACCCTGTCCCGATCGCTGGTGACCTGAACCGTTGTGCGATAATTGGGGATCGCGCTCGCCGCGATCCCTGTCCCCCATCCGTGCCGCATGCGACATGCGGCACGTCGACATGAGGAGTGCTCCGTGTCAGCTTCTGCAAAGCCCGCCACCACCTCCGGCCTCGACCAGGTCACCCTTGCCGCCGGCGACACCCGCGTCGAACTGCCGGTGCAGCACCCGACCCTGGGCGCGCCGTGCATCGACATCGGCAAGCTGCCCAAGGCCACCGGCTGCTTCACCTACGACCCGGGCTTCACCGCCACCGCCAGCTGCAAGTCGGCGATCACCTACATCGACGGCGAAGAGGGCGTGCTGCTGTACCGCGGCTACCCGATCGAGCAACTGGCCGAGAAGTCCAGCTTCCTCGAGGTCGCCTCGCTGCTGATCAACGGCGAACTGCCGAACAAGGCCGAGTTCGCCTCGTTCGAGCACGAAGTGACGCATCACACGATGATGCACGAGGCGTTCAAGAGCTTCCTCGGCGGCTTCCGCCACGACGCCCATCCGATGGCGATGCTGGTCGGCATGCTCGGTTCGATGGCGAGCTTCTACCACAACGACCTCGACCTCGACGATCCGGAACAGCGCCGCTTGGCCGCGGTCCGCCTGATCGCCAAGGTGCCGACGATCGCCGCGGCCTGCTACCGCCATTCGATCGGCTGGCCGCTGCGTTACCCGCGCAACAACCTCGACTACACCACGCGCTTCCTGCACATGCTGTACGAGGTTCCGAGCGAACCGCTGGAGCTCAACCCGATCGCGGCCAAGGCGATGGACCTGTTGTTCATCCTGCACGCCGACCACGAGCAGAACGCTTCGACCTCGACCGTGCGCCTGGTCGGCTCTACCGGTGCCAACCCGTATGTCTGCGTCGCTTCGGGCGTCGCCGCGTTGTGGGGGCCGGCACACGGCGGTGCCAACGAAGCCGTGCTGAAGATGCTCAACGAGATCGGCCGTCCGGAGAACGTGCAGTCGGCGATCGACCGTGCCAAGGACAAGGAGTCGGGCTTCCGCCTGATGGGCTTCGGCCACCGCGTCTACAAGAACTACGACCCGCGCGCGGCGCTGGTGCGCAAGATGGCCCACGAGGTACTCGGCGAACTCGGCGTCAACGACCCGCTACTGGACGTGGCGATGAAGCTGGAAGAGGCCGCGCTGAAGGACGACTACTTCGTGCAGCGCAAGTTGTACCCGAACGTCGATTTCTACAGCGGCATCATCTACAAGGCGCTCGGCATCCCGGTGGAGATGTTCACCGTGATGTTCGCGATCGCCCGTACCGCCGGCTGGGTCGCGCACTGGCTGGAACAGCAGGACGACCCGGAGAACAAGATCGGCCGTCCGCGGCAGATCTACACCGGTGCGGCCAACCGCGATTATGTGGGGATGGACCAGCGCTGAGGCACCTCGGACGATGAAGAAAAACGCCCCGATCGGGGCGTTTTTTTTGTCCTGTCTCAGCCCTCGTAGCCGTCGATCTCCTCGTCGGCCAGCAACTGTCGCAACTGCGCCGCGCTGGCGCGCGCCATCGGCTTCTCGTCGATCATCGACAGTGGGGCCTGGCGCAACTGCATGCGCGGCAACACGGTGATATCGAACGCCAGTCCCTCCGCTCCGAACAGCCACACCGGGAAATCGCCACTGCGCTCGCGGTCCAGGCGCAAGCGGCGGCCGCCGGCCTCGGCCGGGATCCCATGTTGTTCCAGGAAGCGCGCGACCGCGTCGGCATCGTCGCTGTAGACCTGCAGCGCGACCGGACTGTGGGCATCGGCGGTGCCTTCGAGCACCGGTCCGACCAGCCGCGGGTCGAATGGCTGGAAGAATTCCAGCGCGCGCAGGGCCGCCTCGCGGCGGCTGCGCAGTGCATCGATGCTGTCGGGCTGGAACAGGCGCTGGTACTCGCGCAGCGCGTCCTCGATCTCGCGGTTGCGCGGCAGCGAGGCGTCATCGAGGATGCCCAGCCGCTGCGCGGCCTTGAGCTTGGCCTGGTGGTAGTCGCGCAGGCCGCCCTCGGCGATCAGCCGCGCGGCCTCGTGGGCGAGGCGGTGGCGACGTTCACGGAGGCGGGTCTGCGCATGCTGCGAATGGCGGCTGGGGCTTGAACCATCCTGCGGATGCGATCTCGACTGCGAACGTGTCGATGACTTGTGGCGTGGCATGGCGACCTCCGCAGCGAAGGGCGGCAACGCCGGGCGTGCCGCGGCGGTCCGGGATCGGTTCCCGGACCCTCGCGAGCACGCTAGCACGACTAGAAGATGTCGAATGTCTCCTCGGCGCGGGCGGCGTCGACGGCGTCGTCGAACGCGGCGTAGCTCTGCATCCGTTCCAGGTCCTCGGTCTTGACCCACTCGCTGATGCCGCCGCTGCCGGCCGGCAACAGGCTGCCGTTCGCCGCCACCGATACCTCGACCATGCCTTCGGGCGGCTCGTTGGCCGCGACCGGACGGTCTTCCAGGGCGATCCGCATGTAGTCGATCCAGATCGGCAATGCGGCGCGGCCGCCGTACTCGCCGCGGCCGAGGCTCTCGAAGTTGTCGCGGCCGACCCAGACGGTGGTCACCAGGTTGCCACCGAAACCCGAGAACCAGGCGTCGCGATAGTCGTTGGTCGAACCGGTCTTGCCGGCGATGTCCTCGCGGCCGAGCACCTTGGCCTTGGTGCCGGTGCCGCGCTGGACCACGTCGCGGGTCATCGAAACGATCTGGTAGGCGACACGGGCATCGATCGCGCGCGGTGCGATCTTCATGTCGGCCGGCGGCTCGACCGTTTCGGCGGGCTGGCTGGCCTTGGGCTCGGGCGCCGGGGCGGCGGCGACCGGTCCCAGGTTGAAGCCTTCGACCACGGTCTTGGCGGTGGTGCTGGCGGCGCTGTGCTGGCCGCCGGCGCAATACGGACACGCGGTCGCCGGATTCTCTTCGAACACCACCGCGCCGTCGCGGTCCTTGACCTGCTTGATGAACCACGGCGTGACCCGGAACCCGCCGTTGGCGAACGCGGCGTAGCCACGCGCGACCGAGATCGGGGTCAGCGACGCGGTGCCCAGCGACATCGACAGGTTCGGCGGCAGGCTGGCCTCGTCGAAGCCGAAGTGGCTGATGTACTTGCGGGCGTAGTCGACGCCGATCGCGTCGAGCAGGCGCACCGACACCAGGTTCTTCGAGCGCACCAGCGCCTCGCGCAGGCGCATCGGACCGGAGAACTTGCCGCCGTCGTTCTGCGGACGCCAGATGTGGCCGCGCCGATCCTTGAACACCACCGGCGCGTCGAGCACGATCGAGGCCGGATTGAAGCCACGCTCGAGTGCGGCGGCATACAGGAACGGCTTGAAGCTCGAGCCCGGCTGGCGACGCGCCTGGGTGGCGCGGTTGAACTTGCTGCCGGCGAAACTGAAGCCGCCCGACAATGCGCGCAAGGCGCCGGTCTCGGCCTCCAGCGACACCAGCGCCGACTGCGCCCGCGGGATCTGGGTGAGTTTGTACTCCGGGGTGGCGCCGGGCTCGTCCTTGCCGGTCGGACCGGTGGTGGCGCGGCGCACGCGCACCAGGTCGCCACGCTTGACCAGGCTGGCCGGGCTGCGGTCGTTCCAGCCGTCATCGGCACCCAAGGTGATCTTGCGGCCGCTGCGCAACACCAGGGTCGCGCCGCCGTCTTCGGTGCCGAGCACGATCGCCGGCAACATGTCGGTCTGGGTCGGGATCGAGCGCAATCGACTGCGGGCGGCTTCGGCATCCTCGTCCGCGCCGAGATCGAATTCCTGCTCGACCCCGTGCCAGCCGTGGCGGCGGTCGTAGAGCACCAAGCCGTCGCGCACCGCCTGGTTGGCCGCGCGCTGCATCTGCGGATCGATCGTGGTGGTGACGTGGTAACCCTTGGTCAGCGCCTCGGCGCCGAACCGCGCGATCATCTCGCGCCGCACCATCTCCGACACGTAGGGGGCGTACAACTGGATCGGTGGCTCGTGCGCGGTGGCATGCATCGGCACCGCCTGCGCACGCGCCATCTCGGCGTCGCTGATGTAGTCCAGCGCGGCCATGCGCTGCAGGATGTAGTCGCGGCGCACGCGCGCGCGTTCCGGATTGCTCAGCGGGTTGCCGCTGGACGGATGCTTGGGGATGCCCGCGAGCGTCGCCATCTCGTCGAGCGCGAGTTCGTCCAGGTCCTTGCCGTAATAGAACTCGGCCGCGGCGGCGACGCCGTAGGAGCGATTGCCGAAGAAGCCCTTGTTGAGGTACAGCTCGAAGATCTCGTCCTTGCTGAGTTCGCGCTCCATCCGCCACGCCAGCATCATCTCGGCGATCTTGCGGGTGTAGCTGTATTCGGAACTGAGGAAGAACTGGCGCGCGACCTGCTGGGTGATGGTCGAGCCACCCGGCACGCGGCTGTCGTCGGTGGTGGCCAGCAGCCACACCGCTCGGGCGACGCCGATGTAGTCGACGCCGTGGTGTTCGTAGAAGCGGCTGTCCTCGATCGCGATGAAGGCCTGCTTCAAGCGCTCCGGCACCGCCTCGATCTGCACCGGGTAGCGCCGGGTCTCGCCGAATACCGCCATCAGCCGGCCGTCGCGGGCATAGACGTACATCGGCTCCTGCAGATCGACATCGTGCAGGGACTCGACATCCGGCAGTTTTGGAGCGACCAGGTAATAGACGGTGCCCAGCGCGATCACGCCGAGTACGGCGAGGCCGGCTGCGGCCAACAACGCCCAACGCAGCAGGCGACGAAAACGGGGCATCTGTTAAATCCGAATT
Organism: Novilysobacter erysipheiresistens; assembly: GCF_036663935.1. NCBI lineage: Bacteria > Pseudomonadati > Pseudomonadota > Gammaproteobacteria > Lysobacterales > Lysobacteraceae > Novilysobacter > Novilysobacter erysipheiresistens. Next base: position 30,336 of record NZ_JAXGFP010000007.1, read on the forward strand.
GCGAGTGTCGTATAGGTAGAGTATAGAGGAGCCGGGGAACGGCACCTCGCCGGTGACTGGGCATCCGACCACCAGCGTCAGAAACGGGCACTGGTGGGCAAATAGCGGTTGCCATGGTTGCGGGTTTGTGAAAAGTCCGTTATCTAAGACAAAGCCACGGGAAATGCGTACGAACGCGGTGGTCGTGCGTAGGGGCAAGGGGAGATAACAGTGGGTGTCATTACTAAAAGCCAGCCGGCGCTCGTCGGCGTGGACATCAGTTCGACTGCGGTCAAGCTCCTGCAGCTTTCACGATCGGGCAACCGCTATCGCGTGGAGCATTACGCGGTCGAGCCGCTGCCGCCGAACGCGGTGGTCGAGAAGAACATCGTCGAGCCCGAGGCCGTAGGCGAGGCGATCAAGCGCGCGGTGGCCCGTTCGGGCACGCGGGCCAAGCATGCCGCCGCCGCGGTCGCAGGTTCAGCGGTGATCACCAAGGTGATCCCGATGGCTGCCGACCTCGAGGGCGACGAATTGGAGGCCCAGGTCGAACTGGAAGCGGTCAACTACGTGCCGTACCCGATCGAGGAAGTGAACCTCGACTTCGAGGTGCTTGGCCCGGTGCCCGGTAGCAACGAGTCGGTGCAGATCCTGCTGGCCGCCTCGCGCGCCGAGAACGTCGAGGTCCGTGCCTCGGCGCTGGAAATGGGCGGCTTGACCCCGCGGGTGATGGACGTCGAGGCGTTCGCGATCGAGAACGCCTTCGCGCTGCTGGCCGACCAGCTCAGCGCGCCGAAGGACGGCCTGGTCGCGCTGATCGACTCCGGCGCAACCATGACCACCCTCAATGTGCTGCGCAACGGTCGCAGCCTGTACAGCCGCGAGCAGGTGTTCGGCGGCAAGCAGCTGACCGACGAGGTCATGCGCCGCTACAGCCTCAGCTACGAGGAAGCGGGCCTGGCCAAGCGCCAGGGCGGCCTGCCCGATACCTACGAGACCGAAGTGCTGGAGCCGTTCAAGGAGGCGATGGTCCAGCAGGTCAGCCGCCTGCTGCAGTTCTTCTACGCCGGTAGCGAATTCAACCGGGTCGACCAGATCGTGATCGCTGGAGGTTGTGCGGCAATCTCGGGCATCGCCGAGATGGTCGAGGAGCAGCTCGGGGTACCGACCATGGTCGCCAACCCGCTGGCCCACATGACCCTCGGCTCGCGTGTGCAGGCGCATGCGCTGGCCCAGGACGCCCCAGCGCTGATGATCGCCTGCGGCTTGGCCCTGAGGAGCTTCGACTGATGGCACGGATCAACCTTCTTCCGTGGCGCGCCGAGCGTCGCAAGCAGCGCCAGAAGGACGCGATGGTCATGCTGGCGCTGTCGGCGCTGGCCGCCGTGGTGCTGTCTTTCCTGATCATCGGTTTCTACAACGCCCAGATCGATGGCCAGAACGAGCGCAACGACTTCCTCAAGGCGCGGATCACCGAGGTCGACAAGCAGATCGCAGAGATCGAGGAGCTCGACAAGAAGAAGTCGAAGCTGCTCGCGCGCAAGGAAGTCATCGAGAAGCTGCAGGCCAACCGTTCGCAGATGGTCCACCTGTTCGACTCGCTGGTGCGCACGATCCCCGACGGCGTGGTCCTGACCTCGATCAAGCAGGACAGCGAGACGCTGACCCTGGAAGGCCGCTCGCAGTCGAATGCCCGCGTCAGTACGTACATGCGCAACCTCGAAGGTTCCGGCTGGATGACCCGTCCGGAGCTGTCGATCATCGAGGCGCGCGGTACCGACAAGGGCCTGCCGTACGAATTCAAGCTGCAAGTCACACTGGCCAACCCGAACGCGCCCGAGGACCTGGACGGCGACGGCATCCCCGATCCGGCACCGGTGGTCGCAGCCGAGGCCACTCCGGCCGACGTTGCTGATCCCGCCGCAGCCGCTCCAGCTGTCGCCGCCCCCGACGCGGCCACGCCGGCCGACGTCCCCGCGGAGGCCGCGGAAGCAGGTGAGGAGTCCGTCCCGGCCCCGGTCGATGGCGACGCTCCTGAAGGTGCCGCTGCCGAAACCACCGCCGCCCCCGCTGCAGGAGCCGCGTCGTGAGCCAGAAGAAAGTCAACATCAGGGAACTCGATTTCCACAACATCGGCGGCTGGCCGCAACAGGCCAAGATCGGCTTGTGCGTGATCATCGGACTGGTGATCGTGGGCCTGTCGTGGTGGGTGTTCGTGCGCGACCAGCGCGAGGAACTCGCCGGCCTGGAGCGTACCGAAGCCGATTTGCGCAGCGAGTTCGAGACCAAGCAGGGCCGTGCGTCCAACCTGGAGCCGCTCAAGCAGCAGTTGGCGCAGATGGAGCAGCAACTGCAGCAAATGCTGCGGCAGCTGCCGAGCAAGACCGAGATGCCCGACCTGATCGTCGACATCTCGCAGACCGCGCTCGCCACCGGCATCAGCAACGAGCTGTTCCAGCCCGGTCCGGAGCAGCCCAAGGAGTTCTACGCCGAAAAGCCTATTGCGCTGCGGATGGTCGGCACCTACCACCAGTTCGGCGGTTTCGTCAGCGGCGTCGCCTCGCTGCCGCGCGTCGTCATCATGACCATGCACGACATTTCGCTGAAGCCGCGCGGCGACAAGGAAGGCGGAATCACCGCCAACTCGCCGCTCGAGCTGGCCGGCACGGTCAAGACCTATCGTTACCTCGACGAAGAAGAAATGGCCGAGAACACCGAGGCCGAAGCCGGCAAGGGGGGAGCCTGAGATGCGTGACCTGACCGACACGCCCGTGCACGCGCGCCGGCTTCTCACGATCGCGATCGCCGCGCTGGTTCTGGCCGGCTGCTCGCGCGGCATCACCAGCACCCCTGGCGAAGCGCCCAACCTCGAGGCTTGGGTCGCCGAGGTCAAGGCACGGCCGGCGCCGCCGCTGGATCCGTTGCCGGTGATGCAGCAGTTCGAGACCTTCGAATATGCGGCGCAAGGCCTGCGAGATCCTTTCAGCAACGCGTTCACCGACCGCAGCAACGGGAGCGGCCCGCGTCCGGATTCGGACCGTCGCAAGCACACCCTCGAACAATTCCCGCTCGACAGCCTCGACATGGTCGGGACGCTGGGCGGGGGCGCCGGGGTGGTGGCGCTGGTGATGGCGCCCGACAAGGTGACCTATCGGGTTCAACCCGGTGCATACATGGGGCAGAGCGATGGCCGGGTAACCGCCGTGTTCCAGGACCGCATCGAGTTGGTGGAACTGGTTCCAGACGGCGCCGGGGGCTGGCTGGAACGTCCGGCTACCGTTGCCTTAGAAGATCAATAGATTGGGGGATTGCACGATGACCGTTTTCAAAGCCACACGATCGCGGCCTGCCCGGCGCCCCCTTTCGCGGGCAGTTGCGCGCAGCGCCGGTTTCGGCCTGGTGCTGGGCACGCTGGCGGCGTTCAGCGCCGTCCATGCGGCGACGCCCGTCGCCAGCGCCGGTATCTCGCCGGGCCTGCTCGCGCAGGTCGCCCCGGCGACCAGCCTCGACCCGGCCAAGCAGTTGCCGGGTGCGATCAGCGTCTCGAACATCGACTTCAAGCGCGGTGACGGCGGCGCCGGCCGGCTGATCCTGCGCTTCAGCGGCGAAGGCGCCGCGCCCGACCTGCGCAACGAAAGCGGCCAGGTGGTCATCAGCGTCGGCAATGCATCGTTGCCGTCGTCGCTGCAAAAGCCGCTTAACGTCTCCGACTTCGCCACGCCGGTCGAGCAGATCAGCGCCCGCAGCACCGGCGGTGGCACGACCCTGGTGCTGGACACCGAGGGTGCCTACGAGTCGATGGCGTACCAGACCGGCAACGAGTACATCGTCGAGATCGTGCCGCGCGCGGCCGTCGCCGTCGTCCAGGCCGACAGCAACGACGACGTCGCGATGGGCGCCACCAGCGTCGATAGCAGCGACAGCAAGAAGTACAGCGGTCGCCCGGTCACTTTCAACTTCCAGGACATCCCGGTACGCACGGTGCTGCAACTGGTGGCCGAGGAGTCCGGCCTCAACCTCGTCGCCGCCGACAGCGTCCAGGGCAATGTCACCCTGCGACTCGTCAACGTGCCGTGGGATCAGGCGCTGGACATCGTGCTGCGGGCCAAGGGCCTGGACAAGCGCCGCAGTGGCAACGTGATCTGGGTCGCCCCGCAGGCCGAGCTGGCCAAGTACGAGCAGGACAAGGCCGACGCGCGCATCGCGATGTCTGAACGGGCCGAATTGATAACCGAGTACATCCAGATCAACTATCACAATGCCGAGCAGATCTTCAAAATGCTGACCGAAGCCAAGGGCATCGGCAGCTCTGGGGGCGGTGGTGGCCAAGGTGATCAGGGCCGGATGGATACAGGATTCCTGTCCGCGCGCGGACGCTTGGTCGCCGATGGTCGCACCAATACCCTGATGATTAGCGACACTGCGGAGAAGGTCGCAGCAATGAAGGAGCTGATCGCCGAGATCGACCGCCCGGTCGACCAGGTTGTGATCGAGGCCCGGGTCGTGGTCGCCACTGAAAGCTTCATGCGCGAACTCGGCGCCGAGTTCGGCGTGTCGGGCTACACCGATGGCGGCGATGTATGGTTCAACAGTACTGTCGAGAACAACGTCGACAGTCAGAACTCTCTCGCTGAGGCCATTGAAGACGGTGACTCCACCTTCGAGCTTACCCGTGGCCTGATGACTAATCTGGGTGTCGCCAACCCGGCTGGCGCGGTAGCGCTGTCGCTGCTCAATGCCGGTTATGCCCTCGACGTGCGCCTGTCGGCGATGCAGGAGGAAGGGCGCGGCGAAGTAATCTCCAACCCGCGCATCGTCACCAGCAACCAGCGCGAGGCGGTGATCAAACAGGGCCGCGAAGTCGGTTATGTAACCATCCAGCCGGCCACCGCCGGCGGCGTCGCCACCCCGAGCGTGCAGTTCAAGGAAGTCGTGCTGGAGATGAAGGTCACACCGACCATCACCAACGACGGCCGCGTATTCCTCAATCTCAACGTCAAGAAGGACGAGATCGAGGGCTTCGTCGATACCTCGATCGGCGACGTCCCGCAGATCAGCACTCGCTCGGTCAACACCGCGGTGCTGGTCGAGGATGGCCAGACCGTGGTCATTGGCGGCGTGTACGAGTTCGCCGAGCGCGACGATGTAACCAAGGTGCCGTTCCTGGGCGACATTCCGTTCCTCGGCAACCTGTTCAAGAAGAAGGGCAAGTCGAAGGAAAAGGCCGAACTGCTGATCTTCGTGACCCCGAAGGTGCTGGAAGTTTCGCAGCGCAATCACCGCTGAGTCCATCCAGCCTGCGATTCCGCAACGGGGCCTTCGGGCCCCGTTTGCGTTTCACGCCGCCGCTGCGCGGTGCCGCCATCAGCGCGACATCGCGCCGGTCATCACCAATCCTGAACCGGTGTAGCGCAGGGCTGAACCTCGCCGCGCAACATCGGTCAAACTCGATCCACGCCAGCTCGCAATGAGATACCGATGGAACAGACCGCGATCGACCGCCAGCCCGAACGCGCGCCCGATGCCCGGGACGCGGAGTCGACACGCCTGCACCAGGCTTTTCTGCAATTGCGCGACGCGCTCTCGGCGGAGATCGTCGGCCAGTCGGCGCTGGTCGAACGCCTGCTGATCGCATTGCTGGCCGATGGCCACCTGCTGGTCGAGGGTGCGCCGGGACTGGCCAAGACCAGCGCGATCCGCGCGCTGGCAGCGCGACTCGAGGCCGACTTCGCCCGCGTCCAGTTCACCCCCGACCTGTTGCCGTCCGACCTCACCGGCACCGAGGTCTGGCGTCCGCAGGATGGTCGGTTCGAGTTCCAGCCGGGTCCGATCTTCCACCCGATCCTGCTCGCCGACGAGATCAACCGCGCTCCGGCCAAGGTCCAGTCGGCGTTGCTGGAAGCGATGGGCGAGCGCCAGGTCACGGTCGGCCGCGCGACCTATCCGTTGCCGCCGCTGTTCCTGGTCATGGCCACCCAGAACCCGATCGAGCAGGAAGGCACCTTCCCGCTGCCGGAGGCGCAACTCGACCGCTTCCTGATGCACGTGCGGATCGGGTATCCGGAGGCCGCCGCCGAAGCCGAGATACTGCGGCTGGCGCGCGAACGCGCTCGCGATGTACTGCGGCCGACCCATGCGGCGGTGCAACGCATGCCGCAAGCCGACGTGTTCGCCGCGCGCGCCGCGGTGCTGCAACTGCACGTCGCCCCGGCGGTCGAGCGCTATCTGATCGAAGTGGTGCTGGCCTCGCGCAACGCCGGACGCTACGACGCCGGACTCGGCCAGCGCATCGCCTGGGGCGCGAGTCCGCGCGGCTCGATCGCGCTGGAGCGCTGCGCCCGTGCGCACGCATGGTTGGCCGGCCGCGATTACGTCACCCCCGACGACGTCCGCGCGATCGCACCCGACGTGCTGCGCCACCGGATCCTGCCGAGCTACGAGGCGACCGCCGAGGGTTGGGATGGGGAGCGCCTGGTCGCAGAACTGCTGGCGAAGGTGCCGCTGCCGTGAGCATCGCTGTGGTGACCACCCGTCCCACCGTTCCAGGTAGGAGCGACGTCAGTCGCGACCTGTACATGACCTCCGGCGCTCGGCGGGTCGCGACTTGCATCGCTCCTACAACTGAACAGGTCCTGCCGCGGAGGGAGCGAGTGGCCCGAACCATGGCGGCATGCCCCGCGTGACCGACGGCATCACCCCGACGCTCGCCGAACTGGTCGCGCTGCGTCCGCTCGCCGGCGGACGCCGCAGCGCCAGGCTCGGCCGCCACGGCATCACCGGCCAATCGCTATCGCCGTTGCGCGGGCGTGGCATGGAGTACGCCGAATCGCGCGAATACAGCGCCGGCGACGACGCCCGCCACATCGACTGGCGCGTCACCGCGCGCACCGGTCGCGCCCACACCAAGCTCTACCAGGCCGAACGCGAGCGGTTGAGCCTGATCGTCGCCGACACCGCGGCGTCGCTGTACTTCGGCACCCGAGTCCGCTTCAAGTCGGTACAGGCCGCGCGCGCCGGCGCGATCGCAGCCTGGGCGGCCGTCCGCGACGGCGACCGCATCGCCGCCCTGCGTGGCAGCGAGCGCGAGCCGCCGGTGGCGCCGGCGGGTGGCGCGCGCGGGGCCTTGCGGGTACTCGACGCATTGGCGCGCTGGTATGCGCGCCCGCCGGATGACGACGACGGTCTTGCGGTCGCCCTGGATCACGCCCAGCGCCTGCTGCGGCCGGGGTCGCGGTTACTGGTGCTGGCTGACCCGCACAGCATCGCCGAACTGCCCGCGCGGCGCTGGCCGGTGCTGACCCAGCACCACGAGGTCATCCTGCTGCTGCTGACCGATCCACTCGAACTGAAGCCGCCGACCGCGAGCCTGCCGTTCCGCAGTGGCGGCGCGCGAATCGAACTCGACCTCGCCGATCCCCGCCAGCGCCAGCGCTGGCGCGGCGAGTTCACCCGGCCGCTGGAGGCGGCGCTGGAATCGCTGCCGGCGCGCGGGATCCGCGTGCAGGCGCTGTCGACCGACGCCGCCAGCGAATCATGGCTGCCGCTGCTGGGCCGCGCGCGGCCGATGGTGGCGTGATGGCCGATCCGACGCTGGTCCTGCGCGACATTCACCAGCCGCCGCCACCGCCCTGGTGGCCGCCGGCGCCGGGCTGGTGGGTGCTGGCTGCGTTGCTGTTGCTGGCGCTCGGCGCATGGCTGTGGTGGATGGCGCGTCGACGCCGACAGCAACGCGCGATCGCCGCGGTGTTCGACGACGCGGTGTCCGCCGCAGCCACGCCGGCGGCGCAGGTCGCGGCGATTTCGGAACTGCTGCGTCGCGCCGCCCGTCGGCGGCAACCCGACGCCGATCACCTGCATGGCCGGGACTGGTTGGAATTCATCGACCTCGACGACGAGGCCGGCCGGCTGCTGCTGGACGGCGGCTACCGGCCCGACATCGATCCGCAGCAGGTCGAGGTATTGCGACCGCTGGCGCGTGCACGGTTCCTGCAGTGGATGGGCCCGCGGCGGAAGGCGGCGCGATGAGCATCGGCTCCACGGAATTGTTGGCGGCACTGGTTCCTGGCTTCGAGGGCTTCGCCTGGCCGTGGCTGCTGCTGGCGTTGCCGTTGCCGCTGCTGGCTCGCCGCTGGCTGCCGGCACGGCGCAACGCCGCCGCGGCGCTGAAGGTGCCGTTCGGTCACCGACTCGAGCCGCTGGCGCGCGGCGCCGGCGGCATCCGTGGTAGCGGTGGCCAATGGTTGCACTGGCTGGCGTGGACCTTGCTGTGCCTCGCCGCGGCGCGACCGCAAACGCTTGGTGAAGCGGTGCAGCCGCCGCAGGCCGGCCGCGAATTGATGCTGGTGCTCGACCTGTCGGGCAGCATGAGCGAACCCGACATGCAACTGGGGGGCCGCCCGGTCGACCGCCTGACCGCGGCCAAGGCGGTGCTCACCGACTTCCTCGACCGCCGTGATGGCGACCGGGTCGGGCTGCTGGTGTTCGGTCGTCGCGCCTATGCATTGACCCCGCTGACTGCCGACCGCGAAAGCGTGCGTCAACAACTGGCCGACAGCGTGGTCGGGCTGGCCGGGCAGGAGACCGCGATCGGTGACGCCCTGGGCCTCGCGGTCAAGCGCCTGCGCGACCCCGGCAGCGATCCGGAAGCATCGCAGGAGCGGGTGGTGATCCTGCTGACCGACGGCGTCAACACCGCCGGCCTGCTCGACCCGCTGAAGGCCGCCGAGCTCGCCGCCGATGCCGGCATCCGGGTCTACACGGTGGCGTTCGGCGGCGATGGCTCGTTGTCGTTGTTCGGTTTCCAGATGCCCATGCCGGGCGCCGGCGACGAGATCGACGAAGCGACCCTGCGCAAGATCGCCGACGCCACCGGCGGCGAATTCTTCCGCGCCCGCGACACCGCGCAACTGGCCGGCATCTATGCCGAGATCGACCGGCTGGAACCGGTCGAACGCCCGGGCCAGGCGCTGCGCCCGAAGATCGAACGTTACGCCTGGCCGCTGGGCGTGGCGTTCGCCTTCGGCTTGCTGGCGTTTGCCCTGCCGCGTCGGAGGCGCGCATGATCCCCGACCTCGCCAACCTGCATTTCCTGCGCCCGTCGTGGCTGTGGGCGTTGCTCGCGCTGCCGTTGCTGGCGGCGTGGTGGTGGCGTCGCCGACACCGCGCCAGCGTCTGGCGCGAGGCGGTCGATCCACACCTGTTGCCGCGCCTGCTCGACCATCGCGGCGAACGCCGCGGCCATGCTGCGCTGGCGCTCGGCGCGCTCGGCTACCTGCTCGCGGTGCTGGCGCTGGCCGGGCCGAGCTGGCGCCAGACCGAGCAGCCACTGTGGCAAAGCCGCACTCCGCTGGTGGTCGCGCTTGACCTGTCCAGCAGCAGCCTCGCCGACGACCTGCCGCCGTCGCGGCTGGCCCAGGCCCGGGCCAAGCTCGGCGACCTGCTGGCGCAACGTCAAGGCGGGCAAGTCGGTCTGGTGGCCTACGCCGGCGACGCCTTTACCGTGGCGCCGTTGACCGACGACGTCGCCAACGTCGCCCTGTTCCTCGATGCGTTGCACCCGCAGGTGATGCCGGTCGATGGCCAGCGTGGCGACCGCGCGATCGAGTGGTCGGTCAAGTTGCTGCAACAGGCCGGGTTCGATCGCGGCCACATCCTGCTGCTGACCGACCACGCCGATGACAAGGCACGCGAGGCCGCCACCGCCGCGCACATGCAGGGCTACCGAGTGTCCGCACTCGGGTTGGGCACCGCCGCCGGTGCGCTCTACAAGCGGCCCGATGGCTCGATCGCCAACACCCGGCTCGGTGCGGACTCGCTGAGGCAACTGGCCCGTGCCGGCGGCGGTGGCTTCGCCGCGCTCACCCGCGACGACGATGACCTGCAATCGCTTGGCGTGCTCGATCCGGCCGCGGCCGAGGGGGCAACCCGCGGCGAGAGTGGCCGCAGCTGGCATGACGATGGCTACTGGCTGTTAATTCCATTGATGCTGCTTGCGTTGCTGGCGTTCCGCCGTGGTGCGCCGATTGCCGTGGTCCTGCTGGTGTTGTGGCTGCCCGGCCAGGGCGCGCACGCCGCCGAGCTGTGGCAGCGCCCCGACCAGCTCGCCCACGAGCAGATGCAACAGGCCGCCCAGGCCTACCGTGAAGGGGATTTCGCCCGCGCCGCGCAGCTGTATGGGGCCCTCGAAAGCGCCGATTCGCTGTACAACCGTGGCAACGCGCTGGCCAAGGCCGGTCGCTATGCCGAGGCCATCGACGCGTATGAGCAGGCCCTGGACCAGCGTCCCGGCATGCAGGACGCGATTGCCAACAAGCAGGCGGTCGAGGCGGCGATGAAACGCAAGCCGCCACCGGGCAAGCAGCAGGGTCAACAGCAGCCGCAAGACGGCAAGCAGGAAGGCTCGCAGCAGCCGCAGGACTCGCAGCAGGGTGAGGGTCAGGGCCAGTCACCGTCACAGCAGCCAGGCAAGTCCGAGCCACCGTCGGAGCCGAACGAGTCGGACCCGGCCGATAGCGGCGACAACGCTGCGCCGCGCGAACCGCAGTCGCCCAAACCGACCGATGCCGAGGCCCAGCAATCCGCCAACCAGGCCCAGCGCCAACGCATGCAGCAGGCCTTGCAGGATGCGCAGGAAGACGGCCAGGCCGATGATCCCGCCGAGGCCGCCCCGGTCGAGACCGCCGAACAACGCGAACGCCGGCTCGCCAACGAGGTCTGGCTGCGGCGGATTCCCGACGACCCGGGCGGTCTGCTGCGCGAGAAGTTCCGGCTCGAACACCAACGTCGCCGCATGCAGGGCGGCTGGGAGGAATGACACCGATGTCGCGCGCGCTGATCCGGACCACCTTGTTGTTGCTGCTGGCGCTGACGAGCCTCGTCGCCAACGCGCAGACCCGCGCGTGGCTCGACCGCGACCGCATCGCCCTGGGCGAGACGGTCACCCTCAACATCGAGACCGATGCCGGCGCCAGCCCCGACTACGATCCATTACGGGCGCAGTTCGAGATCAGCGGCCACAGCAGCAGTCGCCGGGTCGAACTCAGCAACGGTGAGGTCAGCAGCCGCACCTTGTACGCGGTCGCGCTGCGGCCGCAGCGTGATGGCGTACTGACGATTCCCGCGCTGCACGTCGGCAATGCGCGCACCCAGCCGCTGTCGCTGGTGGTGACCCCGGCCAGCGCCGTCGCCCCGGCACGCGCCGGCGACGACGTGTTCATCGAGAGCGAAGCCGACGACCAGGATCCGTACGTGCAACAGGCGGTCGGCTGGGTGGTGCGCCTGTATTCGGCGGTGCCGCTGGTGTCGGGCGAACTCGACCAGCCCGCGCCCGAGGGCGCCACCCTGCGCCAGGTCGGCGACGATGCCCAGTACAGCCGCGAGATCGACGGCCGCCGCTACACCGTGATCGAGCGCCGGTACCTGCTGATCCCCGAACGCAGTGGCGAACTGACCATCCCCGGCGCCACCTTCGAGGGCCGTGGCGCCGCGGGCTTCTTCGACGACTTCCTCGGTCGCGGCGGCGGCGCGCTGCAGGCTCGCGCCGCGCCGCGGGTGCTGGAAGTGCGACCGGTGCCGTCCAACGCAACGCAACCGTGGTTGCCATTGCACGACCTGCAACTGCGCTACCAGTCGACCCCGCAGGATCTGCGCGTCGGTCAGGCGGCGACGTTGACCATCGAAGCGGTGGCCGATGGTACCGGCGCCGCGCAGATGCCGGAGCTGACCCTGCCGCCGATCGACGGCGTGCAGGTGTTCGCCGAACCGGTGCAGGCCGACGAGCGTTTCGTCGACGGCCGCCCGCGCGTGACCCTGACCCGCCAGTTCTCGCTGGTGCCGACCCGCGGTGGCGAGGTCGCGTTGCCCGGGCTGCAACTGGACTGGTGGGACGTGCGCGCCGGCAAGGCCCGCACTTCACGCTTGCCAACGCTGGAGTGGCAGGTCGCCGGGGTCGCGGCGGATGGTTCGCCGCCGGCGATCACCGCGCCGGCTGGGGCGACCGCGGTCGACGGGACGACCGGCTCGCCGCTGCAGCGCGCCGTGCAAGGCCCCAGCCGCGGCTGGGTGCTGGCGACGCTGTTGTTCGCGGGCTTGTGGTTGTTGACCTTGCTGTGGGGTTTGCATCGCAGCGCACCGACGGCAAAGGCGGTGGGCGCTGCGGCGCCGCCCGGCCTGCCCCGACGTGCTGCCGGCATGACCGATCTCGCCGCTTTCAAGCGCGCCCTCGACACCGGCGACTTCGGCGAGGTCGCCGATGCGCTGTGCGCGCTGGCGCGCCCGCCGGCGACCGACCTCGACGACGTCCGCGCCCGGCTCGCCGATCCGGTCCAGCGCGATGCGATCGACGCCCTGCAGCGCGCCCGCTGGGGCGGTGGCGACGGCGTGGCTGCCCGCGGATTGCTGCGCGGCGCCTTCGCCGACGGCCCGCGCTGGCAGGCCGGGCCGAAGAAGGCCGCATCGCCGTTGCCGCCGCTGTACCCCGACGCCTGACCTAATCCGGTCAGGTGGGCGTTCCTGCGGCGGTAGGAGCGACGTAAGTCGCGACCTGTACATCGCCCCGAGGGCCGCCGGGTCGCGACTTACGTCGCTCCTACAAGGCCCGGACAGTCCGACGCGCCCAGTTTGCTAAGCTCGCCCGCACCTACGTGGGGAGCTGCACGACGATGACGGAAACGAATACCGGCGCCGACACCGGCAAGCGCAAGATGCCGCTGCACTGGAAGATGGCGATCGGCTTCGCTGCCGGCCTGCTGCTGGGCATGGTCGCCTACTACGTCTCCGGCGCCGACGCCGAGTGGGTGCAGTGGCTCACCACCTACGTCACCCAGCCGGCCGGACAACTGTTCCTGCGGCTGATCTTCATGCTGATCATCCCGCTGCTGTTCTCGGCGCTGGTGGTCGGCATCGCCGAGATGGGCGACGTGCGCTCGCTCGGCCGGGTCGGCTGGAAGACCCTGGCCTACACCGTGGTCGTGTCCGGCATCGCGGTGGTGATCGGCCTGGTGCTGGTCAACTGGCTGCAACCGGGCGTCGGCGTCGACCGCGCCGCCGCCGAGCAGATGCTCGCCGAGGGTTCCGAGCGTGCCGCGGCCATTGTCAGCAGCAGCGCCGGCCAGCCGCAGGGCATGGACATGCTGCTGTCGATCGTGCCGAGCAACGTCATCACCGCCGCCGCCGACAACGCGATCCTGGCGGTGATGTTCTTCGCGATCATGATCGGCATCGGCCTGGTGCTGACCCGGAGCGCGGCCACCGACACCCTGCAGCGCGGCATCGAGGGCCTGTTCGAGGTCTCGATGACGCTGATCGGGCTGGTCATCAAGCTGGCGCCGTACGCGGTGTTCTGCTTCATGTTCAATCTCGCCGCGTTGTTCGGCTGGGACCTGCTGGTGCGGCTGGGTGCGTACGTGGGCGTGGTGGTGTTGGCCTTGTCGATCCACATGTTCGTGGTCTATTCGCTGGCGCTGAAATTTGCCGGTGGCTATTCGCCGCTGAAGTTCTTCAAGGGTTCGCAGGAAGCGATGGTGATGGCGTTCTCGACCGCCTCGTCCAACGCCACCTTGCCAACCGCGCTGCGGGTCGCCGACGAACAACTGGGGCTGCCGCGCAAGATCTCGCGCTTCGTGCTGACGGTGGGCGCGACCGCCAACCAGAACGGCACCGCGCTGTTCGAAGGCGTGACGGTGCTGTTCCTGGCGCAGTTCTTCGGGGTCGAGCTGTCGCTGGTGCAGCAGGTGACGGTGATGTTCGTGTGCATCCTCGGCGGCATCGGCACCGCGGGCGTGCCGGCCGGCTCGCTGCCGGTGATTGCATTGATCTGCGGCATGGTCGGGGTGCCGCCGGAAGGGATCGGCATCATCCTCGGCGTCGATCGCTTCCTCGACATGTGCCGGACCACGTTGAATGTCACTGGCGACCTGGCTGCGGCGGCGGTGGTGTCGCGCGGCGAGGTGGATCCGCCGCCGGAGTTGCTGGCGGATTGATTCGGATGTAGTGCGCGTTCTCATGCCGGTCGAGTAAGGCAGAACGGGCTTCGGGTGAGGTCGCCGCGCAGGAGGCGGCCGGCGGGGGGATTGCTCCAGCCCTTCGTCAGGGCAGTCCTGCCCTGAGGCGGGCCGCGGGCCATCCATGGCCCGCTTTTGCGCAATCCCCCCGCCGTCCACCTCCTGCCCGGATGTCTGCGGCTGCGGGGTGGGCTTCGGGTAGGAGCGACGTCAGTCGCGACCTGTACATCGCCTCAAGGGTTCGGCAGGGCGGCGCTCTCCCACGAAACCGTGTTCTGCGTTTGACCTTCCGCTCTGATCCACGCCACGGCTAACACAAACCCCGACCATCCAGCCCCGCACCCCAGCCGCGACACGGCCGCCCCCGGATGGGACAATGGCGGCTGTTTTTCGCCACCGACCCCGCCATGCCCACGCCTGCTGCCGCCAAGCCCGCCCGTCGCGACCTCGCCAACGCCATCCGCTTCCTTGCCGCCGACGCGGTGCAGGCCGCCAATTCCGGGCATCCGGGCATGCCGATGGGCATGGCCGACATCGCCGAAGTGCTGTGGAACGACTACCTGAACCACAACCCGAACAACCCGGGCTGGTTCAACCGCGACCGCTTCGTGCTGTCCAACGGACACGGTTCGATGCTGCAGTACGCGCTGCTGCATCTGTCGGGCTACGACCTGTCGATCGACGACCTGAAGAATTTCCGCCAGCTGGAGTCGAAGACCCCGGGCCACCCGGAGAACTTCATGACCCCGGGCGTGGAGACCACCACCGGTCCGCTCGGTCAGGGCTTCGCCAACGCGGTCGGCATGGCGCTCGGCGAGAAGCTGCTGGCGCAGCGCTTCAACCGCCCCGAGCACGCGATCGTCGACCATCGCACCTGGGTGTTCATGGGCGACGGCTGCCTGATGGAAGGCATCTCCCACGAAGCCGCATCGCTGGCGGGCACCTGGGGCCTGCACAAGCTGGTCGCGTTCTGGGACGACAACAAGATCTCGATCGACGGCAATACCGACGGCTGGTTCACCGATGACACCCCGGCGCGCTTCGAGGCCTACGGCTGGAACGTGATCCGCGGCGTCGATGGCCACGATGCGGATGCGATCAAGGCCGCGATCGACGCGGCGATGAGCGAAACCGGCAAGCCGACCCTGGTCTGCTGCCGCACCACGATCGGTTTCGGCTCCCCGGCCAAGGCCGGCAAGGAATCCAGCCACGGCGCACCGCTCGGCAAGGACGAACTGGTCGCGACCCGCGAAGCGCTCGGCTGGCCGCACGCGCCGTTCGAGATCCCGGCCGGGATCAGCGACGGCTGGCGCGCCGGCAACACCGGCCTGGTCCGCGAGGCCCAGTGGAACGACGCGTTCGACAAGTACGCCGCGCAGTTCCCGCAGCTGGCCGACGAACTGACCCGCCGCTCGCACGCCGAGCTGCCGACGGAGTTTGCCGCCGCCGCCGATGCCTATATCGCCAAGCTGCAGGCCGACGGTCCGGTCGTGGCCTCGCGCAAGGCCTCGCAGATGGCGATCGAGGCGTTCGCGCCGCTGCTGCCGGAACTGGTCGGCGGCTCGGCGGATCTCGCCCATTCCAACCTGACCCTGTGGAAGGGCAGCAAGTCGGTCGCGACCGACGACGCGGACGCCAACTACATCTACTTCGGCGTGCGCGAGTTCGCGATGACCGCGATCAGCAACGGCCTGTCGGTGCACGGCGGCTTCATCCCGTACGACGCGACCTTCCTGGTGTTCAGCGACTACGCCCGCAACGCCGTGCGCATGAGCGCGCTGATGGCCGCGCAGGCGATCCACGTCTACACCCACGACTCGATCGGTCTCGGCGAGGACGGCCCTACCCACCAGCCGATCGAGCACCTGGCCAGCCTGCGCTACATCCCCAACAACGACGTCTGGCGCCCCTGCGATGCGGTCGAGTCGGCAGTGTCGTGGCGCGCGGCGATCGAGCGCAGCAACGGCCCGAGCTGCCTGATCTTCTCGCGCCAGAACCTCGATCACCAGCCGCGCAGCGCGGCGCAGGTGGCCGACATTGCACGCGGTGGCTACGTGCTCAAGGACGGCGGCGCCAACCCGCGGCTGATCCTGATCGCGACCGGCTCCGAGGTCGGCCTGGCAGTGAAGGCGGCCGCGCAACTGGGCGAGGACGTGCGCGTGGTGTCGATGCCGTCGACCGACGTGTTCGACCGCCAGGATGCCGCCTACCGCGAATCGGTATTGCCTAGCGGCTGTCGCAAGCGCGTCGCGATCGAAGCCGGCGTGTCCGATTTCTGGCGCAAGTACGTCGGCCTCGACGGCGCGGTGATCGGCATCGACACCTTCGGCGCCAGCGCACCGGCCGACAAGCTGTTCCCGCACTTCGGCTTCACCGTCGAGCGCGTGGTCGAAGCGGCCAACTCGCTCTGAGGTTCCTGCCGCCGGAAACGGCGGTCATGGAAATTCCTGTAGGAGCGGCTTTAGCCGCGATCTGAAGTCGGCCGAACGACCAACCATCCGATCGCGGCTGAAGCCGCTCCTACAACGGCCCGGCGGTTTCGCGCAGCCCGAGTGCCAGCAGGCGGGCCTCCAGACGCTCACCGAGGCCGGCGGGCCGCTCCAGTTCCATCCGTGCCAGTGCTTCACGGTCGGCACGGCCGCGGCCCAGCAGCGCCCGCGCCACCGTGCGCAGCTTGTCACCACGGCCGCCGGTGTGCGCCTTCAGCCAGCCCAGCGCCTTCACCAGCCGCTGCTCGACCTCGGTGAAATCACTGCCCAGCGGGTAGTCGGGCAGGGTGCCGTCGCGACGCAGCGGTGCCATCGCTTCGCGCAGCCAGACCGGAGTGTTGTCCGCGGCGCGCGGGGCCAGCACGAAATCCTCGCGCAGCTTTCCTTCGGCCTTGGCCGTCTCCAGCAACCCCTGCTGGAACCTCGCATCGCAGATGCCGGCCATCGCCATCACGCAGTCCTCGTCGGCCTTGCCGCGCATGTCGGCGACGCCGTACTCGCTGATGTAGATGTCGCGCAGGTGCCGCGGGATCGTGGTGTGGCCGTAGTTCCAGACCACGTTGGAACTGCTGCGCCCGCCGCTGTCGCGCACCGCGCGGAACATCAGCACCGAGCGCGCGCCCGGCAACGCGTGCGCCATCGACACGAAGTTGTACTGGCCACCGACGCCGGACACCACGCGACCGTCTTCCAGCGCGTCCGACACCGCCGCGCCGAGCGCGGTCGCCATCATGCAGCTGTTGAAGAAGCGCGCATCGCGGCGCTGCAGGCGCTCCAGGGTTTCGTTGCCGCCGTACAGCTCGTTGACCGCGCTGACCCGGCGCATGTCGATCGCGTGGCGAGTGTCGTCGTCGAGGTTGCGCAGCCAGTCGTACAGATCATGCGAGCCGAGGTAGAACGCGCCGTGCAGGAACTGGCCGTCGCGTTCCAGCAGCGCCTGTTCGGCCTCGGTCGCAGTGCCTTCGACCAGCCGCCGCATCACCGCCTCGTCCTCGACCACCTTGCGCCGGATCACGCCGGCCTCGACCAGCCGCTTGAACCCTTCGTTGAGCATCTCGCTGCAGCCGTACAGGCCCTGCGCGAACGGCCCGAGCGCCGGGTCGTCCGCGGCCGGCGAACGTAGCGTCACGAGCACCTTGCGATAAGCGGCATTGTCGAGATGCCGCAACGCCAGCGCATGGCACAACGCATCGGCCAGCGCGCCGATGCCGATCTGCAGAGTGCCGCCATCGACCACCAGCGTGCTGGCGTGGAAGCCGATCGCGTAGTCGACCTCGCTCACCGGCTGTCGCGGGAGGCCGAACAATTTCGGGTGCGGCCCTGGCGGCGTCACCACAGCATCGAAGAAATCCTCGTCGACCGCCGCGCTGCCATCCAGCCACGGCAGCTCCGGATCGACCTCGGCGACCAGCAGTGGCCGCGGCAATCCCGCGGCGACGATCGCGTCGATGGCATCGAAGGTCAGGTCGGTATTGCACGACAGCGACAACCGCGAACCCCTGGGCTCGCGCGCGACCCGTTGCACGATGCAGTCGACGCCGCGGTCGGCGAGCGCGCGGGCGACGTGGGTGTAGTTGAGGCTGGCGTAACGCCGTTGCGCCTGGCTCGAACCAAGCAGCGCACCGGACTGGAAGTAGAACTCCTCGACCTCGATATGCGCCGGCAGCGTATCGCCACGCATCGCCGCCACGTAGTCCAGTCGCGGGAAGTCCTCGCCGAAATGGCGCGCCACGAACGGACCGATGAAGCGCCCCTCCAGGCCCTTCGTGGCGCCGGGCGGGTCCAGCGACAATGCGGTGTACAGATGCAGCGGCCGCGAGGCATCGGCCTTGGCCCGCGCGTACAGCGCATTGAGCAATCGATGCGGCTTGCCGAGGCCCAGCGGGGCGCCGACCTGCAGCGGCCCATCGATGCGGTCCAGCATGAAGTCGACCGCGGCCTCGACCGAGTCGAACGACGTGGTGGTTGCAGGCGGCGCCGATGGGTTCATGCGCCGAGTATGCATGTGCAACGCCCGCGCGCGCCGGTGCCGTCAACTCTCCGCGACCCAAGACCGGCACACCACCCGATTGCGGCCGCCGGCCTTGGCCAGGTACAGCAGGTGGTCGGCGTCGGTCAGCAACGCATGCAGGTCGCGATCGACCCGGTGGCAGACGCCGATGCTGACCGTGACCTTCAGCAGCTGCTCCTTGAAGACGATGCACAGGTCGGCAACAGTCTCGCGCAACTGCTCAAAGAAGGCTTCGGCCTGCGGCGCCGACATTCCCGGCGCAAGCACGCAGAACTCCTCGCCGCCGTAGCGTGCGACCACATCGCCGCCGCGCGCATGCGCCGCGATCGCCGCCGCCACTGCCTTCAGCGCGGCATCGCCGGCATCGTGGCCGTGGGTGTCATTGACCCGCTTGAAATGGTCGATGTCGAGCATCGCCATTGCCATCGGCTGCTCGCGCGACATCGCCTGGGCGCCGGCCTGGAAAAACCGGCGCCGGTTGGGCAGCCCGGTCAGGTAGTCGCGCGTGGCGAGGTCCTGCAGCGTGCCGATCAGCTCGAGGTTGTCGATGTTCTGCGAGATGCGGCAGAAGAATTCCTCGCGCGAGAACGGTTTGGCCACGAAATCGCTGGCCCCGTGCTTGAGGAATCGGGCGATCTGGGACGGCCCGGCCGACGCCGACGACCCGATGATCGACAGCATGTCGCGCGGACGGTCCTGGCGCGCGCGCCGGGTGAACTCGATGCCGTCCATGTCCGGCAGGTTGTGGTCGACCACCAGCAGCCGTATCGCCGGATCGGCGTCGAGCGCGCGCAGTCCGCTGGCGGCGTCGGCGGCCAGCGTCACGCTGAAGCCATACAGCTTCAGCAGCGCGGCCACGTGGGTGCGCCCGGAATCGGAACGGTCCACCACCAGCGCCGTGATGCGCCGGTTGTGCTGCAGCCGGCGCACCAGCCAGACCAGGTAGTCGATGCTGCCCGGGGTCTCCTTCAGCACGTAGTCGATCACCGGCAGCCGTGCCATGCGTTCGCGCGCGGTCTCCTCGTAGACGCCGGTCACCACCACCATCGGCACGCCGTGCCCGACCAGCAGCTTGGCGATCTGCTGGTGGTCGCCGTCGGCCAGCACCAGGCCGGTAAGCGCGAGGAAGAAGCCCTGTCCGGAGGACAGCGCCGCGCGCGCCGCCGCCAGCGTCGGCGCCACCACCACCTCCAGCTGCAGGCGCTCGCGCAGTTCGACCACCAGCATCTCGGCGTAGAACCGCGAATTCTCGATCAGCAGCACCCGTCGTTCCGCGGCCTCCTCGCAGGGGGCGGGCGTCAGCTCGCGGGAGTTGCGGGTCATCAGGGTCACGCCGGCGGCCAATGGGAGGGGCGCTACCGTTATCGGCGGGCGGCGATCCGGCTTGAACAGACGGACTTGACAGCGAGGTTTACAGGTGTAAATTCAAATCCTGATTACAGGTGTAAACAACATGCAGATCAGCGAAGCCGAATCGGTGGTGATGGACGTGCTCTGGCAAGAGCACCCGCGCAGCGCCGAGGCCGTGGTCGCGGCATTGGCCGACGCGCAACATTGGCAGGAAGCGACCATCAAGACCCTGCTCAACCGCCTGCTCAACAAGGGCGCGATCGCCGCCGAGAAAGATGGTCGGCGCTACTTGTACACGCCGGTGCTCAAGCGCGAGGACTGGCTGATCGACGAGAGCGAAAGCCTGCTCGACCGCCTGTTCGGCGGCCGGGTCGCGCCGCTGGTCGCGCACTTCAGCGAACACCGCAAGCTCAGCCGCACGGATGTCGCCGAACTGCGCAAGCTGCTCGAGGAGATCGATGATGAACGCCCCTGAGATCGTCGCGACCCTGACCGAGGGCGCGCTCGCCTCCAGCGCCGCGATCGTGCTGGTGTTGCTGCTGCGCCGACCGTTGCGCAAGCGGTTCGGCGCCACCGTGGCGTACGCCGGCTGGTTGCTGGTGCCGGCGGCGTTGCTGGCGGTGTCACTGCCGGCGGCGATCGAACCGACGACGGTGGCGGTCATCGCGGCCGACGCTGGCAGCAAATTGCAAGTCACGCCCATTGATGCCGCGGCCGGCCGCGACTGGATGGCGCTGGCGGCGTGGGCCTGGTTGATCGGCGGAGTGGTCGCGGCGATCGGTGTCGGCGCCCAGCAACGGCGATTTCGGCGTGCGCTGGGTGTGTTGCGTACGCGTGCCGACGGCTTGCAACAGGCGGACTCCAATCAAGGTCTGCCGGCCGCGCTAGGCCTGCTGCGGCCGCGGATCGTGGTGCCGGCGGATTTCGACCATCGCTACAGCGCCGAGCAGCAGGCATTGATGCGAGCCCACGAACGCAGCCATATCCGTGCCGGCGATCTGCACGTCAACGCCGTGGCCGCGGTGCTGCGCTGCCTGTTGTGGTTCAACCCGCTGTTGCACCTCGCCGCGCGCCACCTCCGCCACGACCAGGAACTGGCCTGCGACCAGCGCGTGATCGCGCGCCACCCGCATTCGCGTCGCGCCTACGGCGAGGCGATGTTCAAGACCCAACTGGCGACGCAAGCGCTGCCGCTGGGGTGCCATTGGGGCTACGCCCATCCACTCAAGGAGAGAATCGAAATGCTCAAGCAACCTGTTCCGGGCACGTCGCGTTGGGTCGCCGGCAGCGCGGCCGTGGCCGTGCTGACGCTGGCGGTTGGCTTTACCGCGTGGGCGGCGCAACCTGCACGACTGGCGCCGGCAGTAACGCCGGCCGTCGCGGCGCCGATCCCCGCGCCTCCGGCGCCGCCGACGGCACCCTCGCCCCCGCCGCCGCCCTCCGTGGCGCTGGCGCCCGACGCGCCTTCGCCGCCTCCGCCGCCTCCGTCCCCACCCGTGCTCGATGCACCGCCGCCTCCGGCCGCGCCCCCGGCGCCCCCGGCGCCGCCGCTTCCGCCGCCGCCGTATCCGGCCGCGGCAGTGGCCCAACGTATCAGCGGCACCGTCGTCTTGATCATCGATATCGATCCGCGCGGCAAGCCGGTCGACATCGTGGTCGAGCGCTCCGAGCCGGCCGGGGTGTTCGACCAGGCCGCGGTCGATGCGGCCTGGAAGTGGACGTTCACTCCCGAAGTCGAAAACGGCCGGCTGGTGACCAGCCGCGTGCGCGTGCCGGTCGACTTCGCGATCCCGCCCCTCAAGGGCGGCGCGGCAGCACCAGCCGCCGGGCTCGCGATGGTCGCGCTGGTGCAGCGCTAAGTGGACGTTAGACCTGCTGAACGTAGTACCGCGTGCAAGAAGCGTGGCATGAGTCGATCGTTTGGAATCGCCCCAGCTCTAGCTGGTCTGCTTCTCGTAGCCACACCGGCCGCAGCTAAAAAGTCCTTCGCGGACTTCCCAAGTCTGGAGAGCTTGGAACGCACGACTGTGACCAGTGCCGGTGGCCACCGACTAGACATCATTCGCTACAAGGGCAATGCGAAGCTTCCGGCAGTTGTACTCATACCGGGCTCGCTTTGCGCGCCGGCTTTTGCCTCGCTCGACAACATGCCCGAGGAAGCGTTTGCGACGGTTCCTTTGCTCTCGCCTGCCCGACGGAAATCAATGAACGCCCATGTGGTCTACCTGGAGCGTAGAAACATCGTTTCACTGGAGACACTGTCGTCCGCGCCCGAGTTCTCCATCGAGCAGATTTTCAAGTTAAGTCCTTGCACAGAGAAAAATGGGGCAGTGACACTTGAGCAGCGTGTGGAAGATGTCCTTACCCAGATCAGATGGCTCAGACAGCAGGAATGGGTCGCGTCTGTCCATTTGGTTGGCATTTCTGAAGGATCAGACGTCGCCGCTGGAGTTGCAGCGTCCGATGCCTCGGCCGCCGAATCGCTAATGCTAATCGGGGGAGCCGGCCCGTCGCAGTTCGCTGACTTCGCCGCGTTCGCACGTGCTCAAGGCGATATAGGGGGTGTCTCCGCGGTTTTCTCTGAACTCGACCAGTTTCTTTCATCGAATGCCCCAGAGCAGTACAAGGGCTATAGCTCCGAACGGTGGCAGTCGTTTGCCGTAGACAACACTCCTCTCGACCTTCTATCAGAAAGTAATGTTCCTTTGTTCATCGCGCACGGGGACAAGGACGAGAGCGTACCCGTTTCATCTGCAGACCTCGTGGCTATCGAGCTCATGCGAAAGCAGCCGGATCGTGCAATTTTCTATTGGTCCGTCGCCGGAGGCGACCACATGCTCAAAACCCCGAGCGAGCGCCGTCTGGGTGAGATCGTCGTGCAGTATCTTATGTGGGCCACCTCCGGTCCTTCTGGGCGGACGTTCAGGGCTGACTGACTTGCTGCAACGCAGGTCTAGCAATTCGTTCAAGCCAAACTTGCTTCACTCAGGCGATCGCGGCGTTTAACACGCTGTTGACGCCGCAATGCGGCGCTCAATGGCGTGGGCATGCCGATGAGCGTCCTGCGAAAGGCGATGTCTCAGAACCGGTCGAGCGGGACCTTCAGGTAACGCACGCCGTTGGCTTCGGCCGGCGGCAACTCGCCGGCGCGGATGTTGACCTGCACCGCGGGCAGCATCAGCGCCGGCATCGACAGGGTGGCGTCTCGGGCTTCGCGCAGTTGCACGAACTCCGCCTCGCCGGTCTCGGCGCGGACATGGATGTTGTCGCTTTTCTGCGCGCCGATGGTGGTTTCGCAGGCGACCTCGCGGCTGCCGCCGGCGCCGTAGTCGTGGCAGACGAACAGCCGCGTGGTGTCGGGCAACTGGTACATCTGCCGGATCGATCGATACAGGGTCGCGGCGCTGCCGCCGGGGAAGTCGCAACGCGCGGTGCCGCTGTCGGGCATGAACAGCGAGTCGCCGGTGAACAGCGCGTCGCCGATCAGGTAGGCGCAGCTGTCGTCGGTGTGGCCGGGCACGCCGATCACCCGCGCCGGCAGCGTGCCGACGCTGAATGTTTCGTCGGCGTGCCACAGGCGGTCGAACTGCGAGCCGTCGACCGCGAAGTCGGCGCCGAAGTTGAAGATCGATGCGAACTCGCGCTGTACCGTGCGGATGCCATCGCCGATCGCGAGCCGGGCGCCGGGCAACTGCCGCCGGAGCCAGTCGCCGGCGCTGAGGTGGTCGGCGTGGGCGTGGGTTTCGAGGATCCACTGCACGTCGAGGCCATGCTCGTGCACGAACGCCAGCACCGCTTCGGCCGAGACGGTTGAAGTCCGGCCGGCCCGGACATCGAAATCGAGCACCGGGTCGATGATCGCCGCCGACGACCCACCGGCTTCGGTGACCACGTAGGTCCACGTGTTGCTGTCGCGATGGAAGAACGGTTGGACGCTGGGAACCATGGGCGGGTCTCCGCTGCGGTCGCCCAATACTACGTCGGCTGCGGCGTTGCCTGCCGTCAGCGGGCCAGCGCGCCGTTCAATACGGCCGCGAGCCGCGCGCCGCCGCGACGCAACTGCGCCTCGGCGATGGGGCGCCAGCGTTGCACATAGGCGTCGTCGATCTTCGCGCGCGCCGGGTACAGGCCGGGCTGTATTGCGATCCTGCACGAGGCTTCGGCCCAATCGGCGGGGGCGCCATCGAGCCCGCTCGCCGGCGGCTGCAGGTGCTGCAGGTAGTCGGCATCGTCGCGATCCGCGGTATTCAGCAGGCCGCTGTCCCACAAGCGATGCAGGTTACTGCCGTCGCCATCAAGGTGGACCTGCACGGTGTTGCCGCCCTTGTCGTGGCCAAAGCCGGCATGCAGCGGCTGGTGCACGTCACCAACGAAATGGACCACGAACTTCAGCGCCTGCCGACGCACGGCCAAGGGCTGTCCGTGGTCGGCCAGGATCGTCAGCTGCCGGTCGATCGCGCCGACCACGCAGTTGCCGCCGGGGCAATCGCGCGCGGCGTCGTAGTGGCAGTCTTCCTCGGCGATGTTGACGTAATGCCAGGACGCGCTGCGCTTGCCCAGGTCCGGATCCTCGGCGCGCAGCTGATCCGCCCAATTGGCGATGCCGGGCAGGGTCGGGTCGGGCTCGCCGGCCAGCAAAACGAGGATTTCGGCGCGGACCTGCGGGGTGAGGCCGGCCCAGGCCAGCGCGGCAACCAGGCGGTGGCCCTGCGGCCCCCAGGCGCCAACCGGCCCGGCGAGCAGCAACAGCACCGCGGCAAGCAGCAAGGGCACAAGGGCGACGGGGCGTGAACGGCGCATGGCGTTGGTCTCGGGGCGGGGTGGGCGCGGGGCACTCGCGCGGGCAACAGGCTAAAATACCCTGATCTATCCGCTTCCTCCCACCAGTTCCGCCCATCAGGAGCCCGTAATGGCGATCAAGGTTGGTATCAACGGTTTCGGCCGCATCGGACGCAACGTGTTGCGCTCGGCCGTGCAGAATTTCGGCAACGACATCGAGATCGTCGCCATCAACGACCTGCTGGAGCCGGACTACCTGGCCTACATGCTGCAGTACGACTCGGTCCACGGCGGCTTCAAGGGCGAGGTGTCGGTCGACGGCAACAACCTGATCGTCAACGGCAAGAAGATCCGCCTGACCCAGGAACGCGACCCGGCCAACCTGAAGTGGGACGAGGTCGGCGCCGAGGTGGTGATCGAATCGACCGGGCTGTTCCTGACCGCCGAGACCGCGCAGAAGCACCTCGATGCCGGCGCGAAGAAGGTGATCCTGTCGGCGCCGTCGAAGGACGCCACCCCGATGTTCGTCTACGGCGTCAACGACAAGACCTACAAGGGCGAGGCGATCATCTCGAACGCCAGCTGCACCACCAACTGCCTGGCGCCGGTTGCCAAGGTGCTGAACGACAAGTGGGGTATCAAGCGCGGCCTGATGACCACCGTGCACGCCGCCACCGCCACCCAGAAGACTGTCGACGGCCCGTCCAACAAGGACTGGCGCGGCGGCCGCGGCATCCTCGAGAACATCATCCCGTCCAGCACCGGCGCGGCCAAGGCGGTCGGCGTGGTGATCCCGGAGCTCAACAAGAAGCTGACCGGCATGAGCTTCCGCGTGCCGACCTCGGACGTGTCGGTGATCGACCTGACCGTCGAGCTGGAGAAGCCGGCGACCTACGCCGAGATCTGCGCGGAGATGAAGGCGCAGTCGCAGGGCCCGCTGAAGGGCATCCTCGGCTACACCGAGGACAAGGTGGTCGCCACCGACTTCCGCGGCGACGCGCGCACCTCGATCTTCGACGCCGAGGCCGGCATCGCGCTCGATGACAGCTTCGTCAAGCTGGTCAGCTGGTACGACAACGAGTGGGGCTACTCCAACAAGTGCCTGGAGATGGTCAAGGTGGTCGCGGCGAAGTAAAGCGCCGCGCGCTGCGCAACACAAAAAGGCCGGGCCGCTCGCCCGGCCTTTTTTCTTGCGCCGCTTGACGTGGGGCAAGGCGGGCCCCATCTAACGGGTGCACCATCACGTGTCCCTGCCCAGCCCCAGCCCATGACGCGATCCGCCGAACTCACCGAGCAGCAACTGGCCGAACTGGTCGACGTGTTCTATGACCGCGTCCAGCGCCATCCGACCCTCGGGCCGGTATTCAATGCGGCGGTCGACGACTGGCCCGAACACAAGCGTCTGCTGACCTCGTTCTGGTGTTCGGTCGCGCTGGGAGCCAAGACCTACCGCGGCAACCCGATGGCCAAGCATCGCGGCCACCCGATCGACGCCGCGCATTTCGAGGAGTGGCTGGCCTTGTGGCGCCAGACCGCCACCGAAATGCTCGACGAGGAGCACGCGCGGCAGATGGGTGAGTACGCCGACCGGATCGGCCGCAGCCTGCGCTACGGGCTCGGTATCGACGCGGCGACGCGTGGCCTCGGCTTGCCGGTGGTCGGCGGGCGCTGAAAGAACAAGCCGGCGGCATCCATGCCGCCTGTTGTCGGCCATCCCTGGCCCCCGCGGCGTCCGGTGCTGCATCGACGACTGCCATGTCGTCCCTCGGCATCCCTGCTGTCGCCCCGCGATCCGTGCCGGGGCGGCGGCTCCGTGCCGCCTGTTGCAACCGCGATCTCGCGGCGCCGTCGATCAGAGTGATCCGAGCGGTTCGACTCGGGGGATGGTGCGTGATGCGCGACCGGACGTCGCTTCAGAACGCGGCGTCGAAGGCGACTTCGCCCTGCACGCCGACCTGGTACGCCGAGACCCGGCGTTCGAAGAAGTTGGTGACCTCCTGTACGTCCTGCAAGTCCATGAAGCCGAACGGGTTGCTTGCGCCGAAATGCTTCGGCATCCCCAGTTGTCCGAGCCGCTGGTCCGCACAGTACTCCAGGTACTGGCGCATGTCCTTGAGCGACAGCCCGACCACGCCGCCGGACAGGGTGTCGGCGGCGAACTGCATCTCGCAGTCGACCGCTTCGGTCAGCATCTGCACGATCTCGCGTTCTAGTTCGGCATCGAACAGCGACGGCTCCTCCTTGCGCACGGTGTCGATCACCTCGAACGCGAACGCCATGTGGCAGCTCTCGTCGCGGAACACCCAATTGGTGCCGCTGGCCAGCCCGTGCAGCAGTCCGCGCGAGCGCAGGTAGTAGACGTAGGCGAACGCGGCGAAGAAGAACAGGCCTTCGATGCAGCAGGCGAAGCAGATGAGGTTGAGCAGGAACTGGCGGCGCTGCGCGCGGGTCTCGATGCGCTGCATGCCCTGGATCGAGTCGATCCACTTGAAGCAGAACTCGGCCTTGGCACGGATCGAGGGGATGTTCTCGACCGCGTCGAACGCCTTGGCGCGTTCGGCCGGATCGGGCAGGTAGGTGTCGAGCAACGTCAGGTAGAACTGCACGTGCAGCGCTTCCTCGTACAGTTGCCGCGACAGGTACATCCGCGCCTCGGGAGCGTTGATGTGCTGGTACAGGTTGAGCACGAGGTTGTTGGAGACGATCGAGTCGCCGGTGGCGAAGAACGCGACCAGCCGCTCGACCAGGTGGCGCTCGGCCGGTCCGAACTTGTGGCGCAGGTCGTTGACGTCGAGCGAGAAGTCGACCTCCTCGACGGTCCAGGTATTGCGGATCGCGTCGCGGTACATGTCGTAGAAGCGCGGGTAGCGCATCGGCCTCAGGGTGAGGTCGAAGCCGGGGTCGAGCAGGTGGGTGGACATGGTGGATCCTTGGAATTCGGTTGGACGACGCGGGCGCGCGCGGGTGTAGGAGCGACGTAATTCGCGAACGCGCAGGGAATCGCGACGTCGGCGGGTCGCGACTCACGTCGCTCCTACAAAAGGGGGGCGTTACTGGCAGGCCTCGCAGCTCTCCGGGTTCTCCAGCGAGCAGGCAATCGCCTCATCCACCGGCACCGGCGCGCCTGCCGCGGCGTTCCCTACGGTCGCCTTGGCAATCCTCGTCGCCGGCCGCGAGCGCAGGTAATACGTCGTCTTCAACCCTTGCTTCCACGCATACATGTACATCGACGACAGCTGCCCGATATTCGGGCTCTCGATAAACAGGTTGAGCGACTGGCTCTGATCGATGAACGCGCCGCGGTCGGCGGCCATGTCGATCAGCGAGCGCATCGGCAATTCCCACGCGGTGCGGTAGACCTGCCGCAGCGAATCGGGAATCGCGTCGATGCCCTGGATCGAGCCATCGGCACGCTTGATCGCGTCGCGCAACTCCGGCGTCCACAGGCCCAGTGCCTTCAGCTCGTCAGCGAGGTAGCGGTTGACCACGATGAAGTCGCCCGACAGGGTCTCGCGCTTGAACAGGTTCGACACTTGCGGTTCGATGCACTCGTAACAGCCGGCGATCGAGGCGATGGTCGCGGTCGGCGCGATCGCGATCAGCAGCGAATTGCGCAGGCCGTGTTCGCGGATGCGCGCACGCAGGCCATCCCAGCGTTCGGCGTCGGTCGGCTGCGCGTCCCAGGCCTCGAACTGCAGTTCGCCATTGGCGGCGCGGGTGTCGTCGAAGGCGGGATGTTTACCGTGCTCCAGCGCCAGTTCGTTCGACGCCGACAGCGCGTGGAAATAGATTTCCTCGGCGATCTTTTTCGACAGCGCCCGCGCCGGCTCGGAGTCGAACGGCAGCCGCAGCTTGAAGAACACGTCCTGCAGGCCCATCGCGCCGAGTCCGACCGGCCGCCACTTGAGGTTGGCTCGGCGCGCGGTCTCGATCGGGTAGAAGTTGAGGTCGATCACCCGGTCGAGTTGGCGAACCGCCAATCGCACGGTTTCGGCGAGCTTGTCGAACTCGAAGAGACCGGCCTCGCCATGCACCGGGCCTTCCTCGTACAGCTCGACATGGTGCGACAGATTGATCGAGCCAAGGTTGCACACCGCGGTCTCGTCCTGCGAGGTGACCTCGAGGATCTCGGTACACAGGTTCGACAGATGCACCACGCTGCCGGCTTTCGCGGTCTGGTTGCAGGCGCGGTTGGACTTGTCCTTGAAGTTCATCCAGCCGTTGCCGGTCTGCGCCAGGGTGCGGATCATCCGACCGTACAGCTCGCGCGCCTTGACCTGCTTGTGGGCGAGCCCGGCGGCCTCGGCGGCGGCGTAGGCGCGGTCGAACGCCTCGTCGAACAGGTCGGTCAGCTGCGGCACCTTGTGCGGGTCGAACAGCGACCACATCGCATCGATCTCGACCCGGCGCATGAACTCGTCCGGTATCCAGTTGGCGAGGTTGAGGTTGTGGGTGCGCCGGGCCTCGTCGCCAGTGTTGTCGCGCAGTTCCAAAAACTCCTCGACATCGGCATGCCACGGCTCCAGGTACACGCAGGCCGCGCCCTTGCGCTTGCCGCCCTGGTTGACCGCGGCGACCGAGGCGTCGAGCGTCTTCAGCCACGGCACGATGCCGTTGCTCAGGCCGTTGGTCGAACGGATCAGCGAGCCGCGCGAACGGATGCGGGTGTAGCTCAGGCCGATGCCGCCGCTGAACTTGCTCAGCTTGGCGACGTCCATGTAGCGCTGGTAGATGCTCTCCAGCGAATCCTCCGGCGAATCCAAGAGGAAGCACGACGACAACTGCTCATGGGTGGTGCCGGCGTTGAACAGCGTCGGCGACGACGGGATGTAGTCCAGCTGCGCCATCCGCCCGTACAGCGCCAGCGCGTCGGACACGTCCTCGCTCAGCGCGCAGGCCACTCGCAGGAAGAACTGCTGCGGGGTCTCGATCACCGTGCGCGCGGTCGGGTGGCGCAGCAGGTAGCGGTCGTACAGCGTGCGCAGGCCGAAGTAGTCGAAGCGGTTGTTGAGCGAGTTGTCGATCGCGTCGTTGAGCTTGCGCGCATTGGCCTGGACGAAGCCGAGCAGGCGTTCGTTGATCAGGCCCAGCTCATGACCACGCTGCACCGACTGCGAGAACGCGTTGATGTCGATCGCCGCGACTTCCTTCTCGATCACCCCGGCCAGAAGGCGCGCGGCGAGGCGGCCGTACTCGGGTTCCTCGGCGGTCAGCAGGGCGCTCGTGCGGATCGACAGCTCGTCGAGTTCACGGGTGGTGGCGCCGTCGTACAGGCCGGAGATGGTGCGGGTGGCGACGCGCATCGGGTCGATCGCGTACAGGTCGTCGCTGCAGCGGGTGATCGCGCGGACGATCTTGTTGAGGTCGACCGGCTCGCGGCTGCCGTTGCGCTTGGTCACCGCCATGCTGAAGGCGGCGGCCGGCGGGGTCAGGGTGAAGCCGGGGGCGTCGGTGGCGCGGACTGATGTCGGTGGCGTCGCGGCGCTGGCGTGGGTATCGGACGTGGCGGCGCGGTCGGGTGCGTCGTCGGCAACCGCGATGGGCATGTCAGTGGTCATGGCGTGACTCCGGTGCGTGAAGCACGGTTCGCCGGCCTTCCCTCGAAGGACGGCGCACGGAGGCGCGGATGCCCTCGACAGTCGCGACCTGCATGCGCAGGCCCGGCATCGACGGCACGGCCACGCCCCCGCGGGCGCGGAGTCCGAAGACTCCCTGGCCGGTCACCGCGCGGTGTGCATCGCGCGGCTGTCGGCAGGTCTTCGGGCTCTGGACGCGGAGCGTGGTCGCTCCACCTACCGGCCGTCGCTTCCCGGGGCTTGCGCCCCAGTGCCATGACGGCTTTCGTTTCCACTACCGCTGCGGGGCAGCGCCGGAATTGGACGAGGTGTCCGCACCGGCTTCCCGTTTTAAGCCGACCGCGAGGTCGGCACCGACGGGCACAACATAGTGGGGATGGTAGATATCGTCAACACGATATCTGGTGGTGGGTGCGAATTCGGTACACAGGCAACCAGCGCCGAACCCATGGTGTAGCCTGCCGCTCATACAAGGGGCTGGGGACGGGGTCATGGAAGGATTGCTCGTACTGCTGGGACTGACGCTGCTCGCGGTTCCGGTGTTGCTGATCGTGGCGCTGGCGATGATCAGCGGATTGCGACATCGGGTCGATGCGCTCGAGCGCGAGTTGGGTGAGCTGCAGGTCGAGATCGCCACGCATGGGACGTCGCGCGAAGGCGCACCCGAACCGACCCTCGGCGAGCTGATGCGTGAGCCGACACCACGGCCGGCCACCCCGCCGCCGCGTACGGCCGCACCGCCATCACCACCGATACCACCGCAGTCGAAACCGCGCCCGACGCCGGCTTCGGCTCCGGCCGCGCCCTCCGTATCCGCCTCCCCGCCGCGGTCGGCCACGACCACCCGGCCGCCCAGACCAGCGGTGCCTTCGCGTCCGGACCCGCTGCAATTGGCCGCACGCGCGATCCGCCGCTGGTTCACCGAGGGCAACGTGCCGGTCAAGGTCGGAATGCTGGTGCTGTTCGCCGGCGTGGCCGCGTTGCTCAAGTACGCCAGCGACCAGGGCTGGATGACGCTGCCGATCGAACTGCGGCTGGCCGGCGTCGCCGCCGCGGCGGCCGCGGCGCTGTTGTTCGGCTGGCGCCAGCGCGACTCGCGGCGCAGCTTCGCCCTGAGCCTGCAGGGTGGCGCGATCGGCGTGCTGCTGCTGGTGGTGTTCGCCGCGTTCAAGCTGTATCCGCTGTTGCCGGCCGGCGTCGCGTTTGGCCTCAGCGTGGTGCTGGTGGCCGGTGCCGGCGTGCTCGCGGTCAAGCAGAAGGCGTTGGCGCTGGCGGTGCTCGGCCTGCTGGCGGGTTTCCTCGCACCGCTGTGGTTGTCGACCGGGACCGGCAACCATGTCGCGCTGTTCGGCTATTACGCGGTGCTCAACGCGGCCATCTTCGCGATCGCCTGGATGCGCGCCTGGCGGCTGCTCAACGTCCTCGGGTTCGCGTTCACCTTCGGCATCGGCACGGCGTGGGGCGTGCTGCGCTATCGGCCGGAGGACTTCGCGACCACCGAGCCGTTCCTGCTGCTGTTCTTCGCGTTCTACCTGCTGATCCCGATCCTCTACGCGCGACGGCGGGCGGCCGGGCGGCGCGACCTGCTCGATGGCTGCCTGGTGTTCGGCACGCCGCTGGTAGCGTTCTCGCTGCAGGCCGGATTGCTGGACGGCGAGCGCCTGCCGCTGGCGTTCTGTGCGCTGGCGCTGGGTGCGATCCACGCCGCGCTGGCGTGGTGGTTGCGCGGTCGCGAACACTTTCACCGCCTGGTCGCGCCGTACGCGGTGCTAGCGCTGGGGTTCGCGACGCTGGCAGTGCCGCTGGCGTTGTCGGCGCAGGCGACCGCGGCGGTGTTCGCGCTGGAGGGTGCGGGATTGGCCTGGCTCGGACTGCGCCAGCACAGCCGACGCCAGCAATGGACCGGCGGCGCGCTGCAGGTGGCGGCGGCGATTGCATTCGCGATCGCGGTTGACGGTTTGCCGATCGCGTCGGTCGGCATCGTCAACGCGGCATTCATGGCCGGCCTGCTGATCGCGCTGGGCGGTTTCGCCAGCGCCTGGAGCTACCGGCGCGCGCAGCCCGGGTCGCAGGCCTCGGTGGTCTATTACCTGTGGGCGCTCGCGTGGTGGCTGGGCACTGCCCTGCACGAAATCGACCAGTACGTCCTCGACGAGCTCGCGCCCGATTACGTGTTGGCGCTGGCGGCGATCACCGGATGGCTGGCGTCGGAGACCCATCGCCGGCTGCCGTCGGCGGCGCTGGCATGGACCGCCACGCTCGCGGTTATGGCGGCGGTGCCGTTGGCGCTCGCCCAGCACGAGGCACACGCCTGGCCCGTGGGCGGATACGGGCTGGCGGCGTGGGCGCTGTTCGCGATCACCGGCTGGCGCATGCTCGGCAGCCTGCGCGCGGAGGGCGGTTCGATGCCGGGGCTGGCGCACAGCGCCTGGTTGATCGCCTGGACGTTGATGCTGGCGTTGTCGCTGCAGCACCTGGTCGAACGGTTGGCGATCGCCGGCAGTTGGGAATGGACGGCGTTCGCGCTGCCGTGGCTCGCGCTGGCGGCGCTGCTGCAATGGCGGTCGCAACTGTTGGCGCCGCCGATGGGCGAACGTTTCGGACAATGGCGCGACTCGATACATGGGCTGGTTGTCGCGCTGCTGGCGCTGGGATGGCTGCTCGCGCTGTGGCAACCGGGCCATAGCGCGCCGCTGCCGTGGTTGCCGGTATTGAATCCGCTTGGCCTGATGCAACTTGCCGCGCTGGCGTTGCTGGCCGCTTGGTGGCGCACGCCGGCGGCCGGTGAGTTGGCGCGTTGGCGCGTGCCTGTATTGGCGGCGGCCGGCTTTGCCTTGGTCAGCGTGGAAGTGCTGCGCGCCTGCCGGCATTGGGGCGACGTGCCCTGGAGCGATGCGATGTTCTCGACCAGCCTTGTGCAGACCAGCTTGACCGTGGTCTGGAGCCTGCTGGGCGTGTTCGGCTGGATCGTCGGTTCGCGCCGCGGCCAGCGCGCGCTGTGGCTGGCCGGCGCGGTGCTGATGGCGGTCGTGTTGGCAAAGCTGCTGCTGGTCGACCGCCAGCACCTGGGCAACCTGCTTGGCATCGTTTCGTTCATCGCCTACGGGTTGCTGTGCACGGTGGTCGGCTATTTCGCACCGGCGCCGCCACGCGCCGGCGCACAGGAATTCGAGCTTGGCGAGGAGGCGGCGCAATGAGACAGGTACTGATCGGATTGCTGGCGTTGCCCCTGCTCGCCATGGCGGCGCCGCAGGCCGACTACGCGACGCAGTGGCCGTTGCGGCTCGAGAGTGAGGATGCGGGCGCGTACCAGGTGCAACTGGATGCCTCGGTGTACCGGCAACTGCAGGCTGCCGATCTGGGCGACTTGGCGGTGCTCAATGGCGAGGGTGCGGTGCTGCCGGTGGCGCGGCTGCCGGTGCCGGCGCAGCCCGTCCAGCGCGCATCGGTGCCGCTGTTCGCGTTGCCGGTGCCGGGTCGCGGCGCAGCGGAGTGGCAGCTGATTACGCGAGCCGATGCCGACGGGCGGTTGCGCCAGGTCGAGGTTCGCAGCGAGGACGGCACGCCGATGCCAGCGGCCGACGGTGCATGGCTGCTGGACCTGGGCGGTATCGACGCAAGCGTCGTCGCACTCGAGCTGGGGTGGGCGCCGGTCACGGGGATGGACCTGGGATATCGGCTCGAGGCCAGCGACAATCTCGAGCATTGGCGACCTTTGCCGGCCCATGGCCGCTTGATCGACCTGCAGCGCGACGGCCATCGCCTGCTGCAACGGCGCATCGATCTGCCGGGTGGCACGGATGCGCATTACCTGCGCCTGCTGCCGGAAGGCCGCGGCGGGCCAGTCACGCTGACCGGCGTCGACGCCGTGCTCGCGCTCGGCCCGGTGCCGGCACCGCAATGGCTGGAGTTGTCGCCGGTCGATACCGAACCGGCGCAGCGCGTATTCGAGTATCGACTCGACGGTCGTTTTCCGGTCGGCCAGGTCGACGTGGCGATGCCCGGCAACCACGCGGCCGAATGGCGGCTGGAGAGCCGCGATGACGCCGACGCGCCATGGCGTCTGCGCGCGGGGCCTTGGATCGCCTACCGGGTTGGGACTGCCGGTGGCGCAAGCCGCTCGGCCGCGCGCGTGCTCGATACCGCCATACGCGACCGGCACTGGCGGCTGCGCAGCGACGCCGGCGTCGCCGGGACGCCGACACTGCGCCTGGGCTATCGCCCGGAAACCGTGGTGTTCCTTGCGCGCGGGCCGGCGCCGTATCGACTGGTCGCCGGCAGCGCCCGCGTGCAGCAGCAAGCCTCGCCGCTGCCGCAACTGCTGGCCGCCCTGCGCGACCAGCATGGGCCGGACTGGCAACCGGCGCGGGCCGAACTGGGCGAATCGAAAACATTGGCCGGCGCAGCAGCACTGACGCCGACGCGCGACTGGAAGACATGGATGCTTTGGGGTGTGCTGGGCCTCGGCGTGCTGCTGGTGGCTTCGTTGGCGGTCGCGGTCCTGCGCAACCCGCGCAATTCGTCAACCTGAGTCCGGCGGGGCGGTCCTTGCGGCTCCGCGTCATGCGGCAGCACCGCGCGCGTTTGCCGGCTTCACCGCGTGGCGGGACAATAGCGGGCTTGTCGAGCCAGCTGGCTCCCCCGTACAACCACGGAAGCGCCCATGACCATCGTCCGCATGACCGACCTCGACCTTTCCGGCAAGCGCGTGCTGATCCGCGAGGACCTCAACGTGCCGATCGACGCGGACGGCCGGATCACCTCGGAGCAGCGCATCAGCGCCGCCCTGCCGACGCTGAAGCTCGCGTTGGAAAAGGGTGCGGCGGTGATGGTGATGTCGCACCGCGGTCGCCCCAGCGAGGGCGTCTGGAGCGAGCACGAATCGCTGCAGCCGGTTGCCGATCGCCTGTCGCAACTGCTCGGCATCGACGTGCCGCTGGTCAAGGACTGGGTCGGCGGCGTCGACGTCAAACCCGGCCAGCTGATGCTGCTGGAGAACTGCCGCATGAACGTCGGCGAGAAGAAGGACGACGAGGCGCTGGCCAGGGCCTACGCGGCGTTGTGCGACGTGTTCGTGATGGATGCGTTCGGCACCGCTCACCGCGCGCAGGCCTCGACCCACGGCGTCATCAAGCACGCGAAGGTCGCCGCCGGTGGACCGCTGTTGATGGCCGAACTCGACGCCCTCGGCGAGGCGCTCGACCAGCCGGCGCGGCCGCTGCTGGCGATCGTCGCCGGCTCCAAGGTCAGCACCAAGCTGGAGTTGCTGGCATCGCTGGTGTCGAAGGTCGACCAGTTGATCGTCGGCGGCGGCATCGCCAACACGTTCATCGCCGCGATGGGCCACGGCGTCGGCAAGTCGCTGGTCGAGATGGACCTGATCGACACCGCCAAAAAGATCATGGCCGACGCCAAGGCGCGCGGCGCCGACATCCCGGTGCCTACCGACGTGGTGGTCGCGCCGGCGTTCGCGGCCGATGCGCCGGCGACGGTCAAGGCAATCGACGCGGTCGGCGCCGACGACATGATCCTCGATATCGGCCCGGACACCGCCGCGCGTTATGCCGAGCTGATCAAGCGCGCCGGCACCGTGGTCTGGAACGGCCCGGTCGGGGTGTTCGAGTTCGACGCCTTCGGCCACGGCACCGAAGCGCTGGCGCGGGCGATCGCGGCCAGCGATGCGTTCTCGATCGCCGGCGGCGGCGACACCCTGGCGGCGGTCGACAAGTACGGTATCGAAGCCGACGTGTCCTACATCTCCACCGGCGGCGGCGCGTTCCTGGAGTTCCTCGAAGGCAAGCAGTTGCCGGCGGTGACGGCGCTCGACGCGCGGGGTTGAGACTGGTCGGGGCCCTCGAGCTTTTGTAGGAGCGGCTTCAGCCGCGATCCGGCAATCGGTTCTCTCAAGTTCTGTAAGACGGTCGCTGGCGAACTGGGGTCGATCGGGCAAACCGATTCTTGTTCGCGGCTGAAGCCGCTCCTACAGGTTTTTCGCGCGCCAGTCCGTGGCCAACAATCCGTAGATCGCCGAGTCGCTGACCTCGCCGGCAACGCACCAGCGTTCGCGCAACAATCCTTCGCGAACAAACCCCATGCGTTCGATCAACCTGCACGACCCCGCATTGCGCGGATCGATGTCGGCCTCGATCCGGCGCAGTTCCAACGCATCGAACGCATGGCCAAGCACCAGCCGCAGCGCCTCCTGCGCAAGGCCGCGGCCCCAGTGGCTGGCGCTTAGCGCATAGCCGACCTCGGCGCGACCCTGCGGTCGATTGATCGCGAACAGGGTGGTGGCGCCGATCAGGCGGTCGTTGTCGAGATCGGCAATCGCCCAGCACAGCATCCGGTCGGCGTCGCGGCCGCCGATCGCGCTGGCGAAGTAGTCGCGCGCCTGCGACGGATCGGTCCACGCCGGGAAGCTCCAGTAGCGGTTCACCACCGGATCGGAATGCACCGCGTAGAAGTCACCCAGGTCGTCCTCGCGAAAGCCGCGCAGGCGAACGCGTGCGCCTTCGAGCAGGGGCAGGTCGTCGCGCGGGTGTTCGGTCGGGGCCTGCATTCGTATGCAACCAGCATGGCGCGGAAGCTGTGCTAGCGTGATCCGCAATCCAGGAAGCATGCCATGTCGATCACGCTGCGACGTACCAAGATCCTTGCCACCCTCGGTCCGGCGACCGATCCCCCCGGCGTCCTCGATGCGCTGCTGACCGCAGGCGTCGACGTGGTCCGGCTCAACTTCTCGCACGGCGACCCGGCCTCGCAGCTGGCGCGCGCCCAGGCCGTGCGCGAGGCCGGCCAGCGGGTCGGCCGCGAGGTCGGCATCCTGTGCGACCTGCCGGGGCCGAAGATCCGGATCGAGCGCTTCGCCGACGGCAAGGTCCAGCTGAAGACCGGCGAGCGCTTCGACCTGATCGCGCGCGCCGATGCCGCGCCCGGGACCGCGTCGGAAATCGGCGTCAGTTACCTCGGCCTGCCCGGCGATGTCGCGCCCGGCGACGTGCTGCTGCTCGACGACGGCATGATGCAACTGCAGGTCGAGTCGGTCGAAGGCGAGCGCATCGTCACCCGCGTGCTCAACGACGGCGAGCTGTCCGATCGCAAGGGACTCAACAAGCAGGGCGGCGGCCTGTCGCTGGGCGCGCTGACCGAGCGCGACCGCGAGTTGATCAAGGTCGCCGCCGAGCTCGATGCCGACTTCATCGCGGTGTCGTTCTGCCGCACCGCCGCCGACATGGACGAGGCCCGGGCGATCGCGCGCGCGGCCGGCAGCGACGCCGCGCTGGTGTCGAAGATCGAGCGCACCGAGGCGATCGAGAACCTCGCCGAAATCATCGAGGCCAGCGACGTGGTGATGGTCGCGCGCGGCGACCTCGGGGTCGAGATCGGCGATGCCGAACTGCCCGGCCTGCAGAAGAAGATCATCCGCGAATCGCTGGCCCGCAACCGAGTGGTGATCACCGCCACCCAGATGCTGCAGTCGATGGTCGAAAGCCCGATCCCGACCCGCGCCGAGGTGCTCGACGTCGCCAACGCGGTGATCGACGGCACCGACGCGGTGATGCTGTCGGCCGAGTCCGCCGCCGGCCGCTACCCGGTCAAGTCGGTCGAGGCGCTGGTGCGGATCTGCCTCGGCGCCGAGCGCCAGTTCGACCACGACACCGACTTCGAGGACGCCCCGCGCAACCTGCAGCGCGCCGACCAGGCGATCGCGATGGCGGCGATGTTCCTGTCCGAGCACGTCGGCGTGCGCGCAATCGTGGCGATGACCGAGTCCGGCGGCACCGCGCGCTTCCTGTCGCGGTTCCGCTCGCCGGCGCCGGTGTTCGGGCTGTCGCGCCACCCCGGCGCGCGCCGGCAGATGGCGCTGATGCGCGCGGTGGTGCCGATGGACTTCGACAGCCGCGGCCTTGCCACCCGCGACGCCGTGCGCAGCGCGATCCAGCAGTTGTTCGACGCCGGCCGGCTGGACGAGGGCGAGCGCCTGATCTTCACCAGCGGCGACCACATGGAACACCGCGGTGCGACCAACACCCTGCGCCTGCTGCAGGTCGGCGAGGGCGGCAAGGCCGAGGGTCTCGGCGAGCTCTAAGCCACTGTTTCAAAATGGTCTTTCCGGTGGGGGCTGGGTATACTTGAGGGCTACCCCAAGCCACCCGCAGGAACCCCATGAGCATCGAACAGCTTGCCGAAACCGCCCAGGCCATGGTCGCCGCGGGCAAGGGCATCATCGCCATCGACGAGTCCAACGCGACCATCAAGAAGCGTTTCGATGGCGTCGGCGTCGAGTGCACGGAAGAGAACC
This sequence comes from Novilysobacter erysipheiresistens, assembly GCF_036663935.1. NCBI lineage: Bacteria > Pseudomonadati > Pseudomonadota > Gammaproteobacteria > Lysobacterales > Lysobacteraceae > Novilysobacter > Novilysobacter erysipheiresistens. The sequence continues at coordinate 68,822 of NZ_JAXGFP010000007.1, forward strand.
GCCGCGCCTACCGCGAGATGCTGCTGTCGACCCCGAATCTGGGCGAGCACATCTCCGGCGCGATCCTGTTCGACGAGACCCTGCGCCAGTCGACCAAGGCCGGCGTGCCGTTCACCAAGCTCATGACCGACAACGGGATCATCCCGGGCATCAAGGTCGACAAGGGCACCCACGCGCTTGCCGGGTTCCCGGGCGAGGTGGTGACCGAGGGCCTCGACGGCCTGCGCGCGCGGCTGGAGGAGTACTACAAGCTCGGCGCCCGCTTCGCCAAGTGGCGCGCGGTCATCAACATCAGCGACGACGCGCCGTCGGGTACCTGCATCGAGGCCAATGCCCACGCGCTCGCGCGCTATGCCGCGCTGTGCCAGGAGCAGGGCCTGGTGCCGATGGTCGAGCCGGAGGTGATCATGGACGGCAACCACGACATCGACACCTGCTTCGAGGTCACCGAAGTCACCCTGCGTTCGCTGTTCGGTTCGCTGTACGAGCACAACGTCATGCTCGAAGGCACCATCCTCAAGGCGTCGATGGTCCTGCCGGGTACCACCAGCGGCGACAAGGCCAGCATCGAGGAAGTCGCCGCGGCGACGTTGCAGGTGCTGAAGTCGACCGTGCCGGCGACCCTGCCGGGCATCGTGTTCCTGTCGGGCGGCCAGTCCGACCAGGACGCGACCGCGCACCTCGACGCGATGAACAAGGCCGGCCCGCACCCGTGGCCGCTGTCGTTCTCCTACGGCCGGGCGATGCAGTCGGCGGCGCTGAAGCTGTGGGCGCAGGACATCGTCGCCAACGTCGGCAAGGCGCAGGAGACGGTGTTCGCGCGTGCGCGCGACAATGGCCTGGCGGCGCTGGGGCAATGGAAGGCGGCGTAACGCGCCAGCCATTTCGGAACGAAAAACGCCGGCCTCGAGCCGGCGTTTTTTTTGCCGCCGACGTGGCGAAGGCGGCTTCGATGTAGGAGCGACGTAAGTCGCGACTTGTACATCGCCTCCCGGGTTCGGCGGGTCGCGACTTACGTCGCTCCTACAAATGGAGACGGCGCCGAACAGTCAACCCAGCCCCGCCAGCCACTCGTCGTCCGAACCTTCGTTGACCCCTTCCATCAGGAAAGTGCTCAGGTAGCGCTCGCCGGTGTCCGGCAGCATCGCCAGGATCACCGCGCCTTCCTCCGCATCCTTGGCCACCTGCAGCGCGGCCGCGACTGTCGCGCCGGCGGAGATGCCGACGAAGATGCCTTCCTCGGCTGCCAGCCGGCGCGCGGTGTCGCGGGCGAGTATGTCGTCGATCGGCAGTATCGCGTCGGCGACCTCGCGATTGAGCACCGCGGGCACGAAGTCCGGGGTCCAGCCCTGGATCTTGTGCGGCTGCCATTCCTTGCCGGCCAGCAGCGAGGCGCCGGCCGGTTCGCAGGCGCTGATGCGGACCTCGGGGCGGGCCAGCTTGAGCATCTCGCCGACCCCGGTCAGGGTGCCGCCGGTGCCCCAGCCGGTGACGAAGTGGTCGAGCCGGCGGCCGGCGAAATCCTGCAGGATCTCCGCCGCCGTGGTCTGGCGGTGGTACGCCGGGTTGGCCGGGTTGTCGAACTGGCTGGCGAGGAACCAGCCGTGCCGGTCGGCCAGCTCGCGCGCGCGGCGGACCATGCCGGTGCCACGTTCGGCCGCGGCGGTCAGGATTACCTTGGCGCCGTAGGCCCGCATCAACTTGCGCCGCTCGATCGAGAAGGTTTCCGTCATCACCGCGACGAACCTGTAACCGCGCGCCGCGCAGACCATCGCCAGCGCCACGCCGGTGTTGCCGCTGGTCGCCTCGACCACGGTGTCGCCGGGCTTGAGCGCGCCGCGGCCCTCGGCGTCGAGGATGATCGCGATCGCCAGCCGGTCCTTGACCGAGCCGCCGGGATTGAACGCCTCGACCTTGGCATGCAGGGTGACGTGGGCGGGCGCCAGCCGCTGCAACCGGACGATCGGGGTGCGGCCGATGGTGTCGACGATGCTGTCGTGGAGCATGGGAAGTCCTGGGAGTGGGGGAGGGCGACAGGCCGCCAAGCCTGCCATAGCGAGGCGAACGGGATCGTTATCCGGACGAGGCCAGCGACCTCTCCCGCCGTCGTGGCGGGGCTTTGCCCGATGTGCTGTCAACCTTTGGCCCACGCGGGCGTTACCTGCCCGCGACTACACTCCCCGATCGATTCCCCGAACCCGAGAAAGCATGCGAATCCCCACCGGACTCGGCGCGGCCTGCGCCCTTGCGATTGCCTTGACCCTGGCCGCCTGCGGTGACGATGCGCCGGCCCGCGATGGCGCGCGGGCGCTCGCGGTGACCACCCAGCCGGTCCGGATGCAGCCGTGGAGCGACACCGTGCAGGCGCTGGGCACGGTCAAGGCGCGCGAATCGGTGACCTTGACCGCCAAGGTCAGCGAGACGGTCGAGGACGTGCATTTCGACAGCGGTGACCTGGTCGAGGCCGGCGCCCCGTTGATCACCCTGAGCGGACGCCAGCAGCGCGCCGGACTGGCCGAGGCGCAGGCCGCGGCGAACGAGGCCGAGCGGCTCTACCAGCGCCAGGCCAACCTCGCCGAACAGCAGCTGATCGCGCGCGCCGCGCTCGACAGCCAGCGCGCCACCCGCGACGCCGCCAATGCCCGGGTCGCGCAGATCCGCGCCCAGCTCAGCGACCGGGTGATCCGGGCGCCGTTCTCCGGCGTGCTCGGCCTGCGTCAGGTCAGCCCGGGGACCCTGGTCACCCCGGGCACCGCGATCGCGACGCTCGACGACACCTCGCGGGTCTATGTCGACTTCCCGGTGCCGGAAGCGGCGTTGGCGCACCTGGCCGCCGGCCAGCGCCTGACCGCGACCAGCGCCGCCTACCCGGGGCGTGAGTTCGAAGGCACCGTCGCCACCGTCGCCTCGCGGGTCGACCCGAGCACCCGCGCGGTCACCGTGCGTGGCGAGTTCGCCAATCCCGACCGCGCGTTGCGCCCCGGCATGCTGATGCAGGTGACATTGATCCGGCCCGAACGCGAGGCGTTGCTGGTGCCGGAGATCGCGGTGGTGCAGGTCGGCAACAGCTCGTTCGTGTACCGCGTGCGTGCCGACGACACCGTCGAGCGCGCCGACATCCAGATCGGCAGCCGCCGCAACGGCATGGCCGAGGTGCTGTCGGGGCTGGCGGTCGGCGACCGCATCGTGGTCGACGGCACCGGCAAGCTGCGCCCCGGCGAGAAGGTCCGGGCGACCGCGGAACCGGCGACCCGGCCGGGCGATCCGGGCCCCGGCCCAGTCGCGGCCACGCCGGCGCCGGCCGCGCCGGCCGAGGCAGCTCCGGCCGAGCCCGAGCCGGCCACCGAACAGGCACGACGTCCGGACTGACCGATGAACATCTCCGACCTCTCGATCCGCCGCCCGGTGTTCGCCACCGTGATCAGCCTGCTGCTGATCGTGCTGGGCATCATGGCGTTCTCGCGCCTGACCCTGCGCGAGCTGCCTGCGATCGATCCGCCGATCGTGTCGGTCAGCGTCACCTACCCGGGCGCCTCGGCGGCGGTGGTCGAGACCCGCGTCACCCAGTTGCTGGAGGACGCGCTGTCGGGCATCGAAGGCATCGAGACGCTGGAGTCGACCAGCGTCAACGGCCGCGCCTCGGTCAACATCGAATTCAGCCTGGAACGCGACATCGAAGCAGCGGCGAACGATGTCCGCGACGCGATCAGCGACGTCGCCGACCGCATGCCCGACGAGGCCGACCCGCCGGAAGTCGAGAAGGCCAACTCCGATTCGGAGACGGTGATCTGGCTCAACATGAGCAGCACCACGATGGACGCGATGCAGCTGTCGGACTACGCCGAACGCTACATCGTCGACCGGCTGTCGAGCATGGACGGCGTCGCCCAGGTGCGGATCGGCGGCCAGCAGCGCTATGCGATGCGGATCTGGCTCGACAGCGGCGCGATGGCCGCGCGCGACATCACCGTCAGCGACGTCGAGGACGCGCTGCGCAGCGAAAACGTCGAGCTGCCGGCCGGCCGGCTGGAGTCGGAGTCACGCGACTTCACCCTGCGCGTGGCCCGCGAATATCGCGAACCGGCCGACTTCGCCGACATTCCGCTGGCCACCGGCGCCGACGGCTACGTGGTGCGCCTGAGCGATGTCGCCAAGGTCGAGCTGGCCTCGGCCGACCGCCGTGAGTACTACCGCAGCAACGGCCAGCCCAACGTCGGCCTCGGCATCGTCAAGACCTCGACCGCCAACTCGCTGGACGTCGCCCGCGCCGCGCGCGCCGAGGCCGAGCTGATCCAGCAGACCCTGCCTGAGGGTATGGACATCTTCGTCGCCTACGACGACACCCTGTTCATCGAAGCGTCGATCGACCGCGTCTACATGACCCTGATCGAGGCGATCGCGCTGGTGGTGCTGGTGATCTGGCTGTTCCTGGGCAGCTTCCGCGCCGCGCTGATCCCGTCGTTGACGGTGCCGGTGTGCCTGGTCGCGGCGCTGATTCCCCTCTACGCGTTCGGCTACTCGATCAACCTGCTGACGCTGCTCGCATTGGTGCTATCGATCGGCTTGGTGGTCGATGACGCGATCGTGGTGCTGGAGAACATCCAGCGTCGCGCCGACCTCGGCGAGCCGAAACTGGTCGCGGCGCGACGTGGAACACGGCAGGTCGCGTTCGCGGTGATCGCGACCACCACCGTGCTGATCTCGGTGTTCCTCCCGATCGGTTTCATGGAAGGCAGCACCGGGCGCCTGTTCCGCGAACTGTCGGTGGCGCTGGCCGGCGCGGTCGCGATCTCGGCGTTCGTCGCGCTGACCCTGACCCCGATGATGTCGTCAAAGCTGGTGCGTCCGCACCGCGAGGAGAAATCCAACTTCGCCCATCGCTGGGTGTCGGCGCGGCTGGACCGGCTGGGCACGGGGTACAAGGGCTGGCTCGACCGCAGCGTCGAGCGGCCGTGGCTGTTCGGCGGACTGCTGCTGCTCGCGGTGGCGTTGAGCGTGGTGCTGTTCAAGCTGGTGCCGTCGGAGCTGGCGCCGCCGGAGGACCGGGGCGTGTTCTCGGTCTCGATCGTCGGCCCCGAGGGCGCCGGTTTCGACTACACCGTGGCGCAGGTCAAGCAGGTCGAGGAGATCTTCGCCGAGCGCACCGGCGGCGATGCGCCGATCCTGCGCTACAACACCCGAGTGCCGGGCGGCTGGGGGGTCAGCGAGATGAATACCGGTCGGGTGATCGTGTTCCTGGACGACTGGGCGGCTCGCGAGGCCAGCACCGACGAGGTGGTCGAGTCGCTGCGCGCCGAGTTCGGCGAACTGACCGGCGTGCGCGCCAATCCGCGGGTCAGCTCGGGCCTGGTCGGCGGCCGCGGCGATCCATTGCAGATCGTGCTCGGCGGACTCGAATACGAGGAGCTGGCGCAGTGGCGCGACACCCTGGTCGCGCGGATGGAGGGCAACCCCGGGCTGTTCTCGATCGACTCGGACTACAAGGAAACCCAGCCGCAGATGCGGGTGCAGATCAACCGCGCGCGCGCCGCCGACCTCGGGGTCAGCGTGTCCGACATCGGCCATGCGCTGGAGACGATGATGGGTGGCCGCCGGGTCACCACCTTCGTGCAGGACGGCGAGGAGTACGACGTGATCGTGCAGGCCGCCGCCGCCGATCGCGCGAGTCCGGCCGACCTCACCGCGATCCAGGTGCAGGGCCGCGACGGCCTGGTGCCGCTGTCCAACCTGGTGACGATGACCGAGCTGGCCGAAGCCGGCAGCCTCAACCGCTTCAACCGCCAGCGGGCGATCACGATCAGCGCCGGATTGGAGCCGGGCTACGAGCTCGGCGAGGCGATCGAGTGGGTCAACCAGGTAGTGCAGCAGGAGTTGCCCGAGCATGCCCAGGTCGACTGGAAGGGCCAGTCGCGCGAGTACCTGAAGGCCGGCGGCGCGGTGATGCTGACCTTCGCGCTGGCGCTGCTGGTGGTGTACCTGGTGCTGGCGGCGCAGTTCGAGAGCTTCATCCATCCTTTCACGATCATGCTGACGGTGCCGCTGGGCGTGCTCGGCGCGTTGATCGGACTGGCCCTGACCGGCGGCACGATGAACCTGTTCAGCCAGATCGGCATCGTCATGCTGGTCGGGCTGGCGGCGAAGAACGGCATCCTGATCGTCGAGTTCGCCAACCAGCTGCGCGACCAGGGCCGCAACATCCACGAGGCCATCGTCGAGTCGGCCGGCGTGCGTCTGCGGCCGATCCTGATGACCTCGATCGCGACGATCGCCGGCGCGCTGCCGCTGGTGATCGCCGGCGGCCCGGGCTCGGCCAGCCGCGCGACGATCGGCGTGGTGGTGATCTTCGGCGTCGCGTTCTCGACGCTGCTGTCGCTGTTCATCGTGCCGGCGTTCTACGTGCTGCTGGCGAAGTACACCCGTTCGCCCGACGCGGTCGCCCACGAGCTGGAGAAGCTGGAGGCGGAGACGCCGCAGGCGGGTAGGAACGCCTGACGACGGTGTTCCTGTAGGAGCGGCTTCAGCCGCGATCGGATGGTTGGTCGCTCGTCTGACTTCAAATCGCGGCTGAAGCCGCTCCTACAGGGGCCGGCGTGCCGTCGCGGTTTTTCGCGACGGGTCAAATCCGGTTAAGGTGCGGGTCTTGTTGCCCGCTCCGAGGAAGCCCCGCCCGTGGAAGACCTGATCAACTCGCTCAACGCGGTCATCTGGAGCATGGCGCTGGTCGCGCTGTGCCTGGGGCTTGGCCTGTACTTCTCCATCCGCACCCGCTTCATGCAGGTGCGCGGCGTGCCGGAAATGCTCCGGCTGATGCTCAACAACAAATCGTCGGCCTCCGGCGTGTCCTCGTTCCAGGCGCTGACGATGTCGCTGGCCGGGCGCGTGGGCACCGGCAACATCGCCGGCGTCGCCACCGCGATCGCGTTCGGCGGGCCCGGCGCGGTGTTCTGGATGTGGGTGATGGCGTTCCTCGGCGCCTCGACCTCGTACATCGAATGCACCCTGGCCCAGATCTACAAGGAGAAGGACCCGCAGGGGCGTTTCCGCGGCGGCCCGGCCTACTACATCGAGAAGGCGATGGGGCAGAAGTGGTACGCCTGGATATTCGCCATGGTCACCATCATCGCCTGCGGCTTCCTGCTGCCGGTGGTGCAGGTCAACACCCTGGCCACCGGCATGGCGAACGCTTTCGGGCTGCCGCCGCTGCTGATCGCGTCGGGCATCGCGATCGCGCTGGCACTGATCATCTTCGGCGGGGTCAAGCGCATCGCCACTTTCGCCGAGGTCGTGGTGCCGTTCATGGCGGTGGCCTACATCCTGGTCGCATTCGTGATCATGGCGCTGAATCCCGAGAACGTGGTCGACATGTTCGCGCTGATCTTCGAGAGCGCGTTCGGCGTGCACGCGGGCTTCGGTGCGATGCTGGGACTGGCGATCGAATGGGGCGTCAAGCGCGGCATCTACTCCAACGAGGCCGGGCAGGGCACCGGCCCGCACGCGGCGGCCGCGGCCGAGGTCCAGCACCCGGCGCAGCAGGGCTACGTGCAGGCGTTCTCGGTCTACGTCGACACCCTGCTGGTGTGCAGCGCGACCGCGTTCATGATCCTCGGCACCGGCATGTACAACGTCGCCAACCCGGCCGGCGGCTTCCTGTTCCAGGGGCTTGAGGGTGCGGTCGCCGGCCCCGACTTCCCGCAGGCGGCAGTCGACAGCGTGTTCCCCGGCTGGGGCGCGGGCTTCGTGGCGGTGGCGCTGCTGTTTTTCGTTTTCACCACGGTGGTGGCCTACTACTACATGGCCGAGACCAACGTCACCTACATCAACCGCAAGGTGCATCGGCCGTGGCTGATCCTGCTGCTGCGGTTGACGATCATCGGCGCGGTGTTCGTCGGTGTGTTGCGCACCACCGGCGGCGCCTGGGCGCTGGGCGACATCGGCGTCGGCCTGATGGCGTGGCTCAACCTGGTCGCGATCGTGATCCTGCAGAAGCCGGCGCTGCTGGCGCTGCGTGACTACGAACGTCAGAAGAAGCTCGGGGTGGTGGACTACGAATTCGATCCGGAAGCGCTGGGGATCCGCAATGCGCATTACTGGGAGCGGCGCGACGTCGGCCTGGAGCCGGACCTGCCGGAGCCCGACCTGCCGCTGACCGACAATGGCCGCTGATCCGTACGGACGTTTTCGCGGCGGTTCGCGACCGCCGGCGCCGGTCGGTGAACGTGGCCGGCCACCGCGGCCGCCGCGGCCGCTCGATCAACCGGAGGCGCCAACCCAGCCCGCGCGCGAGCTGCGGATGTATGGACTCAACGCGGTGCGCGCGGTGTTCGCGCGCCGGCCCGAAGCGATCCGCAAGCTGTACCTGGGCCAGGCTCGCATCGCGGTACTGCAACCGCTGCTGAAGTGGTGCGCGGCCAACCGCGTCGGCTACCGCGTGGTCGAGGAGGACGACCTGCGCAAGCTCGCCGCCAGCTCGCACCACGAGGGCGTGGTCGCCGACGTGCTGCGTGAACCCCCGCAGGCGCTGGCCGACTGGCTGGGCGCGCTGCCGGCCGGCCCGCAATGCGCGATCTGGCTCGACGGCGTCGGCAACCCGCACAACCTCGGCGCGATCCTGCGCTCGGCCGCGCACTTCGGGGTGGCCGCGATCCTGTTGCCGGACGATTCCAGCCTGGCGCTGTCGGGCGCCGCCGCGCGCGTCGCCGAGGGCGGCGCCGAGGCCGTGCCGATGGTGCGGATGCCGCGCGACGCGGCGCTGGTGCAGTTGCGCGACGCCGGCTTCAGCCTCGCCGCGACCGTGGTCGAAGGAGGCGCCGACCTGTTCGCCACCGACTTGCCCGGGCGACTGGTGTACGTGCTCGGCGCCGAGGGCGAGGGCATGGACCGTGGCCTGGCAGCCGGTTGCGACCTGCAATTGTCGATCCCCGGCAGCGGAGCGGTCGAAAGCCTCAACGTCGCCGCCGCCACCGCGGTACTGCTGGCGGCGTGGCGACGTGGCGGCGTTGGCAACGCCTAGCGCGCGACCGGTGTACCTGTAGGAGCGGCTTCAGCCGCGATCTGAATCGTTCGCTCGCGCCGACTGTCGATCGCGGCTGAAGCCGCTCCTACAAGAGCGGTGTCGCCACGGAGTCAGCTGCTTCCCGCATCGGAAGGCTTGCGGACACCCGGGTGCCGCCATCGGCGCCCGCTTCGACCTCGAAGCGTCCACCCAGCTGTTGCGCACGCTCGCGCATCGTCACCAGCCCCAGGCCGTGGGTGCGGCCGGCATCGAAGCCGCTGCCGTCGTCCTCGATCCGCAGCTCGATCCGGTCGCCGGTTGCCGACAGGGTCACGCTGACCCGTTGCGCATCGGCGTGGCGCAACGCATTGGTCAGCGCTTCCTGGGCGATCCGGAAGCAGGCCAGCTCCACCGCCGGGCTCGGTCGTTGCGGCAATGGCTGCAATGACAGCCGCAGCTCCGGCCGATCGGAACGGAACAGGGCGCCAGCCTGCCAGCGCAGTGCCGCTTCCAGTCCCAGTGCATCGAGTTGCGGCGGGCGCAGCAGCAGCGACAGGTTGCGCAGCTTGATCACGGTCTGGTCGGCGATCGCGGAGATCTCGGCGACGGTGGCGGCGCGGCGGCTGTCGTCCTCGTCGTCGAGCGCCTGCGCACACAGCTTGATTGCGGTGATCGCCTGGCCGATGTCGTCGTGCAGTTCGCGCGACAACGCGGTGCGCTCGTCTTCCTGCAATGTGATGATGCGGCGAGTCATGGCCCGCAGCTCGGCGCGCTGGCGGGCGACGGTGTCGCTGTCGATCCGCAGCTTGCGCCGGCACACCAGCTGGTAGCAGATCGCCGCGCCGACCAGCGCCGACAGCAGGGCGATGACGAAGAGGGCGACGGGGCTCGGCGGTGGCATGCGCGCAGTGTGCCAGAGGCTGATTCTGTAGGAGCGGCTTTAGCCGGGATCTTGAATCGGCGCGGGCGACCGGTAATCCGATCGCGGCTAAAGCCGCTCCTACAAGAGCGCGAAGCGCCCGGGAAACTCAGAACAACTCGACGCTTCCGGCATCCATCGATTGCTGCATCACCGGCTTGTGCGGCGGACGTTCCCACTCGCCGCGCATCTGGCCGATGCGCTGTACCAGGCTCTTCAGTGCTTGCTGCACGTCGCTGTCGCGATGGTCGCCGTGCAGCAGTCGCTGCAGCGCGGTGGCTTCGGCATTGATCGCGTTGAGCCGTTCCAGGTGCACGGTCGCCGCGCCAAGCGCCTGGGTGGCGATGTCCTCGAACTGCAGCGAACGCACCGCCTCGGCGACCGAGCCGTCGATCGCGCGACCGCATTCGGCGATCTCGCGCATGCCGTTGCCCAGGCCGCGGTTGATGCCGTCCACCCGCTCCAGCATCGCCGCGGCTTCGGCGCGGGCTCCCCTTGAACGGTCCAGGTCGCGCGAGGCCATCGTGGTGACGGTGTCGCGGACCTTGGCGATCGCATCCTTGGAACTGTGGGCAAGCTTGCGGATCTGCTCGTTGAACGCGGTCGAGCGCTCCGACAGGTTGCGCACCTCGTCGGCGACCACCGCGAAGCCACGACCCGCTTCGCCTGCACGGGCCGCTTCGATCGCCGCGTTCAGCGCCAGCAGGTTGGTCTGGTCGGCGATCGACTTGACGTCCTCCAGCAGCGCGAAGATGCCATCCAGGTGGTCGGCCATCGCGTCGATGTGGGTCACGGTGTTGCCGCTCTGGCCGGCGACGGCTTCCAAGGCCTCGACCAGCTGCTCCATCTTCTGGCTGGCCTGCAGCGCGAACTGGTGGACATCGACGCCGCCGCCGGTGTCGTCGCCGGTGCGGTCGATGATCCGCGCGACCACCTCGCTCTGCGCCCGCGACTTGCGATTGACCTCCTCGAAACTGCCGCCAAGCTTGGCCACCGACTCGCGGATCAGCTCGCGGGTGCGTTCGATCTCGGTCCGCGAGCCCTGCACCTCGGAGCCGACGAAGTTGCGCAGCTCGTCCAGCAGGCGGCTCTGCTCGCGCAGCATTGCCGAGCCCTGGCCGGGGCGGTAGGCGAACCACGCGAAGCCGAGCCACGCCAGCGTCATGGCCACCAGCGCGCCCCAGCGGACGGCGCCGGGCCAGCCGGCCAGTTCGGCGGCCAGCAGGAAAACGGTGAGCGCAAGGGGCGCTGCCAGGCGAATCAGTACGCGGGAATCCATCGCAGCTCTCGGTCGGTGACGTTCAAGCTAGATAACGGCACGTCGGCCGCTTGCTTTAGCGCGACGGCGGCGCCAACAGCGCGTCGGCGACGCACTCCAGCGACAGCACCTGCTGCGCGGCACCGAGCGCCACCGCGGCGCCGGGCATGCCCCAGATCACGCTGCTGGCGCGATCCTGGGCGATCGTGCTCGCACCGGCCGCCTGCAACGCCAGCAGTCCGCGCGCGCCGTCGTCGCCCATGCCGGTCAACAGCGCCGCGCTGGCATTGTCACCGGCCTGCTTCGCCAGCGATTCGAACAGCACGTCGACGCTGGGCCGGTGGCCGCGCACCAGCTCGTCGTCGTCGAGCCGGCACTGCCAACGTGCGCCGTTGCGTTGTACCCGCAGGTGGCGACCGCCGGGGGCGAGGTAGGCGTGGCCGGCCAGCAGTTGCTGGCCATCGGCCGCCTCGACCACGGTCATGCGGCTGTGCCTGTCGAGGCGTTCGGCGAGCTTGCCGCTGAACGCCGCCGGGATGTGCTGCGCGATCACGATCGCCGGCGCATCGGCCGGCATCGCCGCGAGCACGTGGCGGATCGCCTCGGTGCCGCCGGTGGAGGCGCCGATCGCGAGCAGGCGGTCGGTGGTTCTGTAGTGGCGGAAGCCGGCGCTGCGCGGCGGCGTTTGCCGTGGCGACAACGGCATCACGTTCGCGCGCGCGGCCTGCTTGACCTTCTCGCGCAACAGGTCGGCGTATTCGGCCAGCCCGCGCGCCACATCGAGCTTTGGCTTGGCGACAAAGTCGACCGCGCCCAGGCTCAGCGCATCCAGGGTCACCGCGGCGCCAAGTTCGGTCAACGATGACACCATCACCACCGGCATCGGCCGCAGCCGCATCAGGTTCTGCAGGAACGTCAGCCCGTCCATGCGCGGCATCTCGACGTCGAGGGTCAGCACGTCGGGGGCGAGCTGCTTGATCTTGTCGCGGGCGATGAACGGGTCGGCGGCGGCGCCGACCACCTCGATGTCGGGGTCGCCGGCGAGCAGCTCGGTCATGAGCTTGCGCACCAGCGCCGAGTCGTCGACAACAAGCACCCTGACCGGCACCCGCACCGGCCGCGGCGCGTTGGAACCGGACACGTTCACCATCGCCGCCATGTCAGAACAGCTCGACCCCGCCGCTGACCGGTGCCCGGTTGAGGCTGCCGTAGTAGTCGCGCTCGACCTTGGCGATCTCGTTGTCGCGGGTCGCCGGCAGGCGCTTGACCAGGGTTCGACCGGTCTGGGCGAAGAAGCAGACCTTGCGCGGGTGGATGTCGCCGAGGTCCTGCGCCATCACCGGAATGCGCTCGTCGGCGAGGTACTTCAACACGAAGCGCGCGTTTCGGGTGCCGATCGGGTCGGTGTGGAAGCCGCTGAGCACGTTGCCGCCGCCGAACACCTTGGCCAGCAAGCGCGAGCGCCGCGCGCCGCGCTTGAGCAGGTCGTTGATCAGCAGTTCCATCGCATGCACGCCGTAACGCGCGCAGACATTGTCGCCATCGTCGCCGGGCAGCATGAAGTGGTTCATGCCGCCGACCCGGATCGCGGAGTCGTACAGGCACGCGGCCACGCACGAGCCGAGCAGGGTGACCAGCGCCACCGGCTCGTCGGTGGCGACGTAATCGGCCGGCAGCAGCTTGATCGCCTCGGTCTGCAGGGTGCTGTCGTAGTAGCGGCCGGGGACGGCCTCGGCCAGCGGCAGCGCGGCATTCATCGACGCGCCCCGGTGGCGGCTGGCGCCGCCCGGTAGGTGGTCCGGCCGCACGGCACGACCAGGTCCTGGGCGTGGCCGAAGCTTTCCGAATGGCCGGCGAACAGCAGCCCGCCGGGCGCCAGCAGCGGCGCGATCCGGCTCAGCACCGCGTACTGGGTCGGCTTGTCGAAATAGATCATCACGTTGCGGCAGAACACCGCGTGGAAGCCACCACGCAGGCCGTAGTCGGAATCGAGCAGGTTGAGCGGGCGGAACGCCACCAGCGACTGCAGCGCAGGACGCACCCGGCACATCTCGGCGTTGGGGCCGCTGCCGCGCTGGAAGTAGGCTTGCCGGCGCTGCTCCGACAGTGCGGCGATGCGCTCGAGCGGATACACCCCGGCGGAAGCGGTCTGCAGCACGTTGGTATCGATGTCGGTGGCGAGGATGCGCACCGGCGGGGCCAGGCTGCCGAACGCCTCGCAGGCGGCGATCGCGATCGAATAGGGTTCCTCGCCGGTCGAGGCGGCGCAGCACCAGATCGTCAAGCGCTCGTCGCCGGCGGCGTGCAGGTGTTCGACCAGCGCATCGAAATGGTGGGCCTCGCGGAAGAACGAGGTCAGGTTGGTGGTCAGTGCGTTGACGAACGCCTCCCATTCGGGTCCGTCGTCGGCTTCCAGCGCGTCGAGGTAGTCGCAGAAGCGGTCGAGGCCAAGCGCGCGCACGCGGCGCGCGAGCCGGCTGTAGACCATGTCGCGCTTGTGGTCGCTGAGGCTGATGCCGGCGCGCGCGTGGATCAGCTGCGAGACCCGGCGGAAGTCGCGGTCGTCAAACGCGAAATCGCGCGCGGCTGCATCGCTGCGCGGATGGTCGCCGGCGGAGCAGCGCGGCGTGGGAAGACGGTGGACGAGGGCAGACTCAGCCATGCTGGCATTCCTGGCTCGACACCGGGATCGCCCGCGGTTCGCTCGCCAGCCAGGCGTCGAAGGCCGACGCCGCCAACGCCGGCGCGTACAGGAACCCCTGCGCCCCCTGGCATCCGAGAGTGTGCAGCAATTCGGCCTGGTCGACGTTCTCGACACCCTCGGCAATCACCTCCAGTTCGAGGTTGTGCGAGATCAGCATGATCGATCGCACGATCGCGGCATCGCCATGGTTGGCCAGCATGTCGCGCACGAACGAGCGGTCGATCTTGACCCGGTCGATCCGGAAGCGTTGCAGCATCGACAGCGACGCATAGCCGGTACCGAAATCGTCGAACGCCAGCCGCACCCCGCGCTCGCGCAGCGTTCCGAGCGAGCGCGAAGCCAAGTCGCCGGGACGCAGTGCGATGTTCTCGGTGATCTCCAGCTCCAGTCGCGAGGGATGCAAGCCACTGTCGGCCAGCGCCTGCTCGACCTCGTCCTGCAGCCGGCCGTTGGTGACCTGCACCGGGAACAGGTTGATGCTGATCGCGACCTCGCGGCCGTCGACCTTCGGCCAGCGCGCCGCATCGTGGCAGGCCTGCCGCAGGATCCAGCGACCGACATCGGCGGCGACCGGGCTGGCGCCCAGCGCCTCGATGAAATCGACCGGCAGCAACAGCCCGCGCTGCGGATGGCGCCAGCGTAGCAGCGCCTCGGCACCGACGGTGGTGCCGCTGGCAAGGTCGATCTGCGGCTGGTAATGCAACTCGAACTCGCCCTGCACGTGGGCGCGGCGCAGTTCCAGGTCGAGCATGCGCCGGGCGTTGATCTCGCGGCGCATGCCAAGTTCGAACCGGCAGTATTGGCGGCCACCGTTGGCCTTGGCCTTGTACAGCGCCAGGTCGGCGCGTGCGACCAGGTCGTTGGCGGCGATCGCGGCGCCGTCGTCACCGTGGGTGAATACCGCCAGGCCGATGCTGGCATCCAGGTGGATGCTGTGGCCGTTGACCTCGAACGGCGGGCGGTCGCTGGCGACCAGGTTGGCGACGCGTTGTTCCAGTGCGTCGGCGTCAACCTCCGGATAGACGATGGCGAACTCGTCGCCACCGAAACGGGCGACGGCCGTGTCTTCCGGCAGCACCGTGCGCAGGCGCTCGGCCACTGCCTGCAGCGCGGCATCGCCATTGGCATGGCCGAGGGTGTCGTTGACCGCCTTGAAGTTGTCCAGCCCCAACAGCACCAGGCCGAGGCTGTGCATGCCCGACTGCAGGTAGGTGTCGAGCACTTCGACCAGGGCATTGCGATTGGGCAGGCCGGTCAACGCGTCGACCATGGCGATGCGCCGCAGGTGTTCCTGCTGGGCGAGGCGCTGGGTGATGTCGCGCAACACCAGGGCCACGCCCTGGCCCTGGGTGAGCGGCCAGGCGCAGCGTGCGGCCTCCAGCGTGCGCAACTCCTGGCCGCGGCCCTGCACCTGCAGGTTGAACGGTCCGAGCTCGGCGTTGGGCCCCGACTCGCCACGCAACCAGGCCTCGGCCGCGGCGGGGTCGGGTTGCAGGTGCGCGGCGAACAGCGCCTCGATCGGCATCCCGCGCATGCCGCGCGCGCGTCCGCCGAACAGGGCCTCGGCCGCGCGGTTGACGAACACCACGCTGTTGCTGCCGTCGATCACCACCACCGCACTGAAGTCGGCCTGCATTATCTGCGCGGCGATGCGGTTGCGGCGTTGCAATTGCCGGCGTTCCAGCAAGCGCGCGGCCAGCCGCGACAGTCGCTCAAGGACCTGCTCGCCGTCGCCGGGCAGGCCGGTGCGGGCGACGGTATCGGCGATGGCGAGCGTGCCGATGCAGTGACCATCGGCACCGGTGATCGCCAACGCAGCGAAGAACCGTATCCCGGGCTCGCCGGCGATGATCGGATCGTCGCGGAAGCGCGCGTCGGCACCGGCGTCGGCCACCAGCAGTCGCGGAAGCTCCGTGCCGGTCGCCCGCAACAGCGCATTGTCCGCGGCGGTCGCCGGCCCGAGGCCATGCTGCGCGATCACCCGGCTGTCGTCGCCGTGGCCGATGCCGAGCACCACGATCGGCGCGTCGAGCAGTCGTGCGGCGAGCGACACCACGTCGTCGAATTCCTCGCCGCTGACCGCGATATCACTCGGCAAGTCGTTGCCGATCCCGCTCCAGGGAGCACCGGCGTGGTCGGCGAAGCGGGGCAACGGGACATGCTGCACGGTGCGGGCGTCCTGGGTGGTGACCGGATTGGAGCGGGGCGGGAGGGACGCGGATCAGAACTCCTGCCAGTGCTGGTCGCTGCCGTTGGCCCGCGCCCGTGCAGGTTTGGCCGTGGACTTGGCAACCGCCTTGGCGGGCGCCGGCCGCGCGGGCTTGCGCGGCGCGCTTGCGGGCGCCGGCTCGGCCACGCGGCTGACGGCCACGCGGCTGACCGCGATCGCCGGGCCCTGGGCGTCGTGCTGCGCGTCCAGCCGGAATGCCGAGACCGTCTGCACCAGGTGCCCGGACTGCTGCTCCAGGCTGCGGGCGGCGGCCGAGGCCTCCTCGACCAGCGCGGCGTTCTGCTGGGTGCCTTCGTCCATCTGCAGGATCGCCTGGTTGACCTGCTCGATGCCGCTGGTTTGTTCCTGCGAGGCGGCTGAGATGTCGGCGATGATGTCGGTCACCCGCTTCACGCTGGTCACGATCTCGCCCATCGTCTTGCCGGCCTGGTCGACCAGGCTGCTGCCTTCCTCGACCTTGCCGACCGAGTCGGTGATGAGCTGCTTGATCTCCTTGGCGGCGCCGGCCGAACGCTGCGCCAGCGAGCGCACCTCGGCGGCGACCACCGCGAAACCGCGACCCTGCTCGCCGGCGCGCGCGGCCTCGACCGCGGCGTTGAGGGCGAGGATGTTGGTCTGGAACGCGATGCCGTCGATCACCCCGATGATGTCGCCGATCTTGCGCGAGGACTCGTTGATCGCGCTCATCGTGTGCACCACCTGGCCGACCACCCGGCCGCCCTGCTCGGCGACGTCGGCCGCGCCGATCGCCAACTGGTTGGCCTGGCGCGCGTTGTCGGCGTTCTGGCGCACGGTCGAGGTCAGTTCCTCCATCGACGAGGCGGTCTCTTCCAGCGAGGCGGCCTGCTGTTCGGTGCGCTGCGACAGGTCGTTGTTGCCGGCGGCGATCTCGCCGGCGGCGGCGCTGATCGCATCGCTGCCCTGGCGGATCTGGCCGACCACGGTGGCGAGTTGGCGCACCGCGCCGTTGGCGTTGCGCGCCAGTTCGCCGAACTGGCCCGGCAAGTCGGCATCGGCTTCGCGGCTGAGGTCGCCCTCGGCCACCGCGGCGAGCAGGCTGCCGACCTCGTCGAGGCCGCGGTCGGCGCTTTCCATCAGCGCGTTGAGGCTTTCGATCATTTCGCGATAGACGAACTGGAAGCGTTCGGCATCGCCGCGGCGGCTGAAGTCACCGGAAACGGCAGCCTCCACGAGGCCCTGGATCTCGCTGGTCATGGCCTGCATGCCGGCCTTGACGCCATCGACCGCCGCGGTGATCTGGGCCTTCTTGCCCGGCAGGCGTTCGATGTCCTCGGACAGGTCGCCGCGCGAGTACGCGCTGACGATCTCGACCACCCGCATCTTCACCGCGATGTGCGACGCGACCAGGGTGTTGATCTCGTCGGCCATCACCCCGAACGAACCGGGGAACGCTTCGGTGTCGAGTCGTTCGTCGATCTCGCCGGCCTGGTGCGCGTCGAACAGCGTGCGCTGCGCCTCTGCGAAGCCGCGCAGGCTGGCGACGCCGCCTTCCAGGCTGACCGCGATGTCGCGCAGCTCGTCGCGACTGGTGACATGCACCCCTTCCGGGAACTGGCCGATCGCGATCGCCTCGGCGGCGTCCTGGATCTTGCGCAGCGAGGTGCGGGTGCTACGAGTGAAGCCGAGGAACAGGTACACCGACAGCAGCAATACCAGCAGCACCACGATCGCGGTGCCGGCGGTCTGCGCCTGCAGCCGGCCGATCTCGGCGGCGGCGGCGTTGGCGGTGGAACGGTTGGCGGCGACCAGCGCCGCGGCCATCGCCAGGCGGGTGGCGTCCTCGCGCGCGGCCATCACCTTGACCGGCAACTCCGGCAATGCGGCGTCGAGCACGTGGGTCTGGATCGCGTCGTTCTGCTTGCCCATCGCGGTGAGCGCGGTGTCCAGCGGCTTGCCGATGCTGGCGGCCAGCTCGGGCATCGCTTCGCGGGCGTTGGCGACTTCCAGTTCGATATTCTCGCGCAGGAAGTTCTGCATGTTGCGCGAGACCGCCAGGCCGGTGCGGTCCTCGACCCAGATCGTGCCCTCGCCGAGCACGCGCAGGCCGACCGCGCCCTGCTGCGAGGTGTACTCGGCCAGGGTCGGCAGCCATTCGCTGGCGGCGCGGCCCATGTACAGCGTTGCCGCGTCCTGCGAGGTCGACAGGCCACTGTGTTCGGCGACCAGCCCCATCAATTCGCGTACCTGGCGGATCGCGGCGTTGCGCGCGTCCATCGCCGCGGCGGGGTCGGAGAACTCGGCGCTGGCGGTGGCCCAGGCCGCTTGCGCCTGCTGCATCGGCGCCTGCAACGGCGCCTCGGGCAGGGCATCGGCGGCCCACTTGGAGGCCGCGGCCAGCTCTTCGCCGGCGAGGCTAGCGGTGCTGGCGAGGGTCTGTGCGGATACGTCGTCCTTGGCCGCGACCCGGGTCGCCAGCTGGCGGTATTTCTGCATCGCCAGCATCGAATGGTGCAGCTTCGACAGGCCTTCGACCGCGGCCTGCTGTTGCTGCACCGCGTTGATCTCGGCGACCGAGCGGGTCATCAGGATGCCGGCCAGCACGCCGCAGGTGAGCATGAAGGACGCGCCGATCACCAATGCCTTCTGGCTGAAGCGCAACCGCGCCATCAATCGCGTCGCCGGCGCAAGCGCCTGATCGAGCAGGGAGGAGGGAAGGCGGTTGGACATGGGGACCTCGGGCAGTGGTGGACCCGGCGTGGGTCGACTCTCCTGAGGATCGGCGTGGCCGCCGGAAACTTTAGGGCGACCGCCATGCGGATCTTTGCCCAATGCGGACGCTGTCGGCGCAAATGTGGCGTCCATCGCAGTTTTGCGATCTTGCACGCAAGAATCCGTCGACGCGGCCGATGCAAGGGGCACACCCGTATACCCGTTTCCTTCCCTGCAGGAGTTACCCATGTACCGTTCCCGGATCCTCATCGCCGTCGCGTTGTCGCTGGCATTCGCGATGCCGGCCCAGGCCCAGCCCGACCTCAAGCCGATCAAGCGGGTCGAGCCCGAATACCCCGCCGATGCCGCCCGCTCCGGCACCGAGGGCTTCGTCGAGATGGAGTTCACCGTCAACGCCGCCGGCAAGGTCGAAAGCGTGTCGGTGGTGACCGCGCGCCCGACTCGCACGTTCGAGAAGGCTGCGGTGACCGCGGTCAAACAGTGGGCGTTCGCCCCGGGCGGCGGCCGCGGCAAGGTGCGGTTGGATTTCTCGCTCTGAGTAGCCCGCCATCCGGCAAAAGAAAACGCGCCCCTGGGCGCGTTTTTTTTGGTGTGTTCCGGGCTCTTGTAGGAGCGGCTTCAGCCGCGATCGGAAATCGTTCGCTCGCGCCGACTCCAGATCGCGGCTGAAGCCGCTCCTACAAAAAACGGAGTGCCTCGGCGGATGCAGGCACGCGCGGCTGCCTTCTTACGCCGCCAGCGCCTCGGCGACCAGGCCCATCTCGGCACTGGTCATCAGCCGCTCGATGTCGAGCAGGATCAGCATGCGCTCGTCCAGGGTGCCGATGCCGGTGAGGAACTGGCGGTCGATCGCCGCGCCCAGCTCGGGCACGTCGCGGATCTGCTCGCCGCCCAGCCGCACCACGTCGGACACGCTGTCGACGACGATGCCGACCACCCGACCGCCGACGTTGAGCACGATCATCACCGTCATCGCGGTGTATTCGACCTTGGCCAGGCGGAACTTCATGCGCATGTCGATCACCGGCACGATGGTGCCGCGCAGGTTGACCACGCCCTTGATGTAGTCGGGCGCGTCGGGTAGCCGGGTGACCGCGTCGTAGCCGCGGATCTCCTGCACCTTGAGGATGTCGACGCCGTATTCCTCCTCGCCGAGGGCGAAGGTCAGGAACTCGTCGGTGGCGGCGTCGCTGTCCATGTAGGACTGGCTGGAAGAAGCGCGCGGTGCGGGTCTGGCGGTGTCGTTCATGCGTGGGTCCTTGGTACGGGGCGTCGCCGCGGAGTGTGCGTCCAGGTGGTCAGGCCGCGGCCGGCAGCGCCAGGCCGCCGGCGTCGACGATCAGCGCGACCCGGCCGTCGCCGAGGATGGTCGCGCCGGATACGCCGGGGATGCGGCGGTAGTTGGTTTCCAGGTTCTTGACCACGACCTGCTGCTGGCCGAGCAGTTCGTCGACCTCCAGCGCCAGCTTGCGGCCGTCGCTTTCGACCACCACCGCGATCGGCGGGCGGGCCGCGGCGCCGGTGGCGGCATTGGCGGCGGCCTCGCCGTCGTCGGGATGGGGCAGGCGGTACTGCTCGCGCAGGTTCAGCAACGGCAGGTAGTCGTCGCGCACGCGCAGCACCCGGGTGTCGTTGGCAATCGTCTTGATCTCGCCGGGGCCGGGCTGCAGCGACTCGACCACCATGCTCAGCGGCAGGATGAAGACCTCGTCGCCAACCGCAACCGACATGCCGTCGAGGATCGCCAGGGTCAGCGGCAGCCTGATCGACACGGTGGTGCCGACGCCCTTGGCGCTGCGGATCTCGACCTGGCCGCCGAGGGCAATGATATTACTCTTGACCACGTCCATGCCGACGCCGCGGCCCGACAGGTCGGTCAGCGCGTCGGCGGTGGAGAAGCCGGGGTGGAACACCAGGTCCCAGACCTGGGCGTCGGTCGGTTCGGCCGGCAGCGGCAGGCCGCGCTCGGCGGCCTTGCGCAGGATCCGCTCGCGGTCCAGGCCCTTACCGTCGTCGCCGACCTCGATGATGATGTGGCCGCCCTGGTGCGCCGCGCTCATGCTGATAGTGCCGGTCTCGTCCTTGCCGGCGGCGATGCGCTCGGCCGGCGACTCCAGGCCGTGGTCGATCGCGTTACGCATCAGGTGCACCAGCGGGTCGACGATCTTCTCGATCACGCCCTTGTCGAGCTCGGTCGCCTCGCCCTGGGTCTTGAGCCGGACTTTCTTGTCGAGCCGCGTGGCGAGGTCGCGGACCATCCGCGGGAAGCGGCTGAAGGCGAACTCGACCGGCAGCATGCGCACGCTCATCACCGCTTCCTGCAGGTCGCGGGTGTTGCGCTCGAGCTGGCCGAGGCCGGCGAGCAAATGTTCGTTGGCGGCCGGGTCCAGGGTTTCCGACTGCTGGCGCAGCATCGCCTGGGTGATGACCAGTTCTCCGACCAGGTTGATCAGCGCGTCGACCTTGGCGACGGCGACGCGGATCGAGGTCTCGGCATCGCTGGCGCGGCGCGCGGGCGCGCCCGCGGTTTCGTCGGCCACCGCAGCGGCCGGTGCGGCCGGAGTGTCGACGGCGCGGACTGGCGGTGCCAGCGCTTCGACGGACAGCTCGCATTGGTCCTCGACCCAGGCGAAGGCCTCGTCGATCGCACCGCGCGGCACGCTGCCGGGCAACATCAAGTCCCACGCCAGGTGCGCCTCGAACGGGTCGAGTTCGGCGAACGGCGGCAGGCGGTCGTCGCGGCAGGTGGCATCGAACGCGCCGTGGCTTTGCAGTTCGCGCAGGATCCTGAGCGGGTCGTTGCCGCTCATGAACATCGATGGGTGCGGGCGGAAGTCGATGCGCCAGCCGTCGCCACCCGTTGGTGCAACGGTAGCCACATCGGTACTCGCGGCGGCCGCGGTGCCGCTCAACATCTGCTCCAGGCCGGCGCGCGCCTGCGCCAGAGCGGCGGTGTCGATCGACTGTTCGATGTCGCCACCGTCCTCGTACGCGGCGAGCAGGCCACGCAGCACGTCGACCGCCTGCAGCAGCACGCCGATGGCGTTGCCGTCGAGCGTGCGGGTGCCGGCGCGGGCCTCGTCGAGCAGGGTTTCCAGCAGGTGGGTCAGGTCGGTGACCCGGCCGAAACCGAAGGTCGCCGCGCCGCCCTTGATCGAATGCGCGGCGCGGAAAATCACATTGATGGTGTCGGCGTTGCTGCCGTGCTCCAGGCCCAGCAGGCCGGACTCCATCGCGTCCAGGCCCTCACGGCTCTCCTCGAAGAACGCTGCGTGGAACTGGGTGATGTCCATCGCTTAGCCGAGCACCTTGCGCACGGTGGCGAGCAGCTGCTCGGGGTCGAACGGCTTGACCAGCCAACCGGTGGCGCCGGCGGCCTTGCCTTCCATCTTCTTGTCGCCACCGGACTCGGTGGTCAGCATCAGCAGCGGGGTGAACTTGTAGGCGGGCAGCGTGCGCAGTTGGCGGATCAGCTCGATCCCGTCCATCCGCGGCATGTTGACGTCGGTGACCACGGCGTCGAACTTCGCGGTCTTGGCGATGTCGAGCGCGGCCTGGCCGTCCTCGGCCTCGCGCACTGTGTAGCCGCCCGACGACAGCGCGAACGCGACCATCTGCCGCATGGAGGTGGAATCATCAACGATCAGCAGGTTGGCGCTCACGCAGGGTCTCCGGTTGGGGCTTCGACGCCGAGACTGGCGGCCAGCGCCAGCGCGCGGGCGGCATCGGCCAGGGTCGGCGAGGCGAGGGTGACGACGGTGCTGCGGCCGGCGCTGGCGCGGTCGCGGACGAAGGCGTGCAACAACTGCAGCCCGGCGGCATGGACGCGCTGGACCTGGTCGCCCGCCAGCTGCAGCGGCGCGTCGTCGTCGAGGTGCGGCAGCAGGGCGGCCTGCAGCTCGGCGACGTGCTCGATGCCGAGATCGGATTGCAGGGAAAGTCGGTTCATGACGGCGCGGCCGAGGGGTATCGAGAAAGTTAACGGCGGGTGGGGCCGCGACTTTAGCGGCGCTCAATCGAACAGCGCGTTCGCGTCGAGCAGCACGGTTGGCACCTTGTTGACGCGGGCGATGCCGACGATCGCGCCGGGCGCGCTGCCGGCCAGCGGCGGTTCGATGTGCTCGCGGCCGAGGGTGGCGACGTCCTCCACCACGGTGACCAGCACCCCGATCAGCTCGTCGTCGCGCTCGACCACGACGATCCGCGAGTGTTCGCTGGTCACCACGTCGGCGCCATCGAGCCAGCGGCCCAGGTCGAACACCGGCACGATCCGGCCGCGCAGGTTCATCACCCCGAGCACCGCGTTGCTGGCGCCGCGCATGGCGACAATCGGCGCGACCCGCACCACTTCCTGCACCCGCAGCAACTCGAACGCGTAGTGGTCGCGACCGATGCCGACGCGCAGCCAGCGGCTGCTGCTGGTGACCGCGCGGGCCGGAGTGCCGATGGCGGTGGTGTCGGCGACTGCCGGGCGGGCCTCCCTGGCGACGGGCACCGGGACGGGAGCCGCGACCGCGATGCTGGCGGCGACGTTCGCGGCGATCGCCGCCGGCGCAGTGACGGCCGGCGGCGCTGCCGCCACTGCGGCAACCAAAGGCTCGACATCGGCCACGCCCACGTCGGCCAGCAACTCGTCGAGGTAGGCGTCGACCACGGGCGAGCCGACAGTCATGCGGCCTCCTGTCGCAACGGCTGGGCGTCGAGCAGCCAGCCCAGCGCGGAACGGTAGGCGTCGGCGCCACGGCCGCTCGGGGTTTCCGCCGCGGTCAGCGCGGCGGCGTCGCGCAGGCGCGTGTCCATCGGCACCGCGCGCGGCCAGACCAGGCCTTCGTAGCGGTCGTGCAGGTGCTCCAGGCTGTTGACGCCGGAGCGGGTGCGGCGGTCGTACAGGGTCGGCAGGATGTGCCGCGGCAGTGGCCGCCGGCGCGAGCGTTCGACCATGTCGGCGGTGCGCAGCATGTCGGTCAGGCCGTGCAAGGCCAGCGGATCGGTCTGGGTCGGAACGACCAGGCGGTCGGCCGCGGCCAGCGCATTGACCATCAGCAGGCCGAGGGTCGGCGGGCAATCGAGCACGGCGTAGTCGAAGCCGCCGCGCGCCGCGTGCAGTGCGCGCTGCAGCGCGAGACCGAGGCCGGGCTGGGTCGCGCCGCGGCGCTCCAGCGTCGCCAGCGCCGGTTGTGCGGCGACCAGCAGCAGACCATCGATTTCGGTGCCGCGGGCGAGCGCGCGCAGCTCGGTGCTGCCGTTGTGGGCGAACAGGTCGTGGCTGCCGGCCGGCGGCGGGTCGGTCGGGATCCCGAACGCCCGCGTCAGCGAGGCATGCGGGTCGAGGTCGACCAGCACCACCTGCGCGCCGCTGGCGGCCAGCTCGCGCGCCAGGCACAGCGAGGTGGTGGTCTTGCCGACCCCGCCCTTCTGGTTGGCGATCGCCCAGGTCTGCATGTCAGGGAGCTCCAAGACTTGAGGTGCTGCCGGAAACGACGGTCGGCAGCGCGAGTTCGGTGACCGCGCGGGCGTCGCCAGCGGGCGCGGTCGCGGGGGCTTCGCCGGCGATCAGCGGCGGCAATGGATCGGTGACCGCGTCCGGCCCCAGCGGGTCGGCCAGGATCACCAGCAGCACCCGCCGGTTGGCGTTGCGACCCTCGATCGTGGCGTTGTCGGCGACCGGCTGGTGTTCGCCGTAGCCGACCACGGCCAGGCGGTCGGGCGCGACCCCGGCGGCGACCAGTTCGTGCACCACGTTGCCGGCGCGCGCCGCCGCCAGTTCCCAGTTGGACGGGAAGCGCACGGTGTGGATCGGCTGGTTGTCGGTGTAGCCCTCCACCCGCACCGCGTTGGGCTCGTCGCGCAGGATCTGGGCGAGCCGACGCACGGTGTCGATCGCCAGCGGGCTCGGCGCGGCCGCGCCGCTGGCGAACAGGATGTCGCTCTGGATCTCCACCTCGAGGAACGCGTTGGCCCGGCGCACCGTCACCAGCTTCTGCCGGACCAGGTCCGACAGCGCGTCCTGGATGCGTTTGCCGATCGAATGCAGTTGTTCGTGCTGGCGCGCCTGCGCGCGCGCGGCGTCGCTGGCGGCCGAAGTGGAGTCCGCCGGGGTGGCGCGTGCCTGGTGGCCGAAGGTCGGGATGTCGAGCACCTGCAGCATCCGCGGCGCGTTGATCGGGCTGGCCGCGGCGGGGCCGTTCTTGGAGTCGGGCGTCTGCAGCGAGGGCCGGTCGAACGACGAACCGCGCAACTGGGTCGCGCCGAGCTGGATCGGCCGGATCGCCCGCGGCTGGCCGCCGAACGCGGACGACAGCGCGTCGGCCAGCACCCGGTACTTGCCCTCGTTGAGCGAGGAGATCGCGTACATCACCACGAAGAAGGCCAGCAGCAACGTCATCAGGTCGGCATAGGGAATCGCCCAGGCCTCGTGGTTGGTGTGCTCCTCGTGGTGTTGCCGGCGCGCCATGTCAATGCACGAAACCGTTGAGGCGGGCCTCGATGTTGCGCGGGTTCTCGCCCTGCGCGATCGCGATCAGGCCCTCGACCATCATCTCGCGCTCGCTGGTCTGGTGGTGGATCAGGCCCTTGAGCTTGCTGGCGATCGGCAACATCGCCAGGTTGGCGATGCCGATGCCGTAGATGGTCGCGGTGAACGCCGCGGCGATGCCGTGGCCGAGCATGCTGGGGTCGGCCAGGTTCTTCATCACCGCCATCAGGCCGAGCACCGCGCCGATGATGCCCAGGGTCGGCGCGTAGATGCCCATGCCCTCGAACACCTTGGCCGCATCGAGGTCGCTGCGGGCCTGGCCGTGCAGTTCTATCTCCAGCATCTGCCGCACCGACTCGGGCTCTACCCCGTCGACCACCATCTGCAGGCCCTTGCGCAGGAACGGATCGGGCTGGTTCTGCACTTCCGCCTCCAGCCCGAGCAGGCCCTGGCGGCGTGCAGTGCCGCTCCATTCGACGATCTTGGCGATCACCGCGACACGATCGTGCGCGGGCGGCTGAAACACCCAGCGCACGATCTTCAGCGCGCGCTTGAACGTCTTCATCGGGGTCTGCAACAGGATCGCGGCAACGGTGCCGACGACCACGATCACGAACGCCGCCGGCGACCACAGTCCCGACAGGCCCGCGCCCTTGAGCACGCTGCCGCCAAGCAGGGCACCAACCGCCAGCAGTGCACCGATTACGCTGAGTCTGTCCATTGCTCGAATTAACGGTTGCGGGTGGGGATTCTTGAGGCGTGGCGGCTCAACGGCCGCCGCGCACGCCGGTGCGGTACAGCGCGTCGACGTCGAGGATCAGGGCCATGCGGCCGTCGCCGATCAGGCTGGCACCGGCATAGCCGGCCAGGCCGCGCAGAGTGCGCGGCAGCGCCTTGATCACGACTTCCTCGCGCCCGCGCACGCTGTCCACGGCCAGGCAGAAACGCTGCTCGCCCGACTGCAGCACCACCGCGGTCGACTGCGACAACGGCGTCTCGGCCAGTCCCAGCCAGCCACGCAGCGACAGCAGCGGCACCGGTTGTTCGCGCAGGTCGAGCACGGTCTGGCCGTCGACCTGCATCGCCACGCCGGGGCCGTGGGCGAGCACCTCGACCACGCGCACCAGCGGCAACGCATAGACGTCGCCGTCGATCTCGACCAGCAACGTCGGCAGGATCGCCAGGGTCAACGGCACCCGGATCAGGAAGCGACTGCCGCGGCCGGGCTCGGAGAAGATCTGCACCTCGCCGGACAGCTCGCGGATCTTCGACTGCACCACGTCCATGCCGACGCCGCGGCCGGACAGGTCGCTGACTTCCGCCCGGGTCGAGAACCCGGCCAGGAAGATCAGTTGCAGGCATTCATCGCCCGACAGCCGCGCGGCGGCCTCGGGGTCGATCAGGCCCTTGCGCAGGGCGCTGTCGCGAATCTTGTCGGGGTCGATGCCGGCGCCGTCGTCGCGCACTTCGATCGCGACGTGGTCGCCTTCCTGCTGCGCGCTCAGGCGCACCTGGCCCTGCTCGGGTTTGCCGGCGGCGGCGCGCACCTCGGGGCTCTCGATGCCATGGTCTATCGCGTTGCGGACCAGATGGACCAGCGGGTCGGACAGCGCCTCGACCAGGTTGCGGTCGAGTTCGGTCTCGGCGCCGAGCACTTCCAAGTCGACGTTCTTCGAAAGCTGCCGGGCGACGTCGCGGGCGAGCTTGGGGAAGCGCGAGAACACCCGCCCGACCGGCTGCATGCGCGCGGTCATCACCGCCGACTGCAGGCGCGAGGTCGCGGCGTCGAGGGTGGTCACCGCGCGGTCGAGCTCGTCGTCGCGCAGGCGCGGGCGGATGGTCTTGAGGCGGTTGCGCGCGAGCACCAGTTCGCCGACGAGGTTGACCATCGCGTCGAGCCGGCGGACGTCGACGCGCACGGTCGGGTCGTCCACATGTGCGGCGGTGGCGAGCTTGCGTGGCGCGGCTGCCGGCGTGGGTGCCGGTGCCGCTGGCGGAGCGGCGGCGGGCGTCGGCGCGACGGCAACATCGGGCGCCGGCGTCGCGCCGGGAGTGCCGCCCGAGCCGTGCAGGCTGTCGAGCAGCGCTTCGAAATCGAGGTCGTCGAGATTGTCGTCGACCGGCGCCGCGACGGCGGCGCTGACCTCGGCCGGCGAGCGGGTGCCGGCACGCAGGCCGTCGAGCAGGGCTTGCGGGGCCGGCGTCAGCGGCTCGCCGGCGGCGACGCAGTCGAGCATGTCGACCAGCAGGTCGAGCGACTGCTGGGCGCCGTCGAACGCGGCGCCATCCAGCGGCACCTCGCCGCTGCGGGCGACGTTGAGGCGGTCCTCGACCGCGTGACAGATCGCCACCATCGGCGGGAAGTCGAGGAAACCGGCGCCGCCCTTGATCGTGTGGAAGCCGCGGAACACCGCGTTGAGGCACTCGCGGTCGGCCGGGTTGCCCTCCAGCGCGACCATCTGCTCGCCGAGCTGGTCGAGGATCTCGCGCGCCTCGATCAGGAAGTCGGCGCAGATGTCGTCGCCTGTGTCGAACGCCGCGCTCATCGACTCACAGCCCCAGCGACGACAGCAGTTCGTTGGCGTCGTCCTGGGTCGCCGGCTTGGGGTCGAGCCCGGCGACCGCGGGGCCGTGGCCGCGGTTGGACAACTGCAGCGGTGGTGCCTGGCCGACCGCGTCGCCGAGGCCGGCCTGCACCGCACGCACCAGTTCGACCACGCGCAGGATGATCTGCCCGGTGAGGTCCTGGTAGCCCTGCGCGGCGGTCATTTCCGACAAGCGCGCGCGGACGCCGGCAATGGTCTCGGCCTGCGTTGCGTCCTGCATCGACAGCTGCCCGAGCAGGCCGCTGCATTCCTGGATCAGGTCGAGCGTGCGCATGCTCGCGGTCTCGGTCAGGGTGACGACGTGCTCCAGCCGCGCGCAGGCGTCGGGCAGCGAGGCATGGTGGGCGGGATCGCCGATCTCGCCGAGCGCCAGTTCCAGCTCGTGGGCGAGCCGGGCCAGGCCCTGCACGAACGGCTGGGTGCGCCACTGGATCAGCTCGTCGACGTTGGCCCGCCAACCGGCATGGTCGTCGTGCTCCAGCGCCCACAGCGCCGCGTGCAGGCGCTTGGTGATGACCTGCCGGTCCTGCGGAAGCAGGCCCTTGCCGTCGCCGGCCGGTGCGGCGATCACGGCCTCACCGTCGTCGCTGCTCACGCCGCGCTCTCCAGCCGCTCGAACACCTTGGCCAGCTTGTCGCCGAGCGTGGCCGCGGTGAACGGCTTGATCACGTAGCCGTTCACGCCGGCCTGCGCGGCCTCGATGATCTGCTCGCGCTTGGCCTCGGCGGTGACCATCAGCACCGGGATCTTTGCCAGCGCGGCGTCGCCGCGGATCGCCTTGAGCAGGTCGATGCCCGGCATGCCCGGCATGTTCCAGTCGGTGATCACCAGATCGAACGGCGCCTTGCGCAGCTCGACCAGCGCGGTGTTGCCGTCGTCGGCCTCGGTGGTGTTGAAGAAACTGAGGTCGTTAAGCAGGTTCTTGACGATGCGGCGCATGGTCGAGAAGTCGTCGACGATCAGGATGCGGATGTTCTTGTCCATGGATAAGGCTCGTGCGGCAGATGGGTGGTGGGTGGCGGGCTCAGGGCTGGCTGTCGGGGTCGACCTCGTCGCGCCAGTCGCCGAGGCGGGCGCGCAGGCGCAACATGGCCTGGCCGTGGATCTGGCAGACGCGCGACTCGCTGATCGACAGCACCGCGCCGATCTCGCGCAGGTTGAGCTCCTGTTCGTAGTACAGCGACAGCACCAGCTGCTCGCGCTCGGGCAGGTCGCCGATCGCGCCGCCGAGTGCCTCGCGGAACGCGGTGTGCTCGAACTCGCGCGCCGGCGTGACCGCGCCCGCGGCGGTCGTGCGCGGCTCGCCGTCGTGCTCCTCCAGCTGCGCGTCGAGGCTGATCAGCTGGCCGCGCGCGGCGTCCTGGATCATGTGGTGGTAGTCGTCGAGCGAGACCTCCAGCACCGCCGCGATCTCCTGCGCGGTGGCGGCGCGGCCGGTGTCCTGCTCGACCTGGCGGGTCGCGGCGACTACATCCCGATACCGGCGGTGGACCGAGCGCGGCACCCAGTCGCCGCGGCGGATCTCGTCGATCATCGCGCCGCGGATGCGGATCGACGCGTAGGTTTCGAACGCCGCGCCCTGGTCGGCCTGGAAATTTCGGGCCGCGTCGATCAGGCCGAGCATGCCGGCCTGGATCAGGTCGTCGACCTCGACGCTGGCCGGCAGGCGCGCGGCCAGGTGGTGGGCGATGCGGCGCACCAGTTCGCCATGGCGCTCGACGATCAGCGCGGCGTCGTTGGCCGGGTGGGCGCCCTGGTTGGAGCGGTAGGCGGCAGCGGCGGCGCTCATGCGGCGCTCCTTGCCGATGCGCCGGTCGGTGCGATCAGGCGTTCCATGAAGAACTCGACGTGGCCGCGCGGTCCCGGCGGGCTCTGCCACTGGCTGGCGCGGCGGGCGATGTCGCGGAACGCGACCGAGGCCGGCGCCGACGGGAACGCGTCGACCACCGCCTCCTGCCGCTGCACCGCGCGCCGCAGCCATTCGTCGCGCGGGATCGCGCCGAGGTAGCTGAGGGTAACGTCGAGGAACTTGCTGGTAACCCGCTCGAGCTTGTCGAACAGTTGCCGGCCCTCGCCGGTATGCTGGACCTGGTTGGCCAGCACCTGCACCCGGGTGATGCCGCGCTCGCGGCTGAGCACCTTGATCAGGGCGTAGGCGTCGGTCACCGAGGCCGGCTCGTCGCAGACCACCACGATCACGTCCTGCGCGGCCTGGCAGAAGGTCAGCACGCCGTCGGCGATGCCCGCGGCGTTGTCGACCACCATCACGTCCAGCGGCACGTCAAGCTGGCTGAAGGCATGCACTAGACCGACGTGCTGCTGCGGCAGCAGTTCGGTCATGTGGCGCTTGCCCGACGCGGCCGGCACCACCCACAGCCCGCGAGGACCTTCCAGCAGGGTGTCGCGCAGCTCGCAGCGGCCGGCGAACACGTCGGCGAGGGTGAAGCGCGGCGACAGCCCGAGCATCACGTCGATGTTGGCAAGGCCCAGATCGGTGTCCAGCAGCAGGGTGCGCTGGCCGGCGTTGCACAGGGCCATGGCGAGGTTGACCGAGACGCTGGTCTTGCCGACGCCGCCCTTGCCGCTGGCGACGGCGATGACCCGGACCGGCGCAGGCGAAGGCGCGGACGCTTGGAAAGCGACCTGTGCGGGCACGGTCATATCAGCAGACGACGGCATGGCGGTCCTCGGTGGCAAGGGGGTTATCGGCAGCACGGCGCAATTTCTCCAGTAGCAACACCAGGTGCGACGGATCGGCCTGGGCGAGGTCGGTCTCAACCTGCTGGCCGTCGGCGGTGTAGGCCAGGCTCAGGCCGTTGCGGATCACCACCGACAGGGCGGCGCCGAGGCGACCGGTCTCGTCGAGCTTGGTCAGCACCACGCCTTCCGGGGTGGCCATGCGGTAGCGGCGCACGACCTCGTTCATGTCGTGCGGATGGGCATTGGCCGGCAGCACCAGCAGGCTCCGCACGTTGCGGGTCGCGCGCAGCCAGGTCAGCTGGCCGAGCAGGGCGCGGTCGCGGGCGCCGAAACCGGCGGTATCGACGATCACCAGTGGGTAATCAACCAGTTGTTCGAGGGTCTTGGCCAGCGCTTCGGGGCCGTGCGCCTCGCACACGGTCACGCCGAGCTTGCGGCCGTGGGCGTGCAGCTGCTCGCGGGCGCCGACGCGCTCGGCGTCGGTGGTCACCAGGGCGACGTCGCGGGCGCGGTGGCGGGCGACGAATCGGGCGGCGAGCTTGGCCGCGGTGGTGGTCTTGCCGGCGCCGGTGGGACCGATCAGGGCAATCACACCGCCGTCGTCGATCGGCTCGGCGCGATTGACGGTGAGCATCCGCGCCAGTTCGGCCAGCAGCGGCGCGCGGACCCGGGCCGGGTCCAGGGTCGGGTCGATCCTGGCGGCGATGGTCTGCGCCAGTGCCTCGTCGCTACCGTAGCCGAGCAGGGTGTCGAAGGCGGCCGCGCGTGCCGGCGAGCCGCGCAGGCGTTCGACCGCGAACTGGCCCATCTCGCGCTCGATGACCTGGCGCATCGCGGCCAGCTCCTCGCGCATCGCCGCGACCGCCGGATCGGCGTCCCAGCGCGGCACGGCTTGCAGATGAGGGACCTGCGCTGCCGCGGCCGCGTCGGAAGACGTGTCGTCATCCTCGGTCGGCCGCGACAACGCAGGCGGGGAAACGGTGGTTGCGATGGTGGGGACGGTGGCGTCGGGACCGGCATTGTCGGCGCCGGTAGTGTCGTGGCTGGTGGAGCCGTCATCGTGCGCGGGCGTCGGCGCGGTCGGCTGCGCGGCGGTTGCTTGCGCCACGGGCGCCGCTGGCGCGCCGAGCGCGGCCATCATCGACTCGAAGCGGGTGGGCGAGGGCGGCGGCGTCGCCGCACCGGTGTTCATCAGTTCGGCCAGGGTTGGTTCCGCCGGCGGCTCGACCGCGGCCGGCTGCGTGTCGTCGCCGAGCTTGAACACCGCGCGTGCGCGGCTGGCCAGGGTCTCGCGGACCGGCGGTGGGGCTGGCGCGGCAACGGTCGCGACCGCCGGTGCCGGGGCCAGCCTGGGCGCCGCCACCGGCTCGGGCATCTCCGGCACGGCGGCCGTCGGGACCGCGGCCAGCGCCGGCGCGGCGGCGCGCAGCGCCTGGTGCACCAGCGCCTCGTCGTAATCGGTGGCCGAAACCACCTCGACGCCTTCCGCGCACGGCCGGTTCGACAGGATCACCGCATCCGGGCCCTGTTCGTCGCGGACCATCCGCAACGCGGTGCGCATGTCGCTGGCAATGAAACGCTTGATTCTCATCGATCAACCCTTCCGCAATGTTCTGTGTTCAACCGATCGCGCCGACCAGGCGCAACCGCTTGTCTTCCGGGACCTCGGTGTAGGCCAGTACCGACAGCGCCGGGACGCTGTGCCGCACCAGCCGCGCGAGGGTCGCGCGGATCCCGCTAGGGACCAGCAGCACGGCGGGCTCGCCGCGGCTCTCCTGCTGGGCCACGCAATCGCTGAGGTTCTGGTGCAGGCGTTCGGCAAGTCCGGGCTCCAGCGCGGCCCCCTGGCCGCTGACCGAGTCCTGCAAGACGCGTTCCAGCGCCGGCGCCAGGGTGTAGACCGGCAGCTCGGGGTCGAGGCCGTTGAGTTCCTGCACGATGAAGCGGCCCAGCGCGGTTCGCACCGCGGCGATCAGCGCGGCCGGGTCCTGGGTGTGGGCGCCGTGTTCAAGCAAAGCCTCGACGATCTGGCGCATCTGCCGCAGCGGCACCTTCTCGGCCAGCAGCGACTGCAGCACCCGCACGATCACCGACAGCGGCAGCAGCTTGGGCGTCAAATCCTCGACAAGCTTCGGCGTCGCCTTGCCGACGCTGGCCAGCAGGTGTTGCACCTCGTCATGGCCGAGCAGTTCGGACGCGCGCTCGCGGACCAGGTGCGACAGATGGGTGGCGACCACAGTGGCGGCGTCGACCACGGTGTAGCCCAGCGACTCGGCGTGGGCGCGCTGGTTCGGCAGGATCCACACCGCGTCGAGGCCGAACGCCGGGTCCTTGCCGGCAATGCCGTCGAGCGGGCCGAACACCCGGCCGGGGTCGAGCGCGAGCTCGCGCTCCGGGTGCAACTCGCCACTGGCCAGCGGCACGCCGTGGACCAGGATGCGGTACTGGCCCGGCGCCAGCTCGAGGTTGTCGCGCACGTGCACGGCCGGGATCAGGAAGCCGAGGTCCTGGGTCAGCTTGCGGCGCACGCCCTTGAGGCGCGCCAGCAGTTCGCCGCCGCGGCTCTTGTCGACCATCGCGATCAGCTTGTAGCCGACCTCCAGCCCCAGCGGCTCGACCGGGCGCAGTTCGTCCCAGCTCAGTTCGGCCGTGGCGGACGGCGCAGCGGTGGTGTCTTCGGGCGATTCGGCCTGCTGCGCGGCGAGCGTTTCGCGCTGGTGCAACTGCCACGCGGCGTAGCCGATCACCGCGGCGAGGATCAGGAACGGCAGGTTCGGCATGCCCGGCACGATCCCGACCAGGCCCATCAGCAGTGCCGCCACGATCAACGCGCGCTTCTGCCCGAACACCTGCTTGCGCACCGCCGGGCCCATGTCCTGCTCGCGGGTCGCGCGGGTCACCAGCATCGCCACCGCGGTGGAAACCAACAGCGCCGGCAACTGCGCCACCAGGCCGTCGCCGATCGCCAGCAGCACGTAGGTGGTCGCCGCGTCGCCGAACGCCATGTCGTGCTGCAGCAGGCCGATCCCGATGCCGCCTACCAGGTTGATCACCAGGATCAGCAACCCGGCGATCGCATCGCCGCGGACGAACTTGCTGGCGCCGTCCATGGAGCCGTAGAAGTCGGCTTCCTCGCGCACTTCCTCGCGGCGCGCGCGGGCGTCCTCGCGCGTCAGCAGGCCGGCGTTGAGGTCGGCGTCGATCGCCATCTGCTTGCCCGGCAACGCGTCGAGGATGAAGCGTGCCGATACCTCGGAGATGCGTCCCGAGCCCTTGGTGATGACGATGAAGTTGACGATGGTCAGGATCGCGAAAACGATGATACCGACCACGTAGCTGCCGCCGATCACGAACTGGCCGAACGACTCGATCACGTGGCCGGCCGCGCCCGGACCTTCGTGGCCGTGTAGCAGCACCACCCGGGTCGAGGCGACGTTCAGCGCCAGCCGCAGCAGGGTGACCATCAGCAGCACGCTAGGAAACACCGAGAACTCCAGCGGCCGCTTGACGTAGACCACCGCCAGCAACACCACCAGCGACATCGCGATGTTGATGGTGAACAGCGCGTCCAGCACCAGCGGCGCCAGCGGCACGATCACCATCGCCAGCATCGCCAGCACGATCAGCGGCGCGGCGGCGCCCTTGCCGGCGTCGCGGGCGATGCCGGAAAACCGGCTCGCCGACGGATTGCCGCCCGCCTGCGCCGTCATCGCGACGCTCCGCCGTCGCCGGCCATGTCGTCGACCGCACCGTCGGGACCGACGTCGACCTCGGCCAGCACCGGCGGCGGCCCGTACGACGGGTGCCAGCCCTTCAGCTGGAAGACGTACGACAGCACTTGCGCGACGGCGGCGTAGAGTTTCACCGGGATTTCCTGATCGACCTGCGCCTGCCTATACAAGGCGCGTGCCAGCGGCGGCGTCTCCAGCACCGCGATCCGGTGTTTCTCGGCGACATCGCGGATCGCCAGCGCCATCTCGTCGACGCCCTTGGCGACCACCTTCGGCGCGCGCATGTTGGCCGCGTCGTACTTCAGCGCGACCGCGTAGTGGGTCGGGTTCATCACCACCACGTCGGCAGTGGGCACCGCTTCCATCATCCGTCGCTGCGACATCTGCTGGGCGACCTGGCGCACCCGCGCCTTGATCTCCGGGTTGCCTTCGGTTTCCTTGTACTCGTCGCGGATCTCCTGCTTGGTCATCTTCAGCTTGCTGCGGTGCTGGTAGTGCTGCCACGGCACGTCGATCGCGGCGATCAGGGCCAGCGAGCCGGCCATCGCCAGCAGCGCCCACAGCGCGGTGTCGAGGCCGCTGGCGACGGCCCCTTCCAGGGTCATTCCCGGCATTGCGACCAGTCCGCGGAACGCGCGGTAGACCACCCAGCCGCCGGCGCCGAGCACCAGCACCACCCGCAGCAGCGAGCGCAGCAGTTCGGCCAGGCTTTCCTGCCCGTACATCCGGGCCAGTCCGGCGGCCGGGTTGAGCCGCTTGAAATCCGGTTGCAGCGACTGGCTGGAGAAGCGCACGCCGCCAAGCACCGCCGGGCCGATCAGGCAGGCCGCGAGCGCGACCAGCACCAGCGGCAGCACCGGCAGCAACAGACCAAGCGACAGCCGCGCGCTGTGCGCCAGCAAACGGTCGTCGTGGCCGAGCAAGGCCGGGTCGATAGTCAACGCATCGCGCAGCCAGACCTGCGCTGCCGCGCCCATCTCCGGCGCGATCAGCATCGTCGCCAGCGCCGCGCAGCCGAGCACGGCGACGTTGGCCAGTTCGCGCGAGCGCGGCACCTGGCCTTTCTCGCGCGCCTCGCGCAACCGTTTCTCGGTAGGTTGCTCGGTGCGGTCCTCCTTGTCGCTTTCTGCCATCTGCCGTTCTGCCTCGGTTCGACGCCGAGCGGGTGGCTACGGAGTCAGTGCGCGCGCCGCGAGGAAGGCGTCCTCGAACAGCCGCTGCACCGGCCCCTGCAGTTCCCGTGCCAGCAGGCTCAGCAGCAGCAGGCCGACCAGCAGCGACACCGGCAGGCCGATCGCAATCGGGTTGAGCGCGGCGGCCGCGCGCGACAGCACGCCGAACGCCAGGTTGGACGCCAGTAGCGCCATCATCACCGGCAGTGCCAGCAGCAGGCCGACCCGCAGGCAGGTGCCGAAGAACGCCGGCAATTGGGCGAGGAATGCGTTGACGTCGTCCAGTGGCGTGCCGATCGGCAGCGCCCGGTAACTGTCGGCAAGCAGGTCGACCAGTGCCAGGTGGCCGTCGAGGGTGAAGAACAGCAACCCGAACACGAGGAAGAACCACTGCGACAGCACGTTCGACGACGCCCCGCTGAGCGGATCGGCCATGGTCGCGAACGACAGGCCCATGCCCTGGCTGATCAGTTCGCCGGCGAACTGCCCGGCCTCGAACGCCAGCCGCAGGATCAACCCGATCGCGATGCCGACTGCGAACTCGCGCAGCACGTTGAGCACGGTGGCGGCGTCGACCGCGGCCGGTGGCGGCTCCGGCAACAGCGTCGACATCGCCGCCGACAGCGCCAGCGCCAGGATCATCCGCGCCCGCACCGGCATCCCGCGGCCGCCGACCATCGGCAACACCTGCAATGCCGCGCCGATCCGCAGCAGGTGCCACAGCACCGCGGCAAGCATGCCGAACAGGTTGAGGCCATCGACGGTGGTGGCGGTGACCGGGTCCATCGGTGCGAACCGCCTAGCCGATCAGGTGCGGGATGCGATGGAACAGGTCGGTGGTGAACGACACCATCTGCCCGACCAGGAAATGCCCGGTCAGCGCCAGCGTCGCCGCCAGCGCCACCGCCTTGGCCACGAACGCGATGGTCTGCTCGTTGATCTGGGTCGCGGCCTGCAGGATGCCGACCACCACGCCGACCACCAGCACCGCCAGCAGCAGCGGCGCGCCTAGTAATAGCGCCATTTGCAGGCCGCGGCCGATCTCGGTGAGGGCGACTTCGGGAGTCATGCGCGCGTCCCCGTCAGATCGGGTTGAAGCTGGCGGCGAGCGAGCCGACCACCAGCACCCAGCCGTCGACCAGCACGAACAGCAGGATCTTGAACGGCGCCGAGATCATCATCGGCGACAGCATCATCATGCCCATCGACATCAGCACGCTGGCGACCACCAGGTCGATGATCACGAACGGGATGTAGATCAGGAACGCGATCTCGAACGCGGTCTTCAGCTCGCTGGTCAAAAACGACGCCGCCAGCACGCCGAACGGGACGTCGTCCGGGGTCGCGTACGGGCCGGTGCCCGACAGCCCGGCGAACGTCATCAGGTCGGTCTCGCGCACCTGCGCCAGCATGAAGCCGCGAAACGGCTCCAGCGATGCGACCCATGCGGTCTTGAAGTCCATCTGGTCGTTGAGGTACGGCGAAATGCCGGCGGTCCACGCCGAATCGAACACCGGCATCATCACCATTACGGTGAGGAACAGCGCCAGCGCCAGCAGCACCTGGCTCGACGGCGTCTGCCCGGTGCCGAGTGCCTGCCGCAGCAGACCGAGCACGATGATGATGCGGGTGAACGCGGTCAGTCCGAGCAACGCCGCCGGCAGCAGCGTGATCGCGGTCATCAGCAGCAACACCTGCAACGGCATGCTGACCGGCTCGCCGCCGACCTGGCCGACGGTGACCGACGGCAGCGGTTGCGATGCGGCGGGCGCCGTGGCCGACTGCACTGATGGTGCCGAGGCGGTTGGCGCGGTCTGTGCGTCGGCCCGCCCGGGCGCCAACAGTGCGAAGGCCAGCAGCATGCCGATGCATACTCGCAGCGCGCAGCGGGTGGCGCATTCGATCCACGGGGCCCAGGCGTCGGCGATGGTGGTTTCAGGCTTCGTCATGACGGCTTCTTTCCGAACTGCCTGGCCAACACCTGCGCGAATGGCGACGGCGCGTTGGCGGGTGCCGGCAACGGCTGCTCCAGCGTGTGCAGGGCGCGGGTGCCGTGGGGCCCGGTCGACAGCAGCAACTGGGTGCCGCCGACGTCGACCACCACCACCCGCTCGCGCGGGCCCAGTGCCAGCGAACCGACGATCTTCAGCGCCGGGTTGCCACCGCCGACCGCGCCGAGGCCGGGCATGCGCTTGGCCAGCCACGCCAGGGCGAGGATCACCCCGACCACCAGCAGCAACGCCAGCACGGTGCCGCCGACCGCGCCGGCGGCGCCGGTGGGCTCGCCGAAACTTTCGGGTGCTGAGGTTTGGCTGGTGGTTGCGGTCGTGGGCGGCACGGTGGCGATTGCGGCGGTATCGAGCGACGGCGGCGTCGCGGCGACGGCCGATTCGACGGCCGGCACTGCAAACTCGCGTGGCGCGTCGCTGGTCGCGATTGCCGCGGCATCAGGGGCATTGGCGGCCACGTCCTGCGGCAACGGTGCGACGGCGACCGTCGCCGTCGCCTGCAGCGGCCAGGTCTGCACCGCGCCGGTTGCGCCGGCGTTGTCCATCGACCCGCTCATCGCAGCCGCTTGATCCGCTCGGCCGGGCTGACCACGTCGGTCAGGCGCACGCCGAAGCGGTCGTTGACCACCACCACCTCGCCCTGCGCGATCAGCGTGCCGTTGACGAACACGTCGAGCGGTTCGCCGGCGCCGCGCTCCAGTTCCACCACCGAGCCCTGGTTGAGCTGCAACAGGTTGCGGATCGGGATGCGTGCGCGGCCGACTTCCAGCGACAGCGAAACGCTGACGTCGAGGATCACGTCGAGGTTGAGGTCGGCGCCGGCGATGGCGTCGGAGGTCAGCGGATCGAACGCGGCGCGGGCCGGGTCGGTGTCACTGGCGGCGGTGAGGGTGGCGCTGTCGGATGTGTTCATGGCGATGCCAGGTTGGCAAGGGAAGGGACGGTGCGGGCGGCGTGGACGGCGGTGACCTTGATCGCGTTGCGGCCGTTGTGGGTGCCGAACTCGCCGGCGAACAACGGCATCTGCTCGACCTGCAACTGCACGGTCTTGGGCAGGTCGATCGGGATCACGTCGCCGACCTTGAGGCGGCACAGCTCGCGCAGGCTGATCTGGCGGTTGGCCAGCGCGCAGGCCAGTTCGACCTGGGCGTCCTGCAACTGGGTGCGCATCGCCCGGGTCCAGCTCTCGTCGCGCTCGACCCGGTCGCTCTGCACGCCGGCATCGAGTTGCTCGCGGATCGGTTCGAGCATCGAGTACGGCAGCGACACGTGGAACTCGCCGCCGCCGCCCTCGAGCTCGACGTGGAACTTGCTGACCACGATGTACTCGCGCGGGCTGATGATGTTGGCGAAGTGCGGGTTGACCTCGGAGTTGAGGTACTCGAACTCCACCGGCATCACCGGCGCCCAGGCCTCGACCAGGTCGGCGAAGGTCTGCTTCAGCAGCAGCTGGATGACGCGCATCTCGGTCGGGGTGAACTCGCGGCCCTCGATGCGGGTGTGGTACTTGCCGTTGCCGCCGAAGAAGTTGTCGACCACGGTGAAGATCAGCCGAGGCTCGTAGACCACCAGCGCGGTGCCGCGCAGCGGCTTCATCTTCACCAGGTTGAGGTTGGTCGGCACCTGCAGCGAATGCATGTATTCGCCGAAGCGGACCAGCTCGACGCCGCGCACCGACAGGTCGGCCGAGCGCCGCAGCAGGTTGAACAGGCCGATCCGCCAGGTGCGGGCGAAGCGCTCGTTGATCATCTCCAGCGTCGGCAGGCGGCCGCGGACGATCCGGTCCTGGCTGGCGAAGTCGTAGTTGCGCGCCTCGCCCGGCTCCGGCGGCGGCTCGGTCTCGACCGCACCGCTGTCGACGCCGTGCAACAGCGCGTCGATCTCATCCTGGGATAGCAGGTCGCTGCTCATCGTCTCGGCTCTCGTGCTCGTGTCGTGCGGGGCTACTGGGTGACCAGGCTGGTGAACAGCACGGCTTCGACCTTGTCGGGCGCGGACTCGGACCGCAGCACCGCGATCACCTCGGCCAGTGCCTTCTCCTGCAGGCGCTCCTTGGCGCTGCGCTGGGCCAGCTGGGCCGAGGACTGCTGGCCGAACAGCAACAGCAGGCGGTTGCGGATCGCCGGCGTGTGCAGTTCCAGCGCCGTCGCGGTGGCGGCGTCGCGGGTCATGATCTGGACGTCGGCCTGCAGGTAGCGCACCGCGTTGGTATCGGCGAGGTTGACCACGAACGCCGGGTCCAGCGCGTAGTACTGCGCCGGCGGGCGGCTGGGCGCCGGGGTCTCGGCGCTGGTTTCCGCGGCGTGCGCCTGCCACCACCACCAGCCGCCGCCGGCGGCGGCGCCGATCAGCAGCACACTGGCCAGGATCCACGGCAGTTTGCTTTTGGGCTTGGGCTTGGGCTTGGGGGCGGTGGCGGGGCTGTCGGACACGCGGGCACTCCGTGGGATGGATTGCCGGGAACCGTGCAAGGCGCGTGCCGCGGTGGAAGCCGGGATGGCGTCGGGGAGTTGACGCGGGCCTGAACGGGGCGCGACGGGTTTGCGGGCCGGCGCGGCCTGCGGGCTTTTGTAGGAGCGGCTTTAGC
The DNA here is from genome assembly GCF_036663935.1 of Novilysobacter erysipheiresistens. Classification (NCBI taxonomy): domain Bacteria; kingdom Pseudomonadati; phylum Pseudomonadota; class Gammaproteobacteria; order Lysobacterales; family Lysobacteraceae; genus Novilysobacter; species Novilysobacter erysipheiresistens. Next base: position 108,896 of record NZ_JAXGFP010000007.1, read on the forward strand.
CGCGATCGGAAATCGTTCGCTCGCGCCGACTCCAGATCGCGGCTAAAGCCGCTCCTACAAGAGCGCGGGGTCAGGCGTACTCGTCGAGCAGGCCGCGGCTGAGCGTGGGCCGGGGAGCCTGGAGGTCGCCCAGGCCAGCGTCGGGTTCGGATTGCAGGTCGCCACCCCGCGCCGTCGCGGCGCGCTCGCCTTGCTCGCCGCCGCGGCCCTGGCCGACGTCAGCGTGGGTCAGCTGCAGGCCCTGCTGGCCGAGCATCTCGCGCAGGCGACCGACGCTGCTTTCCAGGGCGTGGCGGACATCGGCATGGGCCGACTGGAATTCGGCGCTGACCTTGCTGCCGTCGATTTGCAACCGCACGTCGATGGCGCCGAGATGTTCGGGGTTCAGCCGGATCTCGGCGCGACCGATGCGCTGGTCGGCAAGCCAGCCGATGCGCGCGCCGAAACCGTCGTCGAAGCCGGCATCGGGATCGGCCGGCAGGGCGAGCGGGGCGGCGAGCGCGGCGGCGTTGACCCGTGCCGGCGTGGCGGTAGCGCTGGCTGTCGGCGCCAGCAGAGAACTGCGATCGCCGAGCTCCGGCGCGGTGCCGGGATCGGCACCGACCTCGCCAGTGGCCAGGCCGAGCGCCTTGGCGAAATCGTCGACCGCGATCGCCTGGGTATTGTTCTGGACGGCGCCGGGTTCGGCCGTCGCAAGCGGCAAGGCGGCGGTATCCAGCGGGAACGCCGCGGTGGCGAGGCCGGTGTCGGGCTTGGCCGCCAGCGGCAGCGATGCGGATGCCGGGTCGACGGCGGTCGCGCTCGCGCCTGCGGTCGTGGCGGCAAGGGCCGTCGCCGTCGCCGCGGCCAATGCGGTGGTGGTCGCCGGCAGCACCGCCGCGGCGCCGGGGAATCCGGACAGCGGCGAGGTGCCGATGCCTGGTGCGAGGGCGGCGGTGGGCGTCGATCCCGCGGTGGTCGGCGCCAACGGCGAGTTCACGAGCAGGGCCAGCAGTTGCTCGGGCAGCAGTGGCTCGTGCGGGGTCTCGGCGGTGTCGCTGTGCTGGTTGTCGGACTCGGTGCCGGTGGCGGTCGTGGCCGCAGGCTTGCCCGCGGGCGCGGCCGCTGGCCCCGCCAGCAGGTTGGCGAAGTCGCCGTCGCCACCGCTGTTGGACGTGGCCTCGCCGGCACCACCGGGGAGGCGTGCCGAAGCGCCGGCGCTGGCCGGTACCTGCGCCGCGATCACGACGCCGTTCCGTCGCCGCCATCGGCGGACCGGGCGGTCTGCGCGACCCGGGCGCGGCGCGCGCCGATGTCGTCGAGTTCGCGCTGCACCCGTTGTTCGCTGGCGCGCGATTCCTCGGAGCGGTAGCTGGCCGACAGCTTCTCCAGCACGTGGGTCTCGCGGCTGGCCAGCAGCAGGCGCGCGCGCTCGACGTCGCGGTGCTGGCGGCTGTCCTCGACCGCCCGGCTCTGCTGGTTGACCGCGGCGTCCAGGCGCTCGCGGAACGCGAGCCGGTTGGCCAGCAGCGCCGGGTTGGTGATGTTCGCGCTCGGGCTCGCGTACTCGGCCGCGTAGCGACGCAGCGCGTCCAGCCGCTGCTCCTGTTCCGCCAGCGCGCGGTCGCGCTGGGCAACCTCGCGTGCGACCTCGTCCTGCTGCTGCTGTTTCACCCGAAGCAACGGGTCCAGGCGTTGCGATCGCGTCACGGGTTTGCCTCTTGTGCGGGTTCAGTGGGAAGGGGGCGTTGCGCACCGTCGTCGAGCAGGCGCGCCAGCGCGGCGCGGCTGGCCGCGACATCGGCCGCCTCGGTCACGTCCTGGCCGAGGAACTCCTGGATCTCCGGCCAGCGCGCCAGCGCCTCGTCGACGGTCGGGTCGCTACCGCGCTGGTAGGCGCCGATCGCGATCAGGTCGCGCTGGGTGTTGTAGGCGGCCATCAGCCGCTTGAGCTTGCGGATGCGCTCGCGCCACGGCGCGTCAGTGATTTCCTGCATGACCCGGCTGACCGAGACCTCGACATCGATCGCCGGGTACTGGCCGGCGTCGGCGATGCGCCGGGTCAGCACGATGTGGCCGTCGAGGATCGCGCGGGCGGCGTCGGCAATGGGCTCTTGCTGGTCGTCGCCCTCGGTCAGCACGGTGTAGAACGCGGTAATCGAGCCGCGGCCGTCGGCGCCATTACCGGCACGCTCCACCAGTTGCGGCAGCTTGGCGAACACGCTCGGCGGATAGCCGCGGGTGGTTGGCGGCTCGCCGACCGACAAGCCGATCTCGCGCTGGGCCTGGGCGAAGCGGGTCAGCGAATCCATCAGCAGCAGCACGTGCAGGCCCTGGTCGCGGTACCACTCGGCGATCGCGGTGGCGCGCAGCGCGCCGTGCAAACGGGCGAGTGGCGGCCGGTCGGCCGGGGTCGCAACGACCACCGAGCGGCGCAGGCCTTCCTCGCCGAGGGTGCTCTCGACGAAATCGCGCACTTCGCGGCCGCGCTCGCCGATCAGGCCAACGACAATCACGTCGGCGGCGGTGTAGCGGGTCATCATCCCCAGCAGCGTCGACTTGCCGACGCCGGAGCCGGCGAACAGGCCGATGCGCTGGCCGCGGCCGATCGGCAGCAATGCATTGATCGCGCGCACGCCGACGTCGAGCGAACGGGTGATCGGCTCGCGCATCAGCGGGTTGATCGCGACGCCGCCAAGGCCGACCCAGCTTTCCGCGCGGATCGGCCCGCGCCCGTCGAGCGGCACGCCGTCGCTGTCGATCACCCGGCCGAGCAGGCCTTCGCCGACACCGACTTCGCCGCGCTGGCGGGTGCTGACCACGCGCGCGTTCGGCAGCAAGCCAGCGAGGTCCGCGGTCGGCATCAAGAAGGTACGGTCGCCGGAAAAGCCGACGACTTCGGTATCGACCCAATGGCCGCCGGAGGTTTCGACCCGGCAGCGCGAGCCCAGCGGCGCCGAGCAGCCGGACGCTTCCAGGGTCAGGCCGACGGCGCGGCGCAGCACGCCCTCGCGGGCCAAGCCGAGCGACGGCGGTTGCGGGTTGGCGGCATCCAGCCGCGCGGCCAGGCGCAGGTTGCGCGCCTCTTTCCAGTGTTCGGCAGCGACGTTGCTCATCGTGCTTCCCCGTCTGCGGCGGTGGTCGATTGCAGAGTGGCTTCGAGGCAGGCCTGCAGGCGCGCGGCGAGGGTGCCGTCGATGCGCACGCTTTCGCTGTGCAGGCGCAGCTCGCCGCGGCCGAGCGCGGTGTCGGCGGTCAGGCGCACGCCGCTGAGTCCGGCCAGGTGCGGGGCGAGCACGCCGAGGTCGTCGGGATGCAGGCGCAGTTCGATCTCGCGGCTGGCGCTGCCGACGGCGTCCAGCGCTTCGCGCACGAGGTCGGCGAGCAGGGTGGGGTCGGCCGCGTAGCTGCGGCCGAGCAGTACCCCGGCGATGCGCACGGCGAGGTCGCCGAGGGCGTCGCCGACCTCGCCGTCGAGTCGCGCCAAAGGCCGGGTGAAGCCGTCGAGGATGCCTTCGATCTGGGCGATCTGCCGGCGCACCTCGGCCTGGCCGCTCGCCAGCCCTTCGGCGTGGCCGGCAGCGAACCCCTCGGCACGCGCGGCCTGTTCCAGCGCCTGCAATTCCTCGACGCTCGGCGGCGCCGCCACCGACTCGACCGGGCGCGGTGCCAGCCCCGGCGCGGTCCAGCGCACCGCGGATGTGGCGTCGGCGAAGACCGGCCGCAAGCCGGGCAGGGCCTCGCTCATACGAACGCCTCGGCCTTGGCGGCGAGCTGGATGGTGCCGTCATCGGCCATCTTGCGCACGGCGGCGAGGATCTCCTTCTGCGCCGCCTCGACCTCGGCCAGCCGCACCGGGCCGCGCGCTTCCATGTCCTCGATCAGGATCTCGGCCGCGCGTTGCGACATGTTGCCGGTGATCTTCTCGCGCACCCGCGGCTCGGCGCCGCGCAGGGCCACGGCGAGCTTGTCGCTGGGCACGTCGCGCAGCACGGTCTGGATGGCGCGGTCGTCGAGGTCGGCGAGGTTGTCGAACACGAACATCAGGTCGCGGATCTTGCCGCCGAGATCGCCGTCGATCTCGCCGATGCCGCCGAGGATGGCCTCATCCTGTCCGGAGTCCATGAAGTTGAGGATGTTGGCGGCGACCTTGATGCCGCCGATCGAGGACGACTTGATGTTCTGGCTGCCGGCGAACTGCCGCGCCATGACGTCGTTGAGTTCGTTGAGCGCGTTCGGCGGGATCCCGTCGAGGGTGGCGATGCGCAGCAGCACGTCGGGACGGCCGCGCTCGGGCAGCACCTTGATGACCTCGGCGGCCTGGTCGGGGTCGAGGTGCGACATCACGATCGCGATGATCTGCGGATGCTCATTGCGCACCAGGTCGGCGATCGCGCGCGGCTCCATCCACTTCAGCGAGTCCAGCCCGGAAGTGTTGCGGCCGGCGAGGATGCGGTCGATCAGCGAGCTCGCGCGGTCCTCGCCGAGCGCCTGGGTCAGCACCGCGCGGATGTAGTCGTCGGCGCCGGCACCCAGCGCGCTGGGTTGGGCCAGCACGTCGACGAATTCGTCGAACACCCCGGCCACCGCCTCGCGCGAGATGCCGCCGACCGAGGTCATCGCCAGGCCGAGCTTCTGCACTTCCTTCGCGCCCATGTGCTTGAGCACCTCGGCGGCCTGCTCCTCGCCCAGCGACAGCAGCACCACCGCGGCGCGTTGGACGCCGCTGAGGATCATTTCCTTGCGTGGCTCAGCCATCGGCTTCGACCCAGTTGCGCACCACGCTGGCGACCCGCTTGGGGTCGTTGCTGACCGCGGTCTTGGCGACCTGCAGCTTCTCGTCGAAATTCATCGCCACCTGCGCGGTGACGTGGTCGTTGCGCGGCCTGGCCGGCGCGGACAGCACCACCGGCACGTCCTCGTCCTCGTCGACCACGGTGGCGACGGCGGTGCGCGGCTTCGGCGCCAGCAACTGGCGCATGGCCGGGCGCAGCACGGTGAAGATCAGCAGCAGCACCGCCAGTCCGCCGAGGGCGATGCGCAGGAACTCGCGGGCGCGCGGGTGCTGCCAGAACGGCGGCGGTGCAGGCGGTTCCAGATCGGTGCCGCGCGCGAACGGCGCGTTGACCACCGACACCACGTCGCCGCGTTCGGCATTGAAGCCGACCGCTTGCTGCACCAGGGTCTGGATGCGTTCGATCTCGGTGTCGCTGAGCGAGCGGTAGCTGGTTTTCCCCGCGGCGTCGGTCTGCGGCAGGTTGTCGACCAGCACCGCGGCGGTGACCCGGGTGATCTGGCCGGGCGCCTGGCGGGTGTGGGTGAGGGTGCGGTCGAGTTCGTAGTTGCGCACCGCGGTGCGCGCGCCGGGGCCGGTCGCGGCGGTCGCGGCGGCCGCCGTCGCCGGGGCCGCAGCGTCGGGATTGTTGCTGGCGCTGCCGGGCACGCCGCTGGCCGCCGCGGTCGCGCCGAGGTTGCCGGATTCGGAGATTTGCTCGCTGCGGATCATCGCCGGGTCCGGGCCGTAGGTTTCGCTGGCGCGCTCGGTCTCGGCGAAGTTCATGTCGATGCTGACCTGGGCGCTGACCCGGCCGGGGCCGGCCAGCGGCTCCAGCAACTCGAGGATGCGTTGCAGGTAGACCGCCTCGGCGCGGCGCTGCTGCTCGAAGCGCTCGGCGCTGCGCGCGGCGTCGCTGTCGGGATCGGGGTTGGACAGCATCCGCCCGAACTGGTCGACCACGGTGACGTTCTCGACCGGCAGCTTGGGGATGCTGGAGGCGATCAGGTGCTCGATCGCGTTGACCTGGCCCGGCTCCAGCGCCGCGCCGCTGCGCAGGTGCAGCACCACCGAGGCGCTGGCGGGCTCCTTCTGCCGGGTGAACGCGCTGGGCTTGGGCAGGGCCAGATGTACGCGGGCCTCGCGCACCGGCTGCAGGTTGGCGATGGTCCGCGCCAGCTCGGTTTCGAGCGCGTGCTGGTAGCGCGCGTTCTCGACGAACTGGCTGGTGCCGAAGCCCTGGTCGCCCTGCATGGCCTCGAAGCCGCCGCCATCGCTGGCCGGCAGCCCGGCCGCGGCGAGGCTCAGCCGGGCCTGGCCGATCTGGTCGGCCGGCACCGCCAGCGCGCCCGTCGCGGGGTCGATCTGGAAGGGAATCTGCGCGGTGCGCAACAGGTCCGAGGCTTCGCTGGTGGCGCGGGCGTCGAGGCCGGCGAACACAGGCACGTAGCTCGGCTTCTGGGTCCAGAAGAACAGCCACAGGCCGAGCGCGATCGCGGCCGCGACCAGCGCGAACAGGCCGATCTGGCGCACCGCCGGGATGTCCTGCAGGCGACCGAGGTCGCGCAGGTTGCCGGGGGTGTTCTTGGGTAGGGCGATGACGCTCATCGTGGCGGTCTCTGCTCGTCGTTCGTCGTTAGATCGGCATGTTCATGACGTCCTGGTACGCCTGTACCAGTCGGTTGCGCACTTCCACCGTGGCCCGGAACGCCACCGACGATTCCTGCATCGCCACCATCACCCGCGCCAGGTCGGCGCGCGGGTCGCCCATTTCGAAGGCCTTCTGCAGTTCGCCGGATTCGCGCTGGGCACGGCTGACGCCTTCCAGCGCGCGGTTGAGGGTGTCGCCGAAGCCGGGCGCGTCGCCACCGCGGCCGATCGCGTCGGGCTGCAGGCCCTGGGGCTTGATCGCGTTGCCGGCGGCCACGTCGGCCGTCGGCCCGCGCATGAGGGTCTCGTGCGCGCGGATCTGGGAAAGAATCGATGAGATCGCGTCGGTCATGGGCCGTGGGCTTACGCTTCAAGGCGGGTCTGACCGGGTTAGGCAAGGTGCGTGCCACGGCGCTGCCGGAATCCCGGCGCGGCGGCAAACCACCGCCGGCGTGGGTTGGCGCTATTCGCGCTCGATGCCGTACTTGCGCAGCTTTTCGACCAGGGTGGTGCGGCGCAGGCCGAGCAGCGGCGCGGCGTGGGCGACCACGCCGTCGGCCTGGGCCAGGGCGGCGCGGATCAGTTCCAGTTCGATCTCGGCGATGTGGCTGCGCAGGTCGAGGCCTTCCGGCGGCAGGGTCGTATTCGGTGAAAGCATGCGCGGATCGATCGCGTCGCCGGCGGGGCCCGGCATCGTCGGCGCGGCCGGGACAAACTCATCCTCCGGCAGGTCCGGCATCGCCGCCCGGTAGCGCGCCGGCAGGTCGGCGGCGCGCACGATCGTCGACGGGTGCAGCACCGCCAGCCGCTCCAGCAGGTTGCTCAGCTCGCGCACGTTGCCGGGCCAGTCGTAGTGGCCGAGCGCGCTTACCGCGCCGGCGCTGAGCTTGACCTGGCCGCGGCCGCTTTCGCTGAGCTGGCGGGTGATCGCGGCGATCAGGTCGGGCAGGTCGGCGCAGCGCTCGCGCAGCGGCGGCATCTCGATCGGGAACACGTTGAGCCGGTAGAACAGGTCCTCGCGGAACTTGCCCTCGTGGATGTGGGTTTCCAGGTTGCGATGGGTCGCGGCGATGACGCGCACGTCGCAATGGATCACGCTGGTGCCGCCGACCCGCTCGAAGGTGCGTTCCTGCAACACGCGCAGCAGCTTGACCTGCATCGCCAGCGGCATGTCGCCGATCTCGTCGAGCAGCAGGGTGCCGCCCTCGGCCATCTCGAAGCGGCCCTTGCGCTGGGTCAGCGCGCCGGTGAACGCGCCCTTCTCGTGGCCGAACAGTTCGCTCTCGAGCAGGTCCGGCGGGATCGCGCCGCAGTTGATCGCGACGAACGGCTTGTTGGTCCGCTTGGAGCGCTGGTGCACCGCGCGCGCGGCGACCTCCTTGCCGGTGCCGGACTCGCCGAGGATCAGCACGGTGGTGTCGAACGGCGCGACCTGGTCGATCATCCGCGACAGTTCCAGCACCGCTGGGCTGCGTCCGGTCGGGCCGCCGCCGGCGGTCTGCTCGCGGCGCTCGTCCTCGTCGATGCGCTTGAGGCTGGCGCGGCGCAGCGCTTCCTGCAGCTGGGTGCGGCGGATCGGGTAGTCGAGCGGCCACAGCGTTTCCGGATGCAGCCGGGCGCGCCACGGCGCCTGGTCGTTGCGGCCAGGCAGCACCAGCAACGGCGGGTGCAGCGGTTGCGCGCCGAGCCACTCGACGAAGCGGTCCCAGGCCGCGCCGGTGCCGGGGTCGCCGACCACCACCGCGACCCAGTCGCTGGCGCGTGCCTTGGCGAGGTCGACATCGGCCGCGTCGGTGACGATGCGCGGGGTGAAATCCATGAACTCCAGCAGCGTCGCCACACGCTCGGCACGGTCCATGTCCTGGTCGAGCAGGAGGATGCGCGACTCGCTCATTCCGCGGCCCCGGCCGGCTCCCTGCCACTGGCGCGCAGCCCGTCAAGCAGCGGCACGACGTCGTGGATGTAGGACAGCTTGCTGACGAACGCGTCGGCGCCGGCGCGCAGCGCGTGCTCGCGGTGCTCGGCGTCGTCGAAGTGGCTGGCGATGACGATGTAGGGCGGATTGTCCTGCGCCTTGATCAGGCGGGTCGCCTGCAGCCCGCCCATCTCCGGCATCGCCAGGTCCATCAGCACCACGTCGGGGCGCAGCGCCTCGCACTGGGCGATCGCCTCGATGCCGTTGCCGGCCGAGCCGATCAGCTCGACCCAGTCGAGCCGGCGCAAATGCCGCATGGCGGCGTTGATGAAGCCTTCGTGGTCGTCGACCAGCAACAGTTTTAGCGTGCTCATGCGGTGGTTCCCTGGGTCATCGTCGTTCAGGCCGCGAGGGCCGGCTTGCAGCGCAGGCGCGCGGACGGGATCGACAACTGGTCCCGGTACTTTGCCACCGTGCGGCGGGCGATGCGGACGCCACGGCGGGCGAGCAGCCCGGCGATCACGTCGTCGGCCAGCGGTGCGTGGCCCGGTTCGGCGTCGATCAGGCGCTTGACCATCGCCTTGACCGCGGCGCCGGAGACCTCGGCGCCATCGAGCCGCACCGCGAACAGGCGCTTGAGTTCGAAGGTCCCGCGCGGGGTCTGGATGTACTTGCCGCTGGTGATGCGCGAGACGGTCGACTCGTGCATGCCGATCGCGTCGGCGACCTCGCGCAGGGTCAGCGGCGCGATCGCCTCCTCGCCGCGTTCGAGGAAGCCGCGCTGGCGCTCGACCAGCACCTGGGTGGTGCGCAACAGGGTGTCGTTGCGCATCGCGATGCCGCGGATCAGCCAGCGCGCCTCGTCGAGCAGGCCGCGCAGCACGCCGTGCTCGCCCGGGGCGCCAGCCAGGGCCTGTTCGCAGTGCGCGGCGAGGCGGATGCGCGGCGCCGCGCGGCCGTTGAGCGCGACCCGCCAGGCGCCGCCAAGGAAGCGCACGCTGACGTCGGGAATGACGTGGCCGAGGTCGGCTTCGGCCGGCTCCTCGACCGCGGACGGGCGCAGCGACAGGATCAGCGCGATCGCGCATTCGACCTGCGCGGTGTCGACCTTGAGCGCAGCGGCCAGCGCGGCATGGTCGTGCGCGGCGAGGGCGTCGATGCGCTCGTCGAGGATGCGCGCGGCGAGGGTGCGGGTGGCATCGTCCGGCGTTTTCAGCAGTTGCGCCAGCAGGCATTCGGCGGCGCCGGCGGCGGCGACGCCGGGCCAGTCGCCGTGCAACAGGCGCTGGCGCACGGCTTCGAGTTCGGTGGCGTCGACGTCGAGGGCGAGCGCGCCGTCGGCGGCTAGCGCGGCCGTCGGGCGTTCGAGGAAACCGCGTTCGTCGCTGTGGTCCAGCCACCATTGCGCCAGGCGCAGGTCGCGTTCGTTCCAGGCGAACGCGAGCTCCTGCAGCAGTCGCAGCCGGTAATCGCTGGAGCCGGTCTCGGCGATCCGCGCGCAGGCGTCATCGTCGCCGCCACCGGTCGCGCCGCCGGACAGGTAGACCGCGTCGGGAAGTTCGTCGAACGCGGCAGCCTCGAGCGCGGCGGCTTCAAGCTCGGCTTCGTGCTCCAGCCCGGTCTCGCCGATCTCGTCGGCGTCGTCCGGCTCCAGCATCGGATTGCGCTCGAGCGCCTGGCGCAACTCCATCTCCAGTTGCGGCGCGGTCAGCTGCAGCAGCCGGATCGATTGCAAAAGTTGCGGCGTGAGATTGACGGTCTGCGCAAGCTGCGCCCGGACGGTGTGCTTCACGTTGTTTCCCCTTTCCGCCTGGTCGGCGGCCCCGGCATGAATCCTGCAGGAGCGGCGACGGGAAACGAATCGGGATGATCCTGAGCCGAGTAAGGTCAGGCCCGCTGCGAAGTAGGGGATTTCCCGACGTCGTGCCAGGATTCCGCCACCGCGGTCACGTTATCGCGGCTACAGGTTGTTGCCGTGCAGGCGCAACGCGACCCGCAGCAGCTCGACCGAGCTGCGGCAACTCAGCGCATCCATGATCCGGGCACGGTGGGTTTCCACGGTTTTGGGACTGATGCCGAGGTCGCCGGCGATCTGCTTGGTGCTGCGGCCGGCGCCGAGCGCGGCGAGGATCTCGCGCTGGCGCGGCGGCAGCCGGTCGACCCCATCGCCGCGTGCCGGGGTGGTGGCGCGCAGCTGCGGTGCCGATACCTGCGGACTCAGGTAGGTGCGGCCGGCGCCGGCGGCACGCAGCGCGATTTCCAGTTCGGCCGGCGCGGCCTCCTTGACCACGAAGCCCAGCGCGCCGCGCGCCAATGCCTCGCGCACGTGGCTGGCGTCGTCGTGCATCGACATGATCACCACCGCGGTGTCGGGGCAGACCCGGCGCAGCTCGTCCAGCGCCTCGAAACCGTTGCGGCCGGGCATCGACAGATCCAGCAGCACCGCGTCGGGCACGGTCGCGCGGGCCTGGAGCACGGCCTCGTCGGCACTGGCGGCCTCGGCCACCACTTCGATGCCGTCAAAGGACTCCACCAGCCGCCGCAGGCCGGCGCGGATCAGGGTGTGGTCGTCGCAGATCAGAACCCGCACGTGGGAAGGCGCTCCATCGCAAGGTGCGATTGCCTCACCTTAGCCGAGCGTTTCGGCCGCCACCAGCCGCGGGCCGGCAAAATGGGACGGTCGCCTCACCGCGGGCTCAGCGCGGACGGCGACTCTCGGCGATGGCGCGCCGGTGGACCCTGAACAGGTGGCGTTCCAGCGCCGATTCCAGCGCCGGTGGCAACGGTCCGAACCGTAGCCACAACTGCTGGCCGCCGCCGTGGCTGACGCTGGCGAGGACCCGCGCCGGCAGCAGCAACGCCTCGGGCATCCAGTCGGACGGCTGCACCCGGAACGCGCCGGCGGTGTCCGGGGCGACGGCATCGTCCACGTCCAGGCACACCCCCAGCGCCGACCAGCGCAACGGCCGCAGCGGATCGAAATGCTCGGCCACGCGGCTGGCGACCAGCGCGGTCAGCAGGTCGAGCTTGGCCTCGATGCGGTTGAGGGCGAGGTCGTTGGCGTTGTGTTCCTCGCCGTCGTCGCTGCGGCTGTCCTCGACCACGGCCAGCGCGCGCAACAGGCTTTCCGCGCGCAGGCAGGCCTGCCGCACAGCCGCCGGCGCCAGCGCGCCGGGCAGGAATGCCGCCGGGCGCACCTCCTCGCACGACAGCGAGTCGCCGAAGACCTGCGCGCGCGCGCTGTCGGCATTCATCAGCCGGCGTCCAGGTACGCCTTGGCGCCGCGACGGTCGCGGCCAAGGCGCTGCAGCGATTGCGCGGTCTCGCTGCGCACGCTGGTCAGCTGGGCGAGCAGCTCGCGCTGGGCGGCCAGCAGGGCCAGCCACGAGGCCTTGTTGTCGGCGTGCGGGGCGGTGTCGGCGAGGGTCGCGCGGACCTCGTGTTCGTGGCCGGCAAGCAGTTCAGCGGCCATGTCCCACTCGCCGGCATCGAGTGCGCGACGGATCGCTTCGGCCGGCAGCACCGGGATCATGGGGTGGCTCCCGCCGGACTCCGCGCGGTCGCATTCGCCACCGGCGCGATCGCGGTCCAGGCGCTTTCGATGTCGCCGAGCAGGCCGTCGACCTCCAGCAGCGGCGCCGCGTCGTTGCCGGCGTTGGCATCGAGCAGGCGGCGTTGCGCATAGTCGTACAGCGCGTGCAGGCCGTCGGCGATCTCGCCGCCGGCCTCGAGGTTGAGCGCGCCATTGAGACCGCCAATAATCGCGCTGGCGTCGGTGATCGCCTGCGCCTTGCGCGGCAGGTCGCCGCGTTCGAGGCAGGCCACCGCCAGCCGCGCGCGCTCACGGGCGCCGGCCAGCATCAACGCGATCAGCTTGTGCGGATCGGCGTCGAGGACGGCGCTGCTCACGCCGGTCTGGCGATACTGGTTGGCGAAGTGAGCGCTGGTCATGAGAATCCGGGAAGGTTGCCGAGCTGCTGGGCGAGGAAATTGCTGGTCGAGGTCATCTTCGACACCAGCACGTCAAGGGCGGTGAACTGGGCGCGGTAGCGCTCCTCGACCTGGGCCATGCGGCGGTCGAGGGCGACGCGCTGGTCCTGGATGGTGTCGGTCCGGCCTTCGAGGCCGGCACTGCGGTCGTCGAGCGTGCCGTCGTCGTCCAGAAGCTGGGCCAGTGAGGTTTCCAGGCTCGCGGTGAGGCTGCCTTCGCCACTGAACAGACGCGTCGCCGGCGCCGGATTCTCGGCGATTGCTTCGTCGAACACGGCTTCGTCCAGGGTCAGCTTGCCATCCTTGTCGCTGGTGATGCCCAGCGCCTTGAGGTCGGTGGTGGCGCTGCTGATCTGGTCGCGGAAGTCGCGGCTGATCCCACGCACCATCGCGTCGCCGTTGAGCGCGGCGGCGATGTTGCTGGCCGGGTCGTACTTGGTGGTCTTGGCGATGGCGTCGAGGGCGACGTTGTAAGCGCTGACCAGGCCCTTGGCGGCACCCCGCAAAGGCGAAGCATCGCTGGAGACGCTGAAGTCCTGGGTGGTGCCGGGCGCGGCGCGGGTCAGGGTCAGGGTCACGCCCTCGAGCATGTCGTCGATGCGGTTGCTGGCGCTGCTGCGGGTGAAGCCGTTGACCTTGACCTGGGCGTCGGTGGCCGCGGCCAGTTCGGTCATTGCGGTGGCGTTGGTCATCGCCGCCAGGCCGCCGTCGCCGCCGCTGGCGCTGATCGACAGCTCGTTGGCGATGCCGGTCTCGGTCGCGGTGAACACCAGGTGCGCGCCGTCGTCGGCGTTGATAATGGTCGCGGTGACGCCCTTGCCGTCGGTGGCCTTGTTGATCGCGTCGCGGATGCCGGCGAGGGTGTTGTTCTCGCTGTCGATCTCGATGTCGAAGCGGGTCTCGCCGCTGGTGATGGTCAGGGTGCCGGTGCCGACCGCGGTGTCGCTGGCGGCATACGCGCCGGTCGACGTCTTGTGCGCGGTGGCGAGCGCGAGCACCTCGACCTGGTAGTCGCCGACGGCCGCGCCGGCGCCGGCGCTGGCGCTGAAGTTTGGTTCCTCGGGCAACCGGACCTTGCGCGCCAACGCGGTGTCGTCGGCGGACAGTTTTTCCACCGCGCTGCGCAGGCTGTCGAACGCGCTGCGCAGGACACCCAGCGCCGAGATCTGGCCATTGACGCGTCGTTCGGTGCGATCGATGCGGGCCTCGGTCGGCGCGCGCTCGGCGGCGACCAGCTGGTTGACGATGGAGGCGACGTCGAGGCCGCTGCCGATGCCGGCGCTGCTGATGCCCATTTGTGGCCTCCATGAGGGGAATTCGGGGTGGAGCGTTACAACGATGATGCGGGGCGCGACCAACGCGCCCCGCACCGTTTACCGCATTAACGAAGCAGGCTGAGCACGCCCTGCGGCGCCTGGTTGGCCTGGGCCAGCATCGCGGTACCGGCCTGCTGCAGGATCTGGTTGCGGGTCAGCGCAGCGGTTTCCTTGGCGAAGTCGGTGTCCTGGATTCGGCTACGTGCGGCCGACAGGTTCTCGACGTTCGACGACAGGTTGGCGACCACCGAGCTGAAGCGGTTCTGCACCGCACCCATGTCGGCGCGGGCGGTGTTGATCGCGGTCAGCGCGGCGTCCATCGCCAGCATCGCGTTGTCGGCGCCCAGCGCGGTGGAGATGTCGAGGGTGTCGAAACCGGTGGTGGCGGTACCGGCGACGGCGGTCATCGTGGCCGTGCCGAAAGTCAGGCCGGTCGCGGTTTCGGTGGCCGCCTCGTTGGCGCTGGCGCCACCGATCACCACGTCGGTGCCATCGGCAGCGGTGAGGGTCAGCACGCCCGCTGCATTGGTCGCGGTGACGCCGGTGTCGGCGGTCACGGCATTGATCGCGGCGGCCACGTTGTCGCCCTGCGCGGTCGCGTCGGCACCCGCGACGACCGCACCCACGTCGACGCCATTGATAGTCAGGTCGCCGGCGGCCAGCGCGCCGACCGCGGCGGCAACGCCGGTGGTGGACGAGGTGCCGGTCACCGAGGTCCAGCTGCCCAGGGCGGTCGACGAGGCATCGACGATGCCGTCGACGGTGATGGTCTCGCCCTGGTTGGCGCCGACCTGGAACACCTGGTCGGCGAACGAGCCGTCGAGCAGCTTGACGCCGTTGAACGAGGTCTGCGCGGCGACGCGATCGATCTCGGACTTCAGCTGCTGCGCTTCCTTGTTGAGCGCGGCGCGGTCGGAATCGGAGTTGGTGGCGTTGCGCGACTGCACGGCCAGCTCGCGGATGCGCTGCAGGTTGTTGCCGATCTCGCCCATCGCGCCTTCGGCGGTCTGCGACAGCGAGATGCCGTCGTTGGCGTTGCGGGCGGCCTGGTCCATGCCGCGGATCTGGGTGGTGAAGCGCTCCGAGATGGCGAGGCCGGCGGCGTCGTCCTTGGCGCTGTTGATGCGCAGGCCCGACGACAGGCGCTGCAGGCTGGTGGCCAGGTCGGCGCTCGACGACGACAGGTTGCGCTGCGCGTTGAGCGACATGATGTTGGAGTTGATGACTTGCATGGTTGCGTCTCCTGGAAGGTTGATCCGGCTGGCGGCGAAGGCCTTGGCGCCGGGGTCCGCAGGGTGTTGGCCGGGTGGCCCTCGCCGCTGCTGTGATGGATAACGGCGGCGGTTTGTCAAGCTTTAATCGCGAATGCGAAATTGTTCGGGTTATCGCAACGCGTCGAACAGCGACAGGCCCTGCACCCGCACCATCGTGCGTTGCGCGGCCTCCAGCGCGGTCAGGTGCAGGCTCAGCTGGGTCGCGGCCTCGGCGTAGTCGACATCGCGCAGCGACGACAGGGTCGCGGCCAGCGAAACGTCCTCGGCGCTGCGCGCATCGGCGGTCGCCTCCAGCGTTGCCAGCCGGTTGCCGGTGCCGGCACGCACGCCGAGCATGTGGTTCTGTGCTGTGCCGAGGTCGGCGATCGACGCGCTGACGACGTTGTCGCGGCGGGCCCGCTCGGCGGCGGTCGCCGCCGGCGCTTCGAGTGCGTCGGCGAGGCGGTCGAGGGTGGCGAACACATCGCGGGTGGGCGCGCGCTCGACCGTGAAGCTGTCGCCGGCCGCGGGGCTGCCGGTCAATTCGAGTTGGACCCCGCCGGCGGCGATGGCGCTGTCGGCGACGTAGGTGCCGGTGGCGAGCACGGCGCCGCCGGCATCGACCACTTGGTAGGCGTCGGGCGCGGTGAACTGCACGGTCAGCGAGGCGCCGCCCCAGGCCGCGTAATCGGTGACGCCGCTGCTCTGCAGCACGCCGTTGCCGGTGTTGCCGGCGCCGGCGCGGCCGCGGATCTCGCCGTCGCCGGTGCGCACGCGCATGAAGATGTCGCTGCCGGGGTCGGCGTCGGCGACCGCGAGGTCGGCGGCGATGTCGATGTCGTTGTGGCCGTCGTTGCCGGCGTAGCTGACCGCGTCGCCGGTGTCGACGAACGGCACGACGCCGTCGCGGGTGCCGGCGAACAACCGCCGGCCGGCACCGTCGTCGCGGTTGGCGATGCCGAGCATGCCCTCGCGCAGCGAGCGCAGTTCGGCGGCGATGGCGGCGCGGTCGGGATCGGAGAGGGCGCCGCTGTTGGCCTGGATCGCCAGTTCGCGGGCGCGGATCAGCACGTCGCCGGCATCGTCCAGCGATTGTTCCTGCAGGCGCAGGCGGTGGCCGACGACGCCGCTGTTGCGCTCGTATTGCTCCAGCGCGGCGACCGCATGGTCGAGTCGCTGGGCGTTGGCGAACGCGGCCGGGTCGTCGGCGGCGCTGAGCAGCTTGCTGCCGCTGATCATCTCCTGCTGGGTCCGGGCCAGGCCTTGCTGGCGTTGCAACAGGCCCTGCAGGTTCTGCGAATGCATCAACGCGGTGGAGATTCGCATGGTCATCAGCGCACAACTCCGATCAGGGTCTGGAACATGTCGTCGGCGGTCTTGATGATCTGCGCGGCGGCCTGGTAGGCCTGCTGGTAGCGCAGCAGGTCGGCGGCCTCCTCGTCGAGGTTGACCCCGGATACCGACTCGCGCTCGGCGATGACCTGCTGGTGGATCGCGTCCTGTGCTTCGAGCGACAACTCGGCGTGGCGCGCCTCGCTGCCGGCGCGTCCGGTGAGCTGGGCGAGCCCGGCGGTCAGGTCGACGCCGCCGCCATTGAGCACGCCCTGGCTGTCGAGGTCGGCCAGTGCGCGCGCGTTGCCGTTGTCGGCCGAGCGCGGCGGGGTCGGGGCCAGGGTGAACTGGTCGCCGGCTGCGGGTGTGCCGTCGAGCACCAGCGACCAGCCGCCGGCGGTGTCGCCGATCGGCGCGCCGGCGGTGTAGGGATACGGACCGGCGCCGTTGACCGTGTACTGGCTGCTGTCGATGAACTCGATGGTGGCGCCGGTGAAGCCGGCGAACGCGGCGGCGTCGGTGATCCTGGCCGGGCCGGGCACCGCGTCGCCGAGGTTGCCGGTGTCGGCACCGGCCTGCAGCGGCCCGGCGGCGGCGATGCCGAGCGGGTCGTCGAGCACCACCTGCAGGCCGCTGGCGGCGCCGGCGGTGGGGCGCAGCGAGAAGCGGTCGCCGTCGGCCGGCGCGCCGCCGACGACCAGTTCGACACCATCGATCCGCAACGGATCGGCGGCGCTGCCGGTGCCGCTCAGCGCGACCGGTTCGCCGCTGCTCGCGCGGGTCGCGCTCCAGCTGCCGGCGCTGAAGCTCAGCACCAGGTCATGGCCCTTCAACGCGCCGACATCGCCGATCGAGGTGGTCAGGGTCGCGCTGCCGGCGTTGCCGGCGTGGGCATCGATCCGCGGCGGCGGCAGCGCGAACATGTCGCTGCCGACCGCGCCGTTGTAGTCGACGCCGGCACGCTGGGTGGCGTTGAAGGTTTCGGCGAACGCGACGGCGATGCGACCGAGTTCGGCGCGCATCGGGTCGAGCACGCGGTCGCGGAATTCGAGCAAGCCGCCGACTTCGCCCGACACCGCCGATGCCGGCAGTCGCGCGGGGCCGGCCGGGGTGTCGAGCGCGAGTTGCAGGCGGTCGGGGCGGAACGGATCGGGCGAAGTGGTCAACGCCATCGCGCGCTGGCCGAGCACCATCGCCTGGCCGCCGGTGGTGAACACGTTGATCGCACCGTCGTCCTGCTCGACCGTTTCGGCGCCGACCAGCGCGGCCAGCTTGTCGATGCGCAGGGCGCGCTGGTCGAGCAGTTCCGGGGTGGCGTTGCCGCCGGCGGCAACGATGTTCTTGTTGAGGGCGGCGATCTCGCTGGCGAGTTGGTTGGCGGCGTTGACCTGGCCCTGGATGCGGTTGTCGACCTCGCCTTCCATCGTCGCCATCTGCGCGTCCAGCGAGCGCCAGCGGCCGGCCAGTTGTTCGCCGGCGGCCAGCAATTGGCTGCGCGCGGTGGTCGAAGTCGGCTCGGAGACAACGCCTTCGGCGGCGGCGAAGAACGCCGACCACGGCGCGCCCAGGCCAGTGGCGGCATCGGACATCAATCCGTCGACCCGGGTCGACAGCGACGACAGTTGCTGCAGCCGGCCAAGCTCGCCGCTGCTGTCGACCTGGCGTGCGAACACCAGGCCGTCGGCGAGCCGTTGCAGGCGCGCGACGTTGACGCCGGCGCCGACGTGGCCGGCGCCGAGGGTCTGGCCGAGGCGCGATTCCAGCTCGACCCGCTGGCGGCTGTAGCCCGGGGTCGCGGCATTGGCGACGTTGTTGCCGACCGTCGACAGCGCGTGCTGGAACGCCAGCAGGGCCGAACTTCCGGTGGAGAGCAGTCCGCTCATGGTCAGCCTCGCGGGGTGGTGGCGGGCAGCGCGGCGTAGGCGCGCTGGTGGGTTTCGTCAGGCGCGTCCAGCTCGCCAAGCGCGCGTTGCAGCGTCGGCCCGTCGACGATCGCCGAGATCTTGGCGGCGTACGACGGGTCGGTTGCGTAACCGGCCTGCTGCAGCGCGTGGGCGAAGCGGTCGGGATCGTCGCCGGCGGCCAGCGCGCCGGCGTAGCGGTCGTTGCGCATCAGCCGGGCGTAGTCGTCGAAGCTTTCGTCGATCGAACGGTAGCCGCGGAACTCGGCGTGCTGGTTCCGGCGCACGCCGTTGATGAATTCATGGGTGGCCGAGTCGACCCGCTTGCCGTCCCAGCCGCCGGTGGCCTTGATCCCGAACAGGTTGTGCGACTCGTTGCCACCGACCAGGCGCCGGCCCCAGCCGGTTTCCAGTGCGGCCTGGGCGACCAGCGCCTTCGGCGACACCCCGAGTTCGGCAGCGGTGCGCTGCGCCTGCGGCCAGATTGAGCGGACGAAGGCTTCCGGGCTGCTGCAGTCGAGCGAGCCAGGGGCGTCGTTCGGCGCCGGTGCCAAGGGCGTGACCACCGGCGCCGCGACCGGCGCGATCGCGCCCAGCGACACGCCGTGGCGGCTCGGCGCCAGCGCGAGGGTGTTGCCGGTCGCGAGCACGGTGTCCGGCAACGCCATCGGCGCCGGACGGGCGGTTGGCAGCGGCCTCGCCAACGGCAGGTTGCGGGTCAGCGGCATGCCGCCGTCGTGGCCGAACGTGGTGGTCGGCGCCGTCGATGTGTCGTGCCCGAGTTGGCGTTCAAGCTGGTGCACGATCATCGGCGCCAGGCCGAGGCCGTCGCCCTTGGTGAGCTCGCGCGACAGCTTCTGGTCGTACATGTCGCGGTACATGGTGTTGTTGTCGCCGAGCAGCGAGTCGCCGAAGCTGGTGCTGCGCATCGACTTCAGCATCAGTTGCGCGAACTGCGCCTCCAGCTCGCGCGCAGCCGTCTGCAACCGGTCCCGCGAGGGCTCGGTTGCATTCAGTGGCATCGCGGTGGCGGAGCGCAGCAGCATCGGCGTGGCCTAGATCACCTCGAGTTCGGCGCGCAGCGCGCCGGCGCGCTTCAGCGCCTGCAGGATCGCGACGAGGTCGCCGGGGGCGGCGCCGACCGCGTTCACGGCCTGCACGATCGCCTGCAGCGAGGCGCCTTCCAGCACGAACATGCGGTTGCCTTCCTGCTGCACTTCGATCGTGGATTGCGGCACCACCACGGTCGCGCCGTCGCCGAACGCGCCGGGCTGGCTGATCTGCGCGCTTTCGATAATCGACACCACCAGCGAGCCGTGCGCGACCGCTGCCGGCAGCACGGTGACCTCGCCGCCCATCACCACGGTGCCGGTGCGCGAGTTGACGATGACCTTCGATGGCGCGGCGCCGGGATTGACCTCCAGCGACTCGAGTTGCGACAGGAACGCGATGCGGTTGCTGGCCGGCGCGGCGACCTCGATGGTGACGCCATCGATCGCCTGCGCGCGGCCGGGGCCGAACGCGGCGTCGATTGCGGCGACGATCCGCGCGGCGGTGGTGAAGTCGAACTCGTGCAGGTTGAGGGTGATGATGCCGGCCGGGCCGGACCCGGCCGGTGTCGCGCCGGCGACCGCTCGCTCGACGATTGCGCCGTTGGGAATCGTGCCGGTGTTGGGTGCGTTGACCGAGATCCGCGAGCCGTCGCGGCCGGAGGCGCCGAAGCCGCTGACCATCAGGCTGCCCTGGGCGATCGCGTAGACCTGGCCGTCGGCGCCCTTCAGCGGCGCCATCAGCAGACTGCCGCCGCGCAGCGAGCCGGAGTTGCCGATCGAGGACACGGTGACGTCGATGGTCTGCCCGGGCTTCACGTGCGCCGGCAGCTCGGCGTGGATCGCGACCGCGGCGACGTTCTTGAGCTGCGGGTTGACCCCCGGCGGGATGCTGACGCCGAGCTGGTCGAGCATGCTCTTGAGGCTCTGCACCGTGAACGGGGTCTGGCTGGTGCGGTCGCCGCTGCCGTCGAGGCCGACCACCAGTCCGTAGCCGACCAGCGGGTTGCCGCGCACGCCGCCGACCTGGGCCAGGTCCTTGATGCGCTCGGCATGGGCCGGAGCGGCGGCAAGAGCCGCAAGCCCCAGGGCGATGGCGATGAGCGGAGCGAAGAGCGGACGCATGTGCTCGGTCCTCAGTACGGGAAGGCGGCGGAGTTGAAGAACCGGCCAAGCCAGCCCATCGCGTTGGAACGTGCCAGCGTGCCGCGACCGCCATAGACGATCTGCGCGTTGCCGACGCGGTCGGAAGTGATGCGGTTGTCGGGACCGATATCGGCGACCCGCACGATTCCTTGAACCTGGACCAGCTCGTCGCCCTGGTTCAGGCGCATGCGCTTCTGGCCACTGACCAGCAGGTTGCCGTTGCCCAGGTCGAGGGCGACGACCACGGTGATCTCGCCCTCGAGCCGGTTGCTCTGGGTGCTGTTGCCGGCGCCGTTGAAGTCGCGGCCGGCTTCGATCTCGGCCTGCAGGACCGACTGGCCCTTGTAGGTGATCGGCACCCCGGCGATGGTCGGCGCGCCCAGGCCGATGCCGGACTCCTTGCTGACCGAGGTCTGCGCGACCGAGCGCGACGAGGTCGCCTCGACCAGCACGATCGTCAGCAGGTCGCCGACATGGCGCGCCTTGTTGTCCTCGAACAGGCTCATGCCGCCGGCGTGTCCGGCGGCGGTGCTGCCGGCGTAGATCGAGCCGGAGTAGGCGCTCGCCGGAGTTGCGGAGATCGCCGGTGCAACAGCGGTCGGCATCGCGGCCGCTGGTGCGACCGGTGCGATCGGATCGAACGGCCGCACGTCGCCGACGATGCTGGCGCAGCCGGCGAGGCCCAGCGAGAAGAACAATGCGGCGGCGACGGCGATTCTCATGGCGCGCTCAAAGATTGTTGTTGAGGAAGCCGAGCATCGAGTCGACCGTCGAGATCGCCTTGGCGTTGGTCTCGTACGCGCGCTGGGTTTCGATCATCGACACCAGCTCCTCGACCACGTTGACGTTGGAGCTCTCCAGCGCGCCCTGCACCAGCACGCCGGCGCCACTGGTGCCCGGCGTCCCGACCTGGGCCGGGCCGCTGGCGCCTGTCTCGACGTAGAGGTTGCCGCCCTTGGCCTGCAGGCCGGCCGGATTGACGAAGTCGGCCAGGCTCAGCGCGCCGACCTGGACCGCCTCGGCCTGGCCGGCGACCTGCACACTGACGGTGCCGTCGGCGGCGATGGTCACGCTCTGCGCGCCCTCGGGCAGCTGCAGGCCCGGCTGCACCGGGTAGCCGGAATTGGTGACGAGTTCGCCCTGCGAGTTGATCTGGAAGCTTCCATCGCGGGTATAGGCGGGGCTGCCGTCGGGCATCAGCACCTCGAAGAAGCCGCGGCCGTTGATCGCGACGTCCAGCGCGTTGCCGGTTTGCGACAGGTTGCCCTGCTGGAACTGTTTGGCCGTCGCAGCGACGCGCACGCCGGTGCCGGTCGACAGGCCCGACGGCAACTGGGTCTGCTCGGACGAGGCGCCGCCGGGCTGGCGCACGGTCTGGTACAGCAGGTCCTCGAAGCTGGCGCGGTCGCGCTTGAAGCCAACCGTGTTGGTGTTGGCGAGGTTGTTGGAGATCACCGCCATGCGCGTCTGCTGCGCGTCGAGGCCGGTCTTGGCGATCCATAGAGCCTGGGACATGGGGTGTTCCTCCGCTAAAGCTTCAGTCAAAAAATCAACGCGACGACAGCAGTGAATTGGCCGCGCGGGCGTTCTCGTCACCGCTCTGCAAGACCCGTACCTGCATCTCGAACTGGCGCGCGAGCTGGATCATCGACACCAGCATCGCGGTCGAATCGACATTGCTGCCCTCGACCGCGCCGGCGGTCAGCACCGCGCCGGCGGCCGGCGGGGGCGGCTCGGTGCCGGGGGCGGCGCGCATCAGGCCGTCGTCGCCGCGCACCAGCTGCGCGGTGTCGGCGGCGACCACCTGCAGGCGGCCGGCTTCGGTGATGGTCGAGGCCGGCTGGCCGAGCGGCACGATCGACAGGGTGCCGTCGTTGCCGATGGTCAGGGTCTCGTGCGGCGGGATCGCGACCGGGGCGCCGCCCTGATCCAGCACCGGCAGGCCGGACGCGGTGGTCAGCAGGCCGTTGGCGCTGATCCGCAGGTCGCCGGCGCGGGTGTAGCCGGTGCCGCCATCGGGCGCCTGCACCGCCAGCCAGTGGTCCTGGTGCAGGGCGACGTCGGTGGGGTTGCCGGTCTGCATGATCGCGCCCGGCGCGGCGCTGACGCCGAGCGAGCGATGCGCCGCCGCCACCCGCGTGGCCAGTCCGGGGCCGGCCACCGGCGCGGCGACTGTCCCGCTGAGGGTGGCCTGGAAGCCGACGGTGTCGCCGTTGGCGAGGTTGTGCGCGACCGAGCCCTGCGCCTTCAGCGTGGCGCTGGCGCCGGTCATGGCGACGTAGAGGGCCTTGTCGATCATTGGGTTCTCCCGGTCGGGACGAAGGTGGTGCTTGTTGTAGGAGCGGCTTCAGCCGCGATCTGGAGCCGGCGCGGGCGAACGGTTTCAGATCGCGGCTGAAGCCGCTCCTACAACGTCACTGGCGTCAGCGGATGTTGATCACGGTCTGGGTGATCTGGTCCTGGGTCGAGATCATCTGCGCGTTGGCCTGGAAGTTGCGCTGCGCGGTGATCATGTTGACCAGCTGCTCGGTCAGGTCGACGTTGGACGCCTCCAGCGCGCCGCCCTGGACCAGTCCGAACTCCGAGGACCCGGCGGCGCCGCGGCGCGGCTGGCCGGATTCGAAAGTCTCGGCCCAGCCGTTGTCGCCTAGCGGCTGCAGCCCCTGCGGGTTGGAGAACGCGGTCAGCGCGACCTGCCCCAGCGGGGTCGACACGCCATTGGTGTAACGCGCGTTGACCACGCCGGTCGACGACACCTCGATGCCGGTCAGGCGGCCGGTGGCATGGCCGTCCTGGACCAGCGCAGAGACGTTGAACGACTCGCCGTACTGGGTCGAATCGCCGAGGTCGAGGGCGAGGTTGAGCGGCGCCGCGCCGTTGCCGGGATCGTGCGCCGGCAACGTCACCACGCCGGTCGCCGGCACCTGCAGCGCGCCGGTGTCGGAGTACTGCAGGGTGGTGGGAGTGCCGACCGCGGTGCCGTCGATCGAGGTGTGGACCTGCCACTCGTTGGGGTTGGCGGTCTTGACGAAGTGCAGCGATTGGGTGTGCGGCGCGCCGAGCGAGTCGTACACCGTCAGCGAGGTGGTGTGGTTGTAGGTGGTCGGGTCGGCCGGGTCGAACGGGGTGATCGTCGGCGGCGTCGCGTCGGCCGGCAGGTTGCTGCCGACCTCGACCCTTCCGGTCGCCTGCGGCGGCGCATCGCCGGTGGCCAGCTGCAGGTCGCTCATGCGGCCGGTGTCGAAACCGGTGCCGGAGCTGTTGGGCAGGTAGACCTGCAGCCGGTGGCCCGACGGATTGACCACGAAGCCGTCGCGGTCGGCGCCGAAATTGCCGGCGCGCGAGTACACGGTCGAGCCCTGGTTGGACAGGGTGAAGAAGCCCTTGCCGCTGAGCGCGAGGTCGAGCGCCTTGCCGCTGAACTCGACGTTGCCCTGGTCGAACTGCTGGGCGACCTGGTTGAGCCGGACGCCGGCGCCGATGGCGTTCTTCGACAGCCCGTAGGCCGACACCGGGAACACGTCGCCGAATTCGGCGCGCGACTGCTTGAAGCCGGTGGTGTTGGCGTTGGCGATGTTGTTGGAGGTGACGTTGAGGTCGGCCGTGGCCGCGTTCATGCCACTGAGCGAGATGCGGAAACTCATGCGGGTGCTCCTGGGTGGGTCGGCGTGCGGGTGCGGGTGTGGAGGTGAGGGGGCGGGCGTCAGCCGATCCGGCGGATCGCCGAGAGCGGATGGCTGCCGAGGCCGGCGAGGTTGAGGACCAGGCCCTGCGGCTCGATCGAGACGCTGTCGATGTGAGCGGCGACGCCGACGACCAGGGTTTCGCTGTCCTCGCCGGTGCCGGAGGTGGCGCGGATCGTGTACTGGCCGCCGGCCGTTGGGTTGCCGGCGTCGTCGCGGCCATCCCACGCCCACGGCACGCCGCCGGCGGCGTCGGCCTGGACGCTGGTGCGGCGCACGGTGGCGCCGCTGGCGTCGACGATTTCGATCTGGATCGTGCCCGCGCCCGATGCGGCGATCTCGCCGCTGAGGCCGGCGCCGGCGGCGAGCTCGACCGTGTCGGCCTCGATCAGCGCCTCGCGGCCGACCAGTGCGGCCGCGCGCAGGGTCTGGTCGGACTCCATCACACTGGCCACGGCCGACAGACCGGCCTGCATCTTGTCGATGCCTTGCACGGTCGAGAACTGCGCCAGCTGGCCGAGGAACTCGGCATTCGCCATCGGCTTCAGCGGGTCCTGGTTCTTCAATTGCTCGGTCATCAGCCGCAGGAAGTCGGCCTGGCCCAGCGCGGTGTCCCGCTCGGGGGTCTTGCTGGCCAGTCCGAGCGAACCCCAGGGGTTCTCGCTGTTGCCGCTGACGTTGGGAGAAGTAATCGTGCTCATCGTGTGTGTCCCTTACTTGCCCATGCCCAGCGTCGCCATCGCCAGTTCCTTGGCGGTGCTGAACACCTCCACGTTGGCCTGGTAGCTGCGCGAGGCGGAGATCAGGTCGACCATCTGCGTCACCGGGTCGATCGCCGGCGCGTAGACGTAACCGTCGGGGTCGGCCAGCGGGTGGCCGGGGTCGTAGCGCTTGATCGGCGCGGCGGTGCTTTCGATCACCTCGGTCACCTGCACCCCGGCCAGCGCCGGCTCGCCGGCGACGGTCTGGGCGGTGAATACCGGCTGCTTGGCGCGGTACACGGTGTCGGCGTCGCCGGACACCGAATCGGCATTGGCGAGGTTGCTGGCGATGCTGCTCAGGCGCACCGACTGCGCGTTCATCGCCGAGCCGGCGATGTCGAAGATCGGAAGGTTGCTCATGGGTCGGCCTCCTACTGCCCGGTGATCGCGGTCAGCATCCCGCGCACCTTGGATTCGACGAACGACAGCGACGCGCGGTATTCCAGCGTCGCCTGGGCGAACTGGGCGCGGGCGCGTTCGCCGTCGACGGTGTTGCCGTCCATGCTCGGCTGCCGCGGCGTCGGCGCGTACTGCGCGGCGGTAGCGGCGTTGTCGATCGCATCGCCGGGGCCGACCGGCTGCAACGCCGCGCGCAGGGCGCCCTGGAAGTCCAGGTCCTGGGCCTTGAAGCCGGGGGTGTCGGCGTTGGCGATGTTGCCGGCGAGCAATTGCAGGCGCTGCTCGCGCAAGGCCAGGGCGGTGCCGTGGATGCCGAGGAACGACTGGCCGGGCTGGCCGGGTGACTGGATTGGCGAAGGCATGGCGCCCTCCGGGGTGTGTTCACCCGGGATCAGGCAAGGGCCGTGCCACGTGCCCCGAAACGGACCGTCTGGCGGTCTAGGCGGCGCGTTGCAGCGCCAGCATCCGCGCGCTGATGCGCTGTGCCAGCTCGTGTTCGGAGTACTTCGGCACGAAATCGTCGGCGCCGACGCGCTCGACCATTGCGTGGTTGAACACGCCCGACAGCGAGGTGTGCAGCAGCACGTACAGGCCGCGCAGCAACGGGCTGCGCCGGATTTCCGTCGTCAGGGTGTAGCCGTCCATCGCCGGCATCTCGATGTCGGAGATCACCATGGCGTAGCGTTCGCTCGCGGAGCGGCCGCTTTCGGCCAGCTGTTGCAGGTGTTCCAGCGCCTGGCGGCCATCCGAGAGCAGGGTCGCCGCCAACCCGAGTTGCTCGAGCACCGAGCGGATCTGGTTGCGCGCGACCCGCGAGTCGTCGACCACCAAGACCTCGCGCGGCACCCCGGCGGCCATCGACAGCGGGCTGATGCCGACGGCGTCGCTGGCGCGCGGCGCCGACTCGGCCAGCACGCTTTCGACGTCGACCAGCTGAATGAGTTCTCCCTGGTGGCGGGTGACGCCGGTCAGGTAGTGGCCGTCGCCGCCGAGGTCCGGCGGCGGCTGGATGTCCTCGACCGCGATATTGACGATCCGCTCGACGCCGGCGACCAGGAAGCCCTGCACGGTGCGGTTGAACTCGGTCACCACCAGGTAGTTCGGCTCGGCGCCGTCATGGGCGTAGTTGATCGCGCGGGCGAGGTCGAGCACGGCGACGGTGCGGCCGCGTACGTCGGCGGCGCCGCTGAAGGCCGGTGGCAGTTGCGGCAGGGCGAACAGGGGCGGGCGCGGGATCACTTCCTGCACCTTGAATACGTTGACGCCAAAAAGCTGACGCGTTCCGAGGCGGAACAGGAGCAGGGCCAGGCGGTTGTGGCCGGCGAGGCGGGTGCGTTGGTCGATGCGGTCCAGCAGGTCGCGGCTCATGGCTCTGTTGTCGGCGGGAGTTGGTGGTTCTTGAGGGGTGGGGGTTCAGGTCAAAAGCTTCCGCCTGGGGCGGGTCACTTTCTTTGAAGGGCCAAAGAAAGTAACCAAAGAAAGGCCCGGCTCGACAGTTCAAGCGCGCGGGCGTGCAGGGGCGCGGGGATTTTCCGATTCGCCATCCTGGCTCAGTCGGAAAACGGCGCACATCCATGTGCGCCGCCCTTCGGGTCTGGGTGACAACGTTGGCGGTGCCGCTGCAATAAAGACGAAAGGCGGAAAGCGGAAGCGAAGGGCTGAGACCGCGGTGGTCTGCGCGGCACGCGGCTTGCTTGGGGGTGGGGGAATAGTCTTCTGGAGTCTTCCGTGCGGCATGCCGTTTTGTGCGTCCTGCTGGTTCTTGGCCTCGCTGGCACTGCCGCGGCGCAGGCCGCGGCCGGGGCGATTACCGAGCCCGAGGCCATTGCCGCGGTGGCGGTCGCCGCGCTCGGGGCCGACGCCGGCAACGCCGAGGCCACGGTCGATCCGGCGCTGCGGATGGCGGCCTGCGGGCAGCCGCTGCAGGCGGTGCCGACCAGTGCGCGGGTGGTCGAGGTGCGTTGCCCGGACGAGCCGGGCTGGCGTCTGTATGTGCCGGTGCAGGTGCGGCGGGTCGCCGAGGTGGTGGTGCTGACCGAGCCGGTTCGCGCCGGCGAGACGATCACCGCCGACATGCTCGCGGTGCGCAAGCGCGACATGGCCGGGGCGGGCGACGGGTTCGCCGAGCCGGCGGCGGTGGTCGGACGGGCGCCGCGTCACGGCATGGCGCCGGGAGCGGCGCTGACCGAAACTGACCTGGCCGAGGGCGCGCTGTTGCGGCGCGGCGATCCGGTGGTGCTGGTCTCGCGGTTCGGCGGCATCGAGGTCCGGGTCGCCGGACGTGCGCTGGGCCGGGCGTCGCCGGGCGGGGCGGTGTCGGTCGAGAACGTCGAGTCGCGGCGCATCATCCGCGGCCGGCTGGTCGGTGACGGAGTCGTCGAGGTCCTGCATTGAGGCGCCCACTTTGAAGAGACACCCGTTTTGAAACCGCGATTTGGCATCGCGTTCAGCTCATCGCTAAAGTTCCCTGGGGGAGAGCCGTTACCGGGTTCGACCGAGCCATCAGGAGCAGTGTGATGACCACCAAGATCGACGGCGCCCCGCCCGCAGCCGTGCGGGCCGCGGAGCTGGCCGCCACCGGCCCGGCGCAGTTGCGCTCGGGCGAAGACCGCTCGCAGCCGGTGGCCGCGGTGCCGCCGGCCGACAGCATGAAGCTGACCGGCCAGGCCGTTGGCCTGCAGGTCCTGCAGCAGGAACTGGCCGCCAGCCCGGCCGGCATCGATGCGGCCCGGGTCGGCGAGATCCGCGCGGCGCTGGCCGATGGCAGCTACCGGGTCGACCCGCAGCAGGTCGCCAACCGGATGCTGGCGCTGGAAAGCGAGCTCGGCACGTGAACGCGGCCGCCACGCCGTCGGCCCCGGCCGCCTCGCTGGCGGCACTGGATTGCCTGGAGCATGCACTGCAGGCCGAGCGCGCGGCGCTGCTGGCGCACGATGTCGATGCGCTGGTCAGCTCGACCGCGGCCAAGCTCAGCGCGCTGCGCCGGGTCGAGTCGCTGCCGCTGGCCGGCGATGCGCCGGCCCGGGTCAGCGCACTGAGCGAGCTCAATCGCGCCAACAGCGTGTTGCTGGCCCGTCGCCGCCGCGAGGTGACCTGGGCGCTGCGCCACCTGGGTCGCGTCGACTCGACCGGGGTGTACGATGCCGGTGGACAATCCGGCGCACGTCCGCAGGTGCGCTGTCTCGGAGTGGGATGAGCGAACCCGACGCACCGACCGCAACGAACGACTGGAGCGAGGACATGCTGTGGGTGTTGGCGATGGCCGACACCGCGATGTTGCTGCTCGACTCCGACGGGCAACTGGCGCACGCCAACGACGCCGCCCGCATCCTGGCCCGGCGCCTGCGCGCCGACGCCGGCCCCCAAGACCTGCTGGAACGCGTCCCGCCGCATGGCTGGGCCAGCGCCAGCGAGGATGGCCGCTGGATCGACGAGGTCTCGATCGTGCAGCCGCCGCCGCAGCAGCAGTTCGTGCTGGAGGTCAAGGTGTTCTGCGGCGCCGAGGCGCATGTCGGCCGCCAGTTCGTCTCCTTCACCGATGTCTCCGTGCGTTCGGCGCGCGAGTACGAACTGCAGCAACGCCACGACGAACTGCAGCGCACCTACCAGCGCCTGGCCGGCGCCCAGGAGCAACTGCTGCAGTCGGAGAAAATGGCCTCGATCGGCCAGCTCGCCGCCGGCGTCGCCCACGAGATCAACAACCCGATCGGCTACGTGCATTCCAACCTGGGCACGCTGCAGGAGTACACCGGCGCGCTGCTGGCGCTGATCGAGGGCTATGCCAACGCGCTCGCCGCCGATGACCCGGCGCAGTGCCGCGACGTGGTCAAGCGCATGCGCGAACGCCTCGACATCGACTTCATCGCCGGCGACCTGCCGCAATTGCTGTCGGAGTCGCGCGAAGGCATCGAGCGGGTCACCAAGATCGTGCAGGACCTCAAGGACTTCTCCCACGTCGGCCGCAACGAGGCGATGCGCCCGTCCGACCTCGAGAAAGGCCTGGAGTCGACCCTCAACATCGTCTGGAACGACCTCAAGTACAAGGTCCGGGTCGAGAAGCACTACAGCCCGTTGCCGCTGGTCGAGTGCCACCCCTCCGAGATCAACCAGGTGCTGATGAACCTGCTGATCAACGCCGGCCAGGCGATCGCCGAGCGCGGCACCATCGTGCTGGCGACCGGCGCCGAGGAAGGCGAGGCCTGGATCAACATCTCCGACAGCGGCTGCGGCATCCCCGAGGAATCGCTGCAGCGGATCTTCGACCCGTTCTACACGACCAAGCCGATCGGTCGCGGCACCGGCCTGGGGCTGGCGATCTGCTACCGGATCATCGCCAAGCACCACGGCCGCATCGAGGTGTCGAGCCGGCTCGGCGCCGGCACCACGTTCCGGGTGGTGCTGCCGGTGGTGCAGCCGGCCGGCGCGCAGGACGAGGCGACCGGCGCGACAACTCAATAACCGGCTTCGCCTGCCGCGCGCCGCTCGAAGGCGCGGAACGCGGCGTGGATGTGCTCGCGCAGTTCCTCGTCGTTCCACGGCTTGGTCAGGAAGCGGTAGATCGCGCCGCGGTTGATCGCCTCGGTGATCGTGGCCACGTCGGTGTAGCCCGACAGCACCAGGCGGATCGTGTCGGGGTACAGGTCGCGCACGCGGCCGAGGAACTCGGTGCCGCTCATGTCGGGCATGCGCTGGTCGGAGACGATCACCTGCACCGCGTTGCTGGCGAGCAGATCGAACGCCTCGCTCACGCTGTTGGCGGTGAGGATCCGGTAGCCGTCGCGTCGGAACAGGCGGACCAGCGAGCGCAGCACGTTTTCCTCGTCGTCGAGCAGCAGCAGGGTGCGCTCGGGACGGGTCGCGGCGAACGCACCCGGCAGCAGGAAGCGGCGCCGGATCAGGTCGTCGAGCTCGTCGGCCGGCAACGGCGCACTGAACAGGTAGCCCTGGAAGAAGTCGCAATGGTTGCGGCGCAGGAAGCCGAGTTCGGCCTCGTTCTCCACGCCCTTGGCGGTGACCTTCATGCCCAGCCGGTGGCCCATCGCGATGATGCCGCGCACGATCGCCGCGCTGCGGGTGTCGCTGGCGACGTTGCGGATGAAGCTGCGGTCGATCTTGAGCCGGTCGAGCGGATACTGCGCGAGCGCGGCGAAGCTCAGGCCGCCGAGGCCGAAGTCCTGCACGGTCAGGGTCGCGCCGCGCGCGCGCAGGCCGGCAAGAGTGTCGTAGACCTGGCGCGCGTCGGTGGCCAGCACGTTCTCTGCGATCTCGAACTCCAGCGCGTGGCCGGGCAGGTCGTGGCGGTGCAGCAATTCGCCGATGTGGTCCAGGCAGTCGTCCCGGGTCAGCATCGATCCGTCCAGGTGCAATGACATGCTGAGGTAGTCGAGGCCCTGCGCGCGCCAGTCGGCGAGCTGCCGGACCGCGGTGTCGATGACCCAACTGCCCAGCCGCGCCGACAGGCCGACGCGTTCGACGATGTCCATGAACCGGTTAGGCCGCAGCAGGCCGTTGTCCGTCTGCCAGCGCAGCAGCGCGCCGAAACCGGTCAGGCCGCCGTCGTGGGCGCTGACCAGCGGCTGGTAGAACAGCCGGAACTCGTTGTTGTCGAGCGCGCCGACGAAGCGCTCGGCGAAGCCGTCGCCGGAAGGGCCGCGCGCGGGCTGGGCGGAATAGTGGCCGACGTTGTCCAGGCCCTCGGCCTTGACCTGGCGCAGCGCCTGTTCGGCCTTGGCGAGCAGGCCGGCGGCATCGCGCGCATGGTCGGGAAACACCGCGACCCCGATCGAGAGGGTCATCGGCAGGGTGTAGGGCGGGATCGACAGCGGTGTCTCGAACGCATCGCGCAGCAGCTCGGCCAGGCCGGCGCCGTCCAGCTCGCCGGCGCGGTAGCCGATCCCGGCGATGAACTCGTCGCTGGTCAGCCGCCACAACCAGCAGTCGGACGGAATCGCCTTGCGCAACCTCTGGGCGGCGGCGGCCAGTGCCTGGTCGCCGACGTCCTCCCCCATGTTCGCGTTGATCGAACGGAACATGTCGATGTCGATGTGCAGCAGCGCGACCATGCGCTTGGTCGCGCCCGCCGCAGCCAGCGCGGTGGCCAGGCTCGGGCCATTGGCGCCGAGCCGGTACAGGCCGGTGATCGGATCTACCGCGATGTCACCAAAATCGTCGTAGCGCTGGGGCATCGGCACAGCTTAATCCCCGGCGGTGTCTCCGTCGGCCGGCTTGCTGCCGAAGTCGCCGTCGGCCGAGGCGGCCAGGTAGGCGAACACCGCATAGGCGGCGACGTTCTGCGCGAGCGCCTCGGGGTCGATCTTGTCGAAGGTGTCGTCCGGGGTGTGGTGGTAGTCGAAGTAGTCGGTGCCGTCCTGGGCCAGCCGTGCCCACGCCATGCCGTCGGCGGCGAACGGGCTGAGGTCGGGGCCGGGGCCACCGGCGTCGCCGGCGAACTCGATGCCCAGCGGTGCCAGCACCTGCGCGATCGTCTTGGCCGCGCCCTGCGCGTACTCGGGCGCGCCGGTGCTGAAGGCGTAGATGCGGCCGGCGCCGAAATCGCTCTCGGCGGCGATCTGGTGCTGCTCCAGTTCGTCGGCGTGGGCCTCGGCGTAGGCCTTGCCGCCATGCAGGCCCTGCTCCTCGTTGGCGAACGCGACCACCCGGATGCTGCGCGCCGGTGCGGTCTCCAGATCGCCGATCAGCTTGCCGGCGGCCATCGTCAGGCCGACGCCGGCGCCGTCGTCGATCGCGCCGGTGCCGAGATCCCAGGAGTCGAGATGGCCGCCGATCAGCACGACCTCGTCGGGCTTGCTGCTGCCGGTGATCTCGCCGATCACGTTGTACGAGGTGGCCTCGCCGTTCCAGCCGACGTCCAGCGCGAGCTTGAGCTCGATCGGCTTGCCCAGCGCCAGCAGACGGGTCAGCTGGTCGGCATCGGGCGCGGCCAGCGCGGCCGACGGAATCGGGGTCAGGCCCTCGTCGAAGCGGGTGATGCCGGTGTGCGGGTTGCGGTGCGAGTCGGTACCGGCCGAACGCATGACGTAGCCGATCGCGCCGGCACGGATCGCCGCCGACGGCCCGCCCGAGCGCGTGCGCGAACCCGGGCCGTAGCCGCTGCCGTCGCGGGCGCGTTCCATCTTGTAGTCGATGAAGGCGATCTTGCCGTCCAGTGAGCCCGCCGGCGCGGCTTCCAGCGCGGCCAGGTCGGCGAAGCGCACGACCTCGCCGGTGACGGTGCCGCCGGGGCTGCCGCCCAGCGCGGTGATCGCCAGCGACTGCGAATGCGGGCCGAGCACCTGCGCACTCTCGCTGCGACGCTCCCACTTCGGGAAGGTGACCGGCTCGGTCCAGACCTTGTCGTAGCCCAGTTCCTCGAACTTGGCCTTGGCCCACGCCACCGCGCGCGCGTCGGCCTCGCTGCCGGCCAGTCGCTGGCCGACCTCGGTGGTCAGCGACTCGGTGATCCTGTAGCCAAGATCGCTGGCCAGCGCGGTCTCGCGCAGTTGCACGGCGGTGTCGATCGCCGGCGCGGGGATGGTGGTGTCCTTCGGCGCGGCGTGCAACGTGCCGGCGAGCATCAGCGAGGTGGCCAGGGTGGTGCCCAGCAGCAATGGCAAGCGCATCGGATCTCCTGCAGGCCCGTGGCCCGAATACAGACGAAGCCGCGAGCGTAACAACTCGCGGCTTCGGGTTGGCGTGCCTCAAGTCACGCGGCGTTGTGCCGCGTGTGGCACTTCAGCGGTCAGAGGCCCGGGCGCTTGAGCGAATCGCGGATCTCGCGCAGCAGGAGGATCTCCTCGGCCGGCGCGGCCGGGGCCGCCGCTTCCTTCTTGATCATGCGGTTGTAGGCCTTGATGATCATGAAGATCACGAAGGCGATCAGCAGGAAGTCGATGATGGTCTGGATGAACGCGCCATAGGTGATCACCGGCGCCGCCGCTTCCTGCGCGGCGGCGAGGTTGGCGTAGTCGTTGCCGTCGAGGGCGAAGAACAACTGCGAGAAATCGACCCCGCCCATGACCATGCCGACGATCGGCATGATGATGCCGTCGACCAGCGCGGTGACGATCTTGCCGAACGCCGCGGCGATGATGACCGCGACCGCCAGGTCGAGGACGTTGCCGCGTGCGATGAATGCCTTGAACTCGCTGACCATGCTCATGTTCGATCTCCGTCGTAATGAGAAGCGGGTGTGTAGCGCTTGAAGCCTACCGCATCAGCCCGCGATGTCGGCGGTATCGGCGGCGGTGATGTGGCCGTGCAGTTCGACCACGCCGTCGAGGCTGGCATGGAAGCGGTCGCCCGGTTGCAGCGGCCCGACCCCGGCCGGGGTGCCCATGAACACCAGGTCGCCGGCGCGCAGCGCATACAGTTTCGACAACTCGTGCAGGATCTCCGGCACGTCCCAGATCAGGTCGGCGAACGCGCCGTGCTGGCGGGTCCGCCCATTGACCTGCAAGGTCAGCGTCCGCGTCGCCAGCTCGCCGACTTCGGCGACCGGGACCAGCTCGCTGACCGGTGCGGAGTGGTCGAACGCCTTGCCGGTGTCCCACGGCAGGCCCTTGGCCTTGGCCGCGGCCTGCAGGTCGCGGCGGGTCAGGTCCAGGCCGACGCCATACCCGAATACCAGCGCGCCCGCAGCGGCCGGGTCGAGCACGCCGGCGGGCGCATCGGCGCCGAGCGCGACCACCAGTTCGACCTCGTGGTGCAGATCGCGGGTGCCACGCGGGTAGGGCACCACGCCGTCGACCACCAGTGCGTCGGCGGGTTTGCAGAAGAACACCGGTGAGCCGCGTTCGGCTTTCGATGCGGGCGCCACGGCCCCCATCTCGCGCGCATGGTCGGCGAAGTTGCGCCCGACGCAATAGATCCTTCGCACCGGGAAGGTGTCGCCATCGGCGGAGCGAACCGGAAGTCGGACCTGCGGCGGCGCCGCGATGACGTCGGGCATGGGCTGGCGCGACCCGGTCAGCGATTGAGCAGGGGTTTGTCGACGACGCGGTACTCGGCCTCGACCACGCGCGGATCTTGGCTGGCACGGCCATGCCACAACCGATACACCAGGCCGGCGGCCAGCATCGCCGCACCGACCACGACCCCGAACGCCACCAGCACCGCCAGCAAGGCCAGCCCGACCACGCCGAACGCGACGCGCAGCAGGCGATGGCGCGGCTTGCGCGGCTCGAACGCCGAGCGCACGCGCGACTGGAACTGATGGGTATCGAAGCGGAAGGTCTGGCTGGTCATTCGGTACGTCGTGAGACAATGCGGCGAAAACGCCGGACGCGTCAGTATCGGTGCAGCCGAGGGTGAAGTTGTGAGAACTCCGTTAAGCATTGCCGCGTCCGATGCCCGCAAAGCGCCGTTCGCGATGGGGTTGCGGTGATGGACACGGCACCGCTGATCGCGCTGGAGCACCTCGCCGAGGGTGGCTTTGCCGAAGTGGAAGCGAATCTCGACGGCGACGCCGAATCGCTGGTGCTGTATCGCGACGGCGAGGCCGTGCGTGCCTGGCTCAACGTCTGCCCGCATGCCGGTCGTCGCCTCGACTGGGCGCCGGGGCAGTTCCTCAAGAGCACGGACGGCTGGTTGGTGTGCGCCGCGCACGGCGCGAGTTTCGAGTTGCAGGGCGGCGAGTGCTTGGCCGGGCCATGTCGCGGCGAGTCGTTGCGGGCAGTGGCGGTCGAAGTCCGCGACGGCGCGGTCTGGCTGAAACGCGCGGCGTCGTTGTAGGAGCGGCTTTAGCCGCGATCGGAAATCGGCGCGGGCGAACGATTCCACATCGCGGCTAAAGCCGCTCCTACAAAAATGCTTGCCTCAGAACAACAGGTTGACCATCAGCACCGCGATCCCGGTATAGATCAACGACAACGGCCCGCCGACGCGCCACAACTCCTTGCCGGTGTAGCCGGCCGGGCCGGTGATCATCGAGATCACCGGGTTCGACGCGGTCATGAAGTTGTTGGACGCCGACAACGCGGTGATCAGCGCGAACGCGGTCGGGTCGCCGCCGGCGGCGAGGGCTAGGTTCACCGCCAGAGGCACCATCACGATGGTCGCGCCGACGTGGCTGATGACCAGCGAGAACAACGTCGTCAGCAGCCCCAGTACCAGCTGCAGCAACCAGTTGGGTGTGCCGCCGGGCAGCTGCGAGATGCTGTGCCCGGCCACCCACGCCGCGGCGCCGGACGAGTCCATTGCCCAGCCCAGCGGGATCAGGCAGGCCATCAGGAACACGGTCTTCCAGTTGATCGCCGAATACGCCTCGTCGATGTGGATCACCCCGGCGATCAGCATGCCGGCGACGCCGGTCATCAGCGCGATCGACACCGGCAGTCGCGACGACAGCGCCAGCAGCAGTGCGACCGCGAAGATGCCCAGGGCGATCTTCAGCTTGTGCGGGCGCTGCTCGCCCTTCGGATAATCGGTCACCACCACCAGGTCCTTGCCCTTGGCGGCGTCGGCCAGCTCGGTCCAGATGCTGTGCAGCACCAGCATGTCGCCAGCGCGCAGCGACACGTCGCGGGCGTCTTCGCGCATCACCTTCTTGTCGCGATTGATCGCCAGCAGGCTCAGGCCCATCGACCGCCGCATCTGCAGGTCGCGCGCGGTCTTGCCGATGAACTTGGAGGTCGCCGGGATCACCGCCTCGGAGATGCCGGCGCGGCTGGGATTGAACAGGTCGCCGAAATTGCGCAGTCGCGAACTCGGCCGCAGCATCTGGTTCTGGGCGAAGTCGATGACCTCCTGCTTGGACCCCATCGCCCCGAGCACGCTGCCGACCCAGATACGCGCATCGGCCGGCGGCGACAGCCGCGAGTCGTCCTTGGTCTTGAGCGCGAGGATCAGCGGCGCGCCGTGCAGGGTCTCGGCCTCGCCGAGCGACATCCCGACCAGCGGGCTGTCGGCGGTGACGGTCAACTCGTAGACGTCACCCTCGATGCCGTAGGCGTTGGCGAAATAGCTCTGGGTCCGCGCCGGAGTCGCGCCCTTGCCGTTCTCCTCGTGCAGCAGCCGGTCGCCGAAGAAGTGGAAGTAGGCCAGCGCCGCCGCCAGCAGCGCCAGGCCGATCGGCAGCGGCGCGAACATCTTCAGCGGTTCCAGCGTCGCCACGCCCGACGGCAGGTTGCTGTTGGCCGACAGCAGCAAGTCGTTGAGCAGGATCAGCGGCGAGTTGCCGACCATCGTCAGGGTGCCGCCCATCACGATCGCGATCGCGATCGGCAACAGCAGGCGCGGCAGCGGCAGGCCGGTGCGCGACGACAACCGCGAGGCGACCGGCAGGTACAGCGCCATCACCGACGGGTTCTGCATGATCGAGGAGTTGAGGCCGGCGACCGCGCCGGTCAGCAGCATCAACCGCGACTCGACCCCGTGTGCGCGTCGCAACAGCCACGCGGCCAGGCGGTTGAGCGCGCCGGTGCGGTCGAGCCCGGCGCCGAGGATCATCGTGGCGATGATGCTCATCACCGCGTTGGACGAGAAGCCGTTGAAGATCTCGTCCGGCGACACCAGTCCCGACAGGCCCAGCAGCACAAGCACCACCAGCGCGACGACGTCGGCGCGGATGCGCTCGAACAGGAACATCGCCATCGTGAAGCCCACCAGCCCGAGGACGAGCTTCATATCGGTGGTGAGCGTCAGTGCGGTGTCCATGCCGGGTCGGGCAACCTTCTTGGGTCAGCAGCGCATCAGCAGCGGTCGTAGAGGAGGTCCCACACACCGTGGCCGAGCTTCTGGCCGCGGGTCTCGAAATGCGTCTGCGGGCGCCAGTCCGGCCGTGGCACCGAGCCGCGCTCCCCGGCACGGTTGACGATGCCGGCGGTCGCGTCGAGCACGTCCCACATCTGCTCGGCATAGTCGTGCCAATCGGTCGCGAGGTGCAAGCGGCCGCCCGGAGCGAGCTTGCGCACCAGCAACGCGGCGAACGCGGGCTGCACCAGCCGGCGCTTGTTGTGGCGCTTCTTGTGCCACGGGTCGGGGAAATAGATGCGGATTTCGTCGAGGCTGCCGTCGGCGACTTCGTTGGCCAACACCTCGACCGCGTCGTGGTGGTAGACCCGCACGTTATGCGCGTCGTCGGCGGCCAGCGCATTAAGCAGGCGGCCGACGCCGGGGGCGTGGACCTCGATGCCGATCAGGTCGCGGTCCTTGTCGTGTTGGCCGGCGAAGCGCAGCGCCTCGCCGTTGCCAAATCCAATTTCGACTATGCGCGGCGCGCTGCGGCCGAACACCGCGTCGAAGTCGCGCGGCTGGCCCGTGTAGTCGATGCCGAAGCGCGCCCACTGCTGCTCGAACGCGCGCTGCTGGGCCGGGCTGAAACGGCCCTGGCGCAGCACGAAGCTGCGGATTTGCCGATGGCCCTCGGTGACGGTGAACGGCTTGGGCGGCGCGGTCTTCTTCGGCGGCTCGCTGCCCGACATCAGCCGACCAGCCCGTCCACCGGCGAGGATGCGCTGGCGAAACGCTTGCGCGGAATGCGACCGGCCTTGAATGCGGCGCGGCCGGCCTCGATCGCCAGTTTCATCGCGTGCGCCATCAACACCGGGTCCTGCGCTCCGGCGATGGCGGTGTTCATCAGCACGCCGTCGCAACCCAGTTCCATCGCGATCGCGGCGTCCGAGGCGGTGCCGACGCCGGCGTCGACGATGATCGGCACCTTGGCGTTTTCGACGATCTCGACCAGGTTCCACTTGTTCTGGATGCCCAGGCCGGATCCGATCGGCGCCGCCAGCGGCATCACCGCGATGCAGCCGATCTCCTCCAGCCGCTTGGCCAGCAGCGGGTCGTCGGAGGTGTAGACCATGACTTCGAAACCGTCCTTCACCAGCGTCTCGGCGGCGGCGAGGGTCTGCACCACGTCGGGGAACAGCGTGCGCTGGTCGCCCAGCACTTCGAGCTTCACCAACTGGTGGCCGTCGAGCAGCTCGCGCGCGAGCCGGCAGGTGCGCACGGCTTCCTCGGCGGTGTAGCAGCCGGCGGTGTTGGGCAGGATCGTGTAGCGGTCCGGCGGCAGCACGTCGAGCAGGTTCGGCTCGCCGGGGTTCTGGCCGATGTTGCTGCGACGGATCGCGACGGTGACGATCTCGCTGCCGGCGGCCTCGGTGGCGCGGCGGGTCTCGTCGAGATCCTTGAACTTGCCGGTGCCGGTCAGCAGGCGCGAGCGGTAGGACTTGCCGGCGATGACGAGCGGTTCGGAAAGCAGGGGTTCGGAGCGGGGGGAGGCGGATGCGGTCATCCGGTGATTATCGCATCGCACCGCAGGCGCGCGACGTGCTGCCGCTCAACCACCGCCCAGCGCGTGCACGATCTCGATCTTGTCGCCGTCGGCCAGGGCATGCGTGCCATGGCGGCCGCGCGGGACGATCTCGCCGTTGACCTCGACCGCGACCCGGCGTTCGGCCAGTCCTTCGGCCTGCAACAGTTCGGTGATGGTGGCCGGTGTGGCGAGCGCGCGTGGCTCGCCGTTGAGGGTGATGTCCATCCCGGCATTGTCCCGCGACCGGAGCCGGCGGGCCAGTGGCCGATGCGTGCATGACCGTGGTGGCTTGCCTGCCGCGGGCGCGCGTGCTTCGATGCACTCCGTCCGCCGGCGTATGTCTGCCGGGTGCGTCACTCCGATATTCCGCCCATTGCAGGAGCTCCCGATGATCAATCCCGTCCGCACCGCCCTGGCTGTCGCCCTCGCGCTGGCGAGTGCATCCGTGTCGCAGGCCGCGTTCGCGCAGGCCACGCCCGCCTCCAATGACAGCCCGTACTCGCAGACGGTGTTCTTCGGCGACAGCCTGACCGATGCCGGCTCGTTCCGCCCGATCCTGGTCCAGCAGGATCCGCGCGCGGTGCTGGTCGGCAAGTTCACCACCAACCCGGCGCTGGTCTGGTCGGAGTACCTGGCCGATTTCTACGGCACCGACGCCACCCCGGCCAACCAGGGCGGCAGCAACTATGCCTACGGCGGCGCCCGCGCCGGCACCGACGTGGTCGGCCAGCTCGGCCCGACCCCGTCGCTGGCAACCCAGCTCGGCACCTACCTGGGTGCGACCGGCGGCGTCGCCGACCCGAATGCGCTGTACACGGTGTGGGGCGGCAACAACGACGTGTTCGCCGCGGTTGCCACCGCCGGCGCCGGCGGTGACCCGGCGCCGATGATCGGCGCGGCGGTGGCGGCGCAGGTCGGCGTGGTCGGTGGCCTGCAGGCGGCCGGCGCCCAGTACGTGCTGGTGCCGACCATTCCCGACATCGGCCTGACCCCGGGCTTCCGCGCCCAGGGGCCGGCGGCGCAGGGTGCCGGCACCCAGCTGGCGGCGGCCTACAACGACGCGTTGTTCGGCGCGTTCGCCCAGGCCGGGCTGCGGGTGATCCCGCTCGATACCTTCCACCTGTTCCAGGAGGTCGCGGCGGACCCGGCGGCGTTCGGCTTCAGCAACATCACCGGCACCGCCTGCCAGCCGCAGATCACCGCGCAGTCGCTGACCTGCAACCCCAATACCTACGTGTCGCCCGACGCCGCGACCAGCTATGCGTTCGCCGATGGCGTGCATCCGACCGGCGCCGCCCACGAGGTGATCGCCGATTACGCCGCCTCGGTGCTGGAGGCGCCGCGACAGGTCGCGGTGCTGGCCAATTCCGCGTCGGTCACCGGTCGCGCGCGCGCCGACCGTGTCGCCGCGCAGTTGGCGGTGCCCGCCGATGGCGACGGCATGCGCTGGTGGGCGGACGTGCGCGGCGACTTCCAGCGTTACGACCACGGCCGGGTGTACGACGGCGTCGGTCCGGCGCTGACGATCGGCGTCGACTGGCGCAGCGGCGCGTTGACCTACGGCGGGTTCGGCGGCTATGGCCAGCAGGGCCGCGACTGGGGCAACCGTGGCGGCAGCTTCGACCAGAGCGAAGCCAGCATCGGCGGCTACCTCGGCTGGACCTCCGAGGCCGGTGGCTGGATCAACGCCCAGGCCAGCTATGCCCAGCTCGGCTTCGACATCGAGCGCAACGCCAACCTCGGCCAGTCGACGCGGGTCCACCGCGCCGACGTCGATGGCAGCAATGTCAGCTTCGGTGTCAACGGCGGCTGGGAGTTTGGTGATGGCGCGCTGCGCCACGGCCCGGTGCTGGGACTGCTGACGCAGAAGATCGAGATTGACGAGTTCGCCGAAAGCGATCCGCAATTGTCGACCTCGCTGGCGTACCCGGAGCAGAGCTTCGACTCGATGATCGGCAGCGCCGGCTGGCAGCTGCGCTACGACGGCGCGCACGTGCAGCCGTACGCGCGGGCAACGGTCGACCGCGAGTTCGAGGACCATCCGGAGCAGGCGTTCGCGCGGCTGCAGTCGATGCCGGGCACCATGGGCTACGCGGTCCCGGGCGTGGCGTTCGACGACAGCTACGGCACCGTGATGTTCGGTGCGCGCACGCAACTGTTCGGGCTCGACGCCAATATCGGCAGCAGCCTGAGCGTCGGTCGCACCGGCGGCCACGACGCCACCGTGTTCGCCACCTTCGGCAGCCGGTTCTGAGGCTTGCTTCCCGTTCCCGCGCCGCTGCCTTAGACTTTGCGCCACGCGGGTGTAGCTCAATGGTAGAGCTGTAGCTTCCCAAGCTACTGACGAGGGTTCGATTCCCTTCACCCGCTCCAGATATGCGGCGGCCTCGATCAAGCGACGAGGCCGCCGTTTTTGCTTGTTCGCGTTGTCGTTGCTCCGGGGATGGTTCACTCGGAACGGATTGGCGACCGCCCGGACCGGGCGCGGAGGCTTCGATGTCGGCATCACCGTCCTCCCCACTCGTCGCGCTCGGCTGGCGCGAATGGGTCGCCTTGCCCGGGCTGCGCATCGCCGCGATCCGGGCCAAGGTCGACAGCGGCGCGCGCACTTCGGCGCTGCATGTCGATGCGCAATGGCGGTTCGTCGAGGCCGGCGCGCCCTGGGTCGGGTTCCGCCTGACCCCCGGCGAGAACGCCGCCACCATTGAATGCGCCAGCGCGATCGTCGACGAACGCGAGGTCACCGATTCGGGCGGCCACACCAGCTTGCGCGCGTTCGTGCGCACGCCGTTGCGGGTGGCCGGGGTCGAACGCGAAATCGACATCAACCTGACCGATCGCCACGGCATGGCGTTCCCGATGCTGCTCGGCCGCAGCGCGATGGCGCGTGTCTTCACGGTCGATCCGGCACGCTCGTTCCTGCATGGCCGCGTCGCTGCCGCGACCGGAACTCCCCCCGTCACCCCGCGGACCTGACGCCGATGAAACTCGCCATCCTGTCGCGCAACACCAAGCTGTACTCGACCCGGCGCCTGGTCGAGGCCGCGCGCGAGCAACGCCACAGCGTCCGCATCCTCGACCCGTTGCGCTGCTACATGCGGATCGACTGCGACGGTTTCGCGATGCGCTACAAGGGCCAGTCGATCTCCGGCTACCACGCGGTGATCCCGCGCATCGGCGCCTCGGTGACCCGCTACGGCACCGCGGTGCTGCGCCAGTTCGAACTGATGGGCAGCTTCACCCCCAACTCGTCCGACGCGATCCTGCGCGCGCGCGACAAGCTGCGCAGCCACCAGTTGCTGGCGGCGCAGGGCATTGGCCTTCCGGCGACGGTGTTCGGCGACAACCCCGATGACACCGCCGACCTGCTGTCGATGCTTGGACCGCCGCCGCACGTGATCAAACTCAACGAAGGCACCCAGGGCGCCGGAGTGATGCTGACCGAGAAGCTGTCGGCGTCGAAAGGCGTGATCGAAGCCCTGCGCGGCCTGTACGCGCAGTTCCTGGTGCAGGAGTTCATCCCCGAAGCCAAGGGCGCCGACCTGCGCTGCTTCGTGGTCGGCGGCAAGGTGGTGGCGGCGATGAAGCGACAGGCGCCGAAGGGCGATTTCCGCTCCAACCTGCACCGCGGCGGCAGCGCCAAGGGCGCCAAGGCCAGCGTCGCCGAGCAGGATGCGGCAATCCGCGCCGCCCGCGTGCTCGGCCTCGGCGTGGCTGGCGTCGACCTGATCCGCTCGCGTCGCGGGCCGCTGGTGCTGGAGGTCAACGCCTCGCCGGGATTGGAAGGCATCGAGGACGCCAGCGGGGTCGACGTGGCCGGCGCGATCGTCGAGTACGTCGCAGAACGGCATCGTCGCCGCACGGCGAAACGTGCGGCGGACAAGAAATAACCCGTTGAATAGATTGGTGTTTTGTCGGATTCGCCGGTGTTTAACATATTTTTTACGACGCACTTAACAGTCGTTTAATCGACGGCTGGGTAGCCTTCTCCAAACCGCAGCTTTGCCCGGTTTCGAGGCCGCCGACCCAGGTCATCGGCACGGAACCCCAAGTGGCGGTATCGGGGCAACACCCTTTGACCCAGGCGCGGTGGCACCGCGCCTGGGTTTTTTGTTTGCACCGCTTTCGCGCCGGCTGACAGCGCCGTCACGGGTGAACAGGGCATGCTTCAACGGATTGCGCTCTGGCATCATCGCCCGAATGGGGTGGTTGTCCCGCGCGCCCACATACAGGAAGACCCGATGCGCATTCTCGTGATTGAAGACAACCAGGACATCGCCGCCAACCTCGGCGACTTCCTGGAAGACCGCGGCCACACCGTCGACTTCGCCGCCGATGGCATCACCGGGTTGCACCTGGCGGTGGTCCACGACTTCGACGCGATCGTGCTCGACCTCAACCTGCCCGGCCTCGATGGCCTGGAGGTTTGCCGCAAGCTGCGCAACGAGGCGCGCAAGCAAACCCCGGTGCTGATGCTGACCGCGCGCGACAGCCTCGACAACAAGCTGGCCGGTTTCGATTCGGGCGCCGACGACTACCTGATCAAGCCGTTCGCGCTGCAGGAGGTCGAGGTCCGGCTCAACGCGCTGTCGCGCCGCGGCCGCGGGGTGCAGACCCGGGTACTCAATGCCGCCGACCTGGAATACAACCTCGATACGCTGGAAGTGCGTCGCCAGGGCAAGCTGCTGCAGCTCAACCCGACCGCGCTGAAGATCCTGCAGGCGCTGATGGAAGCCAGCCCGGCGGTGGTCACCCGGCAGGAACTGGAGACCCGGGTGTGGGGCGAGGAACTGCCGGATTCGGATTCGCTGCGGGTGCACATCCACGGCCTGCGCGCTGTGGTCGACAAGCCGTTCCCGACCCAGCTGATCCAGACCCGCCATGGCATCGGTTACCGGATCGCCGAGCTCGATGCCGCAAACTGACGCTGCGCCCGAACCGGTCGACACCGCGTCGACCGCCGCCGCCCCGAAGCGGCACCTGCGCTACCGGCGGCGCTTGCGCAGCCGCATCATCCTCGCCTTCGTCCTGCTCGGCTTCGGCCTGACCACGCTGTTCGCGTACGCGACCAACTGGACCCGCACCCGGGTCGAGAACCAGCTGGTCGAGGACATGATGAACCGCAACATTGCCGAGGCCGCGCGCCAGTTCGAACTGGACCCGGCGAACCCGGAGTTCCCGGTCGACCAGATACGCGCGTTCGTCTACACCCCCGACAAGTTCGAGTCGGTGCGGATCAATCGGCCAGAGTGGTACGAACTGTCCGACGGCATCGTCACCATGACCGGGGTCGATGAGGCCGGCGAGAAGTTCACCTACAAGCTCGCCGTGCGCAAGACGCCTGATGCCTGGTTCTTCCTCGCCTACGACATGACCCAGACGGCGCGTGGCGAGTCGCAGTTCAACCGCGCGCTGTACGGGTCGGTGCTGCTGTTCACCCTGTTGTCGCTGCTGGTCGGCTGGTGGGCGGCGTCGCGGGTGATGAGCCCGGTATCGGAACTGGCGCGGCGGCTCAAGCAGTCCGGCCGCAGCGCCGAGCCCGAGGCACTCGCCGCGCATTTCCCCGACGACGAGGTCGGCCAGCTGGCCGAGGCGCTGGACGATTACGCCAAACGCCTGACCGACGTGGTCCAGCGCGATCGCGAATTCAACGCCGATGTCAGCCACGAACTGCGCACGCCGTTGTCGGTGATCCGCGGCGCGGTCGAGCTGTTGTTGTCGCGACCGGACATCGACGACAAGACCCGCAACCGCCTGCAACGGATCCAGCGCGCCGAGCAGCAGTGCACCGACCTCATCAGCGCGCTGCTGCTGCTGTCGCGCAACGAGCGCGGGCACGGCGCGACCGATGTCGCGCGGATCGCCGAGCAGTTGCTCGACGTGCACCGCACCCAGGTCGCCGGCAAGCCGCTGGAGTTGCGGCTGGAAGGCGAGCACGGCCTGGTGGTGGATGCGCCGGAAGCGGCGATCGCGGTCGCGCTGGGCAACCTGATCGGCAACGCGGTCAAGTACACCACCCGCGGCGAGGTAATCGTGCGGATGCTGCCGAACGCGGTCGAGGTGATCGACTCCGGTCCCGGGCTCAGCGCCGAGGATGCCGCCAAGCTGTTCGAGCGCGGCTACCGCGGCACCCACGCCGGCCATTCGCAGGGCGGCGGCATCGGCCTGTCGATCGTGCGGCGGCTGTGCGCGCTGTATGGCTGGGAGGTACGGGTCACGCCCGGCGAAGTGCAGGGCGTGGTCGCGACGCTGACGTTCGACGCGCCGCCCGCGTCACTCTAGGAGCGGCTACGCGTCCAACGGCTCCAGCC
The DNA here is from genome assembly GCF_036663935.1 of Novilysobacter erysipheiresistens. Taxonomy (NCBI): domain Bacteria; kingdom Pseudomonadati; phylum Pseudomonadota; class Gammaproteobacteria; order Lysobacterales; family Lysobacteraceae; genus Novilysobacter; species Novilysobacter erysipheiresistens. The sequence continues at coordinate 153,610 of NZ_JAXGFP010000007.1, forward strand.
AGCCGTACTTGTCAGGGGTGCTGCCATCGAACAACCCGAAGAACAGCGACTGGATCCGCTGGGTCAGCGGCCCCGGCTTGCCGGCGCCGATCTGGCGGCCGTCGACCGAGCGGATCGGGGTGATCTCGGCGGCGGTGCCACACATGAACAGCTCGTCGCACAGGTACAGGTACTCGCGCGGCAGGTCGCGCTCGACCACCTCGATGCCGGCGTCGCGGGCCAACCGGATGATCGAGTTGCGGGTGATGCCGTTGAGCAGCGCGGCGCTGACCGGGGTCGTGTGCAACGCCCCGTCGAACACCAGGAACAGGTTCTCGCCGGCGCCTTCCGACAGCAGCCCGGTCGAGGCCAGCGCGATGCCTTCGCCGAAGCCGAGACGACGTGCCTCGCGAGCGACCAGCTGCCCGGACAGGTAGTTGCCGCCCGCCTTGGCCCCGGCCGGGATGGTGTTGGGGGCGAACCGCTGCCAGCTCGACACGCAGGCGTCGATGCCGGTCTCGAGCACGCCGGGGCCGAGGTACGGACCCATCAGCCAGGCCGCCACCGACATGTCGACCGGGGTATCGGCCGACAGGCCGAAGCCGCCGAGGCCGCGGAACGCGAATGGCCGCAGGTAGGCCTTGCTGAAGCCGTTGCGGCGGATCACCTCGCGGCAGGCGGCGTTGATCTCGGCCACGCTGTAGGGCATCGGCATGTCGTAGATCTTGGCCGAGGCGTAGAGGCGCGTGTTGTGGTCGGTCAGGCGGAAGATCGCTGCGCCGTTGGGGCGGCCATCGATGAAGGTGTCGTAGCTGCGGATGCCCTCGAACACCGACGACCCGTAATGCAGGGCGTGCGCCATCACGTGGGTAGTGGCGTCTTCCCAGCGCTTGATCGCGCCGTTGTGCCAGATCCATTCGGGGTATTGCATCGTCGGCTTCCGTAGGGGCGAGCCGGCTATTGTGCCTGCTCGCATCGCGCCGGTCGCGCCGCCGGGGCGTCAACCGCCGTGGTCAGCCGCCCCTCATCATCCACCCTTGATCCAGACGCAACCGAAATGCCGGTGCAGGTCGAATACGGTTTCCGACGGGGTGCTGCCGTTGTCCAGTGTCTGCACCACCCGCAGTGCGACCGGGTCGTGGTTGACGGTGGACGGGTACCGGTAACTCGCCACCGGCACCGCCGGCCCGCCGGTGGCGTCGGCCACGGCGTCGAAGCCTGAGTCCACCTCGGCGTCTGGCCCCGACCAGGCCGCCACCGTTGCCGCCCGCGGCGCAGGCAGGACCGGCACGATGTCGACCAGCGGGCGTTGCACCAGCGCGTCGAGCCGGGTCATCACCGGCGTGGCGGTGCGGCTCGACATGCCGGCCCAGTGGTACACGCTGGCCAGGCGATTGGCATCGCGAGCATCGATTGCGGTGCTCATCTCGAAGATCAGGTCCTGGACGTTGCGCGCGCAGCCGCCGCGATAGAAGCGGCGGCTGCCGGTACGATCGCGCGGCGCTTCGCGTTCGACCGCGCCGATTTCGGAGCAGCGGAGGTCGGTGAACGCGGTGCTGCCGTCGTCACGTTCGCAGCGGCTGACCTCGGCGGCGGCGGGCGATGACCAGGCCAGCAGGATCAGCGCGAACGCGGTACCTGCGGCCAGGGCCAGGCAGGCCGGAGCCGCGTGGAAATGAAATATCCGGGCGTGGCGATAGGACATCGCCCCAGCCTACCCCGATGTGACGGGTGCGTGAAGTGACCGGCCGCGCACCATGTCCCGTTTCCGTTACGCGCTAGAACTCGATGAAGTAGCAACCGTGGTAGCGCCGCACGTCGAAGTCCTGCACCTGGCGCGAGGCGCCGTCGGCAAACACGAGCTGCATCACCCCGGCGGTGGACGGCGCCGCCGCCGTGGCGTCGGCGTAATGCATCGCGCCGCCGATCCGGGCATCGAAGTAGTGGGCCTGCCACAGCGGCTGCGCGGCCAGCCGATCCAGCCGCTGCATGATCGTGCGCGCCCGGCCGGTATCGAGTCCGACCCAGTGATAGCTTTCGGCGATGCGGTTGACGTCGCCGAGCGCCCATGCGCCCTGCAGGTCCATCGACAGCTGGGTCGAGGAGCGCGCGCAGCCGCTGGCGAGCGACCGTCGCGCCACTGACGGCGCACGGCGGGCGCCGAACATGCCGGGGTCGAGGTCATCGCCGCTGGAGGCCAGCCGGGTCAGCAATTCACCGGACATCGGGCTGGATGTCGCGCCGAGCGAGGCGCAGGCCCGGTCGGTGTAGATCGCGGTGCCGTCGACGGCCTCGCAACGCTGGATGCCGCGGGACTGGGCGTGGGCCGGGGCGATGCCGGGCGGCGTCGACGTGACCAGCAGGGCCGCGGCGAGGACGCCGGAAGGGAGCGATTTCATGAGGTGGGGGAGCCGCGGGGGATGTCCCCCATGCTCCGCCCGGGGTCGTCAAAGCTTTGTCACCAAAGGCGCCGGGGCTGAACGCCGACGCAACCCGCGCTGAATGCGGGCGAGGTCGGCACGGGCTTCAGGCCAGCCGGCGCAGCACGCCCACGGTGGGCTTGGCCAAGTTGAGCGTGTAGAAATGCAACCCCGGCGCCCCGCCGTCGAGCAGTTGCCGGCACAGGCGGGCGACGACATCGGCGGCGAACTCGCGGATGCTCTCGGCATCGTCGCCATACGCGGACATGCGCTGGGCGACCCAGCGCGGAATCTCCGCACCGCACATCTCGGAGAAGCGGCGGATCTGGCTGAAGTTCGAGATCGGCATGATCCCCGGCACGATCGGGATGTCGATGCCCGCGGCGCGCACGTCGTCGACGAAGCGGAAATACGCATCGGCGTTGTAGAAGTACTGGGTGATCGCGCCGTCGGCCCCGGCGCGGACCTTGCGCACGAAGTGGCCGATATCGGCGTGGGCATCGCGCGCCTGTGGATGGGTTTCCGGGTAGGCCGCTACCTCGATGTGGAAGTCGCCATCGTGCTCGCGGCGGATGAACTCGACCAGGTCGGTGGCGTAGCGGAAGTCGCCGGGATGGCCCATGCCCGACGGCAGGTCGCCGCGCAGGGCGACGATGCGGCGGCAGCCCATCGCCTTGTAGCGCTGCAGCAGTTCGCCCAGTTCGGCGCGGGTGCCGCCGACGCAGGAGATGTGCGGCGCGGCGCTCAGCGCGTGGTGGTGGTGCAGGCGCTCGACCGTTTCAGGGGTGTAGCTCAGGGTCGAACCGCCGGCGCCAAAGGTGCACGACACGTATTCCGGCGAATGCGTCTTGAGCTTGGTCGTGGTGCGGTCGAGTTGCGCGCGCTGCTCGTCGGTCTTGGGCGGGTAGAACTCGAAGCTGATCGGGGTCATGGGCACAGGGATACAATGGAATGGATGCAGTATATCGCTTCATCGCGATGAATTTGCATATCGCCGCTGACACGCCGCGCGCGATTTCACGTCGTTGTAGGAGCGGCTTCAGCCGCGATCGGATGGTTGGCCGCGCGAGACGATTCCAGATTGCGGCTGAAGCCGCTCCTACAGAAGCACATGAAGACGTCGACAAAGGCGCAAAAAAAACGGGCGCCGAAGCGCCCGTTCCTGTTATCGATCAACCTGCGATCAGTAGCGATAGTGATCCGGCTTGTACGGCCCTTCGACCGGCACGCCGAGGTAGTCGGCCTGCGCCGGGGTCAGCTGGGTCAGCTTCACCCCGATCTTCTCCAGGTGCAGCCGCGCGACTTCCTCGTCGAGCTTCTTCGGCAGCAGGTAGACCTGCTTCCCGTACGTGTCCTTGTTGGCCCACAGGTCGATCTGCGCCAGCGTCTGGTTGGCGAACGAGTTCGACATCACGAAGCTGGGATGGCCGGTGGCGCAGCCCAGGTTGACCAGCCGGCCTTCGGCCAGCAGGAAGATCGCATTGCCGTTCGGGAACACGAACTTGTCGACCTGCGGCTTGATGTTGATCTTCTGTACGTCCTTGAGCGCATACAGCGCATCGACCTGGATCTCGTTGTCGAAATGGCCGATGTTGCAGACGATCGCCTGGTCCTTCATCGCCTGCATGTGCTGCACGGTGATGATGTCCTTGTTGCCGGTGGTGGTGACATAGATGTCGCCGCGGCCCAGGGTGCTCTCGATGGTGTTGATCTCGAAACCTTCCATCGCCGCCTGCAGCGCGCAGATCGGGTCGATCTCGGTGACCACCACGCGCGCGCCGTAGGCCCGCAGCGACGCCGCGCAGCCCTTGCCGACGTCGCCATAGCCGCAGACCACCGCGACCTTGCCGGCCAGCATCACGTCCATCGCGCGCTTGAGGCCATCGGCCAGCGATTCGCGGCAGCCGTACAGGTTGTCGAACTTGGACTTGGTGACCGAGTCGTTGACGTTGATTGCCGGGATCAGCAGCGAGCCGGCTTCGGCCAGCTGGTACAGGCGGTGGACGCCGGTGGTGGTCTCCTCGGAGACGCCCTTCCAGCCCTCGACCACGGTGTGCCAGTAGCCCGGGCGCTCGCTGGCGACGCGCTTGAGCAGGTTCTTGATGACCTGCTCCTCGTGCGAGGACGCCTTCTCGTCGACCCACTTGCTGCCGTTCTCGAGCTCATAGCCCTTGTGGATCAGCAGGGTGACGTCGCCGCCGTCGTCGACCACCAGCTGCGGGCCGAGGAAGCCGCCCTTGCCGTCCGGGAAGCTCAGCGCCTCCAGCGTGCAGTCCCAGTACTCCTCCAGCGACTCGCCCTTCCAGGCGAACACCGGGGTGCCGGTCGCGGCGATCGCGGCGGCGGCGTGGTCCTGGGTCGAGAAGATGTTGCACGACGCCCAGCGCACGTCGGCGCCGATGTCCTTCAGGGTCTCGATCAGCACCGCGGTCTGGATCGTCATGTGCAGCGAGCCGGTCACGCGCACGCCCTTGAGCGGCGCCTCGGCGGCGTACTTGCGGCGGATCGACATCAGGCCCGGCATCTCGTGCTCGGCGATGTCGATTTCCTTGCGGCCGTAATCGGCCAGGGTGATGTCGGCGATCTTGTAATCGCCTTCCATCGAGAAGGTCTTGGCTACAGCGTTCATTTGAAGCTCCGGTTATGCGCCTGTCATTGCAGCAGGCAGTGAAAGCAACCGGGCGCCGTTGTTCGTGGAACCTCGCCGAGCCTGGCCGTCCTTGCGACGGTCGCAGCGCCCCTCGGCGGGGCAGGCGGCGATTATATCGCGGCCGTTCGCCCTCTCCCGCCAGGCAGGAGAGGGCGCTGACGCTTACTTCAGTTTCGCCGCCTTGCGCAGCTCGTCGGCGCGGTCGGTCTTCTCCCAGGAGAAGGCGGTCGCGCTGTGCTTGTGGCCGGTGGCGTCGACGTAGCTGACGTCCTTGGGCTTGCGACCGAAGTGGCCGTAGGCGGCGGTCGCCTGGTAGACCGGGTGGATCAGGTCGAGCATCTTGACGATGCCGTACGGGCGCAGGTCGAAGTGCTTGCGGATCAGCTTCTCGATCTTGTCGTCGCTGATGTGGCCGGTGCCGAAGGTGGTGACCGAGACCGAGGTCGGCTCGGCGACGCCGATCGCATAGCTCAGCTGCACTTCGCACTTGTCGGCCAGGCCGGCGGCGACCACGTTCTTGGCGACGTAGCGCGCGGCGTACGCGGCCGAGCGGTCGACCTTGGACGGGTCCTTGCCGGAGAACGCGCCGCCACCGTGGCGGGCCATGCCGCCGTAGGTGTCGACGATGATCTTGCGGCCGGTCAGGCCGCAGTCGCCGACTGGGCCGCCGATCACGAAGATGCCGGTCGGGTTGATGTGGATCTTGTTCTTCGGCAGCGCGTCCAGCCACGCCTTCGGCAGTACCGGCTTGAGGATGTGCTCGCGCACGCCCTCGATCAGGTCCTTCTGCTTGATGCTCGGGTCGTGCTGGGTCGACAGCACCACCGCGTCGATGCCGGCGATCTGGTTGCTGCCGTCGTAGCGCAGGGTGACCTGACTCTTGGCGTCCGGGCGCAGCCACGGCAGTGGCGAATTCTTGCGCTTGCGCACCTTGGCCTGCTGCTCGACCAGCCGGTGGCTGTAGTAGATCGGCGCCGGCATGAACTCGGGCGCCTCGTTGCAGGCGTAGCCGAACATCAGGCCCTGGTCGCCCGCGCCTTGCTCTTCCGGCTTCTTCTGCTTCTTCTTGCTGCCGTCGACGCCGGCGGCGATGTCCGGCGACTGCTTGCCGAGCATGTTGATGATCGCGCAGGTGTGGCCGTCGAAGCCGACGCCCGAGTGGTCATAGCCGATGTCGTTGATGACCTTGCGCGCGAGGTCCTCGATGTCGACCCACGCGGTGGTGGTCACCTCGCCGGCGACGATCGCCGCACCGGTCTTGACCATGGTCTCGCAGGCCACGCGGGCGCGCTTGTCCTGGGTCAGGATCGCGTCGAGCACGGCGTCGGAGATCTGGTCGGCGATCTTGTCCGGGTGGCCTTCGGAGACGGATTCGGAGGTGAACAGGTAGCTGGACATCGAGGTTATATCCTTGCATTCGGATAAAAGGATGGGCGCGAATGATACAGACAACGCGCGCGTGGCGCATTGTGCCGCGTTCCGGGTTTGACTGCGGTTAAGTGCGCGCGGCGAGCAGCGCGGCCAGGGCGAGGATCAGCGACGCGGTGGTCAGCAGCACGGCGAGTGCGAGCCAGGGTTGTCGTCGGATCCAGCGCCCGGCGCGCTGCAGGGGATTGAGCGGACGTACCCAGACTTCCCGATCCTCCAGGAAGCGACCGAGGTCGTCGGCCAAGCCGCGCGCGCTGGCATAACGCGCGATCGGCTGTTTGTGCAGGCAATGCAGGCAGATCGCCTGCAGGTCGCGCGGCAGGTCGCGACGGTAGCGGCGCGGGTCGCGCACGCGGCCGCGCAACACCAGTTCGATGGTCGAGCGCGCTGAGCCGGCCTCGAACGGTGCATGTCCGGTCAGGGCCTCGTACAGCACCGCGCCCAGTCCCCAGACGTCGGTGGCCGCGCACAGGCGCCCGAGGTGCAACTGGACCTGCTCGGGAGCGATGTAGCCCGGGGTGCCGGAGATGCGTTCGGTCGGCACGCTGTCGCCATCGGCGACCCGGCGAGCGAGACCGAAGTCGGCGATCTTGGCGATGCCGTCGGTTCCCAGCAGCACGTTGGCGGGATTGAGGTCCAGGTGCAGCACCCCAAGCCGGTGCGCGTAGTCGACCGCTTCGGCCAGCACGCGCACCAGGGCGGCCGCCTCGCGCGGCGGCAGCGGCCCTTGCTGGCGGATGCGCTGGCCGAGGTTGCGCCCTTCGACCAGCTCCATCGCGTAATAGATGCGTCCGTGCTGCTCGCCGACTTCGTACACGGTGACGATGTTGGGGTGCTTGAGGCTGGCGGCGTCCTGCGCTTCGTGGCGCAGGCGGTCGACGCCTTCGGGCGCGGCCCAGATTCCGCCGGACAACAGCTTCAGGGCGACGTCGCGATCGAGCGAGCGCTGGTGCGCGCGGTAGATCCAGCCCGTGCCGCCGCCGCCGATCAGGGCACGCAGCTGGTAGCCGCCGAACTCGCACTGGTCGGGATCGTCGAAATCGAACTCGGGTGGTTCATCGACAGGGGGCTGCCCGGACGGCGTCGCCGCACGGTCGCTGGTCGGGAGCGTGTTCCCGGGGAACAGGCGCACGGCCAGTCGGGTGGTCCGCCACCACGACTTCCGTTCGCCGTTGCCCCGGTCGGAGCCGGGGTCGTGGCTGCTGTCGGCTGGCGGGAGGCGATCGGCCATGTCGGGTCAGAGCGCGTCGGTGTGGGTGATTCCGCGCAATGCCTGCAACTCGCCATCGAGGTCCTCGGCGTTGCTGACGGTGTTGGCCAGCTCATCGCGGATCAACTCGCGCAGGCGCTTTCGCAGCCGGTGCACGTGCACGGCCACGGTGTTGGGCTTGAGGTCCAGGCGCTCGGCGGCGTGGCGGTAGTCGGCACTATCGGGTGACTCGACCAGGTATTCGGCCAGTTCCCGGTACAGCGACTCATGGCCGGCGGCATGGATTTCACGTTCGAGCCGGTGCACCGCGTGTTCGATCACGGTCAGCACCCAGCTCCGGTTGAACGCCTGTTCCGGCGACTGGCTGCCTGGCGCGCGCGCGGTGGCTTCGTCCAGCGTCACCCGTGGCGCGCCGCCGCCGCGCTTGCCGGCGCGACCGCTTTCGGCCTGGTTGGCGAGGAAGCGCTGCAGCGCGGTCAGCAGGTAGGCGCGGAACCGGCCGCGGGCCGGGTCGGCACGCGCATCCCAGCGCTGCTCGACCAGCCGGGCGAAGAACTCCTGGGTCAGGTCCTCGGCATCGGCGGCGCCATAGCCGTGCTGGAGCACGTAGCTCAGCACCGGTCTGCGGTAATTGCGGCAGATCTCCTCGAGCGCCTCGCGCGCCCGTTCGGGACTGTGCTGGCTCCCGAGGATGACGCTCCAGTGGGTGGTCGCGAACCGGGCCACGGGTGCCTCCGGGAAACGAACCGCTGCAGAACCGACCGTCAATCGATAGTCACGGATCGACGACCCCCGGGCGGACACCAGCGATTGTCACGCGCCGGTGCAGTGCAGCACATCGCGTGCCAGCCGCAGTCAGGCGGCGGCGGGCAGGTCCGGGGCGACGCCGGCGACCAATGCATCGAAGTAGTCCCGGGTCAGCCGAAATTGCGACTCGGCGGTGGTGGCGCGATTGACCACGTCGCGGAACCGCGCGTTCTCGGGGCGGTCCTTCGCATACCAGCCCAGGTGCTTGCGCGCGATGCGCACGCCCGACAGCTCGCCGTAGAACCCGTGCAGGTGTTCAAGGTGGCCGAGCAAGACCTCGCGGACTTCGCCCAAGGACGGCTCGGCCAGGGTCTCGCCGGTGGCTAGATAGTGGGCGATCTCGCGGAAGATCCACGGCCGTCCCTGCGCCGCGCGACCGACCAGCACCGCATCGCAACCGGTGTGTCGCAACACCGCCTCGGCCTTGCGCGGCGAATCGATGTCGCCATTGGCCATCACCGGGATCGACAGCGCCGCCTTGACCGCGGCGATGGTGTCGTACTCGGCCACGCCCTTGTATTGCTGGTCGCGGGTGCGACCGTGGATCGCCAGCGCGGCGATCCCGCTGGCCTCGGCGATCCGCGCGATTTCCAGGGCGTTACGCCGGTCGGCCGCCCAGCCGGTGCGGATCTTCAGCGTCACCGGCACGTCGACCGCATTGACGACCGCCGCGAGGATCTCGGCGACCAGCCCGGGCTCGCGCATCAGCGCCGAGCCGGCCCAGGCGTTGCAGACCTTCTTGGCCGGGCAGCCCATGTTGATGTCGATGATCTGCGCGCCGTGGTCGACGTTGTGGCGCGCCGCATCGGCCATGATCGACGGCACCGTGCCGGCGATCTGCACGCTGACCGGGTCGGGCTCGCCGACGTGGTCCATCCGGTGGCGCGACTTGGCGGTGGACCAGAACCGCGGGTCCGACGTGGTCATCTCCGACACGCACAAGCCCGCGCCCAGACGCTTGCACAGCACCCGGAACGGCTTGTCGGTGACCCCGGCCATGGGCGCGAGGATCACTTTCGGATTGATGGCGTGGCGGCCGATCTGCATCGGCGCATTTTATCGGAGCCGCGTGATCGGCGGGACCGTGTGAGAGCGCCGGGGTTCAGCGCTTGCCGCGGCGGCGGCGCCAGAACAGGAAGCCCGTGACCAGGCCGAACGCCGGCAACAGGCCGCCGGCCGCGGTCGCCCACTTGTACGCCGACCCGCCGACCGAGCCGATGTGCAACGGATAGATCGCCTCGGTCATCCGCGCGCCGAGCGCTTGGCTGGTGGCGTCGTGACGCAGCAGGACGGTGCTGCCGGCGCGGTCGACCGACACCAGGCTGCGGCCATTGGGGTGCCATTCGCCGGCGGCGCGCGCGCGGAAGCCGATCACGTCGCTGCCATTTGCCGGCGGCGCGACGCGGGTCAGCCGGGCACCGGGTGGCAACGCGGCGGTCGCTCGTGCCAGCACTGCCGGCCAGTCCGGCGCCTGCTCGACCGCGATCGGCCGCGGTAACGCCGCCGGTGGATCCTCGCCGCCGAACATTCCGGTCAGCAGGCTGCGCGCGCCGGCGTGATAAATCATGCCGACCCCGGTCAAGGTCAGCAGCAGCACCAGCGGCAGGGTCAGCACGCCACTGCTGCGATGCCAGCTGAGCCAACGCCGTACCGGGGGGCCGTTGTACATCCGCAGGTGGACGAGCATGCGGCCGAGCTTCGGCCACCAGAGGTACAAGCCGGTCAGCAGCAGGCCGAGTGCGATCCAGCCGACGATGCCGAGGATTTCATGGCCGGTCTCGCCGGCGAGCAGGTCGACGTGGAATTCGTGCAGCCACAGCAGCCAGTCGTCGTCGACGGTTCGGGTGAGCAGCAGAGCGCCGTCGTCGGGTGCGAAATAGGCGCGGTGGCCGTCCTCGAAATAGCCCTGCCAGACCGGCAGGCCATCCGCCTGCGGCAGGTGGATGCTGCGCAGGCCCTGCGGTTGCCAGTGGCGCAGGATTCCACCCAGCACCTCGCCATCGACCACCACCTCATGGCCGGCCAGTTGCGGCTGCTGCCACTGCAGCAGGTCCTCGTGGAACACCAGCACCGAACCGGACAGGCCGACCAGCGAGAACACCGTGCCGACCGTCAGCCCGACCCACAGGTGCAGCCACGACAGCGCCGCCCGCAGGCGGCGCTTGAACGCGATCGGTGCAGCCGGCTGCATCGGCGCGGGCCTCAGAACCGGTGCGACCAGCTTGCGCTGAACACCCGTCCGCGCCCAGCGAAGTAGTCCTCGTCGGACGGTCGGACCTGCGAGCTGTAGTGGATGTACTGCTGGTCGAGCAGGTTCTCGATGCCGAGGTTCAGGCTCCCGACCGGGAGGCCGACGCTGGCCTGCAGGTCGACCGTGGTGTAGCCGTCGAACTGGCTGTCGACCACGCCGCGGGTTTCGAATTCGCGGTCGCGTGCGTGGCTGGCCTGCAGCCGGGTCGACAGGGCCGGCAGCCACTGGTGCTGCCAGTAGGCGGTGATCCGGTCCGGGGCGATGTTGGCGCCGGGCAGGTCGCTGTCGATGCGGCCGTCGGCATTGCTGTCGTAGCGGCCCTCGCTTTGTGCATAACCGACGCCGAGGCGCATCGCTTCGGTCAGCTGCATCGCGAGGTTGGCTTCGATGCCGTTGATCTCGGTCGCCTCGCGCTTGACCTCGTAGCTGCCGGTGGCGGTGTTGAACGACAGTCGGGAACCGTAGTCGGAATCGGACCAGTACGCGGCCAGGTGGGCCAGCCAGCGGCCGTCGTCGTAGTCCAGGCCGATCTCGCGGTTGTCGGCGATCACCGGCGACAGCGACACCAAGGTGTCCACACTTTGGCCCGGCTCGTCGACCGCGCGTAGCACCCGGCCGACGTCGGCAACGGTGTAGCCCTCGGCGTAGGAGGCGTACAGCTTCAGCGCGCCGGTCAGCTCCCACACCGCGCCCAGGTTGGGCAGCACTTCGGTGAATTCCGGGCTGCCGCCGGTCACCTGCTGGGCGCCGTACTGCGGCAGGGTCACGAAGTCGTCGACCTCGAGTTTCGCGCTTTCGTAACGCAGGCCGCCGGTCAGCAGCACGTCGCCGAGCCGGTACTGCGCCTGCAGCAGCGGCGAGATGCTCTGGTAGGTGGTCGGCGGCACCCAGCCGAGGTCGCTGGCGAGCTGGCGCTGCTCGGTGGTGTCGCGCAGCAGGTCCAGACCCAGGGTCAGCCGCAGTGGCAGGTCGGCGACGTAGCCGCGCGACCAGGTGAACTTGCCGCCGAGCTTCTCGGCCTCGATCTGCGACTGGTCGTACCAGATCGCGTCGCTGCCGGTGTTGAAGAAATCGACGTAGGCGCTGCTGCCGTAGCGGCCGTCGAAGCGGTTCCAGAACAGCTGGCCCTGGAACTGCCCGCCGGCGAGGTCGTGGTCGCGGTAGTCGAGGCTGAGCGAGCTCGATTTGTTCTGCGGCGGCTCCAGCGGCTGGTCGCCGCGCACCGCGGTCGCCGGGAGGCCGAGCTGGTAGTCGCCGTCGACGACCGCGTAGTGGCCCTCGCCCTCGAGGCGGTAATGGTTGGCGCTCAGTTGCAGCCGCCGCTGGTCGTCTAGCGCCCAGCCGGCCTTGGCGAACAGGTTGCGGCTGTTGGCGTCCATCAGGTCGCCCTGCACCGGTTCCGGGGCGATCGAGTTGCCGTCGGCGTCGTAGTACAGCCCTTCCTGCGCGTACGACAGGCCGCCGACGAAATCGAACGCGCCCTGCTTCGTGCCGAACAGGTAGGAGCCGCGATAGCCGGCGCCGTCATCCTCGCTCGGCAGCGCCGTGCTGGCGCCGATGCTGATGTCGTGGAAGGTGGCGCCGTCTTCGCGCGGCGCGCGCTTGGTGATGATGTTGATGATGCCGCCGGAGGCGCCGATGCCCTGCAGCGCGTTGGCGCCATGGATGACCTCGATCCGCTCGATCATCGCCGGGTCGATCGTGTGGGCGTCGCGCGCGCCGTCGCGCAGCGGGGTCGATTGCGGCACGCCGTCGACCATGTACAGCGGCTGCCGGCCGCGCACCGATTCGCCGGAGCTGGTCATCTTCTGCCGTGGCGGCGCGAACGCCGGGATCAGGTTGGCCAGCACCTGCGAGATGTCCTGGGTGACCGCGAGCTGCTGCTGCAGCTGCTGCTGGTCGATCACGGTGATGGTATTGGGCAGCGCCGCCTCGGAGTTGGGGATGCGGCTGGTGCTGGCGGACACGACGACGCGGTCGAGGTCGGTGGCGCGGTCCGTGCGCGAAGAGGGAGCGTCCGTGCCGGTGGCGTCCTGCGCGAAGGCGGCAGGCGCTGCGAGCGCAACGAACAGGGCGCAGGCGAGGGCATGGCGGGGCATTGCGACTTCCAGATTGAGCAAGGGAGCCGCGCATGGTAATGCGAATCAGTCTCATTTTATAGGCGAGCCCGTACTCATCTCGCCGGGTTCGTCCTCAGTCCGAGTGCAGATCTGCGCGCACCGGCATCGCTGCGGCGGCGCCGGGGCGCTCGGTGGAACGGGCGGCGTAGCGGTTGGCGAAGGCGACATGCCCGGCGAAAGGCTGCCGCGGCTCGCACGCGATCGATGCCGCCAGCGCGCCGTTGAATGCGTCGCCGGCGCCGGTGGTATCGACTACCTGCGCCGGCGTGCCAGCAACGCGATAGACGGCGCGCTCGTCGCCGCGCATCCGTCCGGGCGCATGCGATACGAAACAGCCCTGTGCGCCGAGGGTGACGATCACGGTGCCGTGCGGCAGCAGCCGGCGGCACAGCGCGTGCAGGTCACCATCGTCGAGGCCGGCGAGCCGTTCGGGATCGCAGGACTCGCCAAGCTGGCGCTGCAGCTGCGCGCAGAACTCCGATTCGTTCGGGGTGATCACGTCACTCAGGGCGAGCAGCGATGCGGGCAGTTCGGCATCGACCGGGGCGGGGTTGAACACGGTAAGGACGCCTGCCTCGCGGGCCAGTTCGAAAGCTGCGGCGACCGCATTGACCGGCGACTCCAGCTGCGCCAGCACCACTGTCGCGTGCGCCAATGCGTCGCCCTGCGCGCGCACGAAATCGGCGGCCAGCGATGCGTTGGCGCCGGGACCGATCACGATGCTGTTGCGGCCCTCACGGTCGACATGGATGCCGGCGGTGCCGGTCGGCGCATCGCCGTGGGCCGCACGCAGGTCGATGCCGTCCCCGTCCGCGAGCCTGCGCGCGAGCTGGCCACCGGCGTCATCGCCGAGCGCGCAGATGAAAGTGGTGGCCGCGTCCGCGCGTGCCGCTGCGGTGGCCTGGTTGAAGCCCTTGCCGCCGGGGCCGGTGCGATAGGCGCCGACGCGGGTTTCGCCGGCGCGTGGCAGGCTCGGCAAGGTCCACACGTGGTCGACGTTGAACGAGCCGACCACCACCACCTGCGGCGCCCGCGCCATCGATCCCCGCTCAGGCGCCAACGCGGTGCGTGTCGGACGCCGTGGCCGGCGCGTGCTTGTGCTTGAACAGCAGCACGAACAGCACCGCGACCACCAGCGAGTACAGCGCGAAGGTCACCCAGATGCCGTGCCAGTTCTTGCTGTTGTCGGCGTAAGTGAACCAGTGCTCGATGATGAAGCCGCTGGCGATGCTGCCGAACACCGCGCCGACGCCGTTGGTCATCATCATGAAAAGACCCTGCGCGCTGGCCCGGATCTTGGGGTCGCTCTGGCCCTCGACGAACAGCGAGCCGGAGATGTTGAAGAAGTCGAAAGCCATACCATAGACGATGCACGACAGCACGATCATCCACAGCCCCGGACCCGGATCGCCGTAGGCGAACAGACCGAACCGCAGGAACCAGGCCAGCATGCTCATCGTCATCACCGCCTTGATCCCGAAGCGCTTCAGGAAGAACGGGATGGTCAGGATGAACAACGCCTCGGAAATCTGCGAGATCGACATGATGATCGCCGGGTAGCGCACCGCCAGCAGGTCGGCGTAGCGCGGGTCGCCGGCGAAGTCGTGCAGGAAGGTGTCGCCGTAGGCATTGGTCAGCTGCAACGCCGCGCCCAGCAGCATCGCGAAGATGAAGAAGATTGCCATGTTGCGATCGCGAAACAGCCGGAACGAGGTCAGGCCGAGCGCGTCGACCAGCGAACGCTTCTCACTCCTGCCGAGCTTCGGCGGGCACGGCGGCAGGGTGAACGCGTACAGGCCGAGCAGCAGCGAGGCGCCGGCGGCGACATGGAACTGGCCGGCCGAGGTCTCCAGCCCGAGCAGGCTGACCGTCCACAGCGCGGCGATGAAGCCGATCGTGCCCCAGACCCGGATCGGCGGATAATCGCGCACCACGTCGCGGCCGTCTTCCTTGAGCGCGTTGTAGGCCACCGCGATCGCCAGTGCGATCGTCGGCATGTAGAACACCATGTTGAGCAGCATCACCCAGAACATGGTGGTCGGGTCGTCGACCTGCGGCAGCATGAACAACACCACCGCGCCGCCGATGTGCAGCAGCCCGTACAGCCGCTCGGCGTTGATCCACTTGTCGGCGACGATGCCCATCAGCGACGGCATGAACAGCGAGGCGATGCCCATGGTCGAGAAGATCGCGCCGAAGCCGGTGCCCGACCACTGCTTGTTCTGGAACCAGTAGGCGCCGATGGTCAACAGCCACGCGCCCCAGATGAAGAACTGCAGGAAGTTCAGCACGATCAGGCGGAATTTGAGGTTCAAGCGGTTAGCTCCAGGGTGGATGTCAGCCATCGCGCGCGATGACCCGGTTGCGGCCTTCGCGCTTGGCCATCTTCAGGCGCTGGTCGGCGCGACTCAACAGCCGCGACAGGTCGTTGCCGTCGTTCGGACACGACGCGATGCCGGCGCTGAACGTGATCCGCAGCGGTTCCATGTTGCCGCGTTCGGGGTCGAACGGGTGCTGCGCCAGCATCCGCCGGATCGAGTCGACCCGCTCCCAGCTGGTGCCGACCGGCTGCGGCATCACCAGCGCGAATTCCTCGCTGCCCAGGCGCAGCAGCCATTCGCCGGGCTCGGCCATGCTGCGGAGCACGTCGACCACGTGGCGGATCGCACGGTCGCCGGCGTGGTGGCCGGCCTCGTCGTTGATCCGGCGGAAATGGTCGAGGTCGATCAGCGCCAGGCTGAGGCTGCCGCCATCCTCTTCGGCGACCTCAAGCAGGCGCGGCATCCGATGCATCAGCCAACTGCGGTTCGGCAACCGGGTCAGGCCGTCGGTGCCGGACAACTCAACCAGCCGCTGGGTGCGGTAGACGACCGCGGCAGTGATGACGGTGACGATCGCCAACAGCACCATGCGCTGGGCCTGGCCACTGGCGGTGACGGCGCCGTAGTCGCTGGAGATCAGTTGCTCGGGCGAGGTCACCGACGCGAACACCACCGCGTTGAGCGTGGCGTACTGCAGCAGCGCGAGGAGCCCGGCGAACACGGTGGTGCGGCCATCGCTGCGCAATGCTGTCAGCAGGATCGCAAGCAGGTAGCAGCACCAGACGATCATGCTGTTGAGCGCGGCCGCCAGGTGGGTGGTGGCGAGTATGCCGAGCAACAGGGTGGTGGCGCTGACATCGAACGCGGCCGTCGCGAACGACAGCCAGCGGTAGCGCCGCCGCCGTCGCGCCAACTGCAGCCAGACCTGGGCGAAGGCGTTGACGAACACCGCGCCGGCCAGGCCGATCAGGGTTTCCTGGACCCGGCCGCCGCCCAGCGCATTGACCAGCGGCAACAGCAACAGCAACGCCGCAATGATCACCCGCATGCGGGCGACCAGCAGTTCGCCGCCGGCACCGACCTCGAGCAGGATCTCGTCGGGCCGTGCCAGCAACCGGGTGACTATCTCGCGGGCACTGCGAATGCTGTCCATCGTTCCCCCATCGCCCGGCAGGATAGCGCGGGCGCCCCCGATGCGCGCAGCCGGCCGCGCGGTGGTCGGTTCAGCCCAGTCCGCGCCACCCGACCCAGACGGCCAGGCCCAGGAACACCGCCGCGGCGACCAGACGCGCGGCACGCAACGGCAGGCGCTCGGCGAAGCGGCTGCCCAGCAGCACCACCGGCACGTTCGCCGCCAGCATGCCGGCGGTGGTGCCGGCGATCACTTCCCACAGCGGCGAATAGCGGGCGGCGAGCAACACCGTCGCGACCTGGGTCTTGTCGCCGATCTCGGCGATGAAGAACGCGACCGTGGTGGCGAGGAAGGCGCCGCGCGCCGGCAGGCCGCTGCCATCGTCATCGAGCGAGTCGGGCTTGAGCGTCCACAGCGCAACCGCCAGGAAGCTGCCTGCGACGACCCAGCGCAACACCTCCGGCTGGAGCCATTGCGCCATCAGTGCGCCGAACCACGCGGCCAGTGCGTGGTTGAGCAGGGTGGCGACGAGGATGCCGGCGATGATCGGCCCGGCCTTGCGATAGCGCGCGGCCAGCAGCAGGGCGAGCAACTGGGTCTTGTCGCCGATTTCGGCCAGGGCGACGGTGGCCGTCGACAGCAACGCGGTCGACAGCGGCATCGCGGAGAAAACGTTCGGGTCCATCAAGCGGGTTCCGGGGGCCGGGCAGGGCGGTGGCGACGAAAGCAGGCGCGCGCGGCCCGGCCCCGGGACGGATCCCAAGGTCATTCGCACGACGCCTGCCTTCGGTCTCGCCCAGAATCGCGAATGCTCGCGGCTCCCCGTGCGCCATGGCCAGCGGCCAAGTGTGTTGACGCACGATCCCGGTCGATGCGATGCAGCGTTGCAGTCGGCGCGGGCGGGCTACTCCCCGGAGGAATAGCCTGGCCATTCTACCCCGGCCTTACACTGCCGGCACCCCAGCCAGGAGCACGCCCCATGCAGTACCGCCGCCTCGGTTCATCCGGCCTGCAGTTGTCCGCGTTGTCGTTCGGCGCCTGGGTGACCTTCGGCGACCAGATCGGCCGCGGCGTCGCCCGCGAGCTGATCGCCACCGCCTGGGACCACGGGATCAACTTCTTCGACAACGCCGAGGGCTACGCCAACGGTGCGGCCGAGGCGATGATGGGCGACGTGATCGCCGACCTGCGCTTGCCGCGCGACGGCTACTGCGTGTCGAGCAAGGTGTTCTTCGGCGCCGCCAGCGAGCCGCGGCCGACCCAGAAGGGGCTGTCGCGCAAGCACGTCACCGACGCCTGCCACGCCGCGCTCAAGCGCTTGCGGGTCGACTACCTCGACCTCTACTACTGCCACCGCCCCGACCCCGAAACCCCGGTCGCCGAAACCGTATGGGCGATGGATACGCTGGTGCGGCAGGGCAAGGTGCTCTACTGGGGCACCTCCGAGTGGTCGGCCGCGCAGATTCGCGAAGCCCACAAGATCGCCCGCGCCCACAACCTGCATCCGCCGACGATGGAGCAGCCGCAGTACAACCTGCTGCACCGCGAACGGGTGGAGTTGGAGTACGCGCCGCTGTATGCCGAGTTCGGCCTCGGGACAACCACTTTTTCGCCGCTGGCCTCGGGCCTGCTGACCGGCAAGTACAACGCCGGCGTGCCCGACGACGCCCGGCTCGGTCGCGAAGGCTTCGGCTGGCTGCAGCGGATCGTGGTCGGCGACGAGGGCGAGCGGCGGATCGAGCGCGCGCGGGGTTTCACCGCGCTGGCCAACGAACTCGGCGTTGCCCCGGCGCCGCTGGCGATCGCCTGGTGCCTGCGCAACCCGCACGTCTCCAGTGTGATCCTCGGTGCCAGCAAGCCCGATCAACTGCTGCAGAACCTCGCCGCGCTGGAGCTGGTCGAGCAGTTGGACGAGCCGATCTGGCATCGCCTGCGGTCCGCGGCAGGTTGACTGCGAGGATCAGGTTGACTCGATAATGAGAATCATTATCATCTAACGCTCGTTCCCAACGAGTGCCGCGACCATGCCTGCCCAGATGTCCGTTGCTGTTGCCCAGCTTCCACCGAACCGGCTCCAGCAAAACCTCTCCCGGCCCGTGCTGCGCCTGGCACAACCCGTGGGCCCCGGCGCGTTCGACAGCAACGCCCTGTTGCGCGGTACCCGCGAGGTCCTGATCCAGCATGGCGGCGAAACCTATCGACTGCGCCACACGCGCAACGACAAGCTGATCCTTACCAAGTAAGCGCGCCTGCGCCTCAAGGCTGTCGCGCACTGCCGGTGTGCCGGCCGAAGCGTCGCGCGCGGCCTTCCCGCGCCGCCATCCGGAATCCTCCAATGCAACTGAAACGCCTGACCCTCGCCACTTCGGCGATCCTCGCCATGCCCGCACTCGCGTCGGCCCAGGTCGCCGCCGTCACCGCCGTCACCGCCGCCGAGGCGGGGCCCGCCCACGACTTCGAGCAGATCACCGTCATCGCCACCCGCACCGAACAGGCGATCGAAGACGTGCCGGCGACGGTCGACGTGATCGATCGCGAGCAGATGGACCAGACCCTGGTCCGCGACCTCAAGGACCTGTTCCGCTACATGCCGGGGGTGTCGGTGACCTCCGGGTTCGGCCGCTTCGGCATCGGCGACATCCGCATCCGCGGGCTGGGCGGCAACCGGGTCCGGATCGAGACCGACGGCATCGCGATCTCCGATGCCTTCGCGATCGGCAGCTACTCCGACGCCAACCGCAACTTCGTCGACATGGACAGCCTCAAGCGTGCCGAGGTGGTGCGCGGACCGGCCAGCGCGTTGTACGGCTCGGACGCGCTCGGCGGCGTGGTGAGCTTCGTGACCAAGGACCCGGCCGACTACCTGGCGCCGGGCAAGGACGCTTACCTCGGTTTCAAGCTCGGCTACCAGAGCGAGTGGCAGGGCTTGTCCGCCGGCGCCACCACGGCGATCGGCGGCGAACGCTGGTCGGGCATGGTGGTGGTCAGCCACCGGCAGGGTCGCCAGACCGCCAACCAGGGCGACATCTACAGCAACGATGACACCCGCACCGCCGCCAACCCGCAATCGCGCGATGGCCGAAGCTTGTTGTCCAAGTTGGTCTATACGCCCAGCCTCGACCAGCAGGTGACCCTGACCGTGGAAGGCAACGAAGACCGCGCGGCAACCGACGTGCTGCACCTGCGGGGGTTCCAGCCGCGCACCCATGCCGTCACCTCATCGTTGGTCGGCGACGATCTGCAGACCCGCGCGCGGGTGTCGCTGGAGCACGAACTGTCCGGCCTCGACGGCGCCGTCGCCGACTCGCTCACCTGGCGCGCCTACCGGCAGGACAGTGAAACCACCCAGGACACCGTCGAGCATCGCGTCACCGCCGGCGGCGCCCCGCAACGGCGCGAACGCAAGTTCAATTTCGACCAGCGCGTGCACGGCCTGGAGCTGGAAGCGCACAAGGCCTTCAGCACCGGCAATGTCGGGCACGTGTTGACCTGGGGCGCCGAGATCAGCCGCACCGACCTCGCGCAGAAGCGCGACGGCCGCGCCATCGACCTGCTGACCGGCGAATCGACCAACGTGGTGTTGCCGGACGTGTTCCCGGTGCGCGACTTCCCGCGCAGCCGGATCGACAACGCTGCGCTGTTCGTGCAGGACGAGATCAGCCTGGCCGACGGCAAGCTGACCCTGCTGCCGGGCCTGCGCGTCGACTACTACTCGCTGCAGCCGCGGCACGATCCGATCTTCGCCGAGGACAACCCGGGCCTGCAGCCGGTCGAGGTCACCGAGCGCAACGTCTCGCCGAAGCTGGGCGCGGTCTGGCATTTCAGTGACGACTGGTCGACCTATGCCAGCTACGCGCGCGGTTTCCGTTCGCCGCCCTACAACGACGTCAACCTGGGCTTCACCAACCTGCAGTTCGGCTACGCCGCCATTCCCAATCCCGACCTGCGGCCGGAGACCAGCGACGGCGGCGAACTTGGCCTGCGTCATTCCGGCCGCGACGCCTGGTTCGGGCTGGCTGGTTTCTACAATCGCTATGACGACTTCATCGAGTCCGCCGCGATGGTCAGCCGCCCGCCTGAAACGCCGTTGGTGATATTCCAGTCGCGCAATGTCGCCGAGGCGGAGATCTACGGGGTCGAACTGCAGGCCGGCGTCGAACTGGAAGGGTGGAGTTCGGCACTGCAAGGCTGGTCGCTGCGCGGCGCCGCCTCCTGGCAGCGCGGCCAGGACCTGACCGCCGACCGGCCGCTGGACTCGGTCGATCCGGCCCGCGCCAGTATCGGCCTTGCCTACTACGCGCAGGATTGGGGCGTGTCGCTGCACGGCCGTTTCGCCGCCGGCAAGGAGCGCCTCGCGAACCCGGGGGATTTCGCGTCGCCGGGCTACGGCGTCGCCGACCTGCTCGCGCACTGGGACTTCGCTCCGGGCGCCTCGATCAATGCCGGCGTGTTCAACCTCGCCGACCGCAAGTATTGGGACTGGGCCGACGTGCCCGGCGTGGCCGCCGACAGCGCGGTGCTCGACCGTTACACACGCCCCGGCCGCAACGTGGGCGTCAGCCTCGCGGTGTCCTGGTGATCTGCAAACAAACGATGGATAGCGGCATGAAACGATTCACGATGACGGCAATGGTGCTGGGGCTCTCGCTGCTGAGCGCATGTGCCAGCACACCGCGTGAAGCGGCACTGCAGGCCGCTGACGCCGACGCCGGCGACGATTTCGGCGTGCTGCTGATGGCCCACGGCGGCATCGACAGCTGGGAGCGCGAGGTAGCCGACACCCTGGCGCCGCTGCAGCGGGAATTCCCGATGGAGATCGCCTGGGGCATGGCCGACGCCGCCAGCCTGCAGCGCAGCGTCGATGCGCTCGAGGCGCGCGGGGTCGACCGGATCGGCGTGGTGCGGCTGTTCGTCAGCGGCGAGAGCTGGTACGAGCGCACCGGCCAGATCCTCGGGATCATGCCCGGCGCGCCCGAGCGCTCGGAGGTGCCCGCCGACGCGCACGCCGGCCACCACGGCATGAGCATGGAGTTCTGGCAACTCGACACCGACGCCGCGTTCGCTATGAGCAGGCAGGGCTTGTCGGAAGCGCCGGAGATGGGCGAGGTGCTGGTCAAGCGGGTGCAGGCCTTGAGCCATGAGCCGGCCCGCGAGGACCTGCTCGTCCTCGCCCACGGTCCGGCCGACGATGCCGAGAACCGGCGCTGGCTGGCCGACATCGACCAACGCGCCGACGCCGTCCGCGCGGCGGTGCCGCTGCGCCGGGTCAAGGTGATGACCCTGCGCGAAGACTGGCCGGAAGAGCGCGAGGCCGCCGTGCAGGCGATCCGCGCCTTCGTCGAGCGCGCCGCCGACGAGAACGGCGTCGCGATCGTGATCCCGTACCGCGTGCAGGGCTTCGGCCCATATGAGGAAGTGCTCGAAGGCCTCGATTACCTCTCCGACGGCCGGGGCCTGGTACCCCATCCGCACGTCACCGAGTGGGTGCGCCGGCAGGCATTGGGATTGCGCGACGGCAGCTTCGAGGCGCCGGCGGCCGACGCCCGCGCCAGCGTCGACTGAGGCGGCCGCGGCGGCAACAGCCACGCCTATACTGGCCCTTCACAAGGGAAGGGGTGGGCAATGGGTACGGAAATCTTCGTCGGCGTGTTGCTGGTGTTCGCGGTCATCACCGTGCTCAAGGCCGTGCGGGTGGTGCCGCAGGGTTTCGAGTGGACGGTCGAGCGTTTCGGTCGCTACACCCATACGCTGACGCCGGGGCTGGCGTTCATCATCCCGTGGGTCGATGGCATCGGCCGCAAGATCAACATGATGGAACAGGTCATGGAGGTCCCCGGGCAGGACGTGATCACCATGGACAATGCGGTGGTCAAGGTCGACGGCATCGTGTTCTTCCAGGTGCTCGACGCGGCCAAGGCGGCGTATGAAGTGGCGCAGCTGGAGGTCGCGATCATCAACCTGGTGATGACCAACATCCGCACCTCGATCGGCTCGATGGCGCTCGACGAGTCGCTGTCCAAGCGCGACGAGATCAACGCCAAGGTGCTGGTCGCGGTCGACCTGGCGACCCACCCATGGGGGGTCAAGGTCAACCGGATCGAGCTCAAGGACATCCAGCCGCCGCGCGACCTGATCGACGCGATGGCCAAGCAGATGAAGGCCGAGCGCGAGAAGCGCGCCAACATCCTCGAAGCCGAGGGCTTCCGCCAGGCCGCGATCCTGCGCGCCGAGGGCGAGAAGCAGTCAGCGATCCTCGAGGCCGAAGGCGAGCGCGAGGCGGCGTTCCGCGAAGCCGAGGCCCGCGAGCGGCTGGCCGAGGCCGAAGCCAAGGCGACCGAGATGGTCTCGACCGCGATCGCCGCCGGCGACGTGCAGGCGATCAACTACTTCGTCGCCCAGAAGTACGTCGAGGCGCTCAAGGACTTCGCCGCCTCGCCGAACCAGAAGCTGCTGATGCTGCCGATGGAGACCACCGGCGTGCTCGGTTCGCTGGCCGGCATCGCCGAGCTGGCCAAGGC
Source organism: Novilysobacter erysipheiresistens (assembly GCF_036663935.1). Taxonomy (NCBI): domain Bacteria; kingdom Pseudomonadati; phylum Pseudomonadota; class Gammaproteobacteria; order Lysobacterales; family Lysobacteraceae; genus Novilysobacter; species Novilysobacter erysipheiresistens. The sequence continues at coordinate 176,446 of NZ_JAXGFP010000007.1, forward strand.
GGTGCAGGACAAGGCCGCGCCGACGTCGCTGCCGAGGGCCTGAGGATGGCCGCGATCATGCAGTCGCCGTGGTTCTGGTGGGGCGTGGCGCTGGTGCTGTTTGCCGCCGAGGCGGTGCTGCCGGGCAGCTTCATGTTGTGGCTGGGTTTTGCCGCGCTCGGCACCGCGCTCATCGACTTGGCGCTGCCGATGTCGGCGAGCGCGCAGTGGATGCTGTTCGCGGTGCTGGCGCTGATCGCGGTGGCTGGCGGCTGGCAGTACAAGAAGCGCTACCCGGCGCAGGCCAGCGACCAGCCGTTGCTCAACCGCCGCGGCGCGCAACTGGTCGGACACGTGTATCCGCTGGAAAGCGCGATCGTCGACGGCCGCGGCCGGCTCAAGATCGGTGATGCCTTCTGGACCGCCAGCGGCCCCGACCTGGCGACCGGCACCCGGGTCCGGGTGGTCGCGGTCGAAGGCACCACGTTGCGGGTGGAGCCGGCCGCCTAGGTCGGGGGTCCAAGCCTCCGGCGCGCGGCCGCCATCCGCGTGCTTCTGGGATAATGGCCGCTTTCCCCCACGGAACGGCGCCGCCATGACCCAGAAGACCATCCTCAACGACAGCCATCGCGCGCTCGGCGCCAAGATGGTCGACTTCGGCGGCTGGGACATGCCGATCCACTACGGCTCGCAGATCGACGAGCACCACGTGGTCCGCCAGGACGCCGGCATGTTCGACGTCAGCCACATGACCGTGGTCGACCTCAAGGGCGCGCGCGTCCGCGAGTTCCTGCGCAAGCTGGTCGCCAACTCGGTCGACAAGCTGCAGAAGCCGGGCAAGGCGCTGTACACCTGCATGCTCAACCCGCAGGGCGGCGTCATCGACGACCTGATCATCTACTTCCTGGCCGAGGACTTCTTCCGGCTGGTGGTCAACGCGGCCACCCGCGAGAAGGACCTGGCGTGGATCAACGAGCAGGCCGGCGCGTTCGACGTCAGCGTCAGCGAGCGTCCCGACTTCGGCATGATCGCGGTGCAGGGACCGAACGCGCGTGACAAGGTGCTCGGCCTGCTGCACGCGGACGACCGCGAGCGCGTCGGCAAGCTCGGCAAGTTCGCCGCCCGCGAGGCGCGGCTGCAGGACGGCACCGTGCTGTTCATCGCCCGCACCGGCTACACCGGCGAGGACGGCTTCGAGATCGTGGTGCCGGAGGACAAGACCGTCGCGCTGTGGGACGCGCTGCTGGGCGCTGGCGTCAAGCCGGCCGGCCTCGGCGCGCGCGACACCCTGCGGCTGGAGGCCGGCATGAACCTGTACGGCCAGGACATGGACGACAGCGTGTCGCCGTACGAGGCCGCGCTCGGCTGGACGGTCGCCCTCGACGAAGGCCGCGACTTCATCGGTCGCCACGTGCTTGAGCAACAGAAGGCGGCCGGCGCGCCGCGGCAGATGATCGCGCTGGTGATGGACGACAAGGGCGTGCTGCGCCACGGCCAGAAGGTGCTGACCGCGCACGGCGACGGCGAGATCCTGTCGGGCACGTTCTCGCCGACCCTGGGCAAGGCGATCGCGTTCGCCCGGGTGCCGGCCGGCGAGATCGCATTGGGCGGCGAGGGCAACGTCCGGGTCGACATCCGCGGCCGTGCAGTGCCGGTGCGGGTGGTCAAGTTCCCGTTCGTGCGCGACGGCCAGGCGCAGGACGGCGTGCTGGTCTGAGTGCGCGCCCCGCGGGCTGTCCACCGGTCCGGCTCCCGTGGTTAAACTATCGGCCTTCCACCACCACCCGTAGCAGCGGAGCACCCCCATGAGTGAGATCCCCGGCGACCTGAAGTTCCTGAAGTCCCATGAATGGACCCGCGTCGACGGCGACGGCAAGGTCACCGTGGGCATCTCCGATCACGCCCAGAGCCTGCTCGGCGACCTGGTGTACGTCGAGTTGCCGAACGTCGGCGACCGCATCGAGGCGGGCAATGCCTGCGCCGTGATCGAGTCGGTCAAGGCCGCCTCCGACATCTACGCGCCGGTCACCGGCACCGTGGTCGAGGTCAACACCGCGCTCAACGACAAGCCGGAGACGATCAACGAGGACGCCTACGGCGATGGCTGGATCTTCACCCTGCAGATCGAGGAGCCGGAACAGCTCAACGACCTGCTCGACCCCGATGCCTACGCCGAGTTGCTTGAGGAAGACGATCACTGATCGCGTCGAGCGATAGCAGCCGTCGAAGAACGGCCAGGACAACAACCCGCGTCATTGCCGACGCGGGTTTTTTTTCGCCTGCGTCGGCGACGTCATCGCCGGGCGACGATCGGATCGAGCGGCGAAAAGTTCGCGCAAAAGCCGCGCACTTGCTGTTGTGCAACGCGATAGACGGCGGCCGGCTGCGGCTTTCGTTGCGACGTCGGTGTGGTGAAAAAATAGCCATGTTGTTTCGCCACGGTTTCGCGTGTACGCGATCGGCTACCACCACGCCAAAACCGAACACTGACCGCAAAGCCCCGTAATTGCTGGCTTTCAGCGCATCGAAAGATTCGCATTGAAGTGCCGGCGTTGTCGTTGGCGGCAATCCCGCCTGGCCCGGTGCTACACCACGGCGATCGCACGTCCTGCGACCGCCGAAAAAAAATCGCGAACACTTGTTGACACTATGAAAAACCGTGATTAGGTTTCGCCCAGCAGACCTTGACTGCGGAAGCGAGTGAGCAAATACAACGCGACAACGTGCGGTACAAACCGGACCTCCGCCCTGACGGTCGAAATGGTGGACGTGGATTTCTTTTCCCCGGTGAAAACCCTTGCGAAGTCGCACAGGCCTGATGCATGCAACCCGGGTCGCCGTTGGCGGACCGGGTTTTTGTTTGCCCGCGTGCATCGGGCGTTCCGAATCCGGTCCGGCGAGAGACTCGCCGGTCGGTTGGTCGCGGGACCTTTCCCCGTGGCATTGCTTGGTACTGGGCTGTACACCCCGATAGACCACTGACGAGGAGCCATCACATGGCCACGAAGAAAGCTGCGAAGAAGAAGCCCGCCGCCAAGAAGGCGGTGAAGAAGTCCGCTGCCAAGAAACCGGCGGCGAAGAAGGTCGCCAAGAAGGCCACCGCCAAGAAGACCGTGCGCAAGTCCGCGGCCAAGAAGGCAGTGAAGAAGCCGGCCGTGAAGAAGGCGGCAAAGAAGACCGCGAAGAAGACCACCAAGAAGGCCGGCGCCAAGAAGGCCGCCAAGAAGACCGTCCGCAAGTCGGCGGCGAAGAAGGCCACCAAGAAGACGGCGAAGAAGACCGTCCGCAAGTCGGCTGCCAAGAAGACCGCGAAGAAAGCGGCCAAGAAGCCGGCCGCGAAAAAGGCCGCCAAGAAAGTAGCCAAGAAGAAGCCGGCCGCCAAGAAGACCGCCAAGAAGGCGGTAGCCAAGAAGCCGGCCGCGAAGAAGGTTGCAGCCAAGAAGCCGGCGGCCAAGAAGACCGCAAAGAAGCCGGCCCGCCGCGCGGCCAAGAAGCAGGCTCCGACCGCGATGCCGGTGACCCCGGCGCCGATGATCTGAGCCACCCGGTACCGCTACACCGCAATACCGACTCTCTCCCGCAGCCCAGGCGGGAGGGAGTTTTTTTATGGGAGGCGGGTTTTGCTTTGGTGCGCGCTTACTGCGGCGCGGCGGTCGCGCTGGCGGCGTTGCTGCCGGCGGCAGGATCCTGCTCGGCGTCCTGGTTGACATCGGCGTAGTACGCGTCCGGCCGGTCGAAGTCGATGTCGACCCAGGCGGTCAGCTCCGACGGAATGCCGATCGCGCGATCGATCATGGTCGGCAGCAAGCCCGAAGGCAGCGAGCTTTCGCCGTTCCACATCACCGCGATGCCGAGGTCGCGCTCGGGCAGCATCGCGATCATGCCGCGATAGCCTTGCACCGCGCCGGCATGGTAGACGAGCCGGTGGCCGGAGTAGTCATACACGCGCCAGCCGAGCGCATAGCCGGCCGAGTCCAGCCGCGCGCGACGCCAGGAAGAACTGCGGGTCTGGTACGGCGTGTCGACCAATGGCTGGTGCAGGGTCGCCAGCAGCGGCGCCGGGATCACTTCGGGGCGGTGGCCGGTCTGCGCGATCAGCCACTGCGCCATGTCGCTGGCGCTGGCGTTGACTCCGGCGGCCGGTGCGACTTCGTAGTAGGTCGGCTTCGGCATCAACGACACCCAGCCGCCGCGGCCGCGCACGTGCGGCTTGGCCCAGCGCGCGCTCGACTCGATGCCTTCCAGGCCGAGGCTGGCGTCGTTCATGCCCAGCGGCTTGAACAGGCGGCTCCGCACTTCCTGGCTGTAGAAGTCGCCGGTGGCGGCGAACACGATGTCGCCGATCAGGCTGAAGGCGACGTTCTGGTAGGCGTAGCAGGTGCCGGGCGCGCACTTCAACGGCACGTCGGCAAGCTTGTGGGTCAGGGTGCGGTAATCGACATAGCGCTCGAGGCTTCGGTCGTAGGCGTTGTGCGGCAGGCCGACGCGGTGGCTGAGCAGGTCGGCGACAGTGATCTTCTGCGCCGCGCCGGGCTGGCTGAGCTGGAAGCCCGGCATGTAGTCGGTCAGCCGGCTGTCCCAGCGCAGGGTGCCGTCGTTGACCAGCAGCCCGGCCAGGGTGCCGGCGAAACCTTTCGACAGCGAGGCGAGGCGGAACACGGTGTGGCCGTCGACTGGCTCGGCGTCGCTGACATCGGTGATGCCGTAGCCGCGCGCGCTGAGTACCTTGCCATCGTGGACGATCGCCATCGCCAGCCCGGGAACGCGCTGGTCGGCGACGATCATCTGTGCCATCGCCTCGAACATCTCGACATCGAACTCGCCGGGCAGCGGCGGAGCCGGCGGTGGTGCCGGGGTGATCGACGTTTCGACGATGCCGGCATTGGCAGTAGCCGGTATGGCAGTGGCCACTGCGGTCGCGTCGCCGGATGACGGCGCAGCGGTTTGGTGCGGCGGCGCCTCGGCGGCAGTTCCCAGTGTCAACGTAAGCAAGAACGCGAGGGCCACGAGGCGCCCGCCGATGCGTGGGAGCCGGTTCGCGTGGTCTTTCATCGGTCGCAGGGCCTGCGTATGCTGGGGTTCACCGGATCATAACGCCGTTTTTCAGGGCTTTGCGAGCAATCATGTTCAGCTTCCTGATTCCATTAGCTTTAGTACTCCTGTTCACGTTCTGGGCGGTCGGTCTTTACAACGGGCTGGTGACGGCGAGAAACGCATTCAGGAACGCCTTCGCCCAGATCGACGTGCAATTGCAGCGGCGTTTCGAATTGATCCCCAACCTGGTCGAGACTGCCAAGGGTTACCTCGCCCACGAGCGCGAGACCCTGGAGGCGGTAATCGCGGCCCGGGGCGCGGCGATTTCCGGCTTGTCGGCGGCCAAGGGCAGTCCGGGCGATCCCGGTGCGATGGCACAACTCGAGTCCGGCGAACGCCAGCTCGAGGGGGCGCTGGGCCGATTGCTGGTGGTCGCCGAGGCCTACCCGGACCTCAAGGCCAACCAGACCATGATGCAGCTCACCGAGGAGCTCACCAGCACCGAGAACAAGGTCGCGTTCGCGCGGCAGGCCTATAACGACGCGGTGATGGCCTACAACAACAAGCGCGAAATGTTTCCCTCCAGCCTGGTCGCCGGCAACTTCGGTTTCGCGCCGGCGGCGATGGTGACGATTCCGGCCGACCAGCCACAGATGCGGCAGGCGCCGCAGGTGAAGTTCTGACCCGGCAGCGTCACCGAAGCCGCCGATGAACTTCTTTGAACGCCAGGCTGCGGCGCGCCGCAGTTCCTCGCGGCTGGTGCTGCTGTTCGGCGTGGCGGTGGTCGCGATCGTGCTCGCGGTCGATGCGGTCGCCTGGCTGCTGAGCGGCAGCCCCGGCGTGTTGCTGGCGGTGACCTTGGCAACGCTGGCGACGATCGGCCTGGGTTCGTTGTATCGACTCGCCAGCTTGGGCGATGGCGGTGATGCGATCGCCACCCAGCTCGGCGGCGAATTGCTGGTCGACGACGGCGGCGACCTCGACCTGCGTCGCCTGCGCAACGTGGTCGAGGAGATCGCGATCGCCTCCGGGGTGCCGGTACCGAAGATCTACGTGCTCGAACACGAATCGGCGATCAACGCCTTCGCCGCCGGCTACTCGACGTCCGACGCGGTGGTGGCGGTGACGCGGGGGGCGCTGGACCGGCTCAACCGTGACGAGCTGCAGGGCGTCATCGCCCACGAGTTCAGCCACATCCTCAACGGCGACATGCGGCTCAACCTGCGGCTGGTCGGGGTGCTGTTCGGCATCGCCATGATCGCGATCGCCGGACGCAAGGTGATGGAGTTCTCCGTCGTCGGCCGGCGCGGGCGCAGTGTCGGGGTAGTGGTGTTCGCGGCGGTGGTTGCGTTGGTGGTCGGCTCGATCGGCCTGTTCTGCGCGCGCCTGATCAAGGCCGGCGTGAGCCGCAACCGCGAGCGCCTGGCCGACGCCAGCGCGGTGCAGTTCACGCGCCAGACCGCGGGACTGGCCGGCGCGCTGAAGAAGATCGGCGGCTTGCCCGACGGCTCGCGACTGGCGTCGGCCGGCGATGCCGAGGAAGTCAGCCACATGCTGTTCGGCGAAGGGCTGGGGTTCGATGGCCTGTTCGGCGGGTGGCTGGCGACCCATCCGCCGCTGGTCGAGCGGATCCAGGCGCTGGAGCCCGGCTTCCGCGCCGAGCAATTGGATGCCCTGTCGCGGCGCTGGTTGCAGGCGCCACCGAGCGGTCTGCACGAGGACCTGCACCTGGGCTTGCACGCGCCAGGCGCGCTGCCGTCGGCAAGCGCCGAACATGCGGTTACCGGGGCGATGGTCTCCACCCAGGTCGGCAACCCCGGCAGGGACGACTATCGGCGCGCCGATGCGATCGTCGGCGGGCTGAGCTACGACTTGCGCGCGCTGGTGGCCGATCGCGAACGGGTGGTGCCGTTGCTGCTCGGCCTGCTGCTCGACGCACGCGAGGACATCGCCGCGCGCCAAGCGTTCGAGATTGGCGCGCGTCTGGGCAAGGCCACCGCGATCGAGGCGGCGCATTTGCGCGAGCAGCACCTCGCCGACCTGCATCCGATGTTGCGCCTGCCTCTGGTCGCGCTTGCGTTTCCGGTGGTGCGGCGGCGGCCGCGGCCGCAACTGGAGGTGTTCCTCGATGCCGTCAATGCGCTGGTACTCGCCGACGACGACGTCTCGCTGTTCGAGTATTGCCTGAGCCGGCTGCTGACGGTGCAGTTGCGCGAGTCGCTGGATCCGTCGCGGCATGTCGCGTTCGGCCGGCGCAAGGCGACCGACCTGGCGGCCGAGATCGCGACCCTGCTCGCGGTGGTCGCCCAGGCCGGCCACGCCGATGCCGCCGCCGCGCAGCACGCCTACCTCGCCGGCATGCAGCGGATCCTGCCGCGCGAACACGTTGTCTACCGGCCGCCGGCGAACGTGCCGCTGGCGCTGGAGGACGTGTGGACGCCGCTGGACTCGCTCGATCCGCTGGCCAAGCAATTGCTGGTGGAAGCGGTGACCGTCGCCGCCAGCCATGACGGTCGCGTCAGCGTGGCCGAGGCCGAGTTGCTGCGCACGGTTTGCGGCGTGCTGCACTGCCCGTTGCCGCCGGTCCTGGACCACGCCTAGGCGTCCACGCAGGCGATGACCCCGACCCGTCCCGTCAACCGCGTCCGCGCGTTCCGCAAAGCACTCGCGGAATCGCCACCGCTGTGGTGGTCGTTGCTGTATTTCTTCAGCCTGCTGTGCGGCTACTACGTGCTGCGACCGGTGCGCGATGCGATGGGTGCTTCGGGCGACGTTGCCGCGGTGTTCCCGCGCTGGCTGGTCGGCTGGAGCAGCAGGCTCGGCATCGCGCTGGACGAGTACAGCCTGCAGTTGTTGTTCAGCGTGACGTTCGTGGTGATGGTGTTGTTGCAGCCTTTGTATGGGGCGCTTGTGTCGCGATTCCCGCGGCGGGTGTTCCTGCCGCTGGTGTACCTGCTGCTCATCGGCTCCCTGGTCGGTTTCCACTGGCTGTTCGAAACCGGGGTGTCGGGGCGCGGGGCGATGTTCTTCGTGTGGGTGGCGGTGTTCAACATGTTCGCGGTGACCGTGTTCTGGAGCTTCATGGCCGACGTGTTCGACAACGAGCATGCCAAGAAGATATACGGCTACATCGGCGCGGGCGGGACGCTGGGCGCGCTGGTCGGGCCGGGCATTACCCGACTGCTGGTGGAGCCGCTCGGCGTGGCCAACCTGCTGCTGGTGTCGGCCGGGCTGATGGCGGTATGCCTGCTATGCATCCTCAAGTTGCGGCCGTGGGCGATGCGGCGCGAACGGCGGCATGGCGATGCCTCCGGCGAAGAGGCGATGGGCGGTTCGGTCTGGGCCGGCGTCCGCCTCGTGTGGCAGCGTCCGCTGCTGCGCGCGTTGGCGGCGCTGCTGTTCTTCGGGGTCGGCGTCGGTACGCTGCTGTACAACGAGCAGGCCGCGATCGTGCGCGAGTTCTACCCGGGCACGGAGGCCGCGACCCGCTATTACGCGATGATCGACTGGGCGGTGAACGGAGTGACCCTGCTGATCCAGCTGCTGCTGACCCGCTGGCTGCTGCGTCGCTACGGGGTCGCGCCGGTGTTGCTGGGGCCGGCGATCGCGATCCTGCTCGGCTACTGCCTGCTGACCGCATCGCCATTGCCAATGCTGGTCGCGATCGTGCAGGTGGTGACGCGCGCGGGCGAGTTCTCGCTGGCCAAGCCCGGCCGCGAAACCCTGTACACCCGGGTCGACCGCGAGTCGCGCTACAAGGCCAAGGCGGTGATCGACACCGTGATCTATCGCGGCGCCGACCTGACCTTCGTCTGGCTGCACAAGGCAGTGGCGCTGCTCGGATCGACGATGGTGTTCGCCACCGGCATCGCGGCCGCCGCGGCAATGACGGCCGCGGCCTGGAGCGTGGTCAGGTCGCAGTGCGAGCTGCCGGACGATCCGACCGATCCGCGGCCAAGCCGCTGAAACGACAACGACGGGCCGAAGCCCGCCGTTGCTTGTCCGCATCCGTCGTGATCACGCCACCGCGCGGCTGTCTTCCTGCTCGCTTCGGTAACCGGCCGAACGCAGCTCCTCGGTATCGAAGTCGTCGACGCTGATTGCATCGACGGTCATCTCGCGCAACGTCTCCAGTTGCTTGCGCTCGTCGGTGCTGATCCAGCCCTCGCGCACGCCCTCGTCGAGTTGCTCGGTGAAGGCCAGCGCTTCGATGTGGCTGCCCTTGAGCGCCTTCAGGAACTTGCGTTCGACCGGCTCGGCGAGGATCACCGCCTGCAGGTAGCTGTTGATCCGGCCGGCCGGGTTGTTGGCGGTCGGGGTGGTGAACACGCCTTCGGCAAGGCGGTCGCGGGCTTCGTTGGGCGACATCAGCAGCGACGCGGCGCGATGGCCGAGGCGGTCACCCGGCGGAGTGGCGCGGCGGCCGAACGGGAAGATCAGCGCCCACAACAGCCAGCCGACCGGACGCACCGGGAAGTTGCGCAGCGCGCCGGACAGCGCGACTTCGATCTTGTGCACGGCGTTGAGGATCGACCACGCCAGCAGCGGCTGGTCGGCTTCGGGCCGGCCCTGGTCTTCATACCGCTTGAGCAGCGCGCTGGCGATGTAGAGCTGGCTGAGCACGTCGCCAAGCCGGCCCGACAGCGACTCCTTGAACTTGAGCTTGCCGCCGAGCAGCAGCATCGAGGTATCGGCGCACAACGCCAGCGCCGCCGAGTAGCGGTTGAGCTTGCGGTAGTAGCGGCGGGTGTAGGAATCGCCCGGCGCCGTGCCGAAGCGCGCCGCGGTCAGTCCGAACCACAGGGCGCGGACGGCATTCGAGATCGCGAAGCCGATGTGGCCGAACAGGTTGCGGTCGAACTCGCCCAGCCGCTGTTCCTCGTCCTCCAGCGTCGCCGCCTTCATCTCCTTGAGCACCCACGGATGGCACAGGATCGCCCCTTGGCCGAAGATCATCAGCGAGCGGGTCATGATGTTGGCGCCCTCGACCGTGATCGCGATCGGCGAGGCCTGCCACGCGCGGCCGAGGTAGTTCTTCGGCCCCAGGATGATGCCCTTGCCGCCGTGGATGTCCATGGCGTCCTGGCAGACCTGGCGGCCCAGTTCGGTGCAGTGGTACTTGGAAATGGTCGACGGCACCGCCGGCAGTTCGCCGCGGGTGACCGCCGCGGCCGACGCCTCGGCCAGCGCACTGATCGTGTAGGCATTGCCGGCGATCCGCGCCAGCGCCTCCTGCACGCCCTCGAAGCGGCCGATCGACAGCCCGAACTGCTTGCGGATGCGCGCGTAGGCGCCGGTCACCACCGCGGCCAGCTTGGAGCCGCCGCTGGCGGTGGAGGGCAGGGTGATCGAGCGGCCGATCGACAGGCACTCGACCAGCATCTGCCAACCCTTGCCCGCGTATGCCTCGCCGCCGATCAGCTGGCTCAGCGGGATGAACACCTCGCGGCCGTGGATCGGCCCGTTCTGGAACGGGCTGTTGAGCGGGAAATGGCGGCGGCCGATATCGACCCCCGCGGTGTCGCGCGGCAGCAACGCCAGGCTGATGCCGATGTCGCGCTGCTCGCCGAGGATGCCGTCGGGGTCGTACATCCGGAACGCCATGCCGATCAGGGTCGCAACCGGGGCCAGGGTGATGTAGCGCTTGTCGAAGGTCAGCTTGACGCCGACGACGTTCGCGCCGTTCCAGTCGCCCATGCAGACGATGCCGAAGTCCGGAATCGAGGTCGCGTCCGAGCCGGCCCACGGTCCGGTCAAAGCGAAGCAGGGTACCTCGCGGCCATCGGCCAGGCGCGGCAGGTAATGGTCCTTCTGCTCGTCGGTGCCGTAATGCATCAGCAGTTCGGCCGGCCCGAGCGAGTTCGGCACGCCGACGGTCGAGCTGACCACCGACGAGATCGACGCCAGCTTCTGGATCACCTTGTGGTTGGCCAGCGCAGTGAAGCCCAGGCCGCCATACTCCTTCGGCACGATCATGCCGAAGAACCTGTTGTCCTTGATGAACTGCCAAACCTCCGGCGGCAGGTCGGCGCGAACGTGGGTGATGTCCCAGTCGTTGGTCATCGCGCACAGTTCCTCGCACGGGCCGTCGAGGAACGCCTGCTCCTCGGCGGTCAGCGTCGGCGCCGGCTGGTCGAGCAGCACCTGCCACTCCGGCTTGCCGGAGAACAGTTCACCCTCGAAACCGACCGTGCCGGCCTCCAGCGCGACCCGCTCGGTTTCCGACAACGGCGGCAGGATCTTGCTGTAAAAACCCAGCAGCGGCGCGGTGATGAAGGGAAGGCGGATCTGCGGCAGCAGCAGCGGCACCGCGACCAGCGCCAGCAGAACGCCGGCGACGACGGTGGCGACTGGGTTGGCGCCGAGCAGCCAGCAGCCGACCAGCGCGACCGCAGTCAGCGCCACCCAGACCGGCAACCGCAGCCGATGGTAGGCGGCGAACGCGCCGATGAGCAGGAACACGAGAAACGGGACGACGATACTCATGAGGGCGCTCCACACGTGGGTTTCGGGGCCGCTGTCGCGACCGGATGGCGATGGCGCTTGGCGACGGCACGGCCCACGGTAGCGCCAATCGCCGTCGTCAACATACGGACAAGTATGGTAATTTGCTTCGCCCGCTGTCAACCGGCGGCCTGGCCCACCTGCTGCATACGCTACCCGGCGGCGCCGTATGGTGGTTACAATCGGAAGACATGATGCCCAATGCCAACCCAGCCCCGCCGCGTTCCGAACGCAATGGCCGACTCAGCGCCGACGACTGGGCGCAGGCAGCGCTCGACCTGATCGCCGAACAGGGCGTCGCCGCGGTCGCGGTCGAACCGCTGGCGCGCCGGCTCGGCGTCACCAAGGGCAGCTTCTACTGGCACTTTCCGTCGCGCGACGCGCTGCTGGTGGCGGCGCTGGAGCGTTGGGAGAAAGTCGAGCAGGAGCAGGTGTTCGGCCAGCTCGAAGCGATCGCCGATCCGCGCGAGCGCCTGCGCGCGCTGTTCAACCTGGTCGCGCACGAATACAAGTCGCACATCGTCTATTCCGAGCTGCTCAAGGCGCTCGACCATCCCGCGGTGCAACCGGTGATCGGCCGGGTGTCGGACCGGCGGATGGAGTACCTGACCGCGTCGTTCCGCCAGGCCGGGCTGGGTCGCACCGATGCCCAGCATCGCGCGCGGCTGGCGTATGCCGCCTACGTCGGTTTCCTCCAGCTCAACCTGCAGTTGCATCAGGCACGGTTGCAGCACGACGAGTTCGAGGCTTACGTCGAACACCTGATGGCGACGCTGATCCCGTCAGCCTGATTTCCAGATTTCGTTGCGGGTTCCGTTGTCCGGGACCGCTGTCCTTTCGATTCAACCGGCTGGAGGCCAATGCCGTGAATGCAATTTCCCAGGATGCCGTCGCTTCCGCGAGTGGCAGCAAACTCGAGGCGCTGAACGCGTGGGTCGCGGAGGTCGCCGCGCTGACCCGCCCCGATACGATCCACTGGTGCGATGGCAGCGACGCCGAGAACGCCGCCCTGACCGCGAAGATGCAGGCCGACGGCACCCTGATCAAGCTCAACGAACAGACCCACCCGGGCAGCTGGTTGCATCGCTCCGACCCCGACGATGTCGCCCGGGTCGAACACCTGACCTTCGTCTGCACCAGCGAGCGCGACGACGCCGGTCCGAACAACCACTGGATGGCGCCGGCCGACGGTCACGCGCAGATGGACGCGCTGTTCGACGGCTGCATGGCCGGCCGCACGATGTACGTGGTGCCGTATTGCATGGGGCCGATCGGCTCGCCCCTGTCGCGGTGCGGCGTGGAGATCACCGACAGCCCGTACGTGGTCGCCAACATGCGGATCATGACCCGCATGGGCGCGCCGGCGCTGGCGCGGATCGAGAAGGAAGGGGCGTTCGTCAAGGGCCTGCACTCGACCGGCGAGCTCGACCCCAACCGCCGCTTCATCATGCATTTCCCCGAGGAACTGACGATCAAGTCGTACGGCTCCGGCTACGGCGGCAACGCGCTGCTCGGCAAGAAATGCCACGCCCTGCGCATCGCCAGCCACCAGGCCCGCTCCGAAGGCTGGCTGGCCGAGCACATGCTGATCCTCGGCCTGCAGAATCCGCAGGGCGACACCCACTACATCGCCGCCGCGTTCCCGTCGGCCTGTGGCAAGACCAACCTGGCAATGCTGATCCCGCCGGAGGGCTACCTCAACGACGGCTGGAAGATCACCACCGTCGGCGACGACATCTGCTGGATGCGTCCGGGCGCGGATGGCCGCTTGTACGCGATCAACCCGGAAGCCGGTTTCTTCGGCGTCGCCCCGGGCACCTCGAAGAAGTCCAACCCCAATGCGCTGGCCTGCCTGCAGCGCGACGCGATCTTCACCAACGTCGGCGTGACCGCCGACAACCAGCCGTGGTGGGAGGGCCTGGACAACGGCCAGCAGCCGGCCACCGATTGGCGCGGCGAGCCGTACGATGCCGCCAAGCGCCCGGCCGCACATCCCAACTCGCGTTTCACCGTCAGCGCCAAGTCCTGCCCGAGCTACTCGCCCGAGGCCGAAAACCCGGCCGGCGTGCCGATCTCGGCGATCGTCTTCGGCGGCCGCCGTGCCTCGCTGGTGCCGCTGGTGTTCGAGGCGCGCGACTGGACCCATGGCGTACTCGTCGGCGCCGCAATGGGCTCGGAGACCACTGCCGCCGCCACCGGCGCGGTCGGGGTGATGCGCCGCGACCCGATGGCGATGAAGCCGTTCTGCGGCTACAACTTCGCCGACTATTTCAGCCATTGGCTGTCGTTCGACAACGGTGCCAACAAGCTGCCGAAGATCTTCCACGTCAACTGGTTCCGCAAGAGCGACGCCGGCAAGTTCATGTGGCCGGGTTTCGGTGACAACCTCCGCGTGCTGGAGTGGATGATCGGCCGGGTCAAGGGCGAGGCGGGTGCGGTCGAGACCCCGATCGGCTTCCTGCCGACCGACGCCGACCTCAACCTCGACGGCATCGAACTCGACGACGAGGCCCGGGCCAAGCTGTTCGGCTTCGAACAGGCCGGCTGGCAGGCCGAGTTCGCCAGCATCGGCGAGTACCTCGGCGAATACGGCCCGCGCATGCCGCAGGCGCTGAAGGACGAACAGCAGCGGATCGCGGCGAAACTGGCCGACTGAGCTTCAGCTGCCGGGCGTATACTCGTTGCAGGTGGTTAACCCGACCCGAATACGGGGGGTATGCGCATGTTGACCTGGGCGATGGTGGTGGCGCTCGCGATGTCCGGCTCGATCCCCGACCCGGCACCGCCAGTCTGGGGCGGAGAGTTGTTGTCCGCCCCCGCGCCCGTGGCGGAATTGCCGGAATGGGACGAGGTGGTCGCAGTGCCCCCTTCGCTGCGGGCGCAACTTGACACCCAGGTCCTGCAGCACTCGTGGACGTCGCAGCAGCGCATGCGGCGGATCGTCGAGTTCATGCTCGATCCCGACGGGCTGGCGCTGAGATACGACCTGGACACCACACGTACGGTCGCGGAGACGTTCCGTGACCGGCAGGGCAACTGCGTCTCCTTCACCTTGACCTTCGTCGCCCTCGCCCGCGAAGCCGGTCTCGATGCTTACGTCCAGGAAGCCGACGAGGCGCTGGTGTGGCTGCAGGGTGGGGGCATGATGTTCTATGCCGGCCATGTCAACGCCGGCGTGCGCATCGGCGGGCGGCGATACGTCGTCGATTTCGAGCGCAACGTGGTCGCGACGTCCACACCGCCCGAGGCGATCAGCGACCAGCGTGCGCTCTCGCACTGGTACAACAACCGCGGAGCGGAGCGGTTGATGGGCGGTGACATCCCGGGCGCGCGTTCGTTGCTGGAGGCCAGCGTCGAGTTGGAGCCGGATTTCGTCCCGGCGTGGAACAACCTGGGTGTGTTGCGACTGCGCAGTGGTGAACCCGAAGCCGCCGAACGCGCCTACCTGGTCGCCCTGGAGCACAAGCCGGAACACGTGCCAACGCTGTCCAACCTCACCGGCCTGTACCAGCAACTCGGCGAAAAGGACGAGCTCGCCCGGTACCAACGCAAGCTCCGGGACGTGCAGCGCAGCGATCCCTACCGCAACTTCGTGCTCGGTTTCCAGCACGAGAGCCAGGGTGACAACGCGCAGGCGCTGGCGTACTACGAGCGCGCAATCGGACTGCATGGCCGGGAACCGCGATTCTTCATCGCCGCGGCCCGCATCCACACCGAACTGGGACATTTGGAAGAAGCCGAGCGTTCGCTGCAGCGCGCACGAGCGCTGAGTGGTGACAGCGACCGCGACATTTCCCGGACCGGTTTCCGGGTTCGCAGATAAATCCAACCCGGCCGGACTCGACCTGCCTGGATTCAGCCGACGTCGGTGACGCCGGCTGCGCGCAGTGCTTGGCGCAAGGGCAAGAGGTGGGTGTCGTAGTTGCGCCAGCGACCCGACGCGTTGCCATGCAGTGGCTGGCGAACCTGCCACAGGCTCGCGGTCTTGACCGTGTTGTCGAGGCGGTAGAACTGCAGGCACTGTTCCTCCCACGGCAGCCCGAGAAAATCGAACAGCGGCGGCAGCGCGGCTTTCGGATCGGCTACGAACCCGTCGTAGTCGAACTCGAAGATGCTGTCCGGGTACAGCGCCTGCCAATGCGCCATCAGGCGCCGGTACTGGCCGTAGTAATGGCCGATGTCGGCGAGGTCGGCCGAGTAGTCGACGACCCGCAGGTTGAGGTGCTGCAGGAACACCGACAGGCCATTGTCGAGCGGATTGCGGACCGTATGGATGATCTTCGCCGCGGGAAACAGGCGTTTGATCAGGCCGATCAGGACGAAGTTGTCGGGCCGCTTGTCGGTGATGAAGGCGCTGTTGGCGCTTCCCTCGGGGAACACCTGCGCCAGGTGCTGCCGGTAGCCGTCGGCTAGCGCGGCATCGCGCGCCGGGTCGACGATGGCCATCGACTGCGGGAACGGCGCGAGCGGGCCGAGGGCCAGTCGACGCAGATAGTTGAGTTCGCCACCTGCCGTCACTTGCGAGTGCGCGGCTAGGACCTGTTCGATCAGGGTCGACCCGGAGCGGAACAGGCCGCAGACGAACAGCGGTTCGGCCACGGCCGCGGCCACGGCCGGCTTGGCCGGGGGAGCGGGTTCGGCAATGGCAAAGGTCTTGATGAGCGCTTCGGTCAGTTGCTCGGAACGGGCGCGGTCATAGGCCCGGCCCGATTGGCGCAACAGCCAGCGATTGCCCTTGGCAAAGGCATCGAAGGCGAGGTCGTAGGCTTTGAGCCGGTCGTAGGCGTGGCCAAGCGCGAAGTACAGATTGATCCGAACCGTATGGCTGCACGGTGTCGCCGCCGCCTCGCGCAACCGCGCCAGCATCGGATCGTCGACGCTGGTGGGAGGTCGCAGGTTCGCACTGCGCGCCAGGGCCTCGAAACGCAGCTCCTGATGGGGATCGCCAGGCCTGGGAGCGTCAGCCAGTATCTTGTCGTAGCAGGCCAGCGCAGCGGTGCGGTCGCCGCGTTCCTCGCGCAGGTTGCCCAGGTTGAGTTGTGCCGGCAGATAGCCAGGGTCGATCGCCAGTGCCGCCATGAGTTCGCGCTCGGCGTCTTCGTCGCGGCGCAAGTGGTCGGAGTAGATCACCGCGCGGTTCAGGTGCACTTCCTCGGGCCGCCGGATGCCGCGTGCCAAGGCCTGGCCGTAGGCTTCGAGCGCATCCTCGTACTGCGCTTCGGCCTTGAGCAGGTAGCCCAGTTCGTACCAGCCCTCGGTCGACTCGGGCTGCTCCGCGAGCACCCGGCGGAAGATCCCGATCGCCTCCATGCGCCGACCTTGCTGGTGCAGCGAGGCAGCCTGGCGCATGAGGGCGCGGTTCTGCGCGCTCATCGCCGTTTCCGTACCGGCCATCAGTCGCGGTGGAGCTGCAACTGCCAGCCGACGAGGTTGCTGCCGGCGTAGTGCAGCAGCGAGCGTTCGATGAGGCTGAAGCCGGCAGTCGCGGCCGCCTGCTCGATTTCGTCCATCTGCTGCGGCGTGCGGGCGTGTTCGATCAGGTCGTTCAGGCCGCGCACCGAGGCGCGCAACTCGGCCTCCGCACGGTCGACCTCCAGGCCGACGTCCTGCGGCTTCATCTGCCGGCGGGCTTCGAGCAGTTTCTTGATGCCGTCCAGGGCCGCAGACAGGATCCAGCCGGCGCCATGCTTGCGGGCGTCCTCCAGCCCCTTCTTCAAGGTCTGGATGGCGGCGCGCAGGTCTTCATCGGCGCGCTGGATGGTTCCCGGAATGGCCTGATCCATCGTCACCAGGCGGTGCAGGCGACGGTAAGCCTTGGTTTCGGTGAACACCAGGTCGGCTTCGGCGCTCGAGGTCAGCGCACCGCGCACGAACATCGAGTCGGGATGATGGAGGACGAACTGGACGTTGCCGCCCGGCTTGAGCACGCGGTGGATCTCGATCAGTGCGCGGGCGACGTCGGTGTACTCCAGCGCGAAACTGCCGCTGACCGCGTCGAAGCTTCCGTCTTCGAACGGCAAGCGCTCGGTGGCCACGCCGGCATGGAAGCGGATGCCTGCCAGCCGGCGGGCTCCGTCGGCGACATGCCGTTGCGGATTGATCCGGGCCAGGTCGGCGCCATGGATGTCCCAGCTCAAGCTGCGCTCCGCCGCGGTTTCAGCCGCGATCAACGCAACCACGCCATTGCCGGTGCCGACGTCGAGAATCCGTGCATGGTCGGGCAGCATCGAGAAAAATTCGACCCACGATGCCCGCACTTCAAGATCGACACCGCCATCGCGGGCGGTCGGACAGGTGGCGAGCGTGCCGCGCCGGTAATGGGCTTCCCACTGTTCCAGATTCAAAGGTCGGGTACTCCTGCTGACTGGCTTCGATTATAAGGTTTGGGGTGGCACTATACGGGCCTGTGTCGCGCGTTGCGGACTCCGCCGGGCGGCTGCCGATCGGCACCTGACGATGGGCGTCTAACGATCAAGGAATCAGCTGATGGCAAGAGTGTCGTTGTTCGTCGCCGCAGTGGCCGTGCCGTGCTGGCTGGCCGCGGCAACTTGCGCCGCCGTGGCGCAGGAGCCGTCGCATGCCTGTGCAGGCGTGGCGGAACCGGCCGAGCGTCTGGCGTGCTATGACGCGGCCTTCCCGCCGCTGAGCGACCCCGAGGCGCTGGCACGCGCCAGGGAAAAGGCGGTCGCCGAATTCGGCCTGAGCACGGATCAGTTGCGCGAACGCGACCCCAGCCGCGTCCGCGATGAACCTTCCCGGATCGAAGCCTCGGTGTCTGGCCTGAGCCAGCGTGGCGACGGCGCCCGTGTGATTACCCTCGACAACGGCCAGGTCTGGGTGCTGACCAAGGTCACGTCCAAGGGCCCGTTGAATATCGGTGACAAGGTGAAGGTCCGTGCGGCCGCGCTGGGAACGTACATGCTGGTGACCCCGGGCGGGGTGCCGCTGCGCGTGCGCCGCATGGACTGAAGCGATGGTCTCGACAGGTGCCCCGCAAGCCTTGAGCGCGGACCAGTCGAGGCGCCTGGAAACCGCGCTTCGGGTGGTGCGCCAAGGCGACCATGCCGGTGCACTGGAGATCGCCCGACGGGTGGTGGCGGAAGCCGCGAGTGCGCCCGATGGCCACCAGTCGCTGGCGATGATCCTGTCCGAGGCCGGCGATGCCACCCAAGCCGAGGCGGCATTCCGCCAGGCTTTGCAACTCGCGCCGGCGCATCCGCTGATCCTGGTCAACTATGCGGCGTTCCTGCGCAAGTTCAATCGTCCGGCAGAAGCGCTGGGAGTGCTTCGTCGAGCGGTCGATGTGCAGCCCGGGTTTGCCAAGGCCTGGATCGACCTCGGCCTGACTGCGCTGGGTCTCGGCCAAAGCGGGCAAGCCCTCGACGCGCTGGAGCGGGCGGTGCGCCTGCAACCCGAATCGGTGTTGGCCTGGCATGCGTTAGGCAATGCGCGACGGCGCACCGATGACCTGGAAGGGGCGGACGCGGCATTCTCGCGTGCCGTCGAACTCAACCCGGGGTATGCGGCGGCGTGGGTCAACCTTGGCGCGGTCCGGCGCTTGTCGGGCCAGCCCGGGTCGGCGGTCGCGTGTTTCGAAAAGGCGATGCAGGCCGGCTATTCCGGACCCGACCTGGCCGATGCGCTGGCGGGGGCGCTGCTGGATGACGGCCAGCCGTCGGCCGCGCTGGAGCGCGCACGGACGGTCACCCGGAATCACCCCGAGTTTGTTGGTGGCCACGCCACGCTCGCCAACATCCTGTGGGAGCACGGGCCGGCGCTGGAGCCCGGCTGCGACCCGATGGAGGAGTTTCGAGCTACCGTTCGCGCCCGTCCGAACGACCTGGCGCTGGGTCTGGCGTTTGCCCGCATGCTGCTGTCTGCCCGCATGGCCGATGAAGCGCTTCAACAGGTCCGGCGCCTGCGGACGCAGTCCGACCATGTCGCATTCGCCACGCTGGAAGCCGAAGTGCTGCAGTCTCAGGGGCGCACCGAGCAGGCCGGGGCGCTGTACGCCCGGTTGCAGGACACCGCGCTCGGCCGCGATCCAGGCTTCCTCAACACCCATGCGCGTCACCTGCTGATCGCGGGCAGGTACGAAGCTGCCGCGGAGCGCGCCGACGAGGCGACCCGTATCGATCCCGACAACCAGACGGGATGGGCGTACCTCGCCACCGCCTGGCGAATGCTGGACGATCCGCGCGAGTTCTGGCTCTGCGATTACGACACCCTGGCCTCGCTGGAAGCGATCGATCCGCCCGCTCGGTTCGCCGATCAGGACGGGTTCCTCAAGGCATTGGCTGCCATCCTGGAACCGATGCACCTGGCGCGTCGCGAACCGGTGCAACAGAGCCTCCGCGGCGGTTCGCAAACTCCGGGCCGGTTGTTCGGTCGTGGCGATCCGGTGCTCCAAGCCACCCAGGTTGCGTTGCGCGACGCGATCGATCGCTGGCTGGCGAAGCTGCCTTCCGACGACAGTCATCCGTTCCTGCGGCGCAAGGCGCGCACGGTACGTTTCGGCGGCTCGTGGTCGGTCCGGCTGTGGTCCTCCGGAAGCCACGCCAACCACGTGCACCAGGAGGGGTGGATGAGTTCGGCGTTCTACGTGTCATTGCCGCCGTCGGTACGTTCGCCGCCACCCGGAAATCCCGCAGCCGGTTACCTGCAACTGGGACAGCCGCCGGTCGAGCTGGGGCTGGACCTTCCGCCGCGCCGGGTGATCCGGCCCGAACCGGGCAAGCTGGCCCTGTTCCCGTCGTATCTCTGGCATGGCACGGTGCCGTTCGAAGACACGATTCCACGGCTGTCCATCGCGTTCGACATGACCCCGCTCGATCGTCATCCGTGATGGGCGCTATCCTTCCCCGGTACGGCGTGGACACGGGGTGGACACGGGATATCCACTGGTGACTCGGAGCTTGTGTTGAACGTAGCCTTGAATTCCCTGGTCGACGCGGCACGGAAGGCCGCCGGCCAAGGTCGCTGGAACGAAGCCGAGCAGCTGTGGCGCCAGGTGCTGGCCGTCGAACCCCGGCACGCGCAGGCGCTCTACAGCATCGGCGTGCACGCCTTCCAGCGCGGTCAGCTGAGCGAGGCCCTGCAAGCCCTGCAGGCGGCGCACGCGGCATCGCCCAAGGACCCGGTGGTATTGCTGAGCATCAGCGTGGTTCTGCGCGAGCAGGGCGACGGTACAGCCGAGCTGAAAGCAATCGAGGCCTGCCTGGCGGCCGATCCCTATTTCCTGCCCGGATTGCTGGCCAAGGCCGAGTACCTCGAGCGCCATGGCCGCATCCGCGCGGCGGCAACCGTGTACAAGAACGCGTTGCAGGCGGCGCCGCCGGAAGCCAAATGGCCGCCGTCGTTACGCGCGCAGCTGTTGCATGCGCGGACACAGGCGCAGCGCTACGGCAACGAGCTGGCAAGCTTCCTCGCCGATCGCATGGGCGCGCGAATGGACCGGCTGACCCCGGCGGAAGCGGAGCGTTGGCGCGAAGCCGGTGCCATCGTCAGCGGGCAGTCCAACGTCTACCCGTCGGTGTGCAGCCGCTTGCAGATCCCGCGCTTGCCGGCGATTCCATTCTTCGAGCGTGATGCCTTCGACTGGGTCGAGGCACTGGAAGCCAAGACCGCGGCGATCACCGCCGAACTGACCGCCGCGCTTGCGCAGCAACAGGACCAGTTCACGCCGTATGTCGCCTACCAGCCAGGGACCCCGGTCAACCAGTGGCAGGAACTCAACCATTCGCGGCGCTGGAGCAGCTATTTCCTGTGGGCCCACGGCCAGCCCGTGGATGCACATCTGCAGCAGTGCCCGGAAACCGCGCAGGCGCTGGGCGCGGTCGACATGGCCGACATCGGCGGGTTGTGTCCGAATGCGATGTTCTCCGCCCTCGCACCGCATACCCATATCCCGCCGCACCACGGCGAGACCAATGCACGTGCCGTGGTGCACCTGCCGCTGATCGTTCCCGACAACTGCACCTATCGGGTCGGTTTCGAGCGCCGGCGCTGGAAGGTCGGGGAGATACTCGCGTTCGACGACAGCATCGAGCATGAAGCCCGCAACGACAGCGACGAATTGCGGGTGGTCCTGATCTTCGATGTCTGGAACCCGTTGCTGTCCCAGGGCGAGCGCGACATGGTGAGGACGCTGTCGGCGGCGACCCGCGAGTTCCAGGCCCAGGACGCACCGGGCCGTATCGCCGCGAGTACCACCCAGCCGAGCTGAACACACGATTCGGCGCCCCTGGCGATGACCCGTAAGATGAGCGTCTTACGGCATTGACAGAGGGGATTACATGATTGGCGCGCAAACAGGCACGGCAGGCGCATACGCCGCATTCCAGCGACAGATCGGGCAGGGCTACGACCTGCTGAAGCAAGGCCGGTTGGATGATGCCCGCCACTTGAGCGAGCGGCTGCTGGCGGCCCATGCCGACAACGCCGAAGCGTTGTACCTGGCCGGCGAGGTCCAGCTCGAAGCCGGTGATGCCGACGCCGCTCTGGCGCTGATCTCCCGCGCGGTCGAAGTGGCGCCCGGACAGTTTGCGCTGCTGTTGAAGAAGGCGCGCATCCTGAACCTGCTGCGGCGCCGCTCGGAAGCGAAGCAGGTCGCCGGGGAAGCCGCCGCGGTGGCTGCCAACAACGGGCGGGCGCTGTGGGCGGTCGGTTCGGTCCATGGCCGGTGCGGCGACCCGGCCACCGAGCGCCGGTTCTACGAACGCGCGCGCGCAGCGGGAGTTCAAGATCCCGCCCTGTTGTACGACCTTGCCACCGCCCAGTTCTTCACCGGTGATTTCGCCGCGGCCGAAGAGAACCTGGATGCGTTGCTGGCCGACGCCCCCGGCACCGGGCATGCGCTGTACCTGCGTTCGACCCTGCGCCGGCAGACCGAGGCCAACAACCACGTGGCCGAGCTCCAGGCGCGGCTGGATGCAGGGGTGCTGGACGACACCGGCCGCGCCGCCTGCCTGTATGCGCTTGCGAAGGAGTTGGAGGATCTCGGCAAGGCCGAAGAGTCGTTCTCCGCCCTCAGCGAGGGAGCTGCGCTCAAGCGTCGGACCCTGAGCCATGATGCAGTGGCCGAACGCGAAGCGATCGCTGCCATTGCCGGGACGTGGTCGGCGGAGTCCATGAAGGCGCCAGTCGAGGGCCATGACGAGGCGGGCGCCATCTTCGTCGTCGGCATGCCGCGAACCGGCACCACATTGGTCGAGCGCATGCTTGGGCGCCACAGCGAAGTGGGCTCGGCCGGCGAGCTGCTGGATTTCGGCCAGCTGCTCATGGCGGCAGTGCAGAAAGTGCGGGCTTCCGATCCGGCCAAGACGCCGGCGCAGGCCTCGCGGCTGATCGACTTCGCCGCCCTCGGCCGCGACTACATGGCCAGTGCCCGCCAGGCCGCCGCTGGTAGCCCGGTGTTCGTCGACAAGATGCCGATCAACTTCATGTACTGCGGCCTGATCCGCAAGGCCCTGCCGAATGCGCGGATCGTCCACCTGGTACGAGATCCGCTGGACACCTGCTACGCGGTCTACAAGACCCTGTTCAACCAGGCTTACCCGTTCTCCTACGCGCAGGACGAGCTGGGGGCGTATTACGCCACCTATCACCGACTGATGCAGCACTGGCATGCGGTCATGCCCGGCGACATTGTCGACGTCCATTACGAAGATCTCGTGGCCGACGTCGAAGGGCAGGCGCGGCGCATCCTCGCCCATTGCGGGCTGGACTGGCAGGACGCTGTGCTCGCATCGACTTCGGACCACGACGCGCCGTCGATGACCGCCAGCGCCGCGCAGGTGCGCGAGCCGGTCCACAGCCGTTCCGTCGGCAAGTGGCGCAACCACGAGGCGGGACTCGCGCCGCTGGTGGCATCGCTGGCCGCGGCGAGGCTGATCGATTTGCCCTCGGGCTGAAATCCGCGGCGGCATTTAGCGCAGGGGATCTCCGCGGGCATCCGCGGAGATCCAAAAAAAAGCGGCGGGCCGAAGCCCGCCGCCAAAGTACGACTAGGTCTGGAACTGGATCTTAGAACTTGAAGCTGACGCTGCCGAAGATGTAACGACCAGCCTGGTCGTAACCGCCCGGGGCGTTGCCGTTGGTGGCGTTGTTGGCACCCACCAGCGGCGGCTCCTTGTCGAACACGTTGTTGACGCCG
The DNA here is from genome assembly GCF_036663935.1 of Novilysobacter erysipheiresistens. Classification (NCBI taxonomy): domain Bacteria; kingdom Pseudomonadati; phylum Pseudomonadota; class Gammaproteobacteria; order Lysobacterales; family Lysobacteraceae; genus Novilysobacter; species Novilysobacter erysipheiresistens. The sequence goes on from NZ_JAXGFP010000007.1 coordinate 200,117, forward strand.
ACGGTGACTTCGGTGAAGTCGCCGATGTACGCCGAACCCGACAGGTCGATGTAGCTGGTGGCCTCCAGCTCACCATCGCCCAGGCAGCCCTGGCTGGCGTCGCCGCAGAGCAGCTTGTCGCCGAACAGGTCACCGTTCTCGTCGGCGTAGTCCAGCGCGCCGAAGTAGCGCCACCGGAGGTTGACCGAGTAGAAGTCACGCGAGTAGTTCAGGCTGGCGATATGGCGCCATTCGTGCGTGCGGCAGTTGGTGTTGATGAAGCCCGTGCAGTCGAACGTCGCGTCCTCGTTCAGGCCCGGCAGCGGGGTGATCGTCTCGTCCAGCTTCCAGGTACCGTTGAACGAGGTGTTGAACCGCCCACCCAGCATGTCCCAGCGGTAACGGGCACCGAAGTCGATGCCGTTGGTGTGGATCTCACCAAAGTTGTCGGTGAGGTTGACCACACGGCCCGAGGTGTCTTCCTGGCCACGGAACAGGTCGTAGGACAACGCGTTGCGCTGGACCTTGTCGCACAGGAACGGGTCGCCGGACAGTGCGCAGTACTGCACGATCGTGCCGGCACCGATGGTGGAGATGGTGTCGGTGATCTTGATGTCGTAGTAGTCGATGTTGAACTGCGCGTTCTCGAACGGCGTCAGCACGATACCCGCGGTGAAGGTGTCGCCGACTTCCGGGTCGAGTTCCAGGTTGCCACCGATGAACTGGTTGTTCTGGTTCGCCGGGTTCTGCGGCACGGTGCCATAGGCGTCAAGCGGCACGCCGGTGTTGAGGCACTGCTCCGGGGTCAGCTCCGGGGTCGGGCCCGCGCACGGGTCGGCCACGGTGTACAGCGCCAACTGCTGGGAGCTGAACAGGTCGCCGATGCTGGGTGCGCGGATCGCATGGTTGTAGCTGGTGCGGAAGTTGACCATGCCCATGTCGGCGTTGAATCCGACCTTCCAGGTGTTGGCCTGGCCGGAACGGGTGTAATCCGACAGGCGGTAACCCAGGTCCATGTCCAGGCTGTTGACGAAACCGACGTCGTTGAGCAGCGGCACCGCCGCTTCCATGAAGATTTCCGAGACGTTGGTCTTGCCGCTCAACGGGATCGAGGCGCCACCGGAACCGGCGAAGTCACCGGCCTGGCTGATGGCGTCGGCGGTGAAGTCGAAGGTCTCTTCGCGCCACTCGGTACCGACCACGACCGCGACGTTGTCGCCATCGACCCACGGCATGCTGAAGCCGGTGTCGCCGGTGACATAGGCGTTGATGCTCTTCAGGGTGGTGCGGGTCTTGTCCATGCTGACGCCGGCCAGCGCGCCTGCCGCCTCGGGGGTCACGCCGCCCGGGACGAACACCTGGTACGGGATGCAACCGTCAAAGGTGTTGTCGTCCTGACAACCGAGGATCGCCGCTTCGATGCGCGGGTTGATGAAGTCGTTGAAGCCCTGGGTGTCGTCGCTGACCGAGCCGTAGATGTACGCGGCGTTGTACGACCAGGCATCACCCAGCGCACCCTTGACGCCACCGACGAAGCGGAACGTATTGTTCTCGGTGTCGGTGCGGCGCGGACCGCCTTCGATGTTGCGGCGGGCGACGTAGATGTTGACCGGCAGGGTCGGATCCTGACCGAGATCGGAGCACAGGCTGCCGAAGATCGGGTTGGCGCAGTCCTGGTCGGCCAGCAGCGAGAAGAACACGCCCGACTCCGCGACCTGGATCGAGCTGTTCTTGTTGACGAACATCGTCTGCAGGTACGGGGTGAAGTGCTCGTTGATCTCGTACTCGAGCGAGCTGCCGAAGGTGTACCGCTCATCGGGGCGCTGGTAGTAGTTGATCGGCGCGTAGTTGTAGGGCGCACCATACGCGGTGTCGAACGAGCCATCCGGCAGCAGGCCGCCGCTGGTGCCGTTGACCACTTCGCCGTCGGCGTCCAACTGGTAGACGTAGAAGTTACCGGTGGCATTGGTGGCCGAGCCGCCGCAGGCCGTACCGGCACCGTTCAGCGCACAGGCCGAGTAGTCACGATCACCCTGGAACAGCGGATCGTTCTTGCGCCAGGTGGCGTACGCCATGGCGTGACCGGCGCCATCGGCGAAGCTGCTGCCGATCGCGAAGTCGATGTTGCGCGAGATGCCGCCGAAGCCGGAGTCGCCGGACGGACGCTCGAACCCGCGGTCGTCGATCAGGCCCGAGATGTAACCGTTGTCGTTGTCATGCTGGTAGGCCGAGTAGCCGGCGCTCAGGCTGACACCCTCGAACTCGTTGTCGAGGATGAAGTTGACGACGCCGGAAATCGCATCCGAACCGTACACCGCCGAGGCGCCGCCGGTCAGGATGTCGACGCGCTTGACCACCGAGGCCGGGACGATGCTGATGTCGCGGACTTCGAAGTTGCCCGGCGGCAGGCGGAAGCCGTTGACCAGGGTCAGGGTGCGGGCCGCACCGAGGCCGCGCAGGTTGACGGTGGCGTAGCCGGTCGCGCCGTTGTTCTGGAACGAGTCGAACGTCGGGGCCAGCTGCGGGTACTGGTTGACCAGTTCCTCGACCTTGGAGGCGCCGGCGTATTGGAAGGCTTCTTCCTGGATCTCGGTCACCGGGGACGACGAGGTCACCGTCTGGCTCTCGATGCGGGTACCGGTCACGACGATGGTGTCGAGCTCGGTGGCCTGTTCCTGCGCGGTCGGCTGGGCCGGTGCAGGCGGGGTGTCCTGGGCGAAGGCGACGCCGGTACCGGCGATGCCCGTCGCACCGACGACGAGCGCGAATACGATCGCGTCGCGGAGCTTTGTGGTCTTAGGGGTCATCTCTCTCTCTCTCCAAGTGAGTCTTGGGTTATTCCCATGGGAACCCGCCGGTCGGAGTCAAGAAAGACACCAAATCCGGCAAGGTCGAGCCGATAGTACCCGCCCCCGAACAAAAATTAAAGTGTCGTTAATATTTTGGGTTGATAGCGTTGGAGAGGTCGAAATTTACTTTTAAAATCAATGATGTATGCAATTCCGTCGAGTATGGTTTCGTGCCCGAATCCACTCTTTCGCTCACAGATGCCGTCGCGGGCACGCGCAAACGTCCCCGACGATGGGGCCGTCGTTGAAGGTATGGGGAGGAGCGGGGGGAGTTGCGGGGAGCGCGGAGCCGCCGCTGTCGCCAACTAGAGCGGGAAGCCTAGAGGTCCTGCTCGTAACGCACGTAGGGCACGGTGCCCTCGTCGCTGTCGGTGTTGTCGGGCGCGAACGGATTCTTGCCGCGGGTCACCACGTTCTCGGCACCGACGGTGAGCTTGCCGCTCCACGGGGTGCGCCAGGTCAGGCCGATGCCGAGGCCTTCCCAATTCTCGGCCGCGCTCGCGGAGTCGACCACGCGGCCGACGATGCTGGCCGAGAAGTCACCGATGCCCGCACCGACGGTCACGCTCTTGGTGTTCCAGCGATCGGCCAGTGCCGGCACGTCGCCGGCGGGAATCAGGCGCGCACGCGCCCAGGTGCCGCCGATCGAGACAGTCGCCTCGCGGCCGATGGCCTGCTCGCCATAGACGGTCAGGCTGTTCTGGTCGATCCGGCTGTTGCGCCCGTTCGGGCTGAGCCACGCCGGTAGCGTGTCGCGACCTTCGCCGATCGACAGGCCCAGCCTGGTGTCGGCGCGGCTGACGCTGGCGCCGGCCGAAACCTGCCGACTGCCGCTCCTGCCATCGTGGTCGAGCGCCGCGAGCAGGCAGTGGTTGGCGAGGTTGCCGATGGTGCCGGCCAGGCCGGTCTTGCGATCGCAGACCAGGCCGAGGTTCTCGCCGGCTGACAGGCCGAAGGCGGCGTCGAGGGTGGTGCGGCCAACCCGCCAGCGCGCACCGGCGCTGGACGTGCCGGTGGGCTCCAGCAGCAATACCGCTTCGAGCTTGCCGCTGTTGTTGTTCCACACCGGCAGCACGGTGGCATCGCTGCGACTGGCCGGCTTGGCCTGTTGCGCATGCGCGCCCGCGGCCACGCCAAGGGCGAGGAGCAGGGCAAGCGGCAGGCGTAGCAGGCGTGTAGGCATCGGTGTCGAATACGACCGGGACGGACCGGCGGAGTTCCCCCAACTAATGATTCGATACTAGGACGTTTATGATTATTTAACAATCAACGCAGCGTGAAGACGGTCGCATTGCGGCCAATTCATTGCAGGCGCTCCGGGGCGTCCAGTTCGGCGGCGGAAACGGCCAACAATTCGCGTACCTGGGCCTCGTCGAAGCGGTAGTGCTGGCCACAGAATTCGCAACGGATGTCGGCTTCGCCATCGGTCACGGCAGCGAGCGCTTCGGCCTCGCCGAGCGAAGCCAGCATCGACTCGACCCGTTCGCGCGAGCACGAACAGGCGAAACGCAACGGCTTGTCGCCGACCAGGCGGACACCATCCTCGTGGAACAAGCGGGTCAGCAGGGTCGGGATCGGCAGCTCCAGCAGCTCGTCGGAGTCGAGGGTGTCGAACAAGGCGCCGACACGCAGCCAACCGTCGTCGTCGCCCTCGTCGCCGGGCAGCTTCTGCAGCATCAGGCCGGCGGCACGTTCGCCGTTGCTGGCCAGCAGCAGCCGGGTCGGCAATTGCTCGGACTGGCGGAAGTAGTCCTCGAACGCGCCCGCCAGCGATTCGGCCTGCAACGATACAAGCCCTTGGTAGCGCATCGGCTCGCGATCGCCACGGGCCGGGTTCTCGATAGTGATCGCCAGCACCGCGTCGTCGCCGAGTTCGCGCAGGTCGCGCGAAACCGGCCCGGCGCCCTCCTCGAACTGGACGATGCCGCGCAGGGTGCCGGCCGCGGTGCATTCGACGAACAGCGTCCGCAGGCCGCCGTTGCCGCGCAACTGGACCGACAGCCGGCCATCGACCTTGGCATGGCCAGTAAAAAGGGCGGCCGCGGCGGCGGCCTCGCCCAGCAGCTCGATCGCCGCCGGCGCCTGCTCGATGGCATCGGATGCGCGCTCGCGGATCTGTTGCCAGGTGTCGTGCAGGTGCACCAGTACACCGCGCACGCCGGCGCCTTCGATCAGGAAGCGGCTCAGCTGGTCGCGGTCGGCGTCGGTGGGACTCGGGGCGGTCTGGGTCATCTTGGTCGGGTCGTGTCGAATGGCGTCCGGGGGAACCGGTCCGGGCCGTGGGCATGGCGGAACGTACGCCGGCCATGCTTCCATGGTGTTTGTCTGACAAGCGCGAAGATGGGGGCGCCGCCCGGCCGGTGCAAGACATGATCGACAACCCGAAACCCGCCCGCCGCCGGCGCCGTCGCTGGCTGCGCCGACTGTTCGCCCTGCCGCTGCTGTTCGTCCTGCTGACCACCTTGCAGGTAGCGGCGCTGCGCTTCATCGATCCGCCGTTCAGTGCGTTCATGGTGGGGCGCCAGTTCGATGCCTGGCTCGACGGCAACTGGGGGTTCCGGGTCGCCCATGACTGGCGCGACCGCGACGAGGTGTCCTCGCACCTGCCGGTGGCGGTGATCGCCTCGGAGGACCAGCGCTTCGCCGATCACCACGGGTTCGACCTGGAGGCGATCGCGAAGGCGCGACGCAGCAACGCGCGCGGCGGCAAGGTGCGTGGGGCCAGCACCATCAGCCAGCAGACTGCCAAGAACCTGTTCCTGTGGAGCGGCCGCAGTTGGCTGCGCAAGGGCGTGGAGGCTTGGTACACGCTGCTGATTGAGACGCTGTGGCCGAAGACGCGGATCGTCGAGGTCTACGTCAACATCGCCGAGTTCGGCGACGGAGTGTACGGCGCGCAGGCGGCCGCTCGGACCTATTTTGGCAAGGACGCGTCGCAACTGGGGCCGGCCGAAGCCGCGCGGCTGGCGGCGGTGTTGCCGAGCCCGAAGCGCTACAGCGCGGCGCGACCGGGACCTTACGTGCAGCGACGCACCCGCGCGATCCAGCGGCAGATGCGGCAGATCGGTGGGACGGGATATCTGGAGCGACTGGAGTAAGGCGGCTCACGGCCTCTTTGGGAGCGACTGCTCCGTGGTCGGCTACCATGCGCGGATGAGCCCCGCTGCCGCCCTGCATGACCGTCTGACCGTCGTCGCTGCCGCCTTCAACGAGGCCGACAGCCTGCCGGCGCTGCAGCCGCGGATTGCCGCGGCACTGGACGCGGTCGCTGCCGAGCACGGACTGGAATGCCGGGTCCTGTATGTCGACGACGGCAGCTCGGACAACACTTGGCAGGTGTTGCAGCAACTGGCTGCGGCCGATACACGCATCGCCGTGCTGCGGCTGTCGCGCAACTTCGGCAAGGAACTCGCGTTGACCGCCGGGCTCGACCATGTCGAGTGTGGCGCAGCGCTGATCATCGACGCCGATGGCCAGGATCCCCCGGAACTGATCCCACAGTTTGTCGAACGCTGGCGCCAGGGCTTCGACGACGTCTACGGCACCCGGCTCGAACGCGAGGGCGAGGGCTGGCTCAAGCGCGGCACCGCGCATGCGTTCTATCGGGTGATCGGCCAGTTGTCGAAGACCCCGATCCCGGCCGATACCGGCGACTTCCGGTTGCTGTCGCCGCGTGCGTTGCATGCCTTGCAGCAACTGCGCGAACGCCATCGATTCATGAAGGGCCTGTTCGGTTGGGTCGGCTTCAACCGCGTCGCCATTGCCTACCACCGGCAGCCGCGCGCGGCCGGGACCAGCAAGTTCAATTTCTGGCGGTTATGGAACCTCGCGCTGGAGGGCATCACCAGCTTCTCTACCGCGCCGCTGCGGCTGGCGACCTATCTCGGGCTGCTGACCGCGCTGGTCGCTTTCGCTTACGGAGCCTGGGTCATCGGCAAGGCGCTGCTGTGGGGCGACCCGGTGCAGGGCTGGCCGACCATGATGGCGGTGATCCTGTTCCTCGGCGGGGTCCAGCTGATCGCGCTGGGGTTGATCGGCGAGTACCTGGGCCGGCTGTACGAGGAGTCCAAGCAGCGGCCGCTGTACCTCGTTGACGTCTGGCAGCCGGCGACGGGGGTATCCTCGGGCCAGGTCCACGTGGTCGAGGGAGACAGCCATGCGCAGCGTCCGCCATCTGCTCGAAGCAAAAGCGCCTGAGGTTCATTCGATCGGCCCCGATGCGCCGGTGATCGACGCGATCCGGCTGATGGCCGAGAAAGGCATCGGCGCACTGGTGGTGATCGACGCCGGACGCTTGGCCGGGATGGTCTCGGAGCGCGACTACGCCCGCAAGATCGTGCTGCAGGGGCGCTCGTCCTCCGACACCCCGGTGCGCGAAATCATGACCAGCGACGTGCTCAGCGTCGGGCCCGACGACACCGCCGACCACTGCATGCAGATGGTCACCCACCGGCGTATCCGCCACCTGCCGGTGGTGGTCGACGGTGAGGTGGTGGGGCTGGTGTCGATCGGCGACCTGGTCAAGGCGGTGATCGAGGACCAGCAGCTCGAACTGGACCAGTTGCAACGCTATATCGCCAGTTGAAGGGGCCGGTCGCAGCGCAGGCTCATGTAGGAGCGACGTAAGTTGCGACCCATTGGAAATTGCGATCGAGACGATGCCTCGCCCCGCATGAATCAGCATCGCGCGATTGATGAAACGCGTTGAACGCGGTGTCATCGTGTTGTCAGTGGGTCGCGACTTACGTCGCTCCTACTTCGCGTATTGACCGCCGCAGGCGGCATCTTCCCCAGGTCCCAGTTCCAGCGTCGCCAGCAGTGCCGCCGGTGGGGCGATGCTACCGAGGGTCAAGGCAATGGCGGCGCGAAGGCCGATGCGGCCGGCGTCGGGCTTGAACGTGGGGGCTTTGAACGTGCCGCCGACCAGCAGCGGCGAGCGGAACGCGAACAGGCTGCGGTCCTTCGGCCGTGGGCGGATGGTCAGGTCGAAACGCTCGTCCTGCAGGTCGATCGTACCTTCACCCATCAGGATCGTGTCGGTGGTGTCGAACGCGAGCGAGCGGGCGGTCATCACCCCGTCGTCGACACTGAAGTCGCCGAACGCGCAGCGGATCGGGATCAGCCGGTCCTCGGTCAACTTGAACTTGATGGTCTCGGCGACATCGATCCCGGCCATCTCCATCAGCAGGTTGCTGATCTTGCCGCGACCGATGCCGAGCGCCACCTCGCCGTCGCTGCTGCCGAGCATCTCCGCCACCGAATTGCCGCTGCCGGCCAGCTGGACGTGGCCGCCGACCTTGCCGATCGCGTTCTGCGCCAGTTCGACCTCCGGCAACAACTGCGACAGGTCGAGGCCACGGGCGGTGATGTCGGCCCTGGTACGGATCGGCGACTGGCGCGCGTCCATCCGGATGGTCGAGCGGATGTCGCCGCCGGCGACGCCGAAGTTCAGCGGGTCCAGCCGCAGCACGCCGTTCTCCAGCAGCAGGTGTGCATCCATGTCGTCCAGCGGCAGCGAGGGCGAATTGATCCGCTGCGCGCGCAGGCGCACGTCCGCATCCATCGCGCGCAGCTTGTCGAGTTCGTACGGGGTGTCGGGCAGCACCCGGGCGTTCGCGTCCGCGCGGGCGTCGGCGGCATCGGTTTCGGGATTGCTCGACTCGCCGTCGGCATCCGGCGCGCCGCCGACGAAACCGGCGAGGTCATCGAAATCGAGCCGCTTCGAACGCAAGTCGGCGCGCAGGTATGGGCGCTCGCCGGCGGTGTCGATGTTGGCGTCGCCGGCGAGGTCGCTGTCGCCGACGGCGCCGGTGAAGTCGTTGTAGGACCAGATGCTGCCGTCGCGGCCGAGACGGCCGTCGAGTTCGTACGGCGGCGTCGTCGGCATCGCGATGCCGATCAACGGGTACAGGTCCTCGAGGTTGGCGCCGCCCAGCTTGAACTGCAGGTCGAAATCGCGCAGGCGCAGCGGATCCAGCAGGCTGCCGCGGGCATGCGCGCGGGTGGCACCGGCGCGCGCGCGGACGTCGATGCGGTAGGGGCTGTCGGGGTCGCGCAGCGCCATCGGTGACTCGGCCCGGCCCTGCAGCGAGAACCCGTTGCCTTGCCAGCGGCCGCCGCCTTCGACGGTGATCGGCGGAGCGGCATCGTCCGCGCCTTTGCCCGCGGGTTTGACGGTGGCAACGTCGACCTTGATATCGGTGTCGTTGGCGGCGTCGAGGAAGCGCAACCGGCCCGCATCGATCCGGACCCGACGGAACTGCATGTCGCCGTCGCCGGGTTCGCCGAACTGCCAGTTGCCGCCGCCGTCGGGTCCGGTTTCCAGGTGCAGGCGCGGTGCAACGAGGTGCAGGGTCGTAATACGCACGTCACCCGTGAACAGGGGTTTCAGCGCGATGCTGAACTCCAGGCGCCGTGCTTCGGCCATGGTCCGCACCTTCGACCAATCGGCATTGCCGAAGCGAAGCTCGTCGACGCGGATGACGGGCGCCCAGCCGAGATCGACATCGAGATCGCCATTGATCTCGAACTCACGACCGGTGCGGGCCTCGACCTGGCGCTCGATCGGCCCTTTGAACCAGTTCCAGTCCCACAGCAGGACCAGCACGGCCAGGCCGAGCAACAGCAGCGCCGCGATGCCCAGCCACAGTCGGCGGCGGCGCATCGCGACCTCCGAAGTGTCGTGGTTGGCGACAGCTTCGGCAGCGGGCGGTAAAGCGGGAGTGAACGCGTTGTCGCGGCGTCAGTCGACCGCCACCGCGTGCGCATGCTCGCGGGTGGCGAGGAAATCGACGTCGGGCGCGCGCTCCTGCGCCAGTTGCAGGTTGATCCGGGTCGGGGCGAGGTAGACCAGCTGGCCGGCCGCGTCGAGCGCGAGGTTCATCGCGTTCTTGTCGCGGAACTCCTCGAGCTTCCTGGCGTTGTCGCAGCGGATCCAGCGGGTGGTCGCGACCGCGACCGGCTCGAAGATCGCGTCGACCCCGTACTCGTCCTTGAGCCGGTAGGCGACCACATCGAACTGCAGCACGCCGACCGCGCCGAGGATCAAGTCGTTGCTCATCAGCGGCCGGAAGAACTGGGTCGCGCCTTCCTCGCTGAGCTGGGCCAAACCCTTCTGCAACTGCTTGAGCTTGAGCGGGTCGCGCAGCCGGGCGCGGCGGAACAACTCGGGCGCGAAGTTGGGGATGCCGGTGAAGCTGAGCTTCTCGCCCTCGGTGAAGGTGTCGCCGATCGACACCGTGCCGTGGTTGTGGATGCCGAGCACGTCGCCCGAATACGCGGTCTCGGCGATCTCGCGGTCGCTGGCCATGAACGTCAGCGCGTTGGCGAGCTTGAGCTCCTTGCCGCTGCGCACGTGGAACGCCTTCATGCCGGCGCTGAACTTGCCCGAGCAGATCCGCATGAAGGCGACCCGGTCGCGGTGCTGCGGGTCCATGTTGGCCTGGATCTTGAACACGAAGCCGGTCAGCGGTTCCTCGGTCGGCGCCACCTCGCGGGTGGTGGTCGCGCGCGGCTTCGGGCTCGGCGCGTGCCTGACGAAGAAGTCCAGCAGCAACTGCACCCCGAAGTTGTTGACCGCCGAGCCGAAGAACACCGGGGTCTGCTCGCCCGACAGGTACTTGTCGAGCTCGAACGGGTGGCTGGCGCCTTGCACCAGTTCCAGCTCGTCGCGCAACTCGGCCAATGCCTGCGCGCCGATTTTCTGCTCCAGCCCGGGATCGTCGATCGAGGCGAAGATGGTCGAGTCCTGCCGGGTGAAGTTGCGGCCCTGTTCGTACAGGTGGACCTCGCCGCTGAGCAGATGGACCACGCCCTTGAGCCGCTTGCCCATGCCGATCGGCCAGGTGATCGGCGCGCACTGGATGCCGAGCACGCTCTCGACCTCGTCGAGCAGTTCGATCGGGTCCTTGCCCTCGCGGTCGAGCTTGTTGATGAAGGTCATGATCGGCGTGTCGCGCAGCCGGCAGACTTCCATCAGCTTGATCGTGCGTTCTTCCACACCTTTCGCCACGTCGATCACCATCAGCGCCGAATCGACCGCGGTCAGCACCCGGTAGGTGTCCTCGCCGAAATCCGCATGGCCCGGCGTGTCGAGCAGGTTGACGATGCGACCGTCATACGGGAACTGCATCACCGAGGACGTCACCGAGATGCCGCGCTCCTTCTCCAGCGCCATCCAGTCGGAGGTCGCATGGCGGGTGGTCTTGCGCGACTTGACCGAGCCGGCCATCTGGATCGCGCCGCCGAACAGCAGCAGCTTCTCGGTCAGCGTGGTCTTGCCTGCATCGGGGTGGGAGATGATCGCGAAGGTGCGGCGCCGCAGGGCTTCGAGGGAAACTTGGTTGGAAGCCGGGTCGGACATGGCAAAGGCGCGCGCGATCGCGCCAGGCAGCGAAGGGGAGGGCGCGAATTATAGCTGGCCGCGGCTGGGGCCTTGCCAATCTGCGGCGGCAGTCACAGAAGCGGCGGTTCAGTCGACGCGGCGACGGCCGATATCGCCTGGGAGGCGGTGCATCCGCGACGTGATACGAGGAATCAGGTGCATATTGTCATCGTGGGGGACGAGGGTGGACGCGCGGCCGGGCTGGAGCTGGAACTGAACCAGGCGCTGGCGGATTTCGGCCTGGCCTGGGACGTGCGCTGGACCGCGTCGGCCGATGCGGCCTTGGCCGACGATGCCGCAGTCGACGTGCTGGTGTGCGAACTCGACGCCGGCGCGCAACGGGCCACCGCGGTGCTGTCGCAGCTGCGCCGCCAGCGTCCGGAAGTGGTGCGGATCCTGCTGCTCGAGAACGATCAGGATGCCGAGGCGTTGCAGGTACTCGACTGTGCACACCGGCTGCTGCGCAAACCGCTCGACGCCGGTGAGCTGATCGAGGCGGTGGAAAGCGTGATCGAGCTGCGCGAACTGCTCGACAACGCCGAGCTCAACCAGGCGATCGGCCGGATCGGCTCGCTGCCGCCGCCGCCCAAGCTCTACATCGACCTGACCCAGCTGATGCGCGACCCCGACACCAATACCGCCGAGGTCGGCAACCTGCTGTCGCAGGATCCGGTGCTGGCGGCCAAGGTGCTGCGGCTGTGCAACTCGGCCTACTTCTCCGCCGGACGCGTGGTCACCGACATCCGCGCCGCGGTGACCCGACTGGGCCTGCAGAACATCCAGCGGCTGGTGCTGGCGACCGAGGCGTTTGCCGGTACCGACGAGATCGATGGCGTCGATCGCGAAGCGATGCAGGCGCGCGCGCTGCGCACTTCGCGCCTGGCCGGGCAACTGCTTGGCGGGCCGAGCGCGGAACTGGCGGCCACCGCCGGCCTGCTGGCCGAGGTCGGCAAGTTGTTGCCGGGGGTTCGCTTCGCGACCGACGATGGCACCGAGCTGAATCCCGACGGTCCGCACTACGCCGAGGCCGGCGCCTATTTGCTGGGCCTGTGGGGGTTGCCGATGCCGATCGTCGAGGCGGTCGCCAACCACCAGCAGCCGGCGCGGATGCGGATGTCCGGGTTCTGGGTCGCCGGTGCGGTACACGTGGCATCGGCGCTGGTGGCCGACACCCCGGTCGACGAGGCCTACCTGCGTGCGGTCGGCCAGATCGACAAGCTGCCGAAGTGGCGCTCGATGGGCGAGCAACTGGTCGAGGCGGCGTAGCACGTCGATCATCCGGGGCGCGCTCGACCGATTCCGGATCGCGGCTGAAGCCGCTCCTACAAAGGCGTGGGGCTTTCGTCGACGATGCGCAGCGGCCCGACCGGGCCGCCCATCCGGAACGGCAACGACACCAGCCGCATGCCGCGGTTGACCTGCACCACGAAGTGCAGATGCGGCCCGGTAGTGAATCCGGTATTGCCGGACAAGCCGATCTGCTGCCCGCCGCGCACGCGCTGGCCGACGCGGACCAGCACGCCGCCGGGCTTGAGATGGGCGTACAGCGTCATCGCGCCGTCATCGTGCAGGATCCGCACGAAGTTGGCGCGACCGCCGTATTTGTCGCGGTCCAGCCCGGTGCGGTCGAAGCCGGACTCCACCTGCATCACCACGCCATCGCGCGCGGCCAGCACCGGGGTGCCGATCGGCGTGGCGAAGTCGACCGCGTAGCGGTTTTCCGGATCGCGATGGCTGAAGCGGCCGCCGTAGCCCTGGTCGATCCGCGGGCCCGAGCCGGGCAACGCGGCCAGTTGCAGCGGCAATTGGTACTGCACGTCCTGCGGCGCCGCGCTGGGATTGCCCGGCAGGCTGTCCATGCGCAACTCGAAGGACACCGGTTGCGCCGGTTCGCGCGCACGCAGCACCGCGACCAGTGCGCTGCCGTCGGCGGCGACCGTGGCGCGCGCCGGCAACATCGGATTGCCGACGGTGTTGTTGTGGCGGGTGAAGTCGAGCATCACCTCGATCGGTCCGGGCAGGCGGTTGTCGGCCCACACGTGGTAACGGTCGCCGACGGGTTCGATCCGCATGCGCGCGATCGCGGTCGGTTCGACGTACACCGGGATCGTGCTGACTTCGGCGTCGGCCTTCCGCGGAGGCTGGTCGCCGTAATGGGTGATGCCGTCGGCGTCGGTCCAGCGGTAGACCTGGCCGGCCTGCGCCACCGGGGCCAGCGCCAGCCAGAGTACCGACAGGACCACGAGCAGGGCAGGCGGCGCGCCCGCGGATATCGCCAGGCCGCGTGGCGTCGGGCACGAGGGTCGGGATGTCATGGCTGGAAGTCTATCGCCCGGGCGCGACCCGTCGCGGCAGCCGCCGCTTCCCTGATAACCGTTGGTTATATATATCGCTTCATACGGATAAAGCGATTGACAATAGCGAGGCGCCGCGGCAGACTGCCGGCCATCCATCGAGACCGGCTGAGGGACAGGCCCTTTGAAGCCGGGGCAACCCACCACTGCGCAAGCGGTGCGAAGGTGCCAATTCCTGCGGCCCGGTCGAGACCGGATCCGAAAGATGGTTGCGCCATTTGCCTCCCATGGAGGTGCGTGCGCATCCGTCGGCTCGATGGCCCACCGTCATTTCGGATGCCGCCATGAGCCTGCAAACCAGTCCCGCTCCCCGTCCTGCCTTCGATCCCTGCAACGGCCACGCCCGAACCGTCGCGCCGTTCGAACCGCACCCGTTCCCCGCGCCCGTTGCCGCGCCGGCCGATATCGTCCCGGCGGTGCGCGGCGAAGTGCGAGTCGAACTCGAGTTGCGCCACGCCGGATGCCGCACCGTCGGTCTGCGTTACGAGCGTGTCGGCGATCCGTCGTTGCCGGTGGTCTTCGTCGCCGGGGGCATCTCCGCGGACCGGCATGTCGGCGCAAGTGATGCGTTTCCGGAAAGCGGTTGGTGGAATGCACAGGTCGGGACGGGGCGTGCGCTCGACCCGCAACGCCATTGCCTGCTTGCCTTCGACTGGATCGGCAGCGACGGCGACCTCGACGTGGCGCTCGACCCGGCCGACCAGGCCGACGCGATCGCCGCGCTGGTCGACGCGCTCGGCGTCGTCCGGTTGCATGCCTTCGTCGGTTGCTCCTATGGCGCGATGGTCGGCCTGCAGTTCGCCGCGTTGCACCCCACGCGGCTGCGGCAACTGGTGGCGATCAGCGGCGCCCATCGCGCCCACCCCTACGCCAGTGCGTGGCGCGCATTGCAGCGCCGCGCGGTCGCATTGGGCGCGTTGCAGTGCGATGACAGCCACGGCTTGGAGCTGGCGCGGCAGCTGGCGATCCTGAGCTATCGCACGCCCGAGGAGTTCGATGGCCGCTTCGACGCCGCCGAAGTGCTCGACGGCCACGTCCGCGTCGGCGCCGAGGACTACCTCGATTACTGCGGCAGCAGGTACGCCAGCCGCACCTCGCCGACCGCGTTCCTTCGGCTGTCGGAGTCGATCGACCTGCAGGCGCTGCAGCCCGAGTCGGTGCGCGTGCCGGTAAAAGTGGTGGCGGTGAATGGCGACCGGGTGGTGCCGATCGGCGATGCCCGTGAACTGGTCGAGCGACTGGGCGGCGCGACCCGGCTGTACGTGCTCGACTCGATCTTCGGACATGACGCGTTCCTCAAGGAGACCGCGCTCATTGGCGGCATCCTCACCGATGCGCTGGGCGATGCGGAGGTGGCGGCATGAGCGTCCATCTGCAGGACCGTCCCGGCGCGACGCCGGCGACGCGCAACCGCTGTACCAGCGCAGTACGCGCCGGCATCGATCGTGACACCGCCTATGGCGCCGTCACGCCGCCGATCGTGCTGTCGTCGAACTTCAGCTTCGCCGGCTTTAACGACAAACGCACCTACGATTACACCCGGAGCGGCAACCCGACCCGCGACCTGCTGGCCGAGGCCCTGGCCGAGCTGGAAGGTGGGGCGGGTAGCGTGGTCACCGCGACCGGCATGGCCGCGATCACGCTCGTGCTGCACGCGCTGCTCAAGCCCGGCGACAAGCTGGTGGTGCCACATGACGCCTACGGCGGCAGCTGGCGGCTGTTCAACGCACTGGCGGACAAGGGGGCGTTCGAGTTGCTGACGATCGATCTCACCGATCCGCGTGCGCTGGCCGAGGCACTGACGCGGGAACCGGCGCTGGTCTGGATTGAGACGCCTTCCAATCCGCTGCTGCGGATCACCGACCTGCGCTTCGTGATCGATGCCGCGCATGCGGCCGGGGCGCTCGCGGTGGTCGACAACACCTTCCTGTCGCCGGCGCTGCAGCAGCCGATTTCGTTCGGCGCCGACATCGTCGTGCACTCGACCACCAAGTACATCAACGGCCACAGCGACGTCGTCGGCGGTGCGGTGGTGGCGAAGGATGCCGACGTGCACGAGAAGCTGGCGTGGTGGGCCAACTGCCTCGGCATCACCGGCGCGCCGTTCGACAGCTTCCTGACCCTGCGCGGCCTGCGCACGTTGGGTGCGCGCCTGCGGGTGCACCAGGAGAACACTGTCGCGTTGGCCGATCTGTTCGATGGCCATCCGGCGGTGCGCGCGGTGCACTACCCCGGGCTTTCCAGCCATCCCGGCCATGCGATTGCGGCACGCCAGCAGACAGGTTTCGGCGCGATGCTGAGTGTCGAACTCGACGGCGGCGAATCGGCGGTTCGCGCGTTCCTTGAAGGCCTGGAGTGCTTCACCCTGGCCGAGTCGCTGGGCGGCGTCGAAAGCCTGGTCGCGCATCCGGCGACGATGACCCATGCGGCGATGTCGGCCGAGGCGCGGGCCGCGGCCGGGGTCGGCGACGGGTTGCTGCGACTGTCGGTCGGGATCGAGCATGTCGACGATCTGGTCGCCGACATCGCGACGGCATTGGAACGCGCGCAGGCGACCCGGGCCAGCCGCAAACGCGTGGCGAAATGAAAGCGGTGGCCGTCACCCGCGTACACACACGCCGGCCCGACGCGATAGCCGCCGTCCCGGCCGCATCGCCTCCCGCGCGAGTGGCCCTGCTCGGAACAGGCACGGTCGGCACTGCAGTGATCGAACGGCTGGCGCAATGGGCGGGCACGCCACTCGGCGGGGGAGTGTCTCTCGTGCACGTCGCCAATTCGCGCCGCGCTGCCAGTGCGACGCTGGGAATGGCGCCACGCGAGGCGTTTCGGGTGATGCAAAACCAGCCACGGGCCAGTCGGCTGGACCAGGTTCCGATCGTCCTGCACGGCGATGGTGCGCAGGTCGTGGTCGATGCCACCGCCAGCGCCACGGTCGCGGAGCGGCACGCCGAGTGGCTCGCGCAGGGCATCCACGTGGTGACCGCGTGCAAGCTCGGCCAAGGCACTGGCCTCGCGCAATGGCGCCGCATCCGCGCTGGCTGCCTCCGTGGCAACACGACCTACGGCGACAGCGCGACGGTCGGCGCAGGGTTGCCGCTATTGCGTTCCATCCGCGACCTGCGGGCCGGTGGCGACCGCATCCACGCAATCGCCGGCGTACTGTCGGGTTCGCTGGCGTGGCTGTTCAACCATTACGACGGCCTGCGCCCGTTCTCGGACTTCGTGCGCGAGGCACGCGATGCCGGCTACACCGAACCCGACCCGCGCGAGGATCTGTCGGGCGAGGACGTGCGGCGCAAGATCCTGATCCTTGCCCGCAGCGCCGGAGTGGAACTCGAAAGCAACGAGGTCGACGTCGAGTCGCTGGTGCCGGCGACGCTCGCCAGCCTCGCCCGCGATGACGTCGATGCGGCATTGCCGCTGCTGGACACGCCGTTGCGCGAACGATTCGCCGCCGCGCGCAAGGACGGCTGCAAACTGCGCTTCATCGCGCGGCTGGAGAATATCCGTGACGGCAAGGGTGACGCCCGGGTGGGGCTGGAGGCACTGCCCGAGGATCATCCGCTTGCGGGCGGCGCCGGCACCGACAACAAGGTCGCGATCTGGTCGGATCGTTACCGCGTGCAGCCGCTGGTGATCCAGGGCCCGGGCGCCGGCGCGGAAGTCACCGCCGCCGGGCTGCTGGACGACGTGCTGCGCATCGTCCGCCGCCGCCGGGCCTGTAGGAGCGGCTTCAACACTCGATGACGTTCACCGCGAGACCGCCGCGCGAGGTCTCCTTGTACTTGTCCTGCATGTCGCGGCCGGTGTCGCGCATGGTCTTGATGACCTTGTCGAGGCTGACCTTGTGCTTGCCGTCGCCGCGCATCGCCATGCGGCTGGCATTGATCGCCTTGACCGAGCCCATCGCATTGCGCTCGATGCAGGGGATCTGCACCAGCCCGCCGATCGGGTCGCAGGTCAGGCCGAGGTTGTGTTCCATGCCGATCTCGGCGGCGTTCTCGATCTGGCTGGGGTTGCCGCCAATCGCCGCGGTCAGGCCGGCAGCGGCCATCGAGCAGGCCACGCCGACCTCGCCCTGGCAGCCGACTTCGGCGCCGGAGATGCTCGCGTTTTCCTTGTAGAGGATGCCGACCGCGGCCGCGGTCATCAGGAAGTCGCGCACGCCCTGCAGGGTCGCATTCGGCACGAAACGATCGTAGTAATGCAGCACTGCCGGGATGATGCCGGCTGCGCCATTGGTTGGCGCGGTGACCACCCGGCCACCGGCGGCGTTCTCCTCGTTGACCGCCAACGCGAACAGGTTGACCCAGTCGAGCATGGTCAGCGGATCGTCCTGTGGGGCGTCGCGCGCGGTCAGCTCGGCGTACAGCAGCGGCGCGCGACGGGTCACGTGCAGGCCGCCGGGCAGGGTGCCGGAGGAGCGGATGCCGCGCTCGACACAGGACTTCATCGCCGCCCAGATCTCGTCGAGGCCGGCATCGATCTCCGCGCGCGGGCGCCACACTTCCTCGTTGGCATACATCAGCTGGGCGATGGTGATGTTGTGCCTGGCGACCTGGGCCAGCAGCTCGTCGCCCGAGTTGAACGGGTAAGGCACCGAGGTGGTGTCGGCGACGATCCGGTCCTCGGCCGCCTCGTCCTCGTTGACCACGAAGCCGCCGCCGACCGAGTAGTAGTCGCGGGTGGCGATCACTTCGCCAGCCGCATCGAACGCGGTGAAGCGCATGCCGTTGGTGTGGAACGGCAGCTTCTGGCGCTTGTTCATGATGAGGTCGTGCTTCTCGTTGAAGTCGATCTCGTGGCGGCCGAACAACCGGATGCGCTTGGTCGAGCGGATGCGCTCCAATGCATCCGGAATGATGTCGGGGTCGATCAGATTCGGCCAGTGGCCTTCCAACCCCATCAGCACCGCCTTGTCGGTGCCGTGGCCGCGACCGGTGAGGGCGAGCGAGCCGAACACCTCCGCGCGCAGGCGCGTGGTGCGCTCCAGATCGCCGTTGTCGATCAGCCAGCGCTCGGTGAACCGCGCCGCCGCGCGCATCGGTCCGACGGTGTGCGACGAACTTGGCCCGATGCCGATCTTGAACAGGTCGAAGGTGCTGACGGCCACGTGTTGCTCCAGCCGACGGCGTCGGCATTCAGTGCGGGTGCCGCGCGGATGCGCGCCCTGCGGCTATTCTACGGCGCTCCGCCATCCGCTTCAGCGCGCCTGTTCCTGCCGATGGATTCCTGCCGATGAATGTTTCCGATCCTGCCAGCCCGGCCGTGCCCTCGGCGCGCCGACTGACCCTGTTCCAGCGCGACGATTGCCACCTGTGCGACCTCGCGCTGGAGGTCCTCGCCGTCGCCCGCGCGCCGGAATTCGACAGTGTGTTCATCGACGAGGACGAGGTATTGGAGCAGCGCTACGGCGTGCGGGTGCCGGTGTTGCGCGACGAGAGCCGCGGCGTCGAGCTTGAGTGGCCGTTCGATGTCGAGCGGGTGCGGGATTTTCTCCGGCTGGACATTCTTCCGTTGTAGGAGCGACGTAAGTCGCGACCCGCCGAGCGGGGGAGACGATGTACAGGTCGCGACTCACGTCGCTCCTACACCGGGTAAACGGTCACTCTGCCGGGCGCAGGTTGACCTTCGTACTCACCGCCACCGCATTCGGAATCAGTGACACATCCGCCCAGTCGCCGCCGCCGACATTGAAGTCGAGCCGCTGCACGGTCGCCTTTCCGGTCAGCACGGGAGTGGCTCCACCGGCCCATCTGAACGTCAGCGTCACCGGATGGCTGACCCCGCGCAGGGTCAAGGTGCCGTCGGCAGCATACGTGCCGTCGCCAAGCGCTCGGAAACCCGGTCGCGCTGTAGCGCGCCTGCGGGAACTTGTCGGCGCTGAAGAAATCCGGACCCAGCAGGGTCTGGTCGCGGTCGGGATTGGCGGTGCTGGCGCTGGCCAGCGGGATCACCACGTCGAGCTCCGCCGCCTCCGGATGCTGCGGGTCGAAACTCACGGTGGTGGTGAACCGGCCGAAGTGGCCGCTGAACACTTCGCCCTCGTACGCGGTGGCGAACGCCAGGGTCGAGCCCGGCGCCTGCACGTAGTCGGTGGCGAATGCCGGCGCCGCGGCCAGCAGCACGGCAGCGGCGAGGGCAGTGGCGGTGGGGCGCAACTTAGCGGACATCGCGGGACGTGGCATCGTTGACCTCGGGAAGCGGGGCGCGGCGACCACGCGGCAGCATCCGCTGCAGGGTCGCGTCGCGCTGGAAGACGTGATGGTAGAACGCGGCGGCCACATGCACGATGACCAGCGCGACCAGTACCCAGAACAGCCATTCATGCGCGGTATGGCCCAGCTCGCGCAGGCCTTCGTCCGGCGCGCTGAGCTTGGGCACCTCGAACAGGCCGTACCAACGCAGCGGGCGCAGGCCGCTGGCGGAGTCGTACAGCCAGCCCGACAGCGGCATCGCGAGGATCAGCGCGTACAGCAGCCAATGAGTGATCGATGCGACCCGCGTCTGCCAGGTCGGCGTGCCGGGCAGCGGGCGCGGTGCGCCGGCGTAGAGTCGCCAGCCGATCCGCAACACCACCAGCGCCAGCAGGGTCAGCCCGGTCGATTTGTGCAGGTCGAACACCCAGAAGTACTTCGGCGAGACCGGCAGGCTGTCGAGCAGCAGGCCGATGGTCGACAGCATCAGCAGCAGCAGCACGATGACCCAGTGCAGCAACTGGCTGACCGGGCCCCAGCGGTCGGCGGGGTTTTTCCAGGTCATGCGGTCGGGTCCGTGGCGGGAGTCGGGTTCGGTTCGGGCGCGCGCGGGTCGGATTCGGCGTCGGCCGGTACCGGCTCGGGAGTCGTTGCCGGAATCGGTGCCCCGACCCGGAACAGGCGCTGGGCGAACTCGTCGCTGGCGCGGGTCGCCTCGGCCTCGATCCGCAACTCGACCTCGTCACCGATCATCGACGACCAGCCGTCGACGCCGTAGTCGCTGCGGCTCAGGGTGGCGGTGGCGGAGAACCCGGCGGTCTGGCGGAACGGCGGCATCGGATGGCGCTCGACCGCGTTGACGGTGACCTCCATGCACAGCGGCTTGGTGATGCCGTGCAGGGTGAGCTCGCCGCAGACCTGCGCATGGGCTGGATCGCGCGGCGTGACCGTGGTCGAGACGAAGCGCGCGGTCGGGAAGTTGGCGCCGTCGAGCAGGTTGCCGGCCAGCGCCGCCTCGTTCCAGTCGGGCGTGCCGAGGTCGAGCCGGGTCAGCGGCACCTCGACCACCAGCCGCGCGCCGGCCCAGCCTCCCGGGGCGAACAGCAAGCCGCCGTCGCTGCCCGACACCGTGCCAAGCGCCTTGGAGAAGCCCGCGTGCGAGACCGCGAACATCACCCGCGTGTGCACCGGGTCGAGTTTCCAGGCCGGCGGTGGCTCGGTGCGTTCGGCGGCGGCTGCCGGCACCGGCAGCACGGCGAGCGCAATGGGCAGGACGAGCGCCAGCATGAGGTGGCGCGTCGCGGACGGGGGCAGAAGTTCATCCGGCATGCGAAGGATTCTAGGCGCAGTCGGCCATCGCTGCCCGAGCCGGTGCCGGCACGCAGTATTGCGTGGACGCGGCGGGCCGGCCGCGCACTTGCCCCAGCCGTCGCGATGATCGAGCCTAGGCGCGGGGAGGCCCAGGCGCATGCCGCGGCCACGGACCATGCGAAGACCAGGGAGGGCGCGATGCGCAAGTTGACCGGGATGGCCATGCGGGCGGCGGGGCTGGCGACGTTGCTGGCCGCATTGCAGGCGACCGCCGCGGCCGCGTCGGTTGCCGCGACCGCCGCCGCAATCCCCGAGATCCCGACCCTGCGCCACATCGATGTCGCCGACGGCTTGCCGTCGAGCAACATCAATGGCCTGGCGCTCGACGCCGACGGCTACCTGTGGCTCGCCACCACCGACGGCCTGGCGCGTTACGACGGCGTCGGCATGCGGGTCTGGCGCCACGTCCCCGGCGACCCGGCGTCGCTGCCGGGCAACTACATCACCGTCCTGCATGCCGATCCGCAGGGCCGGATATGGGTCGCGCCCGAAAGCCGCGGCCTCAGCGTGCTCGACCCCGCTCGCGGCGGCTTCCGCCACTACCGCAAGGCCAGCCACCCGCAGATCGGCAGCGACGAGGTCTGGGCGATCGCCAGCCACCGCGGCGCGACCTGGTTCGGCACCTTCGGCGGCGGCCTGCACCGGCTCGATGGCGACGGCACGATCACCCGCTACATGCCGCGTGACGACGACCCGCGCAGCCTGCCATCGGACATCGTGCTCTCGCTCAGCGTCGACGGCGACGGGCGGCTGTGGATCGGCACCACCGCGGGCCTTGCGCGCTGGACCGGCCACGACTTCGAACGCGTCGCGCTGCCGGGCGAGCAGCCGGCGCCGATGATCTTCTCGGCGACCCCGGTCGGCGACAGCCTCTGGGTCGGCGCCGGCAGTGGCCCGTTCCGCCGCGATGGGGCGGGGAACTGGCACCGCCCGGACTGGGCGGCGATGTTCGAGTACCCGAACGCGATCTTCGGGGTGCTGGCCGAGCCCGATGGCGAGTTGTGGCTGGCCAGCCATCGCCAGCTGTGGCGGGTGTCGCCGGGCGAAGTGCCGGCGCCGGTGCAGATCGGCGCGAAAGGGCCGGTGCTGCCGATGTATCAGATGCTCAGGCAGCGCGACGGCGCGCTGTGGCTGCCGGTGCCGGGGGTCGGGCTGGGCTACCTGCAACCGGACTGGCGCCGCATCGCGCAGTTCACCCAGGACCGCGACGGGCTGGCGGCGGAGCTGTATCCCGGCGTCGCGGTCGCGCGCGGCGGCGGGGTGTGGCTGGCCGGTGAGCGCGGTGAGCTGGAGCGGCTCGACCGCGACGGCAGCGTGGTGCCGCTCGACGAGGCCGTGCAGGACAAGCTCGACGGTGCGCGGGCGATGTCGTTGCTGGAGGACCGCGCCGGGCGGTTGTGGCTCGGCCAGCGTCGCGCGCTGCTGCGGATCGACCCGGGCGCCGGCACGGTGCGGCGCTGGGACCGCGACAGCGCGACGGATGCGCCGCTCGCCGGGCCGGTCGACCTGCTCGCGCAGGCGCCCGGTGGCGACCTCTGGGTGTCGTTCGCCGGCGCCGGTTTGCAACGGCGCGATGCCGCCACCGGCAAAGTGCTGGAGACCGTGTCGGCCGGTCCCGAACAGGGCCTCGGCGTCGGCGACACCGAGGCGATCGGGTTCGATCGCCACGGCGTGCCATGGATCGCCGGCGGGCATGGATTGCGGCGTTGGGACGCGGCGGCGCACCGCTTCGCCGAGGTGCCCGGCGTCGACATCGACGGCCGGGTGTTCGTGTTCGCCTTCGACGGCCACGACGGCTTGTGGCTGCAACGCCTGTCCGGCCTCGAGCACTACCGCCGCCAGGGCGACCGCTGGCAGCGCACCGCGCAGGTCGGCGTGGCGCAGGGCATCCCCTCGGTGGAGGGCGCCGGCCTGCGCATCGATCGCGCCGGGCGGGTCTGGCTGTCGAGCCTGCGCGGCCTGTTCCGCTGGGACCCGAAGACCCGCCATGCGCGCCGGTTCGGATTGCCCGATGGCCTCAGCAGCCAGGAGTTCGTCGATCGCACCCTGGTCATGGGTGACGATGGCGTGCTCGCCGCGGCGCTTGCCGATGGCGGCGTGGTGCTGGTCGACACCCTTGCGCCCGATCCGCCGGCGCTGACGCCGGCGTTGCATTTCGATGCGGTCGAAGTCCGCCGCGAGGGCCAGTGGATCGCACTCGACCGTAGCCAGCCACTGCAACTGCGTCCCGACGACCGCGAGTTGCGCGTGCAACTGCGGCTGCTGTCGTTCGATGATCCCCGGGCGAACCGCTACTTCACGCGGCTCGACGGCTACGATCGCGACTGGATCGCCAACGGCACGAGTGGCGAGCGCGTGTTCGCCGGCCTGCCGGCGGGCGACTACACCCTGCGGGCCCGCGCGGTCGATGCCTCCGGCAATGCCGCCGTCGAGCAGCAGTTGAACTTCAGCGTGCAGCCGCCGTGGTGGCGCACGCCGGCGGCGCTGGCAGGATTCGCCGGCCTGCTGGTGCTGCTGCTGTGGTGGGCCGCCGACGAATACCGCGAACGGCTCGCGCGCCGCGAGGCCCTGCAACGCGCGCGGCATGAGAACGAGGTCGCGCGCGAGGCGTCGCTGGCCAAGACCCGCTTCCTGGCGACCCTCGGGCACGAGGTACGCACCCCGATGACCGGCGTGCTCGGCATGACCGAACTGCTGCTCGGGACGCCGCTGGACCCGCGCCAACGCGGCTATGCCGATTCGATCCGTGGTGCCGGCGAACACCTGCTGCGGCTGGTCAACGACGCGCTCGACCTCGCGCGGATCGAGTCGGGCAAGCTGGAACTCGCCGAGCAGCCGTTCGACCTGCGCGCGCTGGTCGACGACGTGGCCGCATTGATGGCGCCGCTGGCGGAAGCGCGAGGCCTGGCATTCGCGGTGGAGTTCGATCGCGATGTTGCACGCGGATGGCGCGGCGATCCGGTGCGTTTGCGGCAGATCCTGCTCAACCTCGTTGGCAACGCGATCAAGTTCACCGAGCGCGGTTCGGTGATGCTTGCAGTGAGCCGGGATACCGCGGCCGGCGTGCACCTGCGCGTCGCCGACACCGGCCCGGGCCTCAATGCCGAGCAGAAAGGCCGTTTGTTCCGCCGGTTTGAACAGGCCGAAGGCGCGCGCACCGCGGCGCGCTATGGCGGCAGCGGGCTCGGCCTGGCGATCTGCCAGGAGCTGGCGGCGGCGATGGGCGGCACCATTGCGGTCGAAAGCTCATTGGGCGTCGGTACCACCTTCGATGTCCACCTGCCGTTGCCCGAGGCGATCGCGCCGACGGGGGCTGCTCCATCGGTTGCGGCCGGTCCGTCGCGCGCATTGTCGCTGCTGCTTGTCGAGGACGACCCGATCGTGGCCGAGGTGATCATCGGCTTGCTGCAGGCGCAGGGCCATCGCGCCCGCCATGCCGGCCACGGCCTGGCGGCGCTGGCCGAGGTCGCGACCGGACGGTTCGACGGCGCACTGCTCGACCTCGACCTGCCGGGCATGGATGGCCTCGCGCTCGCGCAACACCTGCGCGCACAGGGTTTCGACACGCTCCTGATTGCGATCACCGCGCGTGCCGACGCCGACGCCGAGCCGCAGGCGATGGCCGCCGGCTTCGACCGATTCCTGCGCAAGCCGGTGACCGGCGCGATGCTGCGGGAACTGCTCGATGACGACGCCCAACCGGTGAGCTGAGGTCGCAAACGCCTCGTTTGTAGGAGCGACGTAAGTCGCGACCCGCCGAACGTTGGAGGCCATGTACAGGTCGCGACTTACGTCGCTCCTACAGGAATCACCGGCGCAGCTGCAGTGGCACCGCGGTCGCGCCGCTGCCTTCGCGGAACACGCCGACCTGCTCGCCGAAGCGTTTGAACACCAGATCGACCATCGAATCGCCGACCGCCAGTCCCTGCAACCGCACCTCCTCGACGCCGGCCGGCAGCCGCGGCTGGTCGACATGGATGTCGCCGTTCCAGCCGTCGATGGTCACGCCGAGGCAGGCCTGCAGCAGCATGAACGCCGATCCGGCGGCCCAGGCCTGCGGCAGGCACGCGACCGGGTAGGCCACCGGCGCGGCACTGCGCAGGTGCGAGAACCCGCAGAACAGTTCCGGCACCCGCATGTCGAAATGCACCGCGGCCTCGAACGCGTCGCGCAACAGCCGCGCCGCGTCGGCGCGGGCGCCGGCGCGCGCGATGCCAGCCGCGCACAAGGCGCTGTCGTGCGGCCACACCGATCCGTTGTGGTACGACATCGGGTTGTAGCGCGGCTCGCCCTCGGCCAGCGTGCGCAAGCCCCAGCCGGTGTCGAAGGACGGGGTCAACAGTTGCGAGGCGACCTGCCGCGCGCGCTCCGGCCGCGGCAGGCCGACATACAGCAGGTGGCCGGGATTGCTCGAGCGCACGCGGCACAGGCGGCCTTCGCCGTCGACGGCGATGCCATAGAACCCGATGTCGGGCATCCAGAACATGTCCTCGACCGCGGCCCGCAACTTGTCGGCGCGATCGCGCCATTTCGCGGCCGCCTCGTGTTCGCCGCGTCGCGTAGCCAGGTCGGCCATCGCCTGCAGCGCACCGAACGCGTATCCCTGCACTTCCACCAGTGCGATCGGTCCGGGCGGGAAGCGGCCGTCGGCGTGGAACACCGAGTCCTCGCTGTCCTTCCAGCCCTGGTTGGCCAGGCCGCTGTCCTCGCCGCGCTGGTAGTCGACGAAGCCGTACGGGTTGGCATCGCAAACGCGTTCGATCCAGCCGGTGGCCGACTGCAACGCGCCCCACAGACGGTCGATGAATGCCAGGTCGCCGGTGCGCTGCGCGTAGGCGCCCGCCAGCAGCACGAACAGCGGCGTGGTATCGACGCCGCCGTAGTACAGCCCGAACGGCAACTCGCACGTCGCGCTCATCTCGCCCTTGCGGGTCTCGTGCATGATCTTGCCCGGCGCCGAATCGAGGAATGCCGATTGCTCGTGCGCCTGGTGCGCAGCGAGGAACGTCAGCACGCCGCGCGCGAGGCCCGGATTGAGCCACAGCGTTTGCAGCGAGGTGATCACCGCATCGCGCCCGAACGGGGTGGAGAACCACGGGATGCCGGCGTACGGATACGGCCCGGTGGCCAGGTCGCTGGTCAGCAACGCCAGGTCCGCGCGCGAGCGCTGCAGCCACTGCTGGAACAGCGACGCGCCGCTGCGCAGGCCGGCCCCGCGCCGCTGGTGGCGACGCATGCTGCGGCGTGCGAGGGCCGCGGCATCACGGAAGCGACGGCGGGTCGGCGTCGGCGCCGGATCGGAACCGATCTCGATGTAGATCTCGTCGCTCCCGCCCGGCGGCAGCACGCTAGGCAGCTCGAAGATGCAGCCCTCCGGGTCGAGTGGGGCAAGCTCCCGCGAGAACGACACCATCGATCGCCGCACCACGTCGTCGAGGCCGCGATAGCCGAATTCCACGCCGTGGGTGCCGGTCCGGGTCGGCAGTTGCTCGCCGCGCGCCGGCCGCACGTTGCCGCGGACCTCGAACATGTCGCGGAAATCCGCGTCCAGTTCGAACCGCAGCGGCAGCACCAGCTCGTCGCTGCCGTAATTGCGGATGCCGATCCATTCGAACACCCGCTCGCCACAAAGCAGGCGTCGGCGCTCGACATGCACCAAGCCCTCGACCGGAGCGACATCGCCGAGCGGGGGCAGCGCGCGATTGGTCAGGTGGGCGACGAAGAACACATTGTCGCGCGTGACCATCGCGCTCAGCAGCGCCGGCGCGGTGGTGCCGATCCGCAGGCGGAAGCGCGACAGCAGCCGCGTGTCGTTGCGATACAGGCCCTGGCTGCCGCCCTCGATGTCGCCGAAACTGTTGGCCACCAGGAAGCTGTCGCCATCCTTGAGCACGTGGTGGGTGAACAGCGCGGCACTGGCGGCGGGATCATGGCTCATGGGAGGCAGGCCCGGGTCTCGACCTCGGCGGCGGACTCGCCCGCCAGGCGCCGGTACAGGCGCAGATAGCCGTCGGCCATCACCGCGGCGGAGAAGCGTCGTTCGAAGATGTCGCGGATGCCGCGGCGGTCCAGCGTCGCCACCTGCGTCACCGCCGCAGCGGCGGTTTCGATGTCGTCGACGATGCGTCCGCTGACGCCGTCGTCCAGTACCTCCGGTACCGAACCTCGGTTCCAGCCGATCACCGGTGTGCCACACGCCATCGCCTCGATCATCACCAGCCCGAACGGCTCGGGCCAGTCTATCGGGAACAGCAGCGCGGTCGCGCCGCCGAGGAAGCGGCCCTTGTCGGCGTCGCCGATCTCGCCGATGTATTCGACCAGCGGGTCGTTCAGCAGCGGCTCGATGACCGCGCGGAAGTACTCGTGATCGACCGCATCGACCTTGGCGGCGACCTTGAGCGGCCAGCCGACGCGCCGCGCCACGGCGATCGCCCGGTCCAGGCGTTTCTCCGGCGAAATCCGCCCGAGGAACGCGAGGTAGCCACCGTCATCGCGGCTGCGCGGCCGCGGCGAGAACGGGTACAGCCACGGCGACAGGCCGTGGTGCACCGTGCCCAGCCAATGGGCGTGGCGCAACGGGATGCGCTGGTGGTCGGAGATCGACGCCAGCGGGAACTGCCGCCAGCGCCGATAGGCGCCGTCCAGGTCCCTGACGTCCAGCCGCCCGTGCAGGGTGGTCAGGGTGCGTCCGGCGATGTCCTCGAAGAACGGGTAGTGCAGCAGGTCGACGTGGAAGTGCAGCACGTCGAACTGGTCGGCGCGGCGGCGCACCTCGTGCAGCATCGACAGGTGGGCCGCGAGGTCGGACTTCAGCGGCGCCGGATCCAGCCGGATCGCGCGGTCGCGCACCGGCACCAGCAACGCCGCCGTCCGTGCCTCGGCGGTCGCGAACAGGGTCACCTCATGGCCGGCTGCGACCAGCGCGTCGGCGAGGTGCGCCACCACCCGTTCGGTACCGCCATAGAGCCGTGGCGGCACCGCTTCGTACAACGGCGAGATCTGCGCGATCTTCATGCGCGGGGTTTCAGGCCCAATGCATCGGACACCAGAATCTAGGCGCGTGCTTGTTCAGTCCGCGTGGGTGATGCGTGAGCGGCGCGGCTGCGGCCGCGATGGCGCGGAGTCAGGTTTGCGACGAGTCCGGTCTTAGCGCGCGCTGAGCGCGTGCACCGCATCCACCAGCACCGCCACGTGTTCCGGATCCATGTCCGGCGACATGCCGTGGCCGAGGTTGAACACGTGGCCCTCGCGCGAGCCGCCGTTGCCGTCGCGATAGCTGTCGAGCGCGCGGCCGACCTCGGCGCGGATCGCTTCCGGGGACGCATACAGCGTCACCGGATCGAGGTTGCCCTGCAGCGCCACCTTGCCGCCGGTGCGTCGCGCGGCGTCGCCGAGATCGATCGTCCAATCGACGCCGAGCGCGTCGGTGCCGCTGTCGGCCAGCTCGCCGACGTAGGCGCCGTTGCCCTTGCCGAACAGGATCAGCGGGGTACGCGCTTCACCTTCGCCGCGCTCAAGCTCGCGGGCGATGCGGGTCAGGTAGCGCAGCGAGAACTCGCGGTACATCGATGGCGACAGCACCCCGCCCCAGGTATCGAACACCTGCAGCACCTGCGCGCCGGCCGCGCGCTGGGCAGAGAGGTAGGCGATCACCGCGTCGGTGGTGACCTCCAGCAGCTTGTGCATCGCCGCCGGGTCGTTCAAGGCCAGCGACTTCACCCGAGCGAAATCCTTGCTGCCGCCGCCCTCGACCATGTAGCAGGCCAGCGTCCACGGGCTGCCGGAAAAGCCGATCAGCGGCACGCTGCCGTCGAGCTCGCGGCGAATGGTCGACACCGCATCCATCACGTAGCGCAGCTCGCTGCCCATGTCGGGGACGCCGAGCCTGGCGATGTCGGCGGCGTTGCGCACCGGTCGCTCGAACTTCGGGCCTTCGCCTTCGACGAAGTACAGCCCCAGGCCCATCGCGTCGGGGATGGTCAGGATGTCGGAGAACAGGATCGCCGCGTCCAGCGGAAAGCGGCGCAGCGGCTGCAGGGTGACCTCGCAGGCCAGCTCCGGATTCTTCGCCATCGCCAGGAAGCTGCCGGCGGCCTTGCGGCTGGCGCGGTACTCCGGCAGGTAGCGGCCGGCCTGCCGCATTAGCCAGACCGGGGTGCAGTCGACGGATTCGCGACGCAGCGCGCGCAGGAAACGGTCGTTACGGGGCTGGCTGGACAAGACGGGATTCCTTCGATGGGTCGGTAAATCGGCGCGCGGCAGGCGGCCTGGCGAATGGTCAGCGCGGCGCGTCGATGCCTTGGCTGAACATCAACTGGAAGCCGCGCTTGAGCTGGGCATCGCGCGCGGCCTCCAGCGCCGCCAGCGCGCTGTCGTGGTCGGGGAATTGCTCGCGCCGCAGCTGGCTGCGGCCGCCGATCTGGCCGGACTCGCGCACCAGGGTCCAGCCGCCGAGCAGGTCGCCCTGCAGCATCAGTTGCACGAAGCGCGGGGCCTCGGTGCCGTCGGGACGTTGTTGCAGGAGCAATCGCATGGCGCGGATTGTAAGGCTTGGCCGGGCGCGGTTGGCGGACGGCCAATCCATTCCGCGAAACCGCGGGCTGTTGTAGGAGCGGCTTTAGCCGCGATCTGAAGCCGGCGCGGGCGGACGACTCCAGATCGCGGCCAAAGCCGCTCCTACGAAGAGCGGGTGTCGGCGAGCGTGGCCAGGACCTCGGCGTCACCAACCCCTGTCACCAGTCGCGCGCGACCCGCGCCGTCCCACAGCACGAAGCGGATGCCGCCGGCGTCGGCTTTCTTGTCCAGTCGCATCCGCGCCAGCAATCGCTCTGGCGCCAACCCAGCCGGCATCCCGGTCGGCAGGCCGAAACGTTGCAGCAGCGCCTGCAGGTGCACGGCGTCGGCCATCGGCGCCAGTCCGAGCGCCGTCGACAGCCGCGCCGCCAGCACCATTCCGACCGCCACAGCCTCGCCGTGGTTGAGGCCGTCGCCGCTCGTGCCTGCATAGCCCTGCTCGGTCTCGATCGCATGGCCAAAGGTGTGCCCGAAGTTGAGCAGCGCGCGGTCGCCGTGTTCGCGCGGGTCGCGCGCAACCACGTCGGCCTTGAACTCGCACGAACGCGCGATCGCTTCGGCCAGCGCGGCGTCGTCGCGGGCGAGCAGCGCGTCGGCGTTCGCATCCAACCAGTCGAGGAAGCCGGCGTCGAAGATCGCGCCGTACTTGACCACCTCCGCCAGCCCTGCCCGCAGTTCGCGCTTGGGCAGGGTGCGCAGCGCGCGGGTGTCGGCGACGACGGCGCGGGGCGGGTGGAACGCGCCGACCAGGTTCTTGCCGGCCGGCAGGTCGACCGCGGTCTTGCCGCCGACCGAGGAGTCGACCATCGCCAGCAGCGTGGTTGGCAGCTGCACCACGTCGATGCCGCGCATCCAGCACGCCGCGGCGAAACCGGCCAGGTCGCCGACCACGCCACCGCCGAGGGCGATCACCGTCGCATCGCGGGTGGCGCCGAGGGCGGCCAACGCGCCCATCGCCTCGCCGAACCGGACCAGGGTTTTCTCGTGCTCGCCGGGCGGGATCACGAAACGGCCAATCGCCAATCCCGGACGGGCGCGGCGCAACGCGGCCTCGACCCCGTCGGCATACAACGGCGCGACGTTGGCGTCGCTGGCCAGCAGCACATGCTTGCCGCGGATGCCGGCGGCAAGGCAGTGTCCGTCGTCCAGCAGTCCGGGGGCGATGGCGATGGTGTACGGCGCGGCGCCGCCGACCTCGACGGTACGCGGCGCACTCAAGCTGCCACCCCACGCTGCCAGTGGCGGTCGAGCCGGGCGATCAGGCGTGCCGCGGCATCGGCGGCGACCAGGCCGTCGGTGTCGAACTGCAGGTCGGCGACCTCGGCGTACAGCGGCGCGCGTGACGCGGCCATTTCGTCAAGCACCACCTCGCGGTCATCGCGCTGCAGCAACGGCCGGGTGGTGTCGCGCGCCAGTCGCGCCAGTTGCTGCGCCGGGCTGACCTGCAGGTGGACGACGAAGCCACGCGCGCGCAGCAGGCGGCGGTTTTCGGCATCGAGCACGGCGCCGCCGCCGGTGGCCAGCAGCAGGCCGTCGGCGGCCAGCAGCTCGCCCAGCGCCGCGCGCTCGCGGGTGCGGAAGCCGGCTTCGCCCTCGCACTCGAAGATGGTGGCGACGCTGGCGCCGGTGCGCTGCTCGATCTCGCGGTCGGCGTCGACCAGGCGCAAATCGTAATGCTCGGCGAGGCGGCGGCCGATGCAACTCTTGCCGGCGCCCATCGGGCCGACCAGGATCAGGTTCGCGGCGGGATTCATCGGCCGATTGTAGGTCGCCATCGCCGCAGGGACCGCACCCGCTTGCAACTTTTTAACATCCGCCCGCCTAGGGTTGGCTGCCGGCCGCATGAGGCGCGCCGGACCCAACAAGGAGAGAGTCATGACGGTTGCAAAGATCATCGAACTCAACGCCTCGTCCAAGAAGAGCCTCGAAGACGCGGTGCAGGTCGGCCTGAAGAAGGCGGCGTCATCGGTGAAGAACATCCAGGGCGCTTGGGTCAAGGAAATCAAGGTCGTCACCGACGCCGACGGCAACATCACCGAGTGGCGGGCCGACATGAAGGTCACGTTTATCGTCCAGTAGCCCCGGAGCTGTCTCAGTCGATGGGCCGGCGGCTGGCATCCAGTCGCACGGTCCGGTCGGCGATCTCCGGCAACAGTGGCCAGCCATGGCGGCTGACCCGTTCGAAGAACTGCACGAACCGCAGCACCTGCGGCCGGGTCATCGCCGCGCGGTCCGGGTGGGCGGCCTGCAGCGTGCATTCCTGCTGCCAGCGCCATTCGGGGACCTGGTCGACGCCCGGGCCCTGCAGGAATAGCAGCCGGTCCAGTCGCGACCACAGCGGCGCGTAATCGCGGGCGAGCGAGTCGTTGCAGTAGGCACGCCAGATGCCGTCCGGGTCCTCGTCGCGCTCCAGCGCATTGACCGGGTCCGCCAGCGCCTCAGGCGACTGCGCCGGCACCTTCTGGAACCAGCCCTCGAACAGCACCAGCTCGGCGCCGTCGACCACCGGCCATTCCGCGCGCGGCAGGCGCCGGTCGGCGATCTTGTCGAATCGCGGCAGTCGGGTGCCACGGCCCTCGCGCAGCGCGTCGACCACCTCGCAGGCCAACGCGACATCGTGCGAGCCCGGCGGACCGCGGGTGGCCAACAACGGATGGACCTCATGGCCGAGGCGGACGCGCGCATCGTGGTCGAGGTAGAAATCGTCGATCGACAATGCCATCGCGCGCACCCCGCGTTCGCGCGCCAGCGCCACCAGTTGCGCGGCGATCGTCGACTTGCCGGTGCCCTGCAGGCCGGTGATCGAGTACACCCGGCAATCGTGGGCGAGGGCGTCGTCGAGCACGTCGGCGACGAACGCCGGGGCGTAGCCGGGCGAGCGGGGATCGGCGCCGGGCGCGGTAATCTGTGGCCTCGCTGTCATCGGATCAGAATATCGCAATGGCCCATCCCGACCTGCTGTCCGAAGCCCACGCCACCTTCGCCGAACTGTTCGAACAGGCGCGCGCAGCCGGTGAGCCCGACCCGACCGCGATGACCGTCGCCACCGCCGGCCTCGACGCCCGGCCGTCGGCGCGCACCGTGCTGCTGAAGGCGCATGACGCGCGCGGCTTCGTGTTCTATACCCACCTCGATGGCCGCAAGGGCCGCGAGCTGCAGGCCAACCCGCACGCCGCGCTGCTGTTCCACTGGCCGCGGGTCCGCGACGGCGTGCAGGTGCGGGTCGAAGGGCCGGTCGAGATCGTCGGCGACGACGAGGCCGACGCCTACTTCGCCAGCCGCCCGCGCGGCAGCCAGATCGGCGCCTGGGCGTCGAAGCAGTCGGAGACGCTGGAGTCGCGCGAGCAGTTCGAGCAGCGCGTGGCGCAACTGGAGCAGGAGTTCGATGGCCGCGACGTCCCGCGCCCGCCGCGCTGGAGCGGCCTGCGCGTGCGGCCGCGGATGATCGAGTTCTGGTATGGCGCGCAGTACCGCCTGCACGAGCGCTGGCTGTACGAGAGCGACCTCGTCGGCGAGTGGTCGAAGCGGATGCTGTATCCGTGAGAGGCCCGCAACGCATCGTCTGCCTGACCGAGGAACCGACCGAGACCCTGTACGCGCTCGGCGAACAGGACCGCATCGTCGGCATCAGCGGCTTCACCGTGCGCCCGGCGATCGCGCGCAAGCAAAAACCCAAAGTCAGCGCGTTCACCAGCGCCAAGATCGGCGAGATCCTCAAGCTCGAGCCCGACTTCGTCGTCGGCTTCTCCGACATCCAGGCCGACATCGCCGCCGAGCTGATCCGCCACGGGGTCGAGGTCTGGATCAGCAACCATCGCAGCGTCGACGGGATCATCGACTACATCCGCCGCCTCGGCGCGCTGGTCGGCGCGGAGGAGAAGGCCAATGCCTACGCCGACGACCTGCAACGCGGGCTCGATGGCATCGCCGACGCGGCGGCGCGGCTGCCGCGTCGTCCGAAGGTCTATTTCGAGGAATGGGACGAGCCGTTGATCAGCGGCATCCAGTGGGTGGCCGAGCTCGTTCGCATCGCCGGCGGCGACGACATCTTCCCCGAGCGTGCGGCGGAATCGCTGGCCAAGCAGCGCATCCTCGAGGATCCGTCGGAAGTCGTGCGGCGCGTGCCCGACATCATCCTGGGCTCGTGGTGCGGCAAGAAGTTCCGCCCGGAGAAGGTCGCCGCGCGGCCTGGTTGGGATGCGGTCCCGGCGGTGCGCGATGGCGAGCTGCACGAGATCAAGTCGCCGATGATCCTGCAGCCCGGTCCGGCGGCGTTGACCGATGGTGTCGGCGCGATCGCCGCGATCGTGCGCGACTGGGCCGTTCGCCACGGTTGATCGGCGATTTCGTGAACGCGCGCAAGATTGCCTTCACGCTATCTGTGGCATATCTCCTGCGTCCATGAATCCATGGCTTCCGCGTCCACACCTTTGGATCCAATTCAGGAGTCGCCCATGTTCCGCAAGTACGTAGCCACCCCGTTGCTGGCCGGTTCGCTGGCGCTGTCGATGGTCGTCAATCCGGCGGCCGCCAGCGTCATCAGCACTCAGCAGGCGCTGTCGGCGGAGATGCGCGCCAGCACCGAAGCCGATGTCCGCGCCTCGCTCGCGCGCGACGACGTGCGCCAGGCGATGCGGCAGTTGGGCGTCGATCCGGCCGACGCCGACACCCGCATCGCCGCGCTCAGCGATGCCGAACTGCTGCGCATGCAGGGCGAACTCGAGCAACTGCCGGCCGGCGGCGGCGCGCTGGCGGTGATCGGCGTCGTGTTCGTGGTGTTGCTGATCCTCGAACTGGTCGGCGTCATCAACATTTTCAACAGGGTCTGATGCCGCCAGTCGGCGTTTCCCGCGGCTCGACATCACGTGCGGCGGCGGGCCTCGTGCTCGCCGCCGCGCTGCTGTTGTCGCCGGCCTGCGCGACGATCAACCCGCCCTGGCAACTGGCGCCGCCGGGTGGGTCGGCCGACGCTTCGGTCGGCACTCCGGCCAAACCGGTGCACTTGGCCGACGTGCCGTTCTACCCGCAGGACGAGTACCAGTGTGGTCCCGCCGCACTGGCGACGGTGCTGGTCGACAGTGGCGTTTCGACCAGTCCCGAAGCGCTGGTGCCGCAGGTTTACCTGCCCGGTCGCGAAGGCAGCCTACAACTGGAACTGGTGGCGGCGATGCGTCGTGCCGGGCGCATTCCCTACGTGGTCGAACCGACCACCGACGCGTTGCTCGCCGAGTTGCACGCCGGACGGCCCGTGCTGGTATTGCAGAACCTGCTGGTCCGCAGCGCGCCGCGCTGGCATTACGCGGTGCTGGTTGGCACCGACCCGGAACGCAACGAGGTGATCCTCAACAGCGGCACCGAGCGCGGCCTGCAGGTGGCGGCGCCGAAGTTCCTGCGGACATGGGACTGGGCCGGGCGTTGGGGCCTGCTGGCCTTGCGACCCGGCGAGTTGCCGGCGCACGCCGAAGCGGTGGATTACCTTGCCGCGGTGGCGGACTTTGAAGCGGTGGCGGGCGCCGAGGCGGCGGCGCCTGCGTACCGAGCGGCGATCGAGCGCTGGCCGGACGATCCGCGCACCCATCTCGCGCTGGGCAACCACGCCTACGGCGATGGCGAGCATGTCGAGGCCGCGGCGCATTACCGCGGCGGCTTGGCGCTGGCGCCGAACGACCCGGTGCTGGGCAACAACTACGCAAGCGTGCTCGGCGAGCTCGGCTGCACGGCCGAAGCGCGTGCCGCGCTGGAAATCGCCCAAGCTGGTGCGACTGAGGGTCGCTGGCGCGAACAACTGGCGCAGACCGCGGCAGAACTGGCATCGAGCAAAGCCGAGCGCAGCCCATCCTGCCAGACGCTCACCGGAGCCCCCTAGAATTTTGCAGGAGCGACGTCAGTCGCGAACGCGCAGAGTCCGGAGCGATGTACAGGTCGCGACTGACGTCGCTCCACGGCCGAAGGAAGTACGCGGTCAGGCAACGGAGTTGCACCGCTACTGCGGGAAAAACTCGCGGCTGAACTGCATCGTCGAGGTCGGCTTGCCCTCGCGCGCGATCGACAACTCGAACGCCAGAGTGTCGGGCAGTGACACCGACACCGTGCCGACGTAGTCGACCAGCTCGCCGCTGTGCAGTTCGCGCATCTCGATCACCTGCTTCTGCCCGCGCAGGTCGGTCACGGACGCGGTGACCGACGCCGGCACCGAGGTTTCCGCGGCCGCCGGTCCTTGGCGCAGGCCGACCAGCAGCATCACGATCTCGTCGTCGCGCTCGATCCCGTATTGGCGGGCCACCACCTCGTTGAGCGCCGAGGTCTGGACCACGCTGGCGCGGATGGTGGTGTCGCCGGCCTGCAGGATGGCTTCCTGTGGCGCCGTCACTGGCGTCGCGACCCGTGGTGCGGGTTCGCTGTCGCAACCGGCAAGCGACAGCAGGGTCAACAGCAGGGCGCCGGCAAGCGTGCGGGGGGCAATGTGCATGGAAGCTCCTCGGGTGCGGCAGGTGCGGCGATCGGATGGGGCGGGCGAGTCAGTCATCGTTCGCGGCTGACAGTTCGCGGCCGCGTTCGGTGGCGGCGGTGATCGCGCGGTCGACCAGCTCGCGCAGGCCGCCGGCCTCGAAGGTCTCGATCGCAGCCTGGGTGGTGCCGCCGGGCGAGGTGACCTTGCGGCGCAGTTCCGCCGCGGTCTCGTCCAGCTCGGTCAGCATCTTCGCCGCACCGAGCAGGGTCTGGCTGGCCAGCTGGCGGGCAGTGTCGCTTGGCAGGCCCTGCTTCACGCCGGCGTCCTGCATCGCCTCGGCCAGCAGGAACACGTAGGCCGGTCCGCTGCCGGAGACCGCGGTGACCGCGTCCATCTGGGCCTCGTCGCTGATCCACACGGTCGGCCCGACCGCATCGAGCAATGTCGCCGCCTGCTCGCGCTGGGTGGCGTCGGTGCGCTCGTTGGCGAACAGGCCGGTGATGCCGGCGCCGAGCAGGGCGGGGGTGTTCGGCATTGCCCGCACCACCGCGACGTCGCCGCCGAGCCAATTGGACAACTGGCTGGAGGTGATGCCGGCGGCGACCGAGATCGCGACCGGCCGGTTGGTTTGGGCCACCGGCGTCAACTCGCCGCAGACCGTGCGCATGACCTGCGGCTTGACCGCCAGCAGCCACACCGACGCGCCTTCGACGGCCTCGGCCGCGGTGGCGAAGCAGGGCACGTCGAAATCGGTCTTCAGCGCCTCGCGCAAGGCCGCCACCGGCTCGGCGACCCGCACCCGCGCCGGATCGGCGCCGCGCGCGATCATCCCGCCGATCAGGCTGCGCGCCATGTTGCCGCCGCCGATGAAGGCGACGACCGGGGAGTCGGTCGGGTTGGCTGGGCTGGTCATGGCGTGGGGCCTTTGGTACGAATCAGCGCCCAGTGTAAGAGGGCGCGGCGGGTGGTGCCGGCCGGGAGCCGAACAGGGCGGTGCCGATGCGCACCATCGTCGCGCCCTCGGCGATCGCGATCGCGGCGTCGCTGCTCATGCCCATCGACAGGGTGTCCACGCCAGGATGGTGCTCGCGCAGCGCGTCGAACAGTGCGCGGCTGCGGCGGAATGCGGGGCGCCCCAGTTCCGGGTCGTCGTGCGGGGTCGGGATCACCATCAGCCCGCGCAGACGCAACATCGGCTCGCCCGCGATCGCTGCCGCCAGCGCTTCGACCTCGTCCGGCCGGCAACCGTGCTTGCTGGCCTCGTCGTCGATGTTGACCTGGACCAGCACGTTCAGCGGCCCGCGCGCAGGATCGCGGTGTCGGGCCAGCGCCGCGACCAGCTTGGCCCGGTCGACGGTCTGCACCCAGTCGAACAGTGCCGCCGCTTCGCGCGCCTTGTTCGACTGCAGGTGGCCGATCAGGTGCCATTCCAGGCCGGCCGGCGCCTCTTGCCCGGCCGACACAGGGCTGGCGCGCCCCAGCTCGGCCTGCTTGGCCGCGGCCTCCTGCACGTAGTTCTCGCCGAACGCGCACTGGCCGAGCGCCGCCAGCGCCGCAACCGCGGCGGCCGGCTGGGTCTTGCTGACCGCGAGCAGGCGCGGCGGCGGCCGGCCGGCGTCGCGCGCCGCGTTATCCAGCATTCGGGAGATGGCATTCAGGGCATGGGTCTGCACGTCGATTGATCCTGTGATGGCGGGCTGGATTGACGATGCGGGTCCGGGGCTATACTGCCGCGCAGGGGGGCTGGCTTGCCAGCCACACATCATTTGCAGTGCAGGGGAGCACGCATGGATATCGCCGAACTGTTGGCGTTCTCGGTCAAGAACAAGGCATCCGACCTGCACCTGTCGGCCGGCATGCCGCCGATGATCCGGGTCGACGGCGACGTGCGCCGGATCAACATCCCGGCGCTGGACCACAAGGCGGTGCATGCGCTGGTCTACGACATCATGTCGGACAAGCAGCGGCGCGACTTCGAGGAATTCCTCGAGGTCGACTTCTCGTTCGAGATCCCCGGGCTGGCGCGCTTCCGCGTCAACGCGTTCAACCAGAACCGTGGTGCCGGCGCGGTGTTCCGCACGATTCCGTCGGACATCCTCTCGCTTGAGGACCTCGGCACGCCGCGGATCTTCAAGGAGCTGATCGACCAGCCGCAGGGCCTGATCCTGGTCACCGGGCCGACCGGTTCGGGCAAGTCGACCACGCTGGCGGCGATGATCGACCACATCAACAAGAACGAGTACGCGCACATCCTCTCGGTCGAGGATCCGATC
Source organism: Novilysobacter erysipheiresistens (assembly GCF_036663935.1). NCBI lineage: Bacteria > Pseudomonadati > Pseudomonadota > Gammaproteobacteria > Lysobacterales > Lysobacteraceae > Novilysobacter > Novilysobacter erysipheiresistens. The sequence continues at coordinate 238,548 of NZ_JAXGFP010000007.1, forward strand.
GAGTTCGTGCACACCTCGCAGAAGTGCCTGATCAACCAGCGCGAGGTCCACCGCGACACCCACGGCTTCAACGAGGCGCTGCGCTCGGCACTGCGCGAGGACCCCGACTACATCCTGGTCGGCGAGTTGCGCGACCTCGAGACCATCCGCCTGGCGCTGACCGCGGCCGAAACCGGCCACCTGGTGTTCGGCACCCTGCACACCTCGTCGGCGGCCAAGACCGTCGACCGCATCATCGACGTGTTTCCTGCCGGCGAGAAGCCGATGGTGCGCTCGATGTTGTCGGAATCGCTGCGCGCGGTGATCTCGCAGGCGCTGCTGAAGAAGGTCGGCGGCGGCCGCACCGCGGCCTGGGAAATCATGGTCGGCACCCCGGCCATCCGAAACCTGATCCGCGAGGACAAGGTCGCGCAGATGTATTCGTCGATCCAGACCGGTCAGCAGGCCGGAATGATGACCCTGGACCAGCACTTGCAGGACCTGGTCAAGCGCGGCCTGATCCTGCGCCCGCAGGCGCGCGAGTACGCCAAGGACAAGCGCCTGTTCGACTGAGCCTGACAGCAGCCGGCGGACATCGGGTCCGGCGGCAAGGGGAAGACCGTTATGAGCACCACCACCAGCAGCACTGCCGGCAGCGGCATCGACTTCACCTCGTTCCTCAAGTTGATGGCGCACCAGAAGGCGTCCGACCTGTTCATCACCGCCGGCATGCCGCCGTCGATGAAGGTCAACGGCAAGCTGTCGCCGATCACCCAGAACCCGCTGACGCCGCAGCAGAGTCGCGACCTCGTGCTCAACGTGATGAACCCGATGCAGCGCGAGGAGTTCGAAAAGACCCACGAGAGCAACTTCGCGATCGGTGTCGCCGGCGTCGGCCGCTTCCGCGTGTCGTGCTTCTACCAGCGCAACCAGGTCGGCATGGTGCTGCGCCGGATCGAGACCAAGATCCCGAGCATCGAGGAGCTGAGCCTGCCGCCGGTGATCAAGACCCTGGCGATGACCAAGCGCGGCATCATCATCTTCGTCGGCGCCACCGGCACCGGTAAGTCGACCTCGCTGGCGGCGATGATCGGCTACCGCAATCAGAATTCGACCGGCCACATCATCACGATCGAGGACCCGATCGAGTTCGTGCACAAGCACGAGGGCTGCATCATCACCCAGCGCGAGGTCGGCATCGACACCGACAGCTGGGAGAACGCGCTCAAGAACACCCTGCGCCAGGCGCCGGACGTGATCATGATCGGCGAGGTGCGTACCCGCGAGGGCATGGACCACGCGATCGCGTTCGCCGAAACCGGCCACTTGGTGCTGTGCACGCTGCACGCCAACAACGCCAACCAGGCGATGGACCGGATCATCAACTTCTTCCCCGAGGATCGCCGCAACCAGCTGCTGATGGACCTGTCGCTGAACCTCAAGGGCGTAGTCGCGCAGCAGCTGATCCCGACTCCGGATGGCAAGAGCCGCCGGGTCGCGATGGAGATCCTGCTGGGCACGCCGCTGGTGCAGGACTACATCCGCGACGGCGAGGTGCACAAGCTCAAGGAAGTGATGAAGGAATCGGTGCAGTTGGGCATGAAGACCTTCGACCAGGCCCTGTTCGAGCTGTACCAGGCTGGCGAGATCAGCTACGAGGACGCCCTGCGTTACGCCGACTCGCAGAACGAAGTCCGCCTGCGGATCAAGCTCGCCCAGGGCGGCGACGCCAAGACCCTGTCGCAGGGCATGGACGGGGTCGAGGTCGCGGAGATCCGCTGATCGCGCGCCCCTACAAATGTCCGGACACTGGCACCACGTCTTCGCGCGCCGGACAGGGGACCGGTAGGCCGAGCTTTTCCATGAGCACCTGCGCATCGAACGGTGCATGCACCTTCACGTCGTTATCGAAGTAGCAATACACATCGCGCGACGCCCGCTTTGATGCCCGTCCGTCGATCCGCACCGCGTCGTCCGGCTCGCCGCCTTCGCTCCAGAGCCGTATGCGTTTTGCCCACCGCGCCAGCGCGTCATCCGTATAGCCGCTGACGTACAGCTCGGCGGCGCCATGCAGGCGCAGGTACATGAAGTCCGCGGTGACATCCTCCAGGTACGGCCACTTGCCGGCCGTGTCGGCGACCACCAGTGCGACGCGGTGGCGTCGCAGCAGGCGGATGAACTGCGGGTCGCAGAAGCTGGGATGACGCACTTCGATCGCATGCTTCAGCCTACGGTTGCGGTCGATCGCCAGCGCACTGCGGCCGCGCATCCGCGCCACGTCGCGGCGACGCGCCAGCGATAGTGCAGTCTCGGTGTCGCGCGGCAGCGCACCCAGGAATTCCCCCAGCAACGCGGCATCGAACTTGAAGTTCGGCGGCAGTTGCCACAGCAGCGGCCCGAGCTTCGGACCCAGTCGCAGCAGTCCTGACGCGAGGAAGTTGGCCATCGGCCTGGCCACTTCGCGCAGCCGGCGGATGTGGGTGATATAGCGCGGCCCCTTCACCGCGAAGATGAAGTCGGACGGGGTGGCATCGTGCCAGGCCGAGTAACTGTCCGGCGACTGCAGCGAATAGAACGAGCCGTTCAATTCGATGGTCGGGAAGCAGCCCGACGCGTGTTCCAGTTCCCGCCGTTGCACCAGCCCCGGCGGATAGAACACGCCGCGCCACGGCGCGTAACGCCAGCCGGAGATGCCGATCCGCACGGTCATGCCGCGAGCGTGGCTCCCGAGCTGTTCAAACCCTGTGTAGAGCGCAAGGTTGTCTGCCAACGCGCGCTCTTCGTAGGAGCGGCTTTAGCCGCGATCTGAAATCGTTCGCCCGCGCCGGCTACCCATCGCGGCTGAAGCCGCTCCTACAAGGGCCCAAGACTCAGGTTGGCAGCGACCAGGGCGCCCCGGCTGCCACCGTGCGCTCAAACACCGGGCAATCCTCCCGATGTGCACCGCGCAGGTAACCCAGGCTCATCAGGAACTCGCCTGTGATCTCGCCGCCGGTGAAGCGGAACGTCCGCTTGAACAGCTTCACCCAGCCCGGTTTGTCGCGCCGGGCGCTATCGCACATCACATGCGCGTCGAGCCACCCTGAAAAGCTCCCATGCGATCCACGCAACTGCTGGATCACCCGCGCATTGTGGATCGCGGCGTCGATCTTCAGGCGATTCCGGATGATGCCGGCATCGGCGAGCAGGCGCGCCCGCTCCGCTTCCCCGTAGGCCGCGATCGTGTCGACATCGAAGCCGTCGTAGGCGAGGCAGAAACCTTCGCGCTTGCGCAGCATCGTTTCCCAGCTCAGGCCGGCCTGGTTGATCTCCAGCAGCAAGCGCTCGAACAACACCGCCTCGTCGCGTTGGACGAAGCCGTATTCCTCATCGTGATACGGCCCGTGCAACGGATGTCCCGGGGCGCTGTCGCAATAGCCGGACATGCCTCAGCCGCCGGAGGCGGGGTTGGACGCGTTGGCGTATTCCGACAACCCCAGCACGTCCAGTCCCTGTTCGAACCGGACATCGATCGGGATCCCCGCCGCATCCAGCTTCGCCAGGTCCGCCTCCAACTCCGGCTTGATGATTCCGATCGTGTCGGTCATGCGCTTGGCCTCGGCGTAATCGCCGTCGCCCTGCACGGTCAGCAGCTTCGCGCTGAGCGAGTTCATCGCCTCGCGCATCTTGTCGAAATCGACCCGGTACTTGCCGGTTTCCGGGTCGCGGCTGAACGCACCGGCGTCGGCGAAATAGTTGAACCGCAGCATGTTGGCCTTGCCGTGCGCGTCGCTGGCGCCGAAGCGCACCGAGCGCATGATCCCGGCGAGGAAGGTCACGTAGGCGTCCATCAGCTCGCTCTCCTCCAGCTCGCCCTGGCGGCTCAGCGCGTCGACCATGTACAGGCCGAGGATGTCGGCCTTGCCTTCCTCGAAGCTCGACGCGTACTCCTTCAGCGCGTCGCTGACCGTGCCCTCGCCATCGAGGGTGTTCTTGATCCCGAGCCCGTGCGCGACCTCGTGGAACATGGTGTTACCGAAGAACGCATCGAAGGTCACGTGCTTGAGCTGGTCGTCGGCAATCAGCAACCGGGCGATCGGCACCAGGATCTTGTCGAACTTGGCCCGCATGACGTTCTCCAGCTGCAGCCGCCGGGTGCCCTTGGCCAGTTGCACCGCCTCGTCGTTGGGCAGGTTGATCGCGATGGTTTTGGCGCCGACGTTGGCGTTGCCGCCGTAGTACACCGCCTCGTAGGCGCCGAGGTCGGCGTCGGAGCCGGGAGTCTCGGCCTTGTACTTCGCATCCACCGGCAGGCCCTGCTGCAGGGCCGGCAGGAACGCCGCGAAGCGGGCGAGTTTGTCGCTCCATTCCTGGTTCTTGATCAGCACCAGCCCCTCGTACGACGCCTTGTAGCCGAACAACTGGTCGTCGTAGGTCTCGATCGGGCCGATCACGATGTCGACCGGGTTGCTCTTCATCTCCATCCAGGCCATGTCGCTGGCGCGGAACTCGTCGTCGAGCAGCGCGTCGGCGCGCATCTCGAGGTACTCGGCGAAGCTGTCGTCGTCGCTGAGCCCGGCGGCCTCGCGCAGCAGCGCGGCGGCGCGCTCGAGATCGGCGCGGTACGCGTCGTGGTACGGCACCGTGACCAGTTCGCCCTCCTCGCGGCGGAGCAGGGTGTAGTGCGAGGTCTTGTCGGGCAGGTCGGCGGCGGCGAACGCGGCCTTGCTCATGTCGACCGGGTAGAACGTGCCACCCGGTGGGCGCGGCGGCACGCCGTCGATGAACGGCGTGTCCTCGTTGAGGCGGTCCCAGGGGCCGTAGTTGATCCGGACCAGTTCGCGGGTGGCCTCGTCCGGCGCGCGTTCGAGCAGGGCCTCGCGGCCGCCGTCCCATGACTGCTGCCACCACAGGTCGTCCATCACCGCAGAGGCCTGCACCAGCTTGGCGATCATGCGCTTGCCGCGCTCGTCGAATGCCGACAGGTCGGCGTTCAGCGGCACCACCGCGTAGTCGCCGGCATGGGCTTCGGCGTAGCTCTGGTCGCTCGTTTTTGGGGCGTCGGTACTGGCCGTCGGGTTGGTGTCGGAGGTGCCCGGCTGGCAGCCGGCCAAGGCCAGGCCGGCAAGGCAGGCGAGGGTCAGCAGGCGCGGTACGCGGGCGGCGGCGAAAGCGGGCATGGGCAACTCCGATGGGGCTGAACCGCCAATCCTACGCCCACCCTCACGGCGCGTATCCATGGGCGCCGCGATAGAATGGCGCCATGCCTGAAACGCCCACCTCCATCGTCCCGACCCAGCTGGCCAACCAGTTGCTGATTGCGTTGCCGTCGCTGGCGGAAACCAATTTTTCGCGCAGCGTGGCGCTGATCTGCCAGCACGACGCCGACGGTGCGATGGGCATCGTGGTCAACCGCCCCTCCGAGTACACGCTCGGCGAAGTGCTCGGGCAGATGGGCCTGGAAGGTGGCGACGACGCGATGCGCGGGCAGGTCGTCCTGGCCGGCGGGCCGGTGCATCCCGAGCGCGGCTTCGTCCTGCATGACGGTGGGATGCAATGGGACTCGACCCTGGCGATCACCGACGCGCTGTTCTTGACCACCTCGCGCGAGATCCTGGAATCGATGGCCCGTGGCGAAGGACCGGCCCACGCGGTGGTCGCGCTGGGCTGCGCCGGCTGGAATTCCGGGCAATTGGAGCAGGAGCTGAGCGAGAACGACTGGCTGACCGCACCGGCCGATGCCGAGCTGTTGTTCGACCTGCCGCTGGACGCACGCTGGCATGCCGCGGCCGGACGCATCGGAGTCGACTTCGCCCACTTGGCCGACTACTCCGGCCACGCATGAGCACGGCCGCGACCACTGTCGACCAACCGGGCCCGACCCCGATCCGTCGCGATGGCACCGTGCTCGGTTTCGATGTCGGTTCGCGTCGGATCGGTGTCGCCGTCGGCAGCGCGTTCGGCCACCACGCCCGCGCGCTGGCGGTGATCGACGTCCATGGCCACGGCCCCGACTGGGTAGCACTGGATCGCCTGCGTCAGGAGTGGCGGCCCGACGGCCTGATCGTCGGCGACCCGCTGACGCTGGATGATGGCGACCAGCCCGCGCGAGTACGTGCCCACGCCTTCGCCCGCGAACTGCACGCGCGCTACAAGATGCCGGTGGTGCTGGTCGACGAGCGCGCCAGCTCGATCGAGGCCGCGCAACGTTTCGCCAGCGACCGCGCCCAGGGCCGCAAGCGCCGCCGCGATGCCGACGCGCTAGACGCGGTCGCCGCGGCGGTGATCGTCGAGCGCTGGCTGGCCGCGCCCGACGATGCCGTCGACATTACCCAACTTGCCGCCCGGCCCGCCGCCAATCCCGATCGCCCGACCTGAGCCGTCGAAGGACCGCATGACCCACCTCGCCGACACCCCGCGCGCACTGCAGCACCTGCTGACGCTCGAGCACCTGCCGCGCATCCAGCTGATTGACCTGCTCGACCGCGCCCAGCACTTCGCCGACGGCCACGACGACCGCCAGGCGCTCGCCGGCACCGCGATCTGCACGTTGTTCTTCGAGCCGTCCACCCGCACCCGGCTGAGCTTCCAGCTCGCCGCCCAGCGGCTCGGCGCCGACGTGCTCAACTTCGACGTCTCGACCTCCTCGACCCGCAAGGGCGAGACCGCTCGCGACACCCTCAAGACCATCGAGGCGATGGGCGTGCGCGGCTTCATCGTCCGCCACCAGGACGACGGCGCCGTCGCCGCCCTGGCCGAAGCCGCCAACCCCGGCACCGCGCTGGTCAACGCCGGCGACGGCCGCAGCGCGCACCCGACCCAGGGCCTGCTCGACATGCTGACCCTGCGGCAGGCCAAGGGCGACGACTTCAGCCGGCTCAAGGTGCTGATCGTCGGCGACGTCCTGCATTCGCGGGTCGCCCGCTCCGACCTGCACGCACTGCGCGCGCTCGGCACTGGCGAGATCCGCGTCTGCGGCCCGCAAACCCTGCTGCCCGACGACGCCACCCTCGACGGCTGCAGCGTCGGCCACGACCTCGATGCCGCGCTCGACGGCGTCGACGCGGTGATGATGCTGCGCCTGCAACGCGAACGCATGGACGACGGCCTGATCGCCTCACTCGACGATTACCACCGCGACTACGGCCTGACCGCCGCGCGCCTGGGTCGTGCGGCCGCGGACGCCGTGGTCCTGCATCCCGGCCCGATCAATCGCGGCATCGAGATCACTGACGAGGTCGCCGACGGCCCGCAATCGCTGGTGCTCAGGCAGGTCGGCAACGGCGTCGCCGCGCGGATGGCGGTGCTGGAAGCGCTGCTGTCCGGGAACCGCTAGGGCCCGACACGCGCTCCGGCCGCGCTCACTCCGGATCCGGCGGCGGCAACAGGTGGCGGACGCGGAGGAATCGCGCGAACCGCGGCACGCCGTTCGGGGTCAGCCCGTTGTAGCGATAGGTCACGTAGGTCCCCAGCGCCGGCGGGTCCGCGCGCTGCGCGTCGGTGAAACCGCTGCCGAGCCGGAACCGCAGCCCATCCGCCCGCTCCACGACCAGCGCACCGAGCATGCCCGCATACTTCCCGCGTCCGGCGGTGTGTCCCACCACCCGCGCCTCTGCGTCCTCGTAGGGCTTGTACTTGAGCAGGTCATCGCTGCGACCGACCCGGTAGCGGGCATCGCGATGATGCAGCATCAGCCCCTCGCCGCCGGCCGCGACGACCGCATCAAGGCGCTCATCGAGACTGGCGGCATCCGTGCCGGGCTGCTGCGCCACCGGCTGCAGCCAGGCGATGCCGGCGGCCGCCAGCAGCGTCCGCATCCGCATCACGCGTGCCTCGAAAGGCCCGCCGTCGCCGGGCAGGTCGAACACCATGAAACGCACCTGCCGCCAGCGCTCGTCGGCCGGCGCCAGCGCGCGTACCAGACCGCTGACCTCATCGAACCGTCCACGTCCCAGCCACAGTTCGCCATCCATCGGCACCTTCGGCCAGCCACGGGTGAACCACGCGGGCGCGTTGACCGGATAGCCGCCACGGGTGCGCAGGGCATGCCCGTCCCAATGTCCCCGGACACCGTCGAGCTTTTCGCTGACCCAGTAATCCGATACCTCGACCCCGGCCCCGTAGCTCGTGGCCAGCATCAGTCGCGGTGGGGTGGCGTCGGTCGCCGCCGACGGCGGTGAAACCGGTGACAGCAGGCACAGCAGCAGCCAGGCAATACGCAGGTTCATCGACTCTTCCTTGAGTACTCATCCGTCAGCCAGTGTTGTCGCGCATCACAAGCGCGACCAGACCTGCAGAAGTCCGACCAGGTGGATCAGGCCGAAGCCAAGGCAGGTTGCAGAACTCCAAAACCAGAACGCGGCGCTGTTGCCCGGGAAGTACGCCATGAGCGGAACGAAGGCCACGCCGCGCAACAGGTAGACGCCCGTGATGGCGCACAACGCCAGCCGGGTCAGCGGCAACCGGCGGATGGCCCCGGCGCCGGACAGCGCATAGGCAGACCACACCAGGAGCATGGCGGCAATGGCCAAGGTGACTGCCGGGGGATACCAGTGGCCGGCCAGATCCAGTTGCGCCATCCGTTCGCCAGCACCGAGAAACCGGTACCAGGGCGCACCGAAGACGATGCAGCCAAGGTGCAACAGCGCGGCGAGAACGCCAAGTGCAGCGCCGGCGACCAGAAATCTGTTGGGAGTCCGTTCCATGTTCTTCCCGTTCGGCTTGAACGAATTGTTGGGCCTCAAACCCACGGGCTTTCTGACAACACGACCTTCTTGTAGTAACTGATGTTGGCGCGCATGGCGTAGACCGCTGCGAACCCATAGCCGACGGCACGGCCAAACCTGCCTAGGCCAACGGCTTCCATGATGAGTACGCAGGCAATTGCGAGGAGAACGTAAACGACCGTCTGACGCCAAAGGCCTTTTGCCAGGAAGTAGAACGGCCCCAAGAAGAATGCAATCCAGTTGAACTGGACACCGCGGCGCTCCGCGGGGGGCAAACTGCGAAACTTCGGCAAGTCCGGGCCTCCAGCGCGTTCAATAGCTCTGAATCGATCCTTCCACGTGTCCGATACGTCGAGCCTGGCGATCGGGTCAACCATTCGTGCGGTCGACGCGGGGGACGCGGCGGGACGGTCAGCCGGCGCGAAGGATGGGTGAGAGTTGTATGGGTCCATGACGGTGAATCTCCGTTGTTGAGGCCTAACGCCTGAGTTAATCCGAACTGCGTAGTGGAGCCAAAGGCATGGCAAGCTTTACCTGCCATGCCTTTGGTGTAACGAAGTAGTTTCGGCTTGAACGAATTGTTAGGCCTCAGCCCGCTTGTAGTGAGCATATATTAGCCACCACGCGATGGCGCCAAGAACGCCAAAGGTCATTGAAAACCACGCGGCGTAAATTGGCATGAAGCTAATAGTGGAGGATTTGGCAAGATAAGGCATGATCAGTAAAGACGACACGTAGCTCAGGACCAAAATGCCGGCAACTAATGCAAATCCGAAGACCCGGGTGCGTCGCCAAATAAGAATGAGTAGTACAACGCTAGCAATCGCGGCGCAATACTGAATAGTCTTTGGCAAGAAGTAAAATACGAATTCCATGGTCTACCCCTGAGGCCTGTTAGGCCGCGGCCAACGTAAGCTTGCTTACCCGCTGCAAGTTGACGTGCTGTCGTGCCACCCAAAGATCATGCGCATCCTGCATGGCAAGCCAACTCTCTGGCGAGCGACCAATGGCTTTGGACAAGCGTAGCGCCATCTCCGGAGTGACCCGGCTCGTGCCCTTGAGGATGCGACTGAGCGTGGAGGCAGCTACGTCCAGCTTTTCTGCGAGCTCGCGGCCGCTGATGCCGTTGGGCTCAAGATAGATGTCAATGATGAACTCGCCCGGGTGGGGAGGGTTGTGCATAGCCATTAGTGATAGTCCTCGTAGTCTAGGACGTAGGCGTTCCCATCTTGGAACTCGAACGTCAGCCGCCAATTGCCATTGACCGTTACGGACCAGCGTCCGCGCATTTGCCCTTTGAGCGGGTGCAGCCGGAACCCGGGGATGTCCATGTCCTCGACAGCCTGCGCAGTGTCCAACGCAGCGAGTTGCATCCGAAGCCTCTTGGCATGAGTTGCCTGAATCCCTGAGGTGCTGCCTGTCTCAAAGAGCTGGCGCAGTCCTTTGTGCCGGCCCCTTGACTCCGGGCCGTTCATGTTGTACAAATATACGTACAACTGGAGACAGCTATGGATGTGATCACTTACAGCGCCGCACGAGCCAAATTGGCCGACACCATGGACCGCGTTTGCGGCGACCACGAGCCTATCATCATCACCCGCAGTGGCCAGCAGGCCGTTGTGATGATGGCGCTCGATGACTTTAAGGCGCTGGAGGAAACCTCCTACCTTCTGCGCAGCCCCAAGAACGCTCAGCGTTTGCTTGAGGGCATTGCAGCTCTTGAGTCTGGGAAGGGCAAAGAACGGAACTTGGCCGAGTGAGGCTGGTCTTCTCCGAGCAAGCCTGGGAAGACTATTTGTATTGGCAGAAGATCGACAAGAAGCTGGTGAAGCGCATCAACGGCCTGATCAAAGAGATCACCAGGACGCCGCATACAGGGACGGGGAAGCCAGAGCCGCTTAAGCATGCGCTGTCCGGCTACTGGTCGCGACGCATCAATGATGAGCACCGAATCGTCTACAAAGTGGTGGATGACTCGCTGTTTATCGCCCAGTTGCGATATCACTACTGACGGCACCTAACGCCTGAGTTAAGCCGACCTGCGTAGCGTAGCCGGCAACATGGCAAGCTTTACCTGCCATGTTGCTGGTGTAGCGAAGCAGGTTCGGCTTGAACGAATTGTTAGGCGGCTACGACGACCATGCCTTGCCGCTCTTTGGGTCCACGATATAGGTCTTTTCTGAAGATCCACCGCGGTACTCAACACACCGAACCTCAAGTGCACCCGAGCGCACTTCCAGTGCGCGGATGCTAACTACCTCAGCGCATAAAAGGTCATTCAGATTGAGTATAAGTGCGGCAGTCTCTTTCGCGTCATTTGATACGATGGTTTCGGGCGCGCTGGAAACGGCGGCTTTCTCAGTTGCGTTAGTTGCGTGAGGTGTTGTGCTTGAAGCGCTTGTAGCGATCCTAAACATAAGAACGGCAAATATGGTAAGAAGAATTGTAAGGGTTATCCATGCAGCGCGACTTTTGGGTTCTTCCCCGAGAGCTAGGGCCGTCTGAACCATTGGGACACCGCAACCGGGACAGAACCGGGCCTGGGCGCTGATTTCCCGGGAGCATTCGTTGCATTTAATCAAGGCCATGTTAATCCTCACTTGCCGCCTAACACCTGAGTTAAGCCGCGCCGCGAAGCGGCGTCGGCTTGAATGAATTGTTAGGGCGCTGGCAGCAGCCCAAGCAAAGCAATATCTTGCGCGCGAACCACTCCGCCTGCCGCCACCTTGTGCCCAGCCACCTCTAGCTCTCGCACTAGACGGGACAAGCGCCACACCTGGCGAAAAGGGCTGGGCAGAACAATTGCAAGAAGCACGGCAGGAAGCAACCAGGCCCAAGGTGACACTTGACCCTGTGCAAAGTAGCCAGCCCCGACGAGCAAAAGACCCAGCCCCAGCATGAGCCCACCAAGCTGCGCGCCATGCCACGCCATAATGCGACGACACTCGATAGCAGCCGCCACCCCAGAGCGAATGTCCTGAACTGTCAGTGGCTTAATCGTATCCATAGCGGCCTAACGCCGGAATTAAGCCGACCCGCAACGCGCAGACCGGGTGCCGATGCAGCGCCGCTTGCGACGTGAATCAACGAAGCGACGAAGCGGGTTCGGCTTGAATGACTTGTTATGCGGTGTGGCCCCGTTCGCTGGCAAACCTTGCAAGACGCCCGCCCCGGAACCCCGCGGTGAGCCGAAACAGTAGCAGCTTGCCGCGCCGATGTACCCGGAGATGGCTCCCGAATGATTGCGCTGCGCACTGCAAGCCAGGCCAACTTGCCGAAGCGCGGAGGACGGGATGTGACGTTCCGTCCGAAGTCCTGGCGCCCGGCGCCGGCGTGCGATCAGTCCGCGGCTAACTACACACACGGACGTTGTGGCCGAAGGAGACAAGCCGATGCAGAGCTCTCCGCCACGCAACGCATAACGCCGGAATTAAGCCGACCCGCAACGTGCCGATCGGGAGCCGATGCGACACCACCAACGACACACTTGAATGATGCGATGAAGCGGGTTCGGCTTGAATGACTTGTTATACGGTGCTGCCCGGGATGCTGCGACCGTTGCCGACGCCACACACCGAGAACCCGTACTCCCCGAACACTACCAGCCGCGATGACCGTGGCTCTACCGTGAACGCTTGAAGCGTACCGCAACCGAAGCCGCCGAGAACGATTACGCGATGCACCCCACGTTGCTACTTGCCGAAGCGGTGCTGCGCCAGTGACGGCGGCGGTGCCGAGGCACCTCTGTCCGGAGCCGACCCTCTACGCTGCGACGATGTTGCCGAAGGAACAAGCCGCATAGCTGTTTGAGCAGTACCGTATAACGCCTGAATTAAGCCGACCCGCAACCTGCTGGTCGGTGAGTTGTGGCAATGGAGCAACGATACATTTGAGCCAAGTGACGAAGCGGGTTCGGCTTGAATGAATTGTTAGGCCTCTTTGGCGACGACCTGCAAAAGCTCTGCTTTGACGCCCGGCCCGACGTTGACCCACCCAGTGCTGGCAACAGGAAACAACTCACAGTCTTGCTCTCTTGCCGCAGCGAGGATCTGCTGAAACCAACGAGCGTAAGACCAATCCCGCGGTGCGGGTGAGTGCAGTGAGGAGCGCGACGCGTCCCATTGGACCTCCATGGCCTCGCGATAGATGAAAGGGAACGATCGGGAAGCCGGGACTACGTGGAGTTGCCCCGCGTCGTCGATCTCAATCACGTCAATCGCATCTCTGTCCATGAGGCCTAACGCCAGAGTTAAGCTGACCCGCGATGGATCGGCTAGCGAAGCGATGTTAGCGCAGACTCGCCCGAAGGCATGGAGCCACGAAGCGGGTTCGGCTTGAACGACTGGTTAGGGTGCAGCCGATACGATCCGCTCGGCCGTACCGGCCGGCGAAGGGGCAGTGCGGCTTTCGCGAATCACCCCGGCCGGACTCGCGCCTAACGGCGCCAGGAAAAGCGGTGCAACCCAAGCCTGCAAAGCACGCTTTGCGCGCTTGGGTTGCACCGCTTTTCTAGCAGCCCGCTCGCCATTCAGTCGATCGGCGGACGCCGCCTTGGGCCGTCTGATAATTCTGACAGTAGCCGTGTCCGCCGCGAGAAACTCCGGCGCTGCAGCCTAACGCCTGAGTTAAGCCGACCTGCGTAGCGGAGCCAACAACATGGCAAGCTTTTCCTGCCATGTTGTTGGTGTAGCGAAGTAGGTTCGGCTTGAACGAATTGTTAGGCGCCCCGGCCGACGATGGCACGGACGCCTTTGTTGATTTGGTTGACGCCAAAGAATACAAGCACGGCTCCCGCNTAGGTTCGGCTTGAACGAATTGTTAGGCGCCCCGGCCGACGATGGCACGGACGCCTTTGTTGATTTGGTTGACGCCAAAGAATACAAGCACGGCTCCCGCGACGACACCAGCAGCGAAGAGCCCAGCCCGAGGCCAAAAGTCTGGGCGGCCCGGCTGCTCACCGACGACGACAATGCCAATGAAGAACACCGGCATAAGGGTCCCGAATGCGATGTTGGTAACTGCCGCTGCAGCCCACAGAGCCTCTTTGGCCTTTGACCACGAGTTCTGGTTGAACTTGCGAATGGCTTGGAACAGGAACCCCGAAGCAATGGACAAGCCACTCACATAGCCAGCACCAAAAAGAACAACGATTTCGACAGTCTTCATGGGGGCCTAACGCCTGAGTTAAGCCGACTTGCGTAGCGTAGCCGACAACGTGGCAAGCTTTACCTGCCACG
>NZ_JAXGFP010000008.1:0-129666 GCF_036663935.1 Novilysobacter erysipheiresistens
GTCAGCGGCCGAGCACACCAGGATCGCGCCGTCCATCTGCGCCGCACCGGTGATCATGTTCTTCACGTAATCGGCGTGGCCCGGGCAGTCGACGTGGGCGTAGTGACGGGTCTCGGATTCGTACTCGACGTGCGCGGTCGAGATCGTGATGCCGCGCGCCTTCTCTTCCGGCGCGGCGTCGATCGCCGAATAATCCTTGAACTCGCCGCCGAAACGCTCCGCGCCCACCTTGGTCAGCGCTGCGGTCAGCGTGGTCTTGCCGTGGTCGACGTGACCGATCGTGCCGACGTTCACGTGCGGCTTGGTGCGCTCGAACTTACCCTTGGCCATGGCTGCTTACCAATGGTGTGCGGTGGTAACGAATATGGTGCTCACGAAAGGAATCGAACCTTCGACCTCCTCCTTACCAAGGAGGTGCTCTACCGACTGAGCTACGTGAGCAAGTTGTTCCAGCAGGTACGACGTCGCGGCATCAATGGAGCGGGAGACGGGGATCGAACCCGCACCATCAGCTTGGAAGGCTGAGGTTCTACCATTGAACTACTCCCGCGCCGGACAAACCTGCTTGGGTACTGCGCCGGTTGCTGGTAAGGCATCCGGGTGGTGCATCTCCACCTGCCATGTCGACGTGTCGTATGTCGACGGGAAGCTGGTGGAGGGAGGTGGATTCGAACCACCGAAGGCGTAAGCCAGCAGATTTACAGTCTGCCCCCGTTGGCCGCTTGGGTATCCCTCCAAAGAGCCCGCAATTCTGGAGCGCGTTTGCCGGGAAGTCAATGCCGGATCGAGGATTTTTTCGCTCCGGCAACTACACGTTGAAACGGAAGTGCAGCACGTCGCCTTCCTGCACACGATACTCCTTGCCTTCCAGCCGCAGGCGCCCGGCATCGCGGGCACCGGCCTCGCCCTTGTACTTGATGAAGTCGTCGTAGCCGATCGTCTCGGCGCGGATGAAACCCTTCTCGAAATCGGTGTGGATGACCGCGGCGGCCTGCGGCGCGGTCGAGCCGCCCTTGACGGTCCAGGCGCGGACCTCCTTGATCCCGGCGGTGAAGTAGGTCTGCAGGCCGAGCAGCTTGTAGGCGGCGCGGATCACCCGGTTCAGCCCCGGCTCGTCGAGGCCGAGCGAGGCCAGGAACTCGTCGCGGTCGGCGTCGTCGAGCTGGCTCAGTTCTTCCTCGATCGCGGCCGACACCGGCACCACCTCGGCGCCCTCGGTGACCGCGCGGGCGCGCACGGCGTCGAGGTGCGGGTTGCCCTCGAAACCGTCCTCGAGCACGTTGGCGACGTACATCACCGGCTTCAGGGTCAGCAGGAACAGGTCGCGCACGGCGAGGCGGTCGTCATCGGACAGCTCCAGCGCGCGCGCCGGCTTGCCGGCGTCGAGGCCTTCGCGCACCCGCGTCAACACCTCGACCCGAGCCTTGGCGTCCTTGTCGCCGGTCTTGGCGCTGCGCTCGGCACGCTGCAGGGCGCGCTCGACCGAGTCCAGGTCGGCCAGCGCCAGTTCGGTGTCGATCGTGTCGATGTCGGCGATCGGGTCGATCCGGTTGTTGACGTGGATGACGTCGTCGTTCTCGAAGCAGCGCACCACGTGGGTGATCGCGTCGACCTCGCGGATGTGGGCGAGGAACTTGTTGCCCAGGCCCTCGCCGCTGGCCGCGCCGGCGACCAGCCCGGCGATGTCGACGAACTCGACCGCGGTCGGGATGCACTTCTGCGGGTTGACGATCGCCGACAGCGCATTCAGCCGCGGGTCCGGCACCGGCACCACGCCGACGTTGGGCTCGATCGTGCAGAACGGGAAATTGGCCGCGGCGATGCCGGCCTTGGTCAAGGCGTTGAAGAGGGTCGACTTGCCGACGTTGGGCAGGCCGACGATGCCGCATTTGATACCCATGACTGCTGAATCCGGGACGGGGAATTAGGGGCTGGCGACTGGCCACGGCCAATCACCACTCCGCAATACCCTAGGCTTTCGGGGTGTGCAGGCGCTTCATCGCCTCGTTGAAGTCGCCGTTGACCGCCAGCGGCAGGACGTCGATCGCATCGTCGATCGCGCGCAGGATCATTGCCTCGTCGTCACCACTGGCACGCCCCAGCACCCACGGGGTCACGCGGTCCTTGTGGCCGGGATGGCCGATGCCGATCCGCAAGCGCTGGAACTGCCCATGACCGAGCAGGCGCATGGTGTCGCGCAGGCCGTTCTGGCCGCCGTGGCCGCCGTCGAACTTGAGCCGCGCGGTGCCGGGTGGCAGGTCGAGCTCGTCGTGGGCGAGCAGCGACTTTTCGGGCTCGATCTTCCAGTAGCGCTGGGCGGCGGTGACCGACTTGCCCGACAGGTTCATGAAAGTGGCCGGCTTCAACAGCCAGACCGGCTGGCCGGCGATTTCGATCTTGCAGGTCTCCCCGAACAGCTTGGCGTCCACGTTGAAGCGGCCGCCGAACTTCTCTGCCAGGGCGTCCACAAACCAGAACCCGGCGTTGTGCCGGGTCCGGGTGTATTCGGGACCGGGATTTCCCAGCCCGACGATGAGGCGCAGATCGGCCATCTCAGGCGAACAAGCCGCACGCCGGCGCACCCGCAATCGCGGACACGCCGGCGCGAGTGCGGCTTATTCCTCGTCCTTCTCGACCTTGGCCGCCGGCACTTCGGCCGCGGCGGCCTCGGCTTCGGTGGCGCCCTCGGCGGAGTCCGCCTCGACCTCGACGCGACCCTGGCGGGCCACGGCCACGGCGACGTCGTGCTCCTTGCCGAGCTTCAGTTCCGGGATCTCCACGCCCTTCGGCAGCTTCAGCTCCGACAGGTGGACGGTCTGGCCCAGGGTCAGCTCGGCCAGGTCGACCTCGATGAACTCCGGCAGGTCCTTCGGCAGGCAGCTGATGTTGACCTCGTTGAGTTCGTGGGTGACCACGACGTCGGAGGCCTTGCCGGCCGGCGACTTGTCGACGTTGAGGAAGTGCAACGGCACCGCGACCTTGATCGCCTGCTTGGCGTCAACGCGCTGGAAATCCAGGTGCATGATCAGCTGCTTGTACGGGTGGCGCTGCATGTCACGCAGCAGCACCGGCTCGACCTTGCCGTCGATGTCCAGGTTCAGGATCGACGAGTAGAACCACTCGTGCTTGTTGGCCAGCCAGATCTGCTCGTGGTCGAGCTGGATCGGCTGCGGCGCGGCCTTGCCGCCGTAGACGATGGCCGGGATGCTGGCAGCGTGGCGCAGGCGGCGGCTCGCACCCTTCCCCTCGACACTGCGGCCAGTGGCCTCGATGGTGTGTTCGGACATTTCGATTACTCACTTTGCTTGCATTGAACCGCCTCGCGGCGGTGGAAACGCTCACCCGCGACCAGGTGAGCGCATTGCGATGCCGGACGGATCCGGTGTCGCGAATTCGGTTTTGTCAGTCGACGTACAACGAGCTGACCGATTCGCCGAAGGCGATCCGGCGGATGGTTTCGGCCAGCAACTCGGCGACGCTGAGCTGGCGGACCTTGCCGCATTCGCGGGCGGCGTCGGTCAGCGGGATGGTGTCGGTGACCACCAGTTCGTCAAGCTGCGACTTGCTGATGTTGCTGATCGCCGCGCCCGACAGCACCGGGTGGGTGCAGTAGGCGACGACCTTGGTCGCGCCGTGCTCCTTCAGAGCGGCGGCGGCGGCGCACAGGGTGCCGGCGGTGTCGACGATGTCGTCGACCAGCACGCAGGTCTTGCCCGACACGTCGCCGATGATGTTCATCACCGTGGCGACGTTGGCGCGCGGACGGCGCTTGTCGATGATCGCCAGGTCGGCGTCGTCGAGGCGCTTGGCGATCGCGCGGGCGCGAACCACGCCGCCGACGTCCGGGCTGACCACGATCAGGTTGTCGGTGCCGTGCGCACGCCAGATGTCGGCCAGCAGCAACGGCGAGGCGTAGACGTTGTCCACGGGCATGTCGAAGAAACCCTGGATCTGGTCGGCGTGCAGGTCGACCGTCAGCACCCGGTCGCAACCGACCGCACTGAACATCTTGGCCGCGACCTTGGCGGTGATCGGCACGCGCGAGGAGCGCGGGCGGCGGTCCTGGCGGGCGTAGCCGAAGTACGGCACCACCGCGGTGACCGAGCTGACCGAGGCGCGCTTGAGGGCGTCGATCAGGACCAGCAGCTCGACCAGGTTTTCGGCGCTGGGGGCGCAGGTCGGCTGGATCACGAACGCTTCCTGCCGGCGCACGTTCTCCTCGATCTCGACCTGAACCTCGCCATCGGAAAAACGGCCGATCTGGGCCTTGCCCGGGCGGATGCCGAGTTCCTTGCACACCGCCTGCGCGAGCGGGCGGTTGGCGTTGCCGCTGAAGACAAGCAGGCTTGGATCGTTTTGCATGTGTACTCCGCTTGCTCTGACCTGGCGGTGCCCGGACGCGGTGGTGCCGCGCGTGTTTGGCAGGGGCGGTAGGATTCGAACCTACGAATGCCAGGATCAAAACCTGGTGCCTTGGGCCTCTTGGCGACGCCCCTGCAGTGACTTGTTGTGAACTGACGCGTCGACTAAAGCGTGTTGGCCTCGAGCGCCAGGTGCAGCGGCGAGCGCGCCGCCCCCGCCGCCAGCCAGACCTTGAAGCCCGGTGGCAACGCCGCCAGCGCCGCCTCGGCGGCTTCGCGGCTTGCGAACTCGACGAAACAACCGCTGCCGGTGCCGGTCAGGTGCGGCGTGCCGACACGCGACAAGGCTGCAAACACGGCCTCGACGGCCGGTTCGCGCCCGCGCAAGACCGGCTCGAACGCGTTCCCGAGCGGTACGCCCGAAACGAAGTCGGCTATTGTCGCGGGCGGCGCATCGCGCGTCAATTCGGGTGCCTGGAATAATTCGGCGGTTGGCACATGCACGCCGGGATCGACCAGCAGGTACCACGCCGGCGGCAGTTCGAGCGGAGTCAACTGCTCGCCGACGCCTTCGGCCCAGGCATTGTCGCCGCGGACGAACACCGGGACGTCGGCACCGAGTTGCAGGCCGAGTTCGGCGAGCAGTTCCATCCCCAGACCGCAATTCCACAGCGCATCGAGCGCGACCAGCACGGTCGCCGCGTCAGACGAGCCACCGCCGAAGCCACCTCCGACCGGGGTACGCTTTTCGACGACAATGTCGACGCCTTTGATGATTTTTGCCGTTTTTTTCAGAAGTTTAGCGGCACGGACGACCAGATCATCGGCCTCGGCGATGCCCCCGACGGACTCGCCGTGGCGAACGATACGACCGTCGCCGCGCGGCCGCAGCCGGATCGTGTCGCCCCAGTCGAGCAGGCGGAACACGGTCTGCAGCAGGTGGTAGCCATCGGCGCGGCGGCCGGGGATGCGCAGGAACAGGTTGAGCTTGGCCGGCGCCGGCCAGACGCTCCAGTCGGGGCCGGAAAGGTGTTCGGTCATCGCGGAATCGCCCTACGCCCCGCCCCACTCGTCGACCAGCAGCTTCACCGTGGCCTCGCCGCGGCTGGCGTCGAGGCGCGAGGGCAGCTGCAGGGGTGGCGCCGGTGCAGCGGGATCGATTTCAGGCCACTGGTATTCGATCAGCCAGCCGCCCTGCTCGATCGACCACGGCAAGCCGTTGGCACCATAGGTGATGCGTGCCGGGCCGAGCGCCGGGGCGCGGGCGCCACGGACCCATTCCGACAGCGCGGTCACCGGAATGTCCCAGCCGGTCGCGCGCAGCAGCAGTTGGCGGGCGTCGTCGCCGCGGCGCGGACCGCCTTCAAGGCCTTCCAGCAGCGCGTGGTCGGCGTCGCCGGACAGGCGCCAGCCCTGGCGCGTCACCGGCGCACTCAGCGAAACCCGGTAGTTCGGGCCGTCCTGCGCCCAGTCGATCCGGCCGCTGCCGCCCTTGCCGCTGTTGGACACCGCGATCCGGCCGGACAACGACCAGTCCTGCTGCGTGCGCAGCGCCGCCTCGCGTTGAACCTGCGCGGCCTCGGCGGCGGCGACCTGAGCCGGATCGAGGTCGGGACGCACCGGTGCGGCGGTACAGGCAGCCAGCAGCAACGCCACCGCCAGGATGGCAACGGTTCGTGGGCTGAAGCGGTCGAGGATAGGGGTAAGCGTCATGCGCCGGTTTTTTCCAGTGCGCGCTGGAGGGCGCGGTTGTCGGGATCGATCTCGCGCGCCTGCTCGAAGTATTTGCGCGCCTCCTCGCGCTTGCCGAGCACCCACAGCACTTCGCCGAGGTGGGCGCCGATCTCGGCGTCCTTCTGCAGCGCGAACGCGCGGCGCAACTCGCCCAGCGCGTCTTCTGGGCGACCGAGGCGATACAGCACCCAGCCGTAGCTGTCGATGATCGCGGCGTTGTCGGGGTCGGCCGCGCGGGCGCGGTTGATCAGTTCCAGCGCCTCCTGGTAGCGGTCGGTGCGGTCGGCCAGGGTGTAGCCCAGGGCGTTGAGCGCGGCGACCGATTCGGGCTCGATTACCAGGATCTTGCGCAGATCGGCTTCGGCGCGGGCGATGTCGTCGCGGCGCTCCCAGGCCAGGGCACGGGCGTAGAGGATCTCGAGGTCATCGGGGAAGGCCGCCAGCCCGCGCGAGAAGGCGTCCATGACCGCCTCGTCATCGCCGGCCTCTTCGTGCAGCGCCGCTTCCAGCAGGTAGGCATCGCGCCGCGTTGGGTCGGGGGCGGCGGCGTCGGCCTGGACTTCATGCAGCGACGCATAAGCTTCGTCGGCGCGACCGAGCTCGTGCAGCACGTTGGCGCTGCGCAGCTTGGCCGGCCAGCGCTGGGGGCCGCCGGGAACGCCGCGGTACCACTCGAGCGCCTCGTCGAAACGTTCGAGGAACTCGGCCATCTGCCCAAGTAGCAAGCGCCGCTGCGGGTCGGGTTTGCTCGCGGTGCGGCGCAGTTCGTCGTACAGGTCGACCAGCGCGGTCTTGTCCTCGGCGCGCGCCAGCAACGAGGCTCGCAGGGCGTAGGTCTGGTCGTCCTGCGGGCCGCGGGCGAGGATCGCGGACGCGGCGGCGAGGTCGCCGAGGGCGTCGTATTCGTAGGCCATCGCGAGGCGCAGCTCGGCATCGCCGCTGGCCTGTTCGGCGACCGATTCGAGCACCTTGCGGGCCTCGTCGTCGCGGTCGGCCTCGCGCAACTGGCTGGCGCGCAACAGGGCGACGCGGGGCTCGCCGGGGAAGCGTTCGACCACTTCGGCGACGATGGTTTCCGCCAGCTCGGGCTGTCCCAGCCGCTGGGCGAGGCCGCCAAACGCCAGCCAAGCCTGCAGCAGGTCCGGGATCCGGCCGTCCTCGATCAGGTCTTCCAGCACCTTGGCGGCCTGCGCCGGATCGCGGGCGCCGCCGGCGATCACCCCCAGCGCCTGGCGCCAGCCATCGTCGCCAGGCACCTGCAGCAGTTCGACCAGGTGTTCACGGGCCTTGCGCAGTTTGTTGCCGCGCAAGGCCAAAGTGGCCTCGGCGGCCAGCAGAGTGACACCCTCGCCGCCTTGTTCACGCCACAGCTCCAGTGCCTGGGCGGCACGGGAGTTGTCCTGGGCGAGCAAGGCGATCCGGGTCGCGCGTTCGGCGAGTTCAACGTCCTGGGCGGCGCGCGCAGCGTCGAGGTACCAGCGCGCGGCGTCATCGAGGCGACCGGACTGGACCGCGAATTCGGCGGCCAGCAATGGCTCCAGCGCGCGCACGACCGGATCGGTCGATGCCTGCGGCGCAACCGGCTCGAACTCGACCGCCGCGGTTTCGAGGCGTTGCCGGGCCAATGCCGCGGTCGGCCACGCCAGCACCAGCAACACGGCGACGACGGGCAACCGCGACAAGGTCGTGAACGAACGCAAAGCTTCAGGCATCGGGCGCAAATCCCCACGTTGGTCAGGGCCGGTAGAATGGCGGCCTTCAGCAGCCAGCAGCTTATCGCAAGCACCTGAACGGGTAGCCCCACCTTCGTCATGTCCCTGTTTGTCCTCGGCCTCAACCACCAGACCGCGCCGGTCAGCCTGCGCGAGCGGGTGGCGTTCGCCGCCGACGCGGTTCCCGAGGCGCTGGCGGCGCTGCGCGCGCTGCCGCAGGTGCGCGAAGCGGCGTTGCTGTCGACCTGCAACCGCACCGAGGTCTACGCGGTCAGCGACGACGACGGCAGCGCGGTCGCCGACTGGCTGGCGACCCACCCCACCGACGCCGGCGACCTGCACGCCTACCTGTACTGCCATCGCGACGCCGATGCGGTGCGGCATCTGTTCCGGGTCGCCACCGGGCTGGACTCGCTGGTCCTTGGCGAGCCGCAGATCCTCGGCCAGGTCAAGGATGCGTGGGCCACCGCGCGCGCGGCCGGTTGCCTGGGCAGCCAGCTCGACCGGTTGTTCCAGCACACCTTCAGCACCGCCAAGCGCGCCCGCACCGATACCAGGATCGGCGCCAACCCGGTGTCGGTCGCCTCCGCCGCGGTGCGGCTGGCGCAGGAGTCGTTTGCGCGACTGGAAGACTCGACCGTGTTGCTGGTCGGTGCCGGTGAAACCATCGAACTCGCCGCGCGGCATCTGGTGCAAGCGAAGGCCAAACGCCTGCTCATCGCCAATCGCACGCTGTCGCACGCGCAGGAACTGGCCAGCCGCCACGGCGGCGTGGCATTGCCGCTGGGCGAGCTCGATCGTCACCTCGGCGAGGCCGACATCGTGCTGTCGGCCACCGCCAGCCGCGAACCGGTGCTGCAGCGCGCACAGGTCGCCGCCGCGCTGGCCAGCCGCAAGCATCGGCCGATGCTGCTGCTCGACCTGGCGGTGCCGCGTGACATTGCCGCCGACGTGGCCGGGCTCGACGACGTGTTCCTGTACACGGTCGACGACCTCGAACGGGCGATCGAGGACAACCGCCGCAGCCGCCGTGAAGCCGCGACCGAGGCCGAAGCGATCGTCGAACTGCAGGTCGCGCGCTTCATGGAAACCTTCGCCGCCAGCACCCGCACCGGCCCTCTCAAGCAGTTGCGCGGCCATGGCGAGCGCGCCCGCGCCGAGGTGCTGGCCAAGGCCCGGGCGCAACTGGCGGCCGGCGAAGACCCAGTCGCGGTGCTCGACTTTCTCGCCCACACCCTGACCAACCGCTTGCTGCACGCGCCGACCGTGGCCCTGCGCGAGGAAGCCCTGGCCGGCAGCAACGAGCTGGCACGCGCCACCGAGAAGCTGTTCCCGCCGACCGCGTCCGACGACGACGTCGCGCCCTAGCGTCGCCCGTTTATTCTTGTCGCGGCTCCGCGCCGATCCGCGGAGCGTTGCGATGTCGCGCCCGCGCCGCACCGCCCCATTTCCTCCAGCCGAAGCCGTCGATGACCCCCACCCTGCGCCGCAAGCTCGAAGCCCTCGCCGAACGCCGCGAGGAGCTCGAACGCCTGCTCGCCGACCCCGGCGTGATCGGCGACGCCAAGCGCTTCCGCCAACTCTCGCGCGAGTTCGCCCAGCTCGAGCCGATCGCCACCGCGCTGGCCGACGAGTCCGCCGCCAAGGCCGATCTCGCCGCGGCGCAGGCGATGCGCAACGACCCGGAGCTGGGCGAGCTGGCCGAGGAGGAGATCGCCGCCGCGACTGCGCGACTGGAACAGCTCGACGCCGAACTGCTCGCGCAGATGATCCCGAAGGACCCGCGCGACGACGGCGACATCTACCTCGAGGTCCGCGCCGGCACCGGCGGCGACGAGGCCGCGATCTTCGCCGGCGACCTGTTCCGCATGTACTCGCGTTACGCCGAGCGCCAGGGCTGGCGGGTCGAGGTCGAGTCGGCCAGCCAGGGCGAACACGGCGGCTTCAAGGAAGTGGTCGCGCGCATCGAGGGCCGCGGGGCGTATTCGCGACTGAAGTTCGAATCCGGCACCCACCGCGTGCAGCGCGTGCCCGAGACCGAATCACAGGGCCGCATCCACACCTCGGCGGCGACAGTCGCAATCATCGCTGTCGAACCCGAGGGCGAGCCGATCGAGATCAACGCGTCCGACCTGCGGATCGACACCTTCCGTTCCTCCGGCGCCGGCGGCCAGCATGTCAACAAGACCGATTCGGCGATCCGCATCACCCACATCCCGACCGGCTTCGTGGTCGAGAGCCAGACCGAACGCAGCCAGCACGCCAACCGCGACAAGGCGATGAAGCGCCTCGCCGCCAACCTGGCCGAGGCGCAGGCCGCCAAGGCCGCCGCGGCGATCGCGCAGGACCGCAAGCTGCAGGTCGGCAGCGGCGACCGCAGCCAGCGCATCCGCACCTACAACTACCCGCAGGGCCGGATCACCGACCACCGCGTCGAAGGTCTGACCCTCTACGACCTGCCGAACGTGCTGACCGGCGAGCTCGACGGATTGATCGCGCGGTTGCAGCAGGAGCACCAGGCCGACGAGCTGGCGCGGTTGACGCAGGGTGCGTGAAGAAGCTCGGCGGACTTTGCTGCGGCCCGGGCTGTCTGCTTTTGTAGGAGCGGCTTCAGCCGCGATCGGATGGTCGGTCGATCGTCCGACTCCCGATCGCGGCTGAAGCCGCTCCTACAAAAGCCCGGGTGTCGTCCGTAAGCTGGCCTCCATGACCATCAACATCCGCCGTGCCACCGCCACCGACCTCGACGCGGTCGCCCCGCTGTTCGACGCCTACCGGCGCTTCTACGGCCAGCCCGGCGACCTGCCGCGCGCGCGGGCCTTCCTCGCCGAGCGCATGCAGGCCGGGCAGTCGGTGGTGCTGCTGGCCGAGCGCGACAGCCATGCGGTCGGCTTCACCCAGTTGTTCCCGATGTTCTCGTCGGTGCGCACCGCGCGGATGTGGGTGCTCAACGACCTCTACGTCGACGCCGAGTCGCGGCGCGGCGGGATCGCCCGCGGGCTGCTCGATGCCGCCGCGCGATTCGCCCGCGACGACGGCGCGGCGCGCATCGTGCTGGAAACCTCGGTCGACAACACCGCCGCCCGCGCGCTGTACCGCACCGCCGGCTGGCACGAAGAGACCAGCCAGTGGTACGCGCTGCCATTGGACGGCGGCTGAGCGATGCAGCGCGCCGACCCGCGCCAGCAGGCCCGCCTGGCGACCCAACGCGCGCCGCACGATGCGATGGCCTGGATCATCCTTGCCGACGCCGAACTGGAAGCCGGCGACGCCGCTGCCGGCGAGATCGCCTGCCATCGCGCCCTGGCCTTGCGTACCGGCCACCCCGAAGCCCTCGCCCGGCTCGGTCGCGCGCAATGGATGCAGGGCCGTCGCGGCGACGCCGTGGCCAGCCTGCGCGCGGCCTCGGACGCCGCGCCAAACCATCCCGGCATCGCGGTCTGGCTCGGGCACGCGCTGGAGGACGACGGCGAGGCCGAAGCCGCGGCCGACGCGTACGCCCGCGCCCATGCGCTGGCACCGAACGAACCGCAACTTGCGGCCTACCTGCTGGCCTGGCGCCGCAAGCTGTGCGACTGGCGCGATCTCGAGGCATTGTCGGCGCAGGTGCGCGACGCCGTGCGCCGCGGCCATGCGGCAGTCGAGCCGTTCGCGTTCCTCAGCGAGGACGCCAGCGCCGCCGAACAATTGCAATGCTCACGGCTGCGCGCGGCGCATATCGCGCGCCACGTGCGTCCGTTGCCGCCACCGCCGCCACGCATTCCCAGCACAGTCCGCACCGGCTTCCTGTCCAACGGATTCGGCGCGCATCCGACCGGATTGCTGACGGTCGCGCTGTTCGAATCACTGGCAAGCCACGCCGACCTCGACATCCACCTGTTCGCGCTTAACCACGACGACGGCAGTCCGATCCGCCAACGGCTGCAGGCCGCGACCAGGTTGCACGACGTCGCCGGCCGCAACCACCGTCAAGTCGCCAACGCCATCCGCGATACCGGTATCGACGTACTGTTCGACCTGCGCGGCTGGGGCGGCGGTGGCGTACCGGAGGTACTCGCGATGCGAGCGGCGCCGGTGCAGGTCAACTGGCTGGCCTACCCCGGCACCTCGGGCGCGCCGTGGATCGACCATGTGCTGGCTGATGGCTTCGTGCTGCCGGAGGCGCTGGCGCCGCACTTCAGCGAGCGGGTCGTGCGGCTGCCGCGTTGCTTCCAACCGTCCGACACGTCGCGTGAACTGGCGCCACCACCGTCGCGCGCCGATTGCGGGTTGCCGGCCGAGGGCGTGGTGTTCTGCTGCTTCAACAACAGTTACAAGCTCAACCCGCGCAGCGTCGGCCGTGCGTTGGCGGTGCTGCGCGGCGTGCCGGGCAGCGTCTTGTGGTTGCTGTCGGGCCCGGGCCGGGCCGACGACCGACTTCGCGCTGTCGCGCAGGCACAGGGTGTCGATCCGCAGCGGCTGGTGTTCATGCGCAAGCAGCCGCATGCCGGATACCTCGCCCGCCTGCAGCATGCCGACCTGTTCCTCGACACCGAGCCCTACAACGCCCACACCACCGCGTCCGACGCGCTGTGGGCCGATTGCCCGCTACTGACCCAGCCCGGCGAGACTTTCGCGGCGCGTGTCGCCGGCAGCCTCAACCATCATCTCGGCCTGCACGCGATGAACGTCGATACCGACGATGCCTTCGTGGCCCGTGCGATCGCGCTGGGTCGCGACCCACAGGCGCTGGCGGATGTCCGTGCGGAACTGGCCGCTCGCCGCCGCGACAGCGGGCTGTTCGACATGGACGGCTTCGCGCGTGACTTCGCCGCGGCAGTACACGGCATGGCGAAGCGCTAACGCGCGGCGCAACGCAACGACGGCCGGCCCAAAGGACCGGCCGCCCGGCAAGACCTCAGTTGTGCCGCGCCTGCAACGTGACGGCCGCGAACGCCTTCACTCCGACCACCTTCACGTAGTAGGTACCGACCTGCGGCGTGGCGATGCGGATCGTCTCGTTATTGCCCGGCCGGGCCGAACTGAAATCAGCAGCGTCCTGGGTCGGCTCCGCGCCGAAGCTCACCAGCAGCGACACGTCACCGCTGCCGCCGTAGCTGATGAAGCTCAGGCCGGACGCGCCGGCCGGAACCTCGATCGAGAACAGTTGCGCCTCGTCGACGCCACCAGCCAGCCCGGTCACCGGGACCCGGTTGCTGATCGGGGTCGCTTCCGGCACCGGTTCGCACTCGTCGCCCTCGCACGGTTCGGCGACCGCCGCGACCGCGGCCTGCGCATCGAGGATGCCGCTGCCGACCGGCGTGCCGGCGGGGATCTCGACCGGGAACGGCCGCGCGGTATCTTTCAGCAGGGCGCGCATCTCGTCCGGCGCCAGCGGGGTTTCGGCCACGCTCTGCACCAGCGCGACCACGCCCGCCACGTGCGGCGCCGCCATCGAGGTGCCGGCCATGCCGCCGTAGGTCGGCGTGCCCAGTTCCGGCGAGGTCGCGCTGTCGTTGATGCTTTGCCAGACGTAGCCGCCGGGGTTGCCGTCGGCACTGCCACCGCCGCCGGGGCCGGACAGGTCCACGCGGCTGCCGTAGTTGGAATACCCGGCCCGGCCGCCGCCGATCCGCGTCGCGCCGACGGTGACCACGCTGGCGCAGCTGGCGGGCGTGAAACCGCCGACGTCGGCGTTGTCGTTGCCCGCCGCGACCACCACGGTGGTGCCGTTGGCGATGGCAGCGTCGATCGCGAGCTGCATCGTCGACTCCGCCCCGCAGGCAGCGGCGCCGCTCAGGCTCATGTTGATCACCTCGGCCGGGTTGGCGTTGTCGGGCACGCCGTCCACGCTGCCGCCGGAAGCCCAGACCACCGCGTCGGCGATGTCCGACAGGTAGCCGCCGCAGCGACCCAGCACGCGCACCGGCAACACCCTGGCGTCATGCGCGACGCCGGCCATGCCGATTCCGTTGCCGGTGGTCTCGGCCACGGTGCCGGCGACATGGCTGCCGTGGAACGAGCTGGGCGACACCGGGCACTGGGTCGGGTCGTCGTTCCAGTCCCCGTAGTCGTGCGCACCGGCGACCCGCTCATCGGTCTCGCGGCGCGAAAGGAAGGTGTCGGTGATGAAGTCGTAGCCTTCCAGCACGTTGCCGTCTAGGTCCTCGTGGTCGGTGATGCCGGTGTCGAGCACCGCGACGACCACGCCCTCGCCGCTTGTCGCGTCCCACGCCGCCGGCGCGCGGATGCCGCCGGTGGCGCTGTGCAGGTGCCACTGGTACTGGGCGTAGAGCTCGTCGTCGGGCACCATCGCCGGGCTCACTCGCGCCGGAAGGCCGGTGTGCGACAGGAGGATGTCCGGCTCGACATGCGCGACAGCGGGATCGGTGGCAATGCTGCGCATCAGCGCCGCGGCGCTCACGCGATCGAGTGGGCGCGAGACCTCCACCACGTCGCCACCCAAAGCAAGACTGCGCACGTGGCGGACAGACAGTCCCGCGCCGCCAACCAGGCCGGAACGGGCGACCACCTGCTGCAATGACTGCACCAGGCGCTGCGTGTCGTGGCGCTGCGGGCTGCCTTCGCGATAGCGGACGATGAAGCGGTCATGCTCCTGCCGGTCCGCCGCCAACGCGGAGGTGGCATCGGCAACCGGCAAGGGCGTGCTGTTGCCGGCCATGGCCAGCGGCGCCGACAAGCCGAGCAAGACCGCCGCGGCGAGGATGCCGGGCAGATGGTTGCGGAAGACGGGCCGGCGCTTGTGGGCACGGATGATCTGGATCGACATCGGATTCTCCTGGGAGGATTTCGCATGCCGTCTGTCGGCATGCCACGGGATTGCCGGAAAAGACAGCCGTCCGTGGCCGTCGGGGGTAAAAAGAAGAGCGGCGCTGCGATTACCAGCCGAAGCCGAGGCCGACGCCGACCGAGCTTTCGTCGTCGCTGAAGGCGCCACCGATGGTCATCGTTGCGCGGTCGCTGAACGCACGCTGGAAGCCGACCGAGAGCGCCTGCTCGCCGCCGGAGAATCCAACGCCGACACCGACCCGGTTGGACGTGCGGATGCCCGCGGCACTGGTCGCCATGTTGAGCATCGCGGCGTTCATCGCGCCCATGCGGTCGATGCGCTCGTCCTGTTCGATGAAGCGCTCGCCGACTTCGGTGCGCAGGTCGTCGATGGCCGCCATCGGCACCGCCACCGCCTGGGTGATCTTGGTGTCGGTGTAGGCGTTGGCCTGGCTCAGGGTCTGCGCGTTGGCGGTGGCGGTCGGCTGCGCGGCTTCGGAGTCGTCGGTCGCAGCAGTCGTCTCGGTGGTCACGCGGCGGGGAGCGTCAGCGCTGGCGGCGGTGATGGTTCCGCCGCTCCCGTGTTCCCCGCCATCCTCGCTGGCGACGGTCGCAGTGACGTCGACATCCCCTGCATCCGCAGTCGCAGCTGCCGATGGCGACGTGGCGGCGGTCCTTGAGGAGGCAATGGCCGTGGACGCCGTATCGCTTACGCCGTTCTCCAACCCATCCACACGCTGGTCGAGTGCGGCCAGACCATCATCAAGCGCGGTCAACGCATCGCCGACCGTACCGAATGCCGATTCCATCACGTGGTAGGTGGGCGCGATGATCCCCCCGGTCGCACTGAGCATGGCGCCACCGCCGAGGGCGTTGACCAGGGCCTGGTTAGTGTTGAACAGCTGCCCGCCAGTCACCGCCTCGCTGCTGGTCGCATTGAGCGTCCCGGCGGCGAGGTTGCCCAGCGTCGTGCCATCGGCACCGGCCAGGCGCAGGCTGGCTTTTGCATCGTCCTCGTAGGTCACGGCGTCGGCGACCGAACCTTCCGCGTCGACCAGTCCGATCTCGCGCAACTGCGCCAAGTTGACCGCGTCGGTGTCTTCAGTACCCGCCGCGACGTTGGTGATCTGGCGTTCGGCGCCGGCGCTGCCGACCGACACCGTGTTGTCGCGATGGGCGATCGAACCACTGCCCAATGCCACGCTGTTCGCCCCGATGGCGCTGCTGCGCCAGCCGAACGCGAGGCTGCCGTCCGCGCTGGCACGCGACTGGCTGCCCATGGCGATGCTGTCGGCGCCCGATGCATTGCTGCCGGTGCCCAGCGCCGTGCTGCTGTCACCACTGGCACGGCTGGACTCGCCCACCGCCGTGGCGAAGGCGCCCTCGGCAATGCTCGACGCGCCCAGCGCGGTGCCGGCACGCCCGCTGGCAATGCTGTTGGCGCCCACCGCGGTGGCATCGAAGCCGCTGGCCGCACTGTCGATGCCGTTTGCCGTCGACTGGATGCCGCTGGCATTGCTGCGGGTGCCGGTGGCGGTGGCTTCGTCGCCGGCGGCGGTTGAGTCCGCACCCAACGCAACGCCGTACTTGCCCAGCGCATAGCTGCGCATGCCCAGGACGGTACTCAGGTGGCCGCGCGACTCGGCGAACTGGCCGACCGCGGTGGAGCCGGTGCCAACCGCGAAGCTGGCGCTGCCGATCGCCACCGTGTGCGATCCGTAGGCATGGGCGTGGCGCCCCATCGCGGTCGCGAACTCGCCGCGTGCGGTCGCATCGGAGCCGACCGCGGTGGTGAAGTCCGCCAGCGCGCTGCTGGCGACGCCGAGCGACGTGGACGACGACCCGCGGGCGATCGCCACTCCGCCGAGCACCGTGCTGCCGTCGCCGGTGGCCTGCGAACCCGCGCCAACCGCCGTGCTCTGGTTGCCCGAAGCCAGCGGGTTCCACACCTCGAACTCACCGGTCTCCATGTTGAACATCTCGTAGCCTCCGCCCAACGCGGTGCTGGCCACCCCGGTTGCCTGCGCGCCCTCGCCGAACGCGGAGCTGTGCACACCGCTGGCGGTGGCGCCGTAGCCGACTGCAGTGCCGTAGTCGGCGGTGGCGAAGGAACCACTGCCAAAGGCCGACGTGCCGATGCCGAGCGCGTTGCTGCCCGAGCCGGTCGCGGTCGCGTATTCGCCTTCGGCCAGCGCATCGTCGCTGCCATCGCCGTTGCCGTTGGCCGCGAAGTAGTGGCTGGCCTCGCCAACACTGTCGGCGACGTCCTCGAGCTGGCCGAGGTTGACCGCGTCGGTCGCCTCGGTGCCGGCCGTCACGTGGGTGATCTGGCGCGTCTCCGGGAAGCCGTCGATGTTGGCGCCGGCCCCGACCGACACCGCATTGGCCCGATCGGCCACCGAGCCGGTGCCCAGCGCCACACTCTGCTCCTCCAGCGCGAAGGCGTAGTACCCCAGCGCCATCGCGCCTTCGGCATTGGAGAACGCCGAGCCGCCCAACGCCACGGAGCGGCGCGCGTAGGCCGATGCCGATTCGCCGACGGCAGTCGCACTGACCCCGCTCGACGAGGCGTTCCAGCCCAGCGCGGTCGACTGGATGCCGGTAGCACTGGCGCCCGCGCCGAACGCCGAGGCGCGATCGGCCGAGGCGGTGGTCGGGATATGACCCAGCACCCGCCCGGCAGGCTGACTGCCGCCCACCGCGGTGCTCTGCGCGCCGGTCGCCTGTGCCGATTCGCCGAGCGCGACACTGCTGGCGCCGGCGGCGTTCGCGCGCGATCCGGCCGCGGTCGACCACATGCCCGAGGCCATCGAGGCGGTCCCGAGCGCCGTGCCGAGTTCACCGCTGGCCTGGGCGCCGGCGCCGAACGCGCTCGTGGCGCCGCCACTGGCAACCGTGCTGCCTTCCAGTACTACCTGCTGGTGGGTTTCCGCATCTTCGTAGCTGTAGTCCAGCCGGCCGCCAACCGCCGTGCCCGAGGCCGACGAAGCCAGCGAGTCAACACCGATCGCGGTCGCGTTGTCGGCCACCACGGTGGCGCCGCTGCCGTACGCGGTCGCGCCGATGCCCAGCGCGTTGCTGGCCGAGCCCGACGCGGTGGCGTATTCGCCTTCGGCCAGCGCATCGTCGCTGCCGTCGTCGTTGCCGTTGGCCTCGAAATAATGGGTCGCGTCGGCGACTTCCGCGCCAAGTTCCCGCAGTTGCGCGAGATTGACCGCGTCGAATTCCTCCGTGCCCGCAGCGACATTGGTGATCTGGCGCTGGAACGGTCCCTGCCCGTTGAGCGGGCTGGTCACCGCGCTGCCCACCGAAACGGTGTCGGCACGGTCGGCATACGAGTACGCCCCTAGCGCAACGCTGTTCTCGGCGATTACGTCGGTCTCGGCACCCAGCGCGGTGGTGCGGTCCAGCCGCGCCCGGGCCTGGCGGCCGAACGCGCTGCTATGCGTGCCCGCGGTGCCGGACATCTGCCCGACCGCGGTGTTTTCGTCGCCGTAGGCAACGCCGCCGACCGCGACGCTGCGGTCGCCGTGGGCTTTCGCCCACGAGCCCAGCGCAGTGCTGAAGACGCCATAGCTGCGGGTCTGCTGGCCGATCGCCACGCTCCAGTCGCCGCGCGCGGTGCTGGCCGGGCCGATCGCGACGGTGCTTTCGCCACTGGCCTCCGACACCGCGCCGACCGCGACCGAACCGTAATTGGTCGCACGCGCCGCCACGCCCAGCGCGGTGCTTTCCTGGCCGGAGGCCACCGTCGACCAGGTTTCCTCCTCCCAGGTCTGGCCATTGATGACCGTCATCTGGCCGCCGATGGCGGTGCTGCTCTGCCCGCTGGCTTCGCTGCCGACGCCGTAAGCCGCGCTCCAGTCGCCGCTGGCAACGCTGTTGAAACCGCCCGCGGTAGCCGTCTCGCCGAGTGCGAACGCACCGCTGCCGAACGCCGACGCGCCAACGCCGAATGCGGCGCTGCTGGCGCCCAGGGCGGTGCTGTAGTCCGCATCGGCGATGGCATCGGCGCCAAGCGCTGTGCTGTCGCCTCCACCGGCGATGCTGCCGTAGCCGTTGGCGGTGCTGGCGAGGCCGCTCGCCTCGCTGAGTGTACCGGTGGCGGTCGCGTGCTCACCGCTCGCCAGCGCGCCGGCACCGACCGCGGTGGCGGCCTCGCCCTGCGCGCGGGTCTGCACGAGCTCGCCGGTCCACCCGCTGCCGTCGTCCGCCGCGCCGACGAAGTAGGCGCCACCGAGCGCGGTGCTGTTGGCGCGTCCGGCATTGGCGCCGACGCCGACCGCGGTGCCGGCATGGCCACTGACTCGGCTGTTGCTGCCGACCGCGGTTCCGTAATCGGCCGACGACGTGCTGTCCGGTCCGAGCGCCGCGCTGTTGTCCGCAGCCGCGTAGCTGCGCGCGCCCAGCGCGGCGCTGTTGAAGCCGGCCGCCTCGCTGCCGATACCGACGGCGGTGCTGTAGTCGGCGCTGGCACGGGATGCCGTGCCCAGCGCGGTGCTGTCCATGCCGTCGGCCAGCGACAGGTTGCCGAGCGCGCTGGCGTTCTGGCCCAGCGCGCGGGCGACGCTGCCGAGCGCGGTGCCGAAGTCGCCCTCGGCGGTGGCGCCGGCTCCGACCGCGACCGCATGGCCGCCGGTCGCCGATGTGTTCTCCCAGCCGGCGAAGGTGTTGAAGGCGCCGCCGATGGCGACGCTGGAGCCGCCGGCGGCGACCGCCTTGGCGCCGATCGCGATATCGCCGAGCGCGCTGGCGTCGGACTCGCTGCCGACCGCAATGCTCCACTGGTTGCTCGCGGTGGCCTCATGGCCGCTGGCCACCGAGCGGTAGCCGCTGGCGCTGCTGCCGGCGCCGCTGGCGACCGCGTGCTCGCCGGTGGCCTGGGCATCGTCGCTGCCGTCGCGGGCGCCGTCGGCCGCGAAGTAGTGTTTCGCGTCCTGGATGCTGGCATTACGGCTACCCTTGCCGGCGATCCGCGCCGCGGCAACGGGCGCGGCGCCATCGCATTCGACTACGGCCCGATAGCGACCCGACGCATCCGGTTCGCCCGCCTCGACGATCCGGCAGCCCTCCGCGGTATCGATGTCCGGCGTGTCTGCAGCCGGCCTGGGGGCTTGTGACTGGGCCCAACCCGCCTGGGGGGCGGCGAGCAATAACAGGATGGCGACGTGCAACGGCGTGCGCTTCATGAGGCGTGGATCTCCCGGAGTGGACGAACGCGCCCTGCCCGGGGGAGGGCAAGTCGCGGCATGGCTTCCGGACGCTGTCACGCCCCTGCAGGACCGTCATTCCAGTTGCATGACGATTGCATTACAGGGAGGTTTGTTCTTTCAAGTCAGTGGCTTGCGACCTCCTCGGGGTGCGTCGGCATCGTCGGCGACGGGGCCACCAGGGTCAGCTCGGCCGGGATGTTGCGTTCGCCGGCGAGGCGACGTGCATTCTCCAGTGCGCGTTGCCACGGGTCGTGCTGGCCGAGTTTCTGGAACAGGCGCGCCTGCAGCAGCGCGAGGTCGAAATCGCGTTCGGCCCAGGGCGCCACCCGACCGACCAGGGCGCCGGCATCATCGAGTCGGCTGCGCTCCAGCAGCCAGGTGGCATGAGCGTCTACCACCTCGGCGATCTCGGCGGCGATGCCGCGTTGTTCGGCCAGCGCCAAGGCCGCGCGATAGCTGGAATCGGCAGCCTGTTCATCCCCGCGCACCCGCTGTGTCACCGCACGTATCAACACTTCCGGCAGGCTGTCGCCGGAGTTGGCGACGCCCGCGTCTGGCAATGGCAGGTCGGCCCGCAGCGAAGCCTGCTGCCGACGCAGCCGGGTCCATGCCCGCAACCGCGGCCGCATGCGTTGCGGCCATTCGCGCAGGGCCTCCTCGGCCAGCAACGCCGCCGACCGCGGGTCACCCGCGTGCCACGCCAACTCCATCTGCAGGAACTCGCGACGACGGAAATCGCCCGGCACCACCGTACCGGCCTCCGGCCGCTGCAGCAGTTCGCGCGCTTCGCTCAGCTGGCCGGTGGCGATCAGCACCTCGGCGCGACCCAGCAGTAGGTTGGCGCGCTGGGCCGGGTCGCGTATCCGCTCGCGCAGCGCCCAGGCGCGCTCGCTCTCCTGCAGCGCCCGGGCCGGTTGCAGCAACTGCAGCCGGGCGGTCATCAGCATCCCGCTCATCGCCGCCAACTCGTTGACCGCGCCCATCGACGCGAAGTCGTCGGCGGCCTTGTCGAAGTAGCCGACTGCCTGGGCGGGGCGGTCGCGGTCCATCTCGACATTGCCCAGGTTGGCGTCGACCCTCGCCACCGCCAGCCCGTCGCCGGCACGGACGAGTTGCACGCGCGCCGTGCCGAGGTCGGCCAGGGCCTGGGCGAAACGTCCCTGCGAGGAGCGGGTGACAGCGCGTGCGTTCAACGCCCGACCCAGCTCGGCGGGGTACTTGCCGCCATCAAGCAGGCGCACCGCCCGGTCGTAGCTGCGCTCCGCCTCGGCATAGCGGTCAAGCCGGATGAGCATCGCCCCGCGCGCATTCAGCAGCCGCGCGTGAAACAGCGGGTCGGCCTGCAGTCCGGGCATTTCCAGCAACTCGTCGAGGCTGGCAAGACCGCGCTCGTACTCGCCAGCACGGAAGTCCACCTGGGACAGGCGGTAACGCAACTGCGGTTGCGAGCGCTGCAACTCCGGCGCCTCGTTGAGGATCCGCCGCGCGGTGTCGAGCTCGTTGGCCAACATCGCCGATTGGGCACGTTGCAGGCGCTCGGCCAAGCCAGGATCGGTCTCGGCCTCCGTCGCGGGCGGCAGGTGGCCGCCGAGCGCAGCCAGCAGGCGATCGCCGGCGGCACGGGTTGCATCGAGCAAGTCCTGATGCACGCCATGTCCGCGCTGCGCCACGCCGTGCACATCTGTCGCGACCAGCGACACGGCCCATCGATCTTGTTCCTGCGTCGCCTGGCTGGTAACCACCCAAGCCGTGCGCGTCGCCTCGCGCAATGCTGTTGTATCGCTGGCCAGTCCGGGATTCTTGCGCAGCACGCCCAGGGTGGTTTCGCTGGCCAGCACCGGCAAGCTGGCACGACGCAGGCGGTCGGCCAGATAATCCATCAGGCCCAAACGCGCCCACGCGACATCGCCCGCTCCGGTGACATCGGTTGGCAGGACCATGATCGCGCCGCGCGGCACGGCGGCGTCGGCACGGG
Source organism: Novilysobacter erysipheiresistens (assembly GCF_036663935.1). Taxonomy (NCBI): domain Bacteria; kingdom Pseudomonadati; phylum Pseudomonadota; class Gammaproteobacteria; order Lysobacterales; family Lysobacteraceae; genus Novilysobacter; species Novilysobacter erysipheiresistens. The sequence continues at coordinate 21,764 of NZ_JAXGFP010000008.1, forward strand.
ACTGCGTTCCGCCGATCCGAACCGAGGCGTGCGGAACCCACCATGTCAGCAATCCCGCGAGCAGCGCGAACGCGGCACCAAGCAGTGCCGGTCGCAATACGCGTTCCAGCGGCGGTGCCGGCGACGGTCGGGCGGGTTTCCGTGCGGCGGCAGGGTTGGTCGCCGCGAGGTCACGATGTGTGACTTGGGCGGCCGCGACATCGGAGTCGCTCTCCGCGACGGCGGCAGCCTCGGCGAACTCCTCCGCAATCGCGGCCGTCCAGCGGAACCCGAAGCGCGGAACAGTGCGGATCGTGTGCTGCTTCTGGCCATCATCGCCGACGGCGCGACGGGTCCGCAGGATGATCTGCGCCAATTGCGCGTCGGACACGTCGGCTCGCCCAAAGACCGCCCCGACCAGTTCATCGCGACCCACCGCACGGTCCCGATGCTCGATCAGGCAGCACAGGCATTCGAACACCCGCGCCTGCAACGCCACCGGCCTGTCCTCGCACCTCAGCTCCCGCCGGGCCAGATCCAGCGTATGGCTTCCGAAGCGATAACGGGCGATGGTCATGCGTGCGGGGGACTCGTCTTCCGTCGGGGCCGCCGGCCCGGGAATGCCGCCTGATCATCGCCCATCCGGGCAAGCAGTATCGCTAGGCAGTTGGCAGTTCCGACGATGCGCGCCCTGCCCGGCGGCCGCTGAGCGCGGGAAACAGCATCCCGTCATCGTCATCGTCCGCCGGCATACGCACATGGAACAAACCGGTCGCGACCTGAGCCTGCTGTCGCTCAGCCGAGCGTGAACCCGGCGGAGGCTTCGTTGTCTGCCGCCGCGGTGCGCTCGACCCGCTCGACCCGGGCCGATGGCGGTCCGTGCCGCAACCAGTCGGCCAGCGTTTCGATTGCGGCGTCATCACCCGCCGCGAGGACCTCGACCCGGCCGTCGTCGAGGTTAATCGCGTGACCGCGCAAGCCGAGCGCGATCGCCTGCTCACGGGTGCTGGCGCGGAAGAACACGCCCTGCACCTTGCCGCTGACCAGGAAGCGCGCGGCGCTCATGACGGTTGCGCGGCGTTGGCCTCGTCGGTGCCGGCTTCGTTGCTGCCGACATCAGCCGCGGGACCGCCGGCGGCGGCGATCGCGGCCTCGATCTCGCGCGCCGTGACCGGGCCGACCACCTGTTTGGCGACCGTGCCATCGGGGGCGATCAGGTAGGTCATCGGCAACCCGCGCGGGGTTTCGAAATCGGCCGGCGGGTCGTAGGTGTCGACGATCGCGATCGGGTACACCACCGGATGCGCATCGAGGAAATCGCGCATCGCCTCGACCTCGATGTCCTCGTAGGCCAGGCCGATCACCTCGATGTGCTCGTGCATCGCATCCAGCGCCGACAGCTCCGGCATTTCCTTCAGGCACGGCGCGCACCAGGTCGCCCAGAAGTTGACCACCACCCAGTTGCCGCGATGCGCGGCGAGATCGTAGGACGTGCCGTCGAGGGTGGCGATCTGCAACTGCGGCACCTGCTTGTCGGCCGCGCCCGGCGGTTCCGGCGCCGTATCCCCCCCATCTGGCGCGTCGGTGGCGAGCGGCGTCGCCGCATCCGACACATCCGCGTCGGGTGCACCGGCCGGTTGACACGCGGCCAACACGGTGGCCAAGACCATACCTACAAACAACAAGACAATCGCACGACTACCCATCGATCATTTCTCCTCGGCGTGGATGCTGCCCACGCGGCGTTTGAGCAGGGCCCGCAACGGTACCCGCAGTTCGTCGAGCGCGGCGACGGTGGCCTGCCCCAGCGCATCCTCGCGGCACGGCAGGTGGGCCTCGGCGATCGGGATGCGCAACTGGCAGGCCTCGTACAGTTCGGCCAGACTCAGTTGGTCGAGGTCGCGCGCCAGCAGCCACTCACCGCCCTCTGCGCGCCGCACCACGTTGATTTCGCACAGCTGAGCCAGCATCTCCTGCACCAGCGCGTCGGTCAGGATCGGCTCCAGTTGCTGGATGTCGTCGCTGTGCAGGCCCTCGCCGCGATCGCGCGCTTGGTTGAATCGCGCCAGCATCCTCAGCAGCCCATAGAACTCGTAGCCGTGCGGCAAGCGCATGGACGCGGGCTGGTAGCGGAACGCGGAGATGGTCGACGCCAGCGACGCTCCCAGCAGCACCGCGAACCAGCTCAGGAAGATCCACAACAGGAAGATCGGCACGAACGCGAGGGTGCCGTAGATCTTCGAGTAGTTGCCGAACGTGCCCAAGTACAGGCCGATGCCGCCCTTGATCAACTCGAACAGCAGCCCCGCCAGCAGCGCCCCGGCAACCGCGTGGCGCCAGTGCACGGTGCGGTGCGGCACCACCTTGTAGATCGCCGCGAACGCCAGCAGCTCCAGCGCCAGCGGCGCGAGCTGCAGCATCAGGTTCTCCAGCACGTGGCCGGCCTCGGTGTCGAACACCGACAGGGCGAAGAACCGCGCCGACAGCGCCAGGCTGGCCGCGGCCATCAACGCACCGAGGGTCAGCACCGTCCAGTAGACCAGGAAGCGGCCGAACTTCGGCCGATGCGAGCGCACCCGCCATATCCGGTTGAACGCGGCCTCGACCCCATTGAGGGTGATCAGCAACGACACCACCAGCGCGATCACGCCGGCGACGGTGAGCTGGCCGGCGTTGCTGGAGAACTGCAACAGGTAGTCCTCGACCGAGCGGGCGGCGTTGGGCACGAAGTTGGAGAAGATGTAGTCGCTGAGCCGCGCGCTCCATTCGGCGAACAGCGGGAACGCCGACAGCACCCCGAACACCACCATCGACAGCGGCACCAGCGCGAACACGGTGGTGAACGACAACGCGCCGGCGGCCTGGAACAGGTCGTCCTCGAGCACGCGCTTGCCGAGGAACCGGGTGAACGCCCCGGCCCGCGCCTTGTCGCGCATGCGGTCGCTCCAGCGATAGAAGGAGTCCAGCGGTTCCATTGGCCGGAGGTTACCCGATGGGCCGCAAGTCGGCGCGTGATGTTGCTTTATCCTTGCGGCCTGCCCTGCAAGAGATGCATCGATGCGCGAGATCCTGGTCCTGTACTACAGCCGTGGCGGTTCGGTCGCGCGGTTGGCGCGGCAGGTCGCGCGCGGCATCGGCGAGGTCGAAGGCATGAGCGCGCGCGTGCGCACGGTGCCGCCGGTGGCGGCGGTGACCCAGACCGCGGCACCGCCGGTTCCGGAAGACGGCGCGCCGTATGTCGAAGCGCGTGACCTCGACGAATGCGCCGGCCTGCTGCTCGGCAGCCCGACCCGCTTCGGCAACATGGCCGCGCCGCTCAAGCACTGGCTCGACGGGCTCGGCGCGCAGTGGGCCAGCGGCACCCTGGTCGGCAAGCCGGCCGGCGTGTTTACTTCGACCGCAAGCATGCACGGCGGCCAGGAGTCGACCCTGCTGACGATGATGGTGCCGCTGCTGCACCACGGCTGCCTGGTGCTCGGCATCCCGTACACCGAGCCTCTGCTGAGCACGACTCGCGGCGGCGGTACGCCATATGGCGCGAGCCATGTCGCCGGCAACAATGACGACCCGCACCCGAGCGACGACGAGGCGGCGCTGGCCCGCGCGCTAGGCCGGCGGGTGGCGACGGTCGCGGCGAGGCTGGCATGAGCGCGACGGAGCAATGGCCGCCGGCGCGGCGGGTTTTGATGGCCAGTCTGTGCGCCCTGGTGGCGCTGTACGTGTTCTGGTTCCTCCGGGTGCACCCGGACAACGTCGCGCTGGTGGTGTTCGCCTTGCCGCCGGCGCTGTGCGCGCTCGGGGTGTGGCGTCGGGCGCGGACCGCTGGCTTGTGGAGCGCTGTGCTGGCGCTGGCGTGGTTCAGTCACGGCGTGTTGATTGCCTGGATCCGGCCTGAGGAGCAGGCCTTGGCGTGGATCGAACTGACGTTGGCGGTGGTAGTCGTGTTTGCGGCGAGCCTGCCGGGGCTGCGGGCGCGGTTCAACCGCAAGCGCGGGTGATTGCCGGTTCCGGTGTAGGAGCGACGTCAGTCGCGAACCGCCGAACGCTGGAGGCCATGTACAGGTCGCGACTGATGTCGCTCCTACCCGGGACCGCCTCCAGACAAGCGGCCGTATAATTCACGGCCCCCACCGCATTCCCGGCGTCCCATGGACCAGCTCTGCATCGTCACCACCGGCGGCACGATCGACAAGATCTACTTCGACGACAAGTCGGACTACCAGATCGGCGAGCCGCAGATCGGCCGCATCCTCGACGAGCTTGGGGTCGCGTTCCGCTACGACGTGGTCCCGATCCTGCGCAAGGACTCGCTGCACATCGGCGACGACGACCGCGAACTGATCCGCGCGACCATCGCCGCGCAGGATGCACGCCACGTGCTGGTCACCCACGGCACCGACTCGATGGTGGCGACCGCCAAGGTGCTGGCCCGCATCGAAGGCAAGACCATCGTGCTGACCGGCGCGCTGAACCCGGCCCGCTTCCGCGGCTCGGACGCGGAGTTCAACATCGGCACCGCGGTCGGCGCGGTGCAGTCGCTGCCACCCGGCGTGTACATCGCGATGAACGGACGCATCTGGGACCCGGCCAGGGTCCGCAAGAACGTCGAGGCGAACCGTTTCGAGTCGTTGTAACGGCAAAAAAAAGCCCCGGTGGGAACCGGGGCGAAAGTACGGAGAGATGTGGGGGGATTTATCCGCTCAGAACTCGATGCTCCAGCCGTTGATATAGCCGTCGTCGTAGGTGTAGTTGTCGTTGACCCGCAGTTTCCAGCTGCCGTCGAGCGGCTCGCTAGACAGGTCCCGGGTGTAGCTGCCGATCAGGTCGTCGGCGCTGCCGCCACTGCGGTTATGCAGGTTGTAGATGCTGCCGTCGGGGGCGACCAGGTCGACCCGGAGGTCGGCACGGTAGCTGTGGCGGATGTCGACCGAAACCACCGCGTCGGCCGGCGCGTTGCCGCTGCGGCCCGACACCGCGATCGGGCTGTCCACCGTGGCGTTGTCGTTGATGGTGTAGTCGCCGCTGTTCTCGTAGGTCTGGCGATCGCCGCCGTCGCCACCGCCGGTTTCGTAACTGGCGACCAGGCCGACCCCGCTGAATCCCGAGTACGCCTTGGCCCGCACGTGCCAGGTGCCCGCGGCGGGCGTGGCGAAGCTGCAGGTCTCGGCGTTGCCGCTGCGGTAGGGCCGGCAGTCGTAGCCGCTGTCGGTCGGCGCACTGCCGTGGTTGACGTACAGGTCGGCATCGCCGCTGCCACCGGACATCACGAATTGCAGGTCGCTCGCGCCGGCCGGCACCTCGAAGGTGTAGCGCAGGTCGGTGCCGGTGCTCGCCGCCAGCCCGGTCACCGGCACGCCGTTCTCCAGCACGTTGCCGTCGTCCGGCGGATCGGTGTCGCCGCCACCTTCGGTCTTGGCCAGTTCGCCGAGGAAAGCCAGCCCCAGCTTGGCCAGAGGCACCGAGGCATTGGCGTTGTTGCCCATGTTGGACAGGGTGTCGTACGGGGTGTGGATGTCGTTGTTGAAGCTGGCCTCGAACATCATCGCCGCCGGGTAGCCGGCGCTGGTCCACGAGGCATGGTCGGAGCAGCCGTAACCGCAGGTGTAGGTGCCGCGGACCAGGCCCAGCGGCGCCAGGTACTCGTCGAAGATGTCGCGCAGGAACTGCTGCAGGTCGGCGTTGGAGTAATCGGTCAGCAACTGCATGTCGACCGACGAGCCGGCCGCATAGTTGGTCATGTCCAGTTGCAGCACGCCGACCACGTTCTTGCCCTGGTCGGCGAACGACTGCGCGATCGCGTTGGAGCCGCGCAGGCCGACTTCCTCGGCGGCGTAGCCCATGAACTTGACCGTGCGCCGCGGCTTCCAGTCGCCGGCCAGGGCGACTCGGACCACCTCGGTCAGGGTGGCGATGCCGGAGGCGTCGTCGTCGGCGCCGGGCGCGTCCATCGCGTTGCCGCTGCCGGAATTGGAGATCGAGTCGAGGTGGCCGCCGAGTACGACGATCTCGTCGGCCAGGTCGGTGCCATTGATGGTCAGGATCACCGACGGCTGGGTCGAGCAGTTGCTGCACCCGGTGAACAACTCGGCGCTGGCATCGCTGCGGCCGTTGGCAAGCGCCGCCCAGCTGTCGCGGATCCACAGCGCCGACTCGCGGCCGGAAGTGCTGGCGTAATAGCGGTTCGGGTAGCCGTTGGAGAGGTGGTCGATGGTCGCGCGGATGTTGCCTTCCTGCACCTGCGGCAGCCACGGGCCGACCGTCGCCTGGTTGTCGACGCTGTAGTCGGCGAAGGTCGTGGTGATCGCCTGCGCGCTTTGCTCCTGCGCGAGGAAAGCCTCGGCTTCGGCGCGGCTGGCGAACGCGAAGAAGCCGCCGCAGCGCTTCTCCCGCTCGTGGATCTGCTCGCTGACCGCGGACAGCTGGTGGGCCTGGACCTGCGAGATCACCAGCGTGTTGCCGATGCCGTCGCTTTCGGTGCTGGGCGCGCGGGCGATCGCCTGCAGGCCGCCCTGGTAGGTGTCGAGCGAGCTGACGATGTAGACCGGCGCGAAGGGGTCGTGGGCGAGTCGTTCGGTCAGTTCGGGGCTGGCATGGTGGTGATCGCCGGCCTGCGCGTGGGCGCCGCCTGCGATCAGGGCCGCCGCGACCAGCGCGACAAGTCGATGGGGTCTGCGAATCATCGGGACACTCCTTGTGGCTGCGCCGGTTCCGGCGCGTTCCCTGCGTTGGTTGGTACGGCAACGCCCCCCTGTCCGGAATCCCCTGTCGATCCGGTCGACGCCTGCGGACTGACAATAATTGTCAGCATGCTGACGCTACGCGACAGCAGGGCCGCAACTCAAGCGACAGACTCGGCAAAGTCCCTCGCCAATCGTGACAGCCGTCACGACTCTTGAATCCGGCGCCACAAACCAATACCCCGGCCGAAGCCGGGGTATCGGGTGGAACATGCTGCATGGCGGATTAGAAGTTGATGCTCCAGCTGTTGATGTAGCCGGTATCGCCGTTGTACGCGTCGTTGACCCGCAGCTTCCAGGTGCCGTTGAGCGCTTCGCCGGACAGGTCCAGGTTGGCATAGCCGATGATGTTGTCGGCGCTGCCGCCACTGCGGTTGTGCAGGTTGTAGATGCTGCCATCCGGCGCCACCAGGTCGACCTTCAGGTCGCCTTTGTAGCTGTGGCGGATGTCGACGTCGACGCGGCTGCTCGCCAGACCGTTGCCGCTGCGGCCGGACACGCTGATCGGGCTTTCCACCGTCGCCCGGTCGTTGATCGTGTAGTCGCCGCTGTTGGTGTAGGTCTGCGGCTCGCTACCACCGCCGCCACCGGCGGTGTAGTCGGCCACCAGGCTGACGTTGGCGAAGCTCGAATAGGCCTTGATCCGGACGTGCCAGGTGCCGGCCGCCGGTGCCGCGAACGTGCAGGTTTCGGCGTTGCCGCTGCGGTACGGACGGCAATCGTAGGAGCTGTCGGTCGGCGCGCTGCCGTGCTTGACGTACAGATCGCCATCACCGCTGCCGCCGGACATCACGAAGCTCAACCCGGAGGCACCGGCCGGCACCTCGAAGGTGTAGGTGACATCGCTGCCGCTGGCGGCCGACAGACCGGTCTCGGCCACGCCCTTCTCGAGGCTGCCGTCACCCGGTTCCGGATCCGGATCGCCACCGCCGCCGGACACCGCATCCACCGCGGCCTTGGAGTTGACGATGCCGTCGCCGATGTCACGGTCGATCGACACCGGGAACGCCCGCAGGGTGCTCTTCAGGGTCGACTCGACCTGCGCCGGGGTCAGCGACCCGCCGGCCGCGGCCTGCATCAGCGCGACCACGCCGGCCACGTGCGGCGACGCCATCGAGGTCCCCGACATCAGGCTGTAGCCTTCGGTCGACGGCGTGGTGGCGCCGCTGTTGACGGTCGAGGCGATGTCGCTGCCCGGCGCCGCCACGTCGATCAGCGAACCGTAGTTGGAGAAGCTGGAACGCGCGCCGGTGCGGGTGGTCGAGGCGACCGCGATGACGTTGTCGCAGCTGGCCGGGGTGAAGCCGGAGGTGTCGGCATTGCTGTTGCCGGCCGCGACCACCACCGTGGTGCCACGGCTGACCGCGCTGTTGACCGCGTTCTGGTAGCTGGCCGAGCAGCTGCCGCCGCCGCCGAGGCTCATGTTGATGACCTCGGCGGGGTTGGCGTTGGCCGGCACCCCGGACACGCTGCCGCCCGACGCCCAGACGATGCCGTCGACGATGTCGGAGGTGTAGCCACCGCACTTGCCGAGCACGCGCACCGGCACGACCTTGGCGCCATAGGCGACGCCGGCGACGCCGGAGCTGTTGTTGGTGACCGCCGCGACCGTGCCGGCCACGTGGCTACCGTGCCAGCTGGAGTCGCTTGAGGGCGGAGCGTTCGGTCCGCATTCCGAGTTGGTGAACCAGTCGCCCTCGTCCTGGGCGTTGCCGTCACGACCGTTGCCGTCGCGGGCCATGCCCGAATCGCTGATGAAGTCGTAACCCGGCAGCACGTTGGCGTTGAGGTCGCTGTGGTTGGTGATGCCGGTGTCGATCACCGCCACCACGACGCCGGCGCCGGTGGTGGCGTCCCAGGCCTCGTTGGCCTTGATGCCGCCAGCCGCTTCCCAGTAGTGCCACTGGTGGCTGCTGTAGTAGGTGTCGTTGGCGGTCGCGACGGCCTTCATGAGGCGGTCGACCTCGACGTACTCGACATTGGGATCGGCAGCCAGCTGGCGCATCAGCGCCTCGGCCTCGCTGCGGCCGAGCTTCTTGCCGGTGGTCAGCACTTCGGCACCGGTGGCGGTGCGGCGCAGCTTCTTCAGCCCCAGCGCCTTGCCGTGCAGGGTCGCGTTGGCGGCGGCGTTGAGCGAACGGTTGAGCGCGGCGGCATTGCTGCGCTGCGCGCTGCCTTCCTTGTACTTGACGATGAAGCGGTCATTGCCGGCGTCGGACCGCAGGCCGGCGGTGTTGACCAGGCCCTGGCCGGCGGCGAAGGCCGGCAGGGCGAACATCGAGGCGGACAGGGCGGCAACGGTGGCAGCCGCGAGCGCATGGGTACGAAGCCCACGCAGAGAACGGTCAGACATTTGGTAGAACCCCCGAACGGTGAAATACGCCGCAATCGCGGCAAAAGGTTCGCCTGGTTCCTCGCACGATGCTGCCGGGGCAGGCCGAGCGGGCCGGACGATGCAAATCGGGCGACATCCATGAAAACGCCCGAAACGCAACCTAGGGGCATCGGGATTATTCAGACAAGAAATGCATGACTTTGGTCATGGCCAGACGATGCCCCGGGGAGGCGCTAGGACGGCACGATGCCTGCCGCTGTTGACGATCAGCAGGAAAATCGACAACCCAGCGCGGCGCGCGCCATGCTGCAGCACAGCATGGAAACGCGCAAAAACGTCAACTAGTGACTGGAACGGCCAGGCGATCGACGCGTTCCCTGGGGCAATCGCGACTCAAAGCATCCCGGTTTCGAGGCGGGCCGCTTCCGACATCATGTGGCGGCCCCACGGCGGCTCGAACACCAGGTCGACGTCGGCCTCGGCCACCGTCGGGATCATCTCGATCTTGTCGCGCACGTCCGCCACGAGGATGTCGCCCATGCCGCAGGCCGGTGCGGTCAGGGTCATGTCGATATGGACCAGGCGGTGGCCGGCGTGTTCGGGGTGGGCCGTGATGGTGGCGGTATAGACCAGCCCCAGGTCGACCACGTTGATCGGGATCTCGGGGTCGAAGCAGGTCCGCAACTGCTTCCACACCAGTTGTTCGACCGCATCGTCGTCGGCGCCTTCGGCCAGTTGCAGCGGCTCGGGCGGCTCCTTGCCGATCGCGTCGGCATCCTTGCCGGCGATCCGGAACAGGTTGCCCTCGACGAACACGGTGTAGCTGCCGCCCAGCGCCTGGGTGATGTAGCCGACGCTGCCGGCGGGCAGGTTGACCACCTCGCCCTGCGGCACCAGCACGGCGCTGCAATCGCGTTCGAAACGGACGGGTTCGCTGCTGCGGGAGTACATGTGGCGGGACGGCTCGGTGGAATTCGAATAGGACCATTCTAGTCCAATATGCCGGTCCCATAGAGGGTGACCGCCGCGCCGGCTATGCTGTCGCGTTCGCCCGCCACCCGGTGCACCGCCTGCATGAGCCGCCGTCCGTGACCCGCCCCGCCTCCGCGCGCAGGAGTGCCTGGCGGCCCAGCCCCGCGCTGACGCGACTGGCAACCCCGTGGCTGGCCTGGGCGTTGCTGGGGCTGGGCACCTGCGGGTTTGCCGCCGCATGGATCACGCTCGCCTTCTTCAACGGTGCCCAGAACAGCTGGATGGCGGTGATCGGTGCGCTCGACATCGCCTGGATGCTGCGCCTGGGCGGCTGGCCGCGCGGGCCGCGACGGGTCGCGATCGGGATTTTCGCCACCGCCTGCATCGTAGCGCTGGCCAACTGGGGCGTCATCGCCGCCCAGTTGGGGCTGATGCTCGGGCTGGCGCCGTGGGAATCGGCGCTGAAACTTGGCTTCCACCACGCCTGGACACTGGCGCAACTGGCCAACGGCGCGTGGGACCTGGCGTGGCTGGCGTTGGCGTTGCTGGTGGCGGCGCTGGCCTCGCGCTGATCCGGCCACCGCCCACCGCGTCGGCTCAGTGCCCGCCGTCGAGCGCCTTGAGTTCCGACACCAGCGCGCTCGCCATCTCCGCGCCGTCGCCGTACAGCATCCGGGTGTTGTCTGCGTAGAACAGCGCGTTCTCGATGCCGGCGAAACCGGTGCCCTTGCCGCGCTTGATCACGATCGTGTTCTTCGCCTCGACCACGTCGAGGATCGGCATGCCGTAGATCGGGCTGGACGGATCGGTCTTGGCCACCGGGTTTACCACGTCGTTGGCGCCGATCACCAGCGCGACGTCGGTGTTGGGGAACTCGGGGTTGATATCGTCCATGTCGGCGATCAGGTCATATGGGACGCCGGCTTCGGCCAGCAGCACGTTCATGTGGCCGGGCATGCGGCCGGCGACCGGGTGGATCGCGAACTTCACCTTGACCCCGCGCTCGATCAGCTTCTGGCTCAGTTCCCATATCTTGTGCTGCGCCTGCGCGACCGCCATGCCGTAGCCGGGCACGATCACCACGCGCTCCGCATACGCCATCATCGCGGCGACGTCGCCGGCCTCGATCGGCTTCTGGCTGCCGGCGATCTCCTGAGCCTCGCCTCCGCCGCCGAAGTTGGAGAACAGCACGCCGCTGATCGGCCGGTTCATCGCCTTGGCCATCAGCCGGGTCAGCAACATGCCGGCGGCGCCGACCATCATGCCGGCGATGATCAGCGCCTGGTTGCCGAGCACGTAGCCTTCGAACGCCACCGCCAGTCCGGTCAGCGCGTTGTACAGCGAGATCACCACCGGCATGTCGGCACCGCCGATCGGCAGCGTCATCAGCACGCCCAGCAGCAGCGCGAGGGCGAAGAACGCGAGGATCACCGGCACCTCCAGCGTCATCACCGCCCAGCCACCGGTGACCAGCATGGCGACGAACACCAGCGCGTTGAACAACTGTTGACCGGGGAACATCACCCGCCGGTCGAGCCGGCCGTCGAGCTTGGCCCAGGCGATCACCGAGCCCGACAACGACACCGCGCCGATCGCCGCGCCGAGCACGGCCAGCACCAGGGTCACTGTCGACGGCGCCAGTTGTCCTGCGCCCTGCACCAGCAGCGGGTCGCCCGGCACCAGCGCGGCATATTTGAGCAACTCGACCGCGCCAATCGCCGCCGCCGAGCCGCCGCCCATGCCGTTGTAGAGCGCGACCATCTGCGGCATGTCGGTGATCGCGACTTTCTTGCCCGACCACCACGCCGCGCCGGTGCCGATCACCAGCGCGGCCAGGATCAGGCCGAGGTTGTCGAGGTCGAGCAGGAAGGTCGCGGCGGTCGCGATGACCATGCCGGCGCCGGCCCAGCGGATGCCGCTGCGCGCGGTCTTCGGCGAGGCCATGCGCTGCAGGCCGAGCAGGAACAGAGTGGCGGCGGCGAAGTAGCTCGCCGCGGCGAGCCAGTGCGCGCCGGTCATCGCCGGCCTCCATCGGGGGCATCCCCGCTGGGCTTGCCGGCGGGCGACTTGCTCGACTTGAACATGTCCAGCATCCGCTCGGTCACCACGTAACCGCCGGCGGCGTTGCCGGCACCCAGCAGCACCGCGACGAATCCGATGACCTTCTCCAGCGTGGTGTCGGCATGCCCGAGCACCACCATCGCGCCGATCAGCACGATGCCGTGGATGAAGTTGGAGCCCGACATCAACGGCGTGTGCAGGATCACCGGCACCCGCGAGATGATCACATGGCCGGCGATCGCCGCCAGCATGAAGATGTAGAGCATCGTGAATGCCTGCACCATCGACCCCTCGCCCATCGCTGCCGCTCCATGCAAGACCTCCGGCATCATAACCGCGGCGTCGCGCCCTCCACACGGTGTCAACCGCGACCGGGCCGGTGCGTTCCCGTCCCTGCAGCCCGGGCTGCGCCCCCTCGCCTGTCGGCCGCCGCGCTGGCGACGAACCAGAGCCGTATATGCTCGACCGCGTGAGCCCCCATGCCCAAGACCACGCCTCGCTCGAACACTTCCTCGCAAGCATCGGCCCGCGCGCGTTCCGTTTCGCCGAACTCGGCCTGCGCCATCGCGAGGATTCGCTCGATGCAGTGCAGGACGCCATGATCAAGATGCTCGACTACCAGCACCGGCCGGCGGCGGAATGGACGCCGCTGTTCTGGAGCATCCTGCGCAGCCGCATCGTCGACACCCAGCGCCGTCGCACGTTCCGCCTGCGCTGGCTGGCGCCGATGCCGGAGCGCGACGACGGCAGCCAACCCGACTGGGCCGACGAAGGTCCGGACCCGTCGCGCACCCACGACGGCCGCGAGGCCTACGGTCGCTTGGCCGATGCGCTGGGACGCCTGCCGCGGCGCCAGCGCGAGGCGTTCAGCCTGCGCGTGCTCGAAGAGCTCGACGTCGCCACCACCGCCCGGGTGATGGGCTGCGGCGAGGGCTCGGTGAAGACCCACCTGTCGCGTGCCCGCGAGGCGCTGCAGCGGCAACTGGAGGATTGGCGATGAACCCGCACGACCACGATTTCGATCTCGAAGCCCGCCGCCTGCACGCGCAGGCGCTGCAGCACCTCTCGCCGCAGGTGCGCGGGCGGTTGCGCGACGCCCGCCGCGCATCGGCGTCACCCGAATCCTCGCGGCACCGCTTCGGCTGGCTGCTGGCCGGCGGCGCCGTGGCCGTGACGGCGGCGCTGGTGCTGGCGCTGCAACTGCGACCGGCGGCCCCGGAACCCGCGCCCGCGCTCGCCGCCGCACCGGGCCCGGCCGAGCGCGCCAGCCAGCGCGCCGAGCTCGACCGCGAGCTGGACGACATGCTCGTCGCGCTCGACGAGAACCCCGACCTCTACCTGTGGCTGGCAGCCAACGACGACGCCCTGCCGCCGCCTTCGGAGTATTGACGATGACCCACCTCACCGCCGGCTCGCGGCTCGCCCGCTGGCTCCTCCCGATGCTGCTCGCCGCCGCACCCGTGGCCGCCGCGCAAACGCAGGCGCTGCCTGCGTGGGACCAGTTGACCCCGACCCAGCGCGAGCAGTTGATCGCACCGACCCGCGAGCGCTGGAACGCCGAACCCGGCCAGCGCGACGAATTGCTCGAGCGCGCGCAGCGCTGGCAGCAGATGACCCCGGAGCAACGCAAGCACGCCCATCGCGGGGTCAAGCGCTGGCGCCACATGTCCGACGAGCAGCGTGCCGAGGCACGTGCGCTGTATGCGCGCATGCGCAGCCTCGACGAAGACCAGCGGCGCGCGCTGAAAGCCAAATGGCGGGCGATGACCGCGGCGCAGCGCACGGCCTGGGTCGAAGCCCATCCGGCGCCGGAGCGCGATTGCGAGGAGTAGGCATTTCGGCTTGTGCGCCGCAGCTTTCAGCCAGGAGCATTCTCCGATGTAGGAGCGACGTAAGTCGCGACCTGTACATCTTCCCGAACGCTCGGCGGGTCGCGACTTACGTCGCTCCTACAAGAATCCGACTCTCGTCGCGCAGGCGATAGCCGCTATGCAGATGCCGGTGGTGCGTCGACTGGGCCGCCCGGGTCGACCGCGACACGTTCCGGCCACACCGTCTTCGCCAGCAACTCGTCGTCCCAGTCGAACGCCAGCGCCGGGTCCCGGACCAGCAGGCTGACGAAGTTGTAGACGTTGCGCGCATACATCTCGCTGGCATGCACCGCGCCGCTGCTGGCCAGGTTGAGTGGACCAGCGACGGTGACGCCATCGATCTCGACCGTCTCGCCCGGCCGGGTCGACTCGCAATTGCCGCCGGTCTCGGCCGCGAGATCGACGATCACGCTGCCGGGTTTCATCCCGGCAACCATCGCTGCGCTGATGATCTTCGGCGCCGGCCGCCCTGGCACCGCCGCGGTGGTGACGATGACATCGATCCCCTTCAGATGCTCGCCGAGCCGGCGCTGCTGCTCGGCCCGCTCCTCGTCGGTCAGCGGACGCGCGTAGCCGCCCTCGCCGGCCGCGCTGACGCCGAGGTCAAGAAACTTGCCGCCGAGCGATTCGATCTGCTCGCGGGTCTCGGGTCGCACGTCGAACCCCTCGACCTGCGCGCCCAGCCGCCGGGCAGTGGCGATCGCCTGCAGGCCGGCGACGCCGGCGCCGACGATCAGCACCTTCGATGGCCGGATCGTGCCGGCGGCGGTGGTCAGCATCGGGAAGAATCGCGGCGCCAGCTGGGCGGCGATGAGCACCGCCTTATAACCGGCCATGCCGGCCTGTGAACTGAGCACATCCATGGCCTGCGCGCGGGTGGTGCGCGGCAGGCGTTCAAGCGGGAACGCGACCAGGCCGCGATCGGTGATCGCCGCGGCACGATCGGGATCGGCGTGCGGGGCGAGCAGCCCGACCAGCACCGCGCCCTCTCGCAGGACCCGCAAACGCTCCACCGGCGGCGGCTGCACGCACAGCACCACGTCGGCGTCGTCGAGCGCAGCCGCGGCATTGTCGACCGGCTGCGCGCCCGCCGCGGCGTAGGCTTCGTCGGTGAAGCCGGCGGCGAAACCCGCGCCGCGTTCGATCCGGACCTCGGTGCCGGCGGCGACCAGTTTCTTCGCGGTTTCCGGGGTCAACGCCACCCGGCGTTCGCCGGGCGCGGTTTCGCGCGCCACACCAATCGTGATCTTCGCCGCCGCCATGCGCACGCTCCGTACCGGGTTCAACGCATCGTAGCGAAAGGCCCGGGCCTGCGCGACGCACCGCTCAGTGGCGGGTGACGCCGCGGTCGAGCTCTTCGCGCATGTGCCGCATCGCCTGTTCGAACGCGGTCGGCTCGCAGCCCACCTGCAGGCGTCCCGCGGTCGCAAGGCTCGCCAGCTCCTCGGCCGAGGCGACCAGTACGCGCAGGCCGCGACGGTTGACCAGCAGGCGGCGTGCGCTCAGCGGGCTGATCCAGGCGATTTTGGCGTCGACGGTTTCGCCCTGGATGTCGGTCAGCTGCAGCCATTCGCCGGGCTGCAACGCGCGCATGCGCTCAAAGACGGACGGATCGAAACGCAGCGGATCCATTCCGCCCACCAGCCAGCGCTCGCGCTCGGCCGCGTCGTCGTCGACGTGCGCCGCCGGCGGATCGTGCAGGTCGCGCGGCGCGTTGGGGTAGACCAGGCCCTTGACCAGCACTGCCAGCGCATGGTCGGCGGAGCTGGGGTCGAGGCCGGAGCTGCCGAGGCAGGCGACGATCGTCGGTTCCAGGGCCAACAGGCGCTGGGCGAGATCGCGCCCGCGGCCGTCGGCGGCGATCCGGTCGGCCTCGACCAGCGCATCGCCGAGCGCCACCGCGGCGGCGAACGATTCGCTGTCTTCACCTTCGCGCAGCAAGGTCTGGACGAGGTGGTGGCGCCAGGAGGTGCCAAGGAAATCGGAGACCGCGCGACTCAGCGGTGGCGCCGCGATCCGCCGCGTCAGCACCGCATCGGCCTGCTCGCGCGCGTGGTTGAGCCGCTCGCGGCCGAAGGTCGCCTTGGCGGCGCGCTCGGCCTGCAACTCGATCCGTCGGCGCTGTTGCTGCAACAACGCATCGAGTTCGGCATGGGCGGTCTCGAAGATCGCCAGGTCCTCGTTGTACTCGGCGACCACCCGCTGCGAGGCGGCCGCGGCGCGGTCGAGCAGTTCGCGCTCCTGCGGGGTCTCGGCGCGGTTGCCGGCGCAGGCCTCGGTGATCGCGTCGAGCAGGCGCCGGGCGGGGTGCGCGGACTGCACGAACATCGCCTGGTCGGTCAGCGCGACCTTGATGAAGGGCAGCACCAGCCGCGCGTACAGGCGTCGCGCACGGTCCTGCAGGTGATGGCTGCTGAACACCGAGTCGAACAGCAACGCGACCAGGTCGATCGCGTCTTCTTCCTCGACGCTGAAACTGATCTGTTCCGGGTTGAGCCCGAGCCGGCGGGAGCCATCGTTGAGCTGGTCGCGGATCGCGCTGGCGAGCCGGCCGGAATCGGCCAACGCGCGCGCGAACACGTCGGACGGCTCGCCCTGCAACAGCGAGGCGACGCTGACCACTTCCTCGACCCGCAACTGCCGTCGCGACGGCGTCGGCGGCTGCCCGGCCCCGGCGTCGGCAGCGTCGTTGTTGAGGCGACCATCGCGCCAGGCATGCAGCATGCTGCGCAGTTCGCTCAATTCGGCCGAGGTCGGAGCGGCGCCCGGCGCGCCGGACGCGGGCGGCGCGTAGGTACCTTGCTCGCGGCGCTCCTCGCGCTCGTAGCGGCTGCCGGCGGAGTCGGCCTGGCCGACGCCGTCGAAGTCGGCTCGCGGCGCGGGCGGCCGGATCGGCATCGCCCCGGTCGGTGCTCGTTCGGCCGCACCATATCCGCTGTTTGCCAGCAGCTCGTTGACCTTGGCGTAGAGCTCGCCGAGTTCGGCGTCGAGCGCCCGCTGGTACTGCGCGAACAGCAGCACCCGCAGCGGCGCCGGCACCTGCTCGTCGTTGAAGGTCTCCACGAACGCGGTCGCCAACCGCGTCGGGCCGATCGGATTGACCGTCGGTGGCAGGCCAAGCACCGCCGCGACCGCCTGCAGCCGCCCGGCCATCGTTTCCAGCGCGCGGGAGTGGCTATGTTCGATGGCTTCGGCCAGGCCCTGGCCGGCAAGGTGGAAGTCGATCTGGCTTTCGTCGATCAGGCCCAACGGCAGGTCGCCGCGGTTGCGGATGCGCAGCACGCGGAAGTCGTCGAAGCCGCGCGCGACCTGTTGCCGGTAGCGCATCACGTGGGTGGCGTGATGCTGGCGCAGGACCCACAATGCCGCCTGGTTCTGATACAGCAATTGCGGCGCGTCGTGGCCGTCGTCACCCTGCACCGAACGCTTCAGCGCGTCCTCCACCGGCTCGTACAAGCCGCCAGGCAGGCCACCCAGAGTCTCGAGCGCGAGGCGCTTGATCTCTTCCAGCACGCGCATCGGTTCGGTGCGCGGGGCGTGGGCGCCGCCAAGCGGATGAATGGACACGTTCTGCTCCCCAGACGGATGTGACGCGGAGGGTCTGTAAAGACGTACGGCGGAGCATAGTGGCAATATGCGTCAGCGCTTCCGCCCGCCTTCCATCCTGTGATACATGTCACCAATTGACCGTGGCGCGCCCGCCAAACCGGCCGCGCAAGTCCCGTTTCCCTTATCCGAAATCGATCCGCTGGCGATGCTCGATTCGCGCCGCTCGGTGCCGTTCCTGCAGTTGCAGGCGCCCGGCCCCGACGACGCCACCCTGCGCCGGTTGCTGCGCAGCGCGGTGCGGGTGCCCGACCACGGCAAGCGCGTGCCGTTCCGCTTTCTCAGCCTGCGCGGCGATGCACGCCGCGAGTTCGGCGAGCGCCTGGCCAACCGCCATCGCGAGGCGGACCCGGACGCCGGCGACGCGGTGATCGACAAGGACCGCGATCGCTACCTGCATGCGCCACTGATCGTCATCGCGATCGCCCGGCTCGGCCCCGACGCCAAGATTCCCGAGCAGGAGCGCCTGCTCAGTGCCGGCTGCACCTGCTTCGCGCTGCTGCAGGGCGCGCAAGCGCTGGGCTTCCGCGGCTGCTGGCTGACCGGCTGGGCGGCCTATGACGGCGAAGTCGCGCGCTTGCTCGGGCTGGAGGCGGACGAGCGGGTGATCGGCTTCATCCACCTCGGCACCGCGAGGATCGACGTGCCCGAACGCGACCGTCCCGACCCCGACGCGCTGCTGAGCGAGTGGACCCCGTGAGCGACGGCGACACCGCGCGCGCGCCGACGCGCACCCTCTACCTGGTCGACGCCAGCCTGTACGTGTTCCGCGCCTGGCATTCGATGCCGGACGATTTCCGCGATGCCGAGGGCTGGCCGACCAACGCCGTGCACGGGTTCGCGCGTTTCCTGCTCGAACTGCTCGACCGCGCGCGACCGCAGCACGTCGCGGTGGCGTTCGACGAGGCGCTCGATTCCTGTTTCCGCAACCTCCTGTACCCGGCGTACAAGGCCAACCGCGACCCTGCGCCGGAAGAACTCAAGCGCCAGTTCGCGCACTGCCGGGCGCTATGCGTGGCACTCGGGCTCAGCGTGCTCGGCCACCGCGAATACGAGGCCGACGACCTGATCGGCAGCGCCTGCCACGGCGCCCGCGCGCACGGCTTCCGCTCGGTGATCGTGTCGGCCGACAAGGACCTGTCGCAACTGCTCGGCGAGCACGACGAGCAATGGGACTTCGCCCGTGGCCAGCGCTGGGGCGCCGACGGGGTGCCGGCGCGTCACGGCGTGCAGGCGCGACAGATGGCCGACTACCTGGCGCTGTGCGGCGATGCGGTCGACAACATTCCCGGCGTGCCCGGCATCGGCGCCAAGACCGCGGCGGCGTTGCTGGCCCACTTCGACACGCTCGACGCGCTGCTCGATCGGGTCGAGGAAGTGCCATTCCTGCGCCTGCGCGGAGCCAAGGCCTGCGCCGAGCGGCTGCGCCTGCATCGCGAGCAGGCGCTGTTGTGCCGGCAGTTGTCGACGATCGCCTGCTCGGTGCCGTTGGCGGAAGTCGACACCCACTTCGTCCGCCGCCGCGCCGACGGCGATGGTCTGGCGACGTTGTGCGACAGCCTGCGCTTCGGTCCGATGACCCGGCGCCGGCTGTACGACGCCGCCGGCCTCGAATTCGCCCCGCCGGTGTAGGAAGCGACCCGCGCGGTTAGCATCGGACACATGAACGAACACGACGAAACCCCGGAAATCCTCTACGACGGCCAGTGGCTGCGCATGGTCCGCCGCGGCCGCTGGGAGTATGCCGAGCGCACCCACGGCAACGGCATGGCGGTGATCATCATCGCCGTCACCCCCGACGACCACGTGCTGTTCGTCGAGCAGTACCGCGTGCCGCTGGGCGCGCGCACGATCGAGATGCCGGCCGGACTGGTCGGCGACGACCACGCCCACGACACCCTCGAATCGGCCGCGCGCCGCGAGCTGATCGAGGAGACCGGCTGGGAGCCGGCACGGGTCGACGTGCTGCTGGTCGGCCCGACCTCCTCGGGGATGAGCAGCGAGCGCATCGCGTTCGTGCGCGCGCTCGACCTGACCAAGGTTGGCGACGGTGGCGGGGTCGACAACGAGGACATCACCGTGCACAAGGTCCCGCGCGCGCAGGCGCCGGCGTGGCTGATGCAGAAGCAGGCCGAGGGCTTCGAGCTGGACCTCAAGTTGTGGGCCGGGTTGTGGATGATCGACCACAACCCGGATGGCTCGCCGGCCGGTTGATCAACGAGCAGATCAACCAGCGAAACCGTCGGTCGCCCGCACCAGCGCGTCGATGTTCTCGACCTCGAACGCGGAGTGCCCCGACGCCGGGGTGATCGCCAGTTCGGCCTTCGGCCAGGCTCTGTGCAGGTCCCAGGCGTTGGCGACCGGGCAGACCACGTCGTAACGGCCGTGGACGATGATGCCGGGGATGTCGGCGATGTTGCCGGCGTCGCGCAGCAACTGGTCGTCGACTTCGAAGAAGCCGCTGTTGACGAAGTAGTGGTTCTCGATCCGGGCGAACGCCAACGCGAACTGCGGGTCCTCGTGGCTGTTGGCGAAGTCCTCGTCGACATGCAGGAAGCTGGTCGCGCCTTCCCACACGCTCCAGGCCTTCGCCGCGGCCAGCCGGGCCGCCTCGTCGTCGCTGGTCAGGCGGCGGTGGAACGCGCTGATCAGGTCGTGCCGCTCGACCTCCGGGATCGCCTTGAGGTAGTGCTCCCAGGCGTCCGGGAACAACCGGTTGGCGCCCTCCTGGTAGAACCATTCCAGCTCCCAGCGACGCAGCATGAAGATGCCGCGCAGGACCAGCTCGGTGACCCGCTTCGGGTGCTTCTCGGCATACGCCAGCGCCAGGGTCGAGCCCCAGCTGCCGCCGAACACCTGCCACTGGTCGATGCCGAGCTTGACCCGCAGCTTCTCGATGTCCTCGACCAGGTGCCAGGTGGTGTTGTCGACCAGGTCCGCATGCGGGGTCGAACGGCCACTGCCGCGCTGGTCGAACAGCACGATGCGGTACTTCGCCGGGTCGTGGAAACGCCGCATCTTGTCGCTGCAACCGCCGCCCGGCCCGCCATGCAGCAGCACCACCGGCTTGCCGTCGGGATTGCCGCACTGCTCGTAATAGAGCGTGTGGCGCTCGTCGACCTTGAGGGTGCCGGTGTCGTAGGGCTGGATCTCGGGATAGAGGCTGCGCATGTGGACGCTCGCGGGGGGAAACCGCCAGTTTAACGAGGCGGTGGGCCCGCAGTCGCCACGGCCGGCCGCCACCTTGCGCGCTGCGGGATCGTCGCGACCTTAGCCGCGGCGGCGGCCGAAGCTGACGCGGTCGCGATGTTCGAGGTCGCGCGCGGTATCGACCTCGTCCAGCCCGGCGGTCGCCAGCAACGCACGCACGGCGTCGCCCTGCTCCCAGCCGTGTTCCAGCAGCAGCCAGCCGCCGGGGAGCAGGTGCCCCGGTGCGTTCGCCACGATTCGGCGGATGGCATCGAGGCCGTCGGCGCCGGACGCCAGGGCGCCGCGCGGTTCGAAGCGCAGGTCGCCTTCGTCGAGATGGGCGTCGTCGTCGGCGATGTAGGGCGGGTTGCTGGCGATCAGGTCGAAGGTTTCGCCGGCCAACGGGGCGAACCAGTCGCCATGGCGGAACTGCACGTTGCCCAGCCCGAGCGAGCGCGCGTTGGCGTCGGCGACCGCCAGCGCGTCGGTGCTGGCGTCGGTGGCGATGACGGCGGCGCCCGGCCGTTCGTGGGCGAGCGCCAGCGCGATCGCGCCGCTGCCTGTACCGAGGTCGGCGACCCGCAACAGTCGGTCGGTCGGCAGGCGCTCCAGCGCCAGTTCGACCAGCAGTTCGGTGTCCGGCCGCGGGATCAGTGTCGCCGGACCGACCTGCAGGTCGAACCGCCAGAAACCGCGGTGACCGGTGAGGTAGGCGACCGGCTCGCCGGCACGGCGGCGCGCGAGCAGCGCGTCGAACCGCGCCGTGGCGTCGGCATCGAGTTCGTCGTCGCCGTGCGCGTACAGCCAACTGCGCGACCGGCCGAGGGCGTGGGCAAGCAGCAGCTCGGCGTCGCCGGGCTCGAGGCCGTCGCCGGCAGCGCGGAGCGTGGCGTCTATGCGAGGCATCGGCGGGCCTGGGCGGCGGTCATGGCGTGTCCTGCAACGAGGACGACCATGCTACGCGGAGGCGACCGAAGCCGCCTCCGCCACCGCACTCAATACTCGATCGGCCGGCCTTCGCGCGCGGCCTTGGCGGCGGCGCACAGGTTGATCTCCTCGACCTGCTGCTTGAGGTCCAGCGGGCCACCTTCGACGGTTTCCATGCGCTTGCCGAAGCGCGCCTGCAAGGCGGCCGCATCCTCGGTGCTGCACATGCCGGCGGCATAGGCGCTGGCGATCGCCGAGCCACCCGGGTCGAGCTTGGCCTGCAGGGCGTCGTAGTTGGCTTCCAGCCACTCGCGCAGGGCCGGGCGCAGTTCCTCGTGGTCGGCTTGGCTGAAGATCACCGAGAAGATCTCGTTGAGCCGCAGCAGTCCCGGCTCCAGCACGAAACCGCGCGCACGGGCAGCCAGCGCGGGGTCGGTGACACCGCCCATCGCCGACAGCAACTCGCGGCGGATCACTGCGTCGTCGCTGGCGCGCAGGTGCTTCTCGGCGAGCTCGAAGGCCGCCGCCCCGCCCTCCTGCACGGCCACCGCGACCGCGGTATCGCGCAGGTCGCGGGCGACCGCGTCGGCATCCAGCTGACCATCGCCACCGAGGCCGAGTACGCGGTTACCACGTTCGACGAAATCGGCACGCACGGTCGGGTCCTCAACCCCCTCGGCGAAGTAGCCGATCAGCTGACTGCGCAACAGTCGTTCGTCATCGCTTTCGCCCTCCTTCGATTCCATGCCCAGGGCCTGCAGGCGCGGGCGGTAGATGTCGGCGAAATGCGCGCGCAGCTTCGCTTCCTCGGCTGCGTCGTCGAGCAGGTGCTCGTTGATCCACTCGAACGTCCACATGCCGGCGGTCGCGGTCTGGCGCGCGTCGGCGGTGGCGAACTGCGGCAGCGCGGCGATCATCTGCGACACGCTCAGGTCGCCGGCGCCGTAGGCGGCGATGGCGGAGTCGGCATAGACCCGCTGCTCGCGCTCGTCGAGGTCGGCGAACGCGTCCGACAGCGACTGCTGCCACTTCGGCGCCAGCGCGAAACGGTAATAGCCGTCGCCGTGCGCGTTCGGCATCACCCACGCGGGGCAGCTTTGTGCGTCTTCAAGCTCGAAGCGGGCCTGTTGGCCGTCGACCAGCCCGCATTGCTCATGCACCTTGCCGTCGGCCGCATAGCGCACGCACATCGGGATACCCCAGGTCTGCGCCGCGCTGGCGGTCGAACCCAGCGGCAGGTAACGCTGCTGCGACAGGGTCAGCGCCGGCGACTTGCCGTCGGCGCAGTCGACGTCGACCTTGACCATCGGCACGCCGGGCTGGTCGATGAAGCTCAGGAACGCGGCGGTGATGCCCGCCGGATTGTCGCTCTGCGCGGCTACCGACTGGATCAGGTCGGTGCTGGTGGCATTGCCGCGGGCGTGCTCGACCAGGTAGTCGTGGATGCCCTTGCGGAAGTTCTCCTCGCCGACGAAGTTCTCGAACATCGACAGCACCGCACCGCCCTTCTGGTAGGTAATGCCGTCGAACGCCGAGGCGATCTGGGTGAAGTCGCTGATCGGCTGGTGGATGCGGCGGGTCGAGGCCAGGCTGTCGGCGCCCATCGCGCGCAAACCGCCTTCGAGGATGTTGCGGTCGGTGTGGAACTCCGGCTGCAGCTGGCCGGTGATCTTGTTGCCCATCCAGGTCGCGAACGCCTCATTGAGCCACAGGTCGTCCCACCACGCCATCGTCACCAGGTTGCCGAACCACTGGTGCGCCAGCTCATGCGCGCTGACGCCCCAAAAGCCCTGGCGCTGGCCGACCGAGGACTCCTCGTCGAGCAGCATCAGGGTGTCGCGGTAGATGATCAGGCCGGCGTTCTCCATCGCGCCGGCGCCGAAATCGGGCGCGGCGACGTTGTCGAGCTTGGCAAACGGGTACGGGATGCCGAAGTAGTCCTCCAGCGCGAGGGTGATCGCCGGGGTGTGCTCCAGCGAGTAGGCCATGCGCTCGCCCTCGCCCGCGGCGGCGACGCCACGCAGCGGGATCGGTCGACTGCGCTCGCCATTGGGCGCGATGTCCGGCGCCACCGGCACGTCCCACGGGCCGACCACGAACGCCAGCAGATAGGTCGGCAGGGCTTCGGTGCGGGCGTAGGTGATCTTCTTCCACGGCCCGTCGAGGTCCTCGGTCTTCTCCGCCGGCGCGTTGGCGATCGCGGTGTCGGCGTCCGGCACGATCAGGGTCACGTCCCACGGCTGCTTGAAGCTGGGCTCGTCGAAACCGGGGAAGGTGCTGCGCGCGCCGAGCGGTTCCATCTGGGTGACGATGTAGTTCTGCTCTTTCGGCTTGACCCGGTAGGCGCCCATCAGGTTGCCGTAGGGCGCCTCGAACGCGATCGCGATGTCAACCTTGCCGGCCGGCAGGGTCTGCGCGGCGGTGAGCTTGAGCACGCCCGAGACGTGGACCTGCTCGGCGTCCAGCGCGACCTTGCTGCCGTCGGGCAACACCGCCTCGGCGGACTTGATGTCGAGGTCGCGGCCGTGCATCCAGACCACGTCGGTCGGCTCGGCGACGTCGGCGTGGATGACCGTGCGGCCGGAGAAGCGCTCCTGCGCGGGATCGAGCTTGAGTTCGAGTTCGACCAGGGTCGGCACCACCGTACGTGGCAGTTGCCCGGTCGGGATGGCGCTGTCTGCATTTGCGGTTGCGGCAGATTCCGACTGGGCGGCCACCGCCGCGGTCGAGGTGGTCAGCGCCAGCGCGACGGCGCAGGCAAGGTGGCGGATGCGATGCACGGCGGAACCCCCGGGTTGTGTTCAGGCAAAGGCCGACCTTAACGGCCCCACCCGAGCGCGCCCCATGACGATAGTCATGCCCGGGCTGCAACGCCCGGCTTACGGCCGCCGCCGTATCGTCGCGTTGGCCTCACCATCGCCGATAGATCGATAGACCACCTCTATCACATCTATTCCATCAATCGATTTGATCGAATCGATACCCCCGCCTACCATGGCTGCACTTTCCACCCACCCCACCCACCAAGGACTGATTCCATGTCTCTGATCAACACCGAAATCAAGCCGTTCAAGGCCCAGGCGTTCAAGGGCGGCAAGTTCTTCGAAGTCTCCGACGCCGACCTGAAGGGCAAGTGGTCCGTCGTGTTCTTCTACCCGGCCGACTTCACCTTTGTCTGCCCGACCGAGCTTGAGGACCTGGCCGACAACTACGCCGAGTTCCAGAAGCTGGGCGTGGAGATCTACAGCGTCTCCACCGACACCCACTTCGCCCACAAGGCGTGGCACGACAGCTCCGAGGCGATCAAGAAGATCCAGTACACGATGGTCGGCGACCCGACCGGCCTGGTCACCCGCAACTTCGGTGTGATGATC
This sequence comes from Novilysobacter erysipheiresistens, assembly GCF_036663935.1. Classification (NCBI taxonomy): domain Bacteria; kingdom Pseudomonadati; phylum Pseudomonadota; class Gammaproteobacteria; order Lysobacterales; family Lysobacteraceae; genus Novilysobacter; species Novilysobacter erysipheiresistens. Next base: position 46,815 of record NZ_JAXGFP010000008.1, read on the forward strand.
GAGGAAGTGGGCCTGGCCGACCGCGGCACCTTCGTGATCGACCCGGACGGCAAGATCCAGATCGTCGAGATCAACGCCGGCGGCATCGGCCGCGACGCCAGCGAGCTGCTGCGCAAGGTCAAGGCCGCCCAGTACGTCGCCGCCCACCCGAACGAGGTCTGCCCGGCCAAGTGGAAGGAAGGCGAAAAGACCCTGGAGCCGTCGCTCGACCTGGTCGGCAAGATCTAACACCCGCGACGAAGTCCGGGTCGGTGCGGGTGGCTTGGGCGAGACCTTAGGCAACATGGATGTTGCCTAAGAGCCCCCATGGATGGGTTCACGGCGAGTCTCGCCCAAGCCGCCCGTGCCGGCCCGGACGCTCCCGATCAAGACGCCTCACCCGCCATCTGGATGCTTGCACCAGCGGCCTGCGCCGCGCCGGAACTTTCCCGCCGGCTCCCTCTCCCTCCCGGCCCAGGCCGCTCTTGCAAGCACCCCTTCACTTTCGATTCCAGTCACTGGAGCCATCCCCATGCTCGACGACAAGCTCAAGACCCAGTTGAAGGCCTACCTCGAGAAGCTGGTCCAGCCGATCGAGCTGGTTGCCTCGCTCGACGATGGCGACAAGTCGCGCGAACTAGACGCGCTGTTGCACGACATCGCCTCGATGTCCGAGAAGATCACCCTGCGCCGCGACGACAATGCCGATGCGCGCAAGCCCTCGTTCGCGATCAACCGCGCCGGCACCGACGTCGGCGTGTCGTTCGCCGCGATCCCGATGGGCCACGAGTTCACCTCGCTGGTGCTGGCGCTGCTGTGGGTCGGCGGCCATCCGCCGAAGATCGACGAGGAACTGGCCAACCAGGTCCGCGACCTCGAGGGCGAGTACCGGTTCGAGACCTTCATGTCGCTGTCGTGCCAGAGCTGCCCCGACACCGTGCAGGCGCTCAACCTGATGAGCGTGCTGAACCCGAACATCCACCACGTCGCGATCGACGGCGCGCTGTTCCAGAGCGAGGTCGAAGCGCGCGAAATCATGTCGGTGCCGACCGTGCTGCTCAACGGCGAAGCGTTCGATACCGGCCGCATGACCGTCGAGCAGATCATCGCCAAACTCGACACCGGCGCCGGCGCGCGCGCGGCCGAGCAGATCAAGGCCAAGGAGGCGTTCGACATGCTCGTGATCGGCGGCGGCCCCGCCGGCGCCTCGGCGGCGGTCTACGCGGCGCGCAAGGGCATCCGCACCGGTATCGCGGCCGAGCGTTTCGGCGGCCAGGTGCTGGACACGATGGCGATCGAGAACTTCATCTCGGTCCAATACACCGAGGGCCCGAAGATGGCGACCGCGCTGGAACAGCACGTGCGCGAGTACGACGTCGACATCATGAACCTGCAGCGCGCCACCAAGCTGATCGCGGCAAAGGAGCCGGGTGGCCTGGTCGAGGTGCAACTGGAGAACGGTGCGAGCCTGAAATCGCGCAGCGTGATCCTGTCCACCGGCGCGCGCTGGCGGCAGATGGGCGTGCCCGGCGAGGAGCGGTACCGCAACAAGGGCGTGGCCTATTGCCCGCATTGCGACGGCCCGCTGTACAAGGGCAAGCGGGTGGCGGTGATCGGCGGCGGCAACTCCGGCGTCGAGGCGGCGATCGACCTGGCCGGCATCGTCAGGCACGTGACCCTGGTCGAGTTCGATTCCAGGCTGCGCGCCGACGAGGTGCTGCAGCGCAAGCTGCGCAGCCTGCCCAACGTCGACATCATCGTCAGTGCACAGAGCACCGAGGTGCTGGGCGACGGCCAGAAGGTCACCGGTCTGGTCTATACCGACCGCGAGAACGGTGGCAGCCACAACGTCGATCTGGACGGCATCTTCGTCCAGATCGGCCTGCTGCCGAACACCGAATGGCTCAAGGGCGACATCGAATTGTCGCCGCGTGGTGAGATCGTGATCGACGAACGCGGCGCGACCTCGATGCCGGGCGTGTTCGCCGCGGGCGACGCGACCACGGTACCGTACAAGCAGATCGTGATCGCGATGGGCGCAGGCTCGACCGCCGCGTTGAGCGCGTTCGACCACCTGATCCGCACCTCGGCTCCGGCGCAACAGGCGCAAGCCGCGTAAGCGCCCACCGCGATGAACCTGCGCGACCTCAAGTACCTGCTGGCGCTGGCCGACCACAAGCACTTCGGTCGCGCCGCCGCGGCCAGCTTCGTCAGCCAGCCGACGCTGTCGACCCAGATCAAAAAGCTGGAGGAGGAGCTCGGGGTGTCGCTGGTCGAGCGCGCGCCGCGGCGCGTGATGCTGACCCCGATCGGCCGCGATATCGCCGAGCGCGCACGGCGGGTGATCGCCGAAGTCGACCAGATGGCCGAGGTCGCCCGCCGCAGCCAAGACCCGGAAGCGGGAACGGTACGGCTGGGGCTGTTCCCGACGCTTGCGCCGTACCTGCTGCCGCACGTGCTGCCGGACCTGCGCCAGCGCTTCCCGCGGCTGGAACTGCTGCTGGTCGAGGAGAAGACCGACCAGATCCTCGCGCGCCTGCGCGACGGCCGGCTCGACGCCGGCATCCTCGCGCTGCCGCTGCACGATGACCAGTTGCACGTCGAACCGCTGTTCGACGAACCGTTCCTGCTGGCCGTGCCGCGTGGCCACGCGATGGCCACACAGGACTCGCTGGAGCTGGGCCAGCTCGACGACCAGCATCTGCTGTTGCTGGAAGAGGGCCATTGCCTGCGCGACCAGGCGCTCGACGTCTGCCGCATGTCCGGCGCCGACGAACGCGACGGCTTCCGTGCCACCTCGCTGGAAACCCTGCGGCAGATGGTCGCCTCCGGCGTCGGCATCACCCTGCTGCCGGTGCTTGCGGTGCAACCGCCGGTGCCGCTGTCGCCGGATATCGCACTGCTGCCGTTCCGCGGCCAACCGCCGCATCGGCAGATCGCGATGGTGTGGCGCAAGAGCTCGGCGATGGATGCGTTTTTGCGGCAGTTGGCGGACGCGTTCCGGCAGGTGCCGGCGGAATTGCTGCAGCCGCCGAAGGTCGCCTGAAGGCCGCCAACCGGACTCCTGTAGGAGCGGCTTTAGCCGCGATCGGAAACCGGCGTGGGCGCACGATTCCAGATCGCGGCTAAAGCCGCTCCTACAAAAACCCGGCGATCAGCCCGGTGATCAGCCGGGTGCGGGTAGCGGGCCGCCTTCCCAGCCCGGCGCTTCCTCCGCCCCGACCGACGGCGAACCGAGATCAAGCGCATCCACCACCTCCCGCGCCTCCGGCCACGCACTGTCGGGCACGCAGACCTGGACGACGCCGAACAGCGGCAATTCGCCCATGCCGCCCAGCAGCGCCTCGCCTTTCAGGAACACCGGAATCTCCACCGCCTCCAGCGCGTGCTTGACCAGGTGCGCGTCGATGAGGCCGGCGGCTTCGTAGACGACTCTCATCGGCGAAACTCCACACGGGTCTGCTACGAAGCATACGCCGGCGGGGCTAGTGGCCGCCGAGGGGCCACCGGTCATGCCGCGCGCCGGTAACCGTCGGCGGATCGGCCAACCAACCGCTAAACTGCCTGATCCCCACCCGCTCGCAGCCGCCGCATGTCCGCCACGCCAGACCCGACCGCTCCCGTCCGCCAGGATTTCGTCCGCCAGATCGTCCGCGACGACCTCGCCAGCGGCAAGCACGATGCGATCAAGACCCGCTTCCCACCGGAGCCCAACGGCTACCTGCACATCGGCCACGCCAAGGCGATCTGCCTGGATTTCGGCATCGCCAGCGAGTTCGGCGGCGTCTGCAACCTGCGCCTCGACGACACCAACCCGATCAAGGAAGACCCCGAATACGTCGCCGCGATCCAGGAAGACGTGCGCTGGCTCGGTTTCGAGTGGAACGAGCTGCGTCACGCCTCCGACTATTTCGAGGTGTTCTACCTCGCCGCCGAGAAGCTGGTCCGGCAGGGCGATGCGTTCGTCTGCGACCTGAGCGCCGAGCAGGTGCGCGAGTACCGCGGCAGCCTGACCGAACCGGGCCGTCCCTCGCCGTTCCGCGACCGTTCGGTCGAGGAGAATCTCGACCTGCTGCGCCGCATGCGCGCGGGCGAGTTCGCCGACGGCAGCCGCACCCTGCGCGCCAAGATCGACATGGCCGCAGGCAACATCAACCTGCGCGATCCGGCGCTGTACCGGGTCAAGAAGGTGCCGCACCAGAACACCGGCGACGCCTGGCCGATCTATCCGATGTACGACTACGCGCATTCGCTCAGCGACGCGATCGAGGGCATCACCCATTCGCTGTGCACGCTGGAGTTCGAGGACCACCGGCCGCTGTACGACTGGTGCGTTGACAAGGTCGACCTCGCCAACTCGCCGGAACTGTTGAAGCCGCTGACCGACAACCGCCTGCCGTTCGAGGCCCGCAAGCCGCGCCAGATCGAGTTCTCGCGGGCCAATCTCAACTACACGGTGATGAGCAAGCGCAAGCTCATGGCGCTGGTCCAGGCCGGGCTGGTCGACGGCTGGGACGACCCGCGCATGCCGACCCTGCAGGGCATCCGCCGCCGCGGCTACACCCCAGCATCGCTGCGATTGTTCGCCGAGCGCCTCGGCGTCAGCAAGCAGAACTCGCTGATCGATTTCTCGGTGCTCGAAGGCTGCCTGCGTGAAGATCTCGACGCCGCCGCGCCGCGCCGGATGGCGGTGGTCGAGCCGCTGAAGCTAGTGTTGACCAACCTGGCCGACCACCACGCCGAAACGCTGACCTTCCCGAACCACCCGAAGGACGAAAGCTTCGGCAGCCGCGAAGTGCCGTTTTCCAACGAACTGTGGATCGAGCACGACGATTTCGCCGAAGTCCCGCCAAAGGGCTTCAAGCGCCTGATCCCGGGCGGCGAAGTGCGCCTTCGTGGCGCCGGCATCGTCCGCTGCGACGAGGTCGTCAAGGACGACGCCGGCAACCTGGTCGAGCTGCGCGGCACCCTCGACCCCGAGTCGCGTCCCGGCATGGAAGGCGCAAACCGCAAGATCAAGGGCACCATCCACTGGGTCAGCGCGCGCCACGCGGTCGAGGCCGAGATCCGCCTGTACGACCGCCTGTTCTCGGTGCCGAACCCGGACGACGACAGTGACGGCAAGACCTACCAGGATCACTTGAACCCGGACTCGCGCCGTACCGCCACCGGCTACGTCGAGCCGTCGGCAGCACAGGCCGCACCGGAGCAGACCTTCCAGTTCGAGCGCCTGGGCTACTTCAGCGCCGACCGCCGCGACCACACGCCCGCCAAACCGGTGTTCAACCGCAGCGTCACGCTGCGTGACATCTGGGCGGGTAAAGCTTGAGCCATCCATCCGACGGAGACCCGTGATGCCACTTCCCGCACCGATCTTCGCCTTCGTTCGCCGCTGCGGCCTGTTGCTGTCGACAGCACTGGTATTCGCCATCGCCGGCTGCGCCGCACCCTCGACCAACGACCGCGGGGGCGCGCCGACCCAGGACGCCGCGGCGGATGTCCCGGCCGAGCCGGCAACGCCGGCGCCGACCGCGGCACCGGTCCAGAACCCGCCGCGCCCGCCGCAGTTGCCACCGGTCAAGCGCCCTTCACCACGACCGTCGCTGGGACCTGGACTCGGCAACGCCAACCCCGGCGGCGACACGGTCCAGATCGACCGCAGCTGCAACACCGACGCCGAGTGCACGGTCAAGGACGTCGGCAACTGCTGCGGCTACTACCCGGCCTGCGTCAACGTCGACAGTCCGACCGACCCGGAAGCGGTCAAGGCGAAGTGCGCAAAAACCGGCATGGCCTCGGTCTGCGGTTTTCCGGCGATCACCAGTTGCCAGTGCGTCGCCGGTCAGTGCCAGGGCAGCAGCAAGGCACTGCTGGAATGAGTCGGGGCGGATAGATGTTGTACGCACAGATCCACCTGACCCTGCCCGCCTGGGTGCATGAGGCGGTCGACAGCGATCGCCGCTATCCCGGCGACGCCAGCAAGGTCGACCTGGCGATCGAGCTGTCCCGCCACAACATCGACGCCCGCAGCGGCGGCCCGTTCGGCGCCGCGGTGTTCGGGCCGGATGACCGCATCATCGCGGTCGGGGTCAACCGGGTGCTGCCGCAGTCGTGCTCGCTGGCGCACGCCGAGACGATGGCCGTCATGCTCGCCCAGCAGCGCACCCAGCGCGCCCGGCTCAACGAGCCCGAACCCGGCGTCACGGCCGGCCCGATCACCCTCGCGACGTCGTCCCAGCCGTGCTGCCAGTGCTACGGCGCGATGTTCTGGGCCGGCATCGACCGCCTGTTGATCGGCGCCCGCAGCGCGGATGTCGAAGCGCTGACCGAGTTCGACGAAGGACCGCTGCCGGCCGACTGGGTCGGCGAACTGCAACGCCGCGGCATCGAGGTCGAGCGCGACCTGCAGCGCGACCAGGCCGGCGCGGTACTGCGCGACTACGGTCAGCTTGGGGGCCCCGGCTACTGAGCTTTTGCGTGTCTGCAAGGAAGGCGCGCGACCCGACACGGGCAGACGCCGACGACCGGGACGCGTATGGTCACACCGATTATCGAACGCGGCGAAAGCCGCTCCCACACAGCGCCCCCAATGACCGACGCCCTGTTTTGCTGGTGCCGCGCCGGCTTCGAGCCCGAGCTGGCCGCCGAACTCACCGAACGCGCCGCCCTGACCGGCCAGCCGGGATACGCGCGCGCCGAGCGCGGCGCCGGCTATGTCGAATTCATCGGCGAGGACGGCGCCGCCCTGTCGCGCGCATTGCCCTTCGACCAACTGGTGTTCGCCCGGCAGAAACTGCTGCGGCTGGCCGACCTTCGCGGCCTCAACCCGACCGACCGGATCAGCCCGGTGATCGACGCCCTGGCCGCGCTGGGACCGACCCGGTCGTTCGGCGAGTTGTGGACCGAGCATCCCGATTCCGATACCGGCAAGCCGCTGGCCGGCCTCGCCCGCAGCTTCGGCAACGCGTTGCGCCCGGCCTTGCGCAAGGCCGGCTGGCTGACCCCAAAGGACGAGCCGGCACTGCCACGCCTGCACGTCATCCTGCTCGGCGGCCACCACATCGTGCTGGCCTGCAGCGATCCCGACGACAGCGCCCGCTGGCCGCTGGGCATCCCGCGCCTGCGGATGAACGCCGACGCGCCGAGTCGCTCGGCGCTGAAACTCGAAGAGGCCCTGCTGACCCTGCTCGACGACGACGAGCGCGAGCGCCTGCTGCGCGACAACATGCAGGCGGCCGACCTCGGCGCCGCGCCCGGCGGCTGGACCTGGGTGCTGATGCGCCACGGCATGAAGGTCACCGCGGTCGACAATGGCCCGTTGAAACAGGCCTTGCTCGACAGCGGCCGAGTCGACCACCTGCGCGCCGACGGCTTCCAGTGGCAACCGCGGCGCCGGCTCGACTGGATGGTCTGCGACATGGTCGAGCAGCCGCGCCGGGTCGCCGAACGCATGGCCACGTGGTTCCGCGAGGACTGGTGCCGGCACGCGGTGTTCAACCTCAAGCTGCCGATGAAGAAGCGCTGGGAGGAAACCCGGATCTGTCTGGAAGCGTTCGAACACGGCAGCCACCGCAAGCTGACGATCCGCGCACGCCAGTTGTTCCACGATCGCGAGGAAATCACCGTGTTCGCGACGCCGGCGGGCTGAAGATCCTTCGTTCAGGCGCGGGCACGTCCCCGTTCAGCTTGGGTTTGGCGCGTTTACAAGCGGTTGACCCGGGCCGCTCTAGCCTCGGAACGTTCCCCATAACCCGCGAGGGACTTCCGAATGAACACCACCACGCTTGCAATCAGACCGTGTGCCCTTGCGCTGTCGCTGCTGGCCGCACTGGGCATGAGCGGCACCGCGCTCGCCCAGGACGCACTGACCGCGGTCGAAGGCCAGGTCGAGGCCACCGCAGAAGCCGAGGCCGCACTCGATGACGCCCGTGCTGCCCAGCTCGACGCCCAAGCCGCACAGGAAGCCGCCGTCGCCGCCGAGGCGATCAGCGATACCCCGGCAGCCAGTGTTCGCGGCGGTCTGACCGCAGAGGCGACCGCCGAGATCGCCGACCAGGCATCGCTCGATGCCCAGGCGGCGGCGCAGCAGGCATCACAGGCCGCACAGGATGCCGTCGCGGCGCAGGGTCTTGCCGAGGTACAGGCCGACCAGGCCGCAGCCGAGGCCGCCATCGCCGGCGCGGCTGCCGACGATGCCAGCAATGTCGCCGAGGCGGCCGCGGTCGCCACTGCACAGGCCACCACCGCCCCGCCGGTGCCGCCCGTGCCTCCTGTCCCGCCGGTTCCGCCGGTGCCGGCCAGCCCGACGCCGCCCCCGGCGCCGCCAGCCGCACCGATGCCGGAGACGGGCATCGCGGCCGGTGCCGACGCCGAGGTCACCTTCACCTCGAGCCCGTCCAATTCGGTGGTCGGCGACTACACGATCGACTTCGCCGCGATGGACAGCAATGGCGACGGCAATATCAGCCGTGCCGAAGCCAAGTCGAACGCGACCCTGACCGCCGAGTACGCTGCGGTCGACATCGACCAAGACGGCCGGCTCAGCAAGTCGGAATTGCAGGGCTGGATGTAACGGACGGGTCCCACCGTCAAACCTGCCACGACGCCCCGCCCCGAGCGGGGCGTCGTCATTTGGGTCGCCAATCCGGTCCGCGCGGCTACAAGCCGGCGGCGTGGCGCCATAGCGCCGCGGTCAGCGGCGGCAACCGGCCGGCCAAACCCAACAGGGGCCCGCGCAACAGCGTCGGCGCCAGCGCGTCGTTGGAGAACAGCCGGTTGAGACCTTCGAAGGTGTAGGCGGCGACAGCGTTGTCGCTTCGGCACTGGCGCGCCCAGCGTTGCAGGCGGGCCGGGCGACCGGGATCACCGCCGCGGCGGGCGGTGTCGGCCAGGGTCGCGCGCAACGCGGCGACATCGCGCAGGCCCAGGTTCACCCCCTGTCCGGCGAGCGGGTGGACGACATGCGCGGCATCGCCGACCACCGCGACCCGTCCGGCCACCTGGCTGCGGGCGAGTTGGCGACGCAACGGAAACGCGGCCCGTTTCGATACCGACAGCATCGGCCCCAGCGGCCCGTCGAATGCACGCTCCAGTTCGACCAGGAACGCCGCGTCGTCGACCGCGAGCAGGCGCGCGGCCTCGTCGTCGGGCAAGGTCCAGACGATCGAACTCCGCCCCGCTTCGCCATCGAGGTCGCGGCCGTCGAATGGCAGAAATGCCAGTGGTCCGCGGGGCAGGAACCGTTGCCAGCATGTCGCCTGGTGCGGCGCGGCGTGTTCGACGAACGCGACCAGGCCGCGCTGCCGGTAATCGTGGCGCGGCGCATCGATCCCGGCCAGTTCGCGCAATTGCGATTCGGCGCCGTCGGCGGCGATCACCAGCCGCGCGCGCAGGCGCCGGGCGGCTGGTGCACTACCCGACCGATCCGACTCCACCGACTCGATATCCAGTATCGCGCCGTCATCGTCCTGCTCCAGCGCGACCACCCGCGCCGGACAATGCAGTTGCACCCCGGCCGACGGCAATGCCGACCATAGGCGGTCGACCAGCAGGCCGTGCTCGACGATCCAGCCCAGCTCGGGCCGGGCCAGGCGATCGGCATCGAACACCAGCTCGCCACCGCCGCCGGCATCCCACACCCGCATCGCCCGGTACGGCTGCGAGCGCCCCTCGCGGATCGACGTCCAGACGCCGAGGTCGTCGAGCAGCGCGGCGTTGTCGGGCGCGAACGCATACACCCGCAGGTCCGGGGCGTCGGCGCGCCACGGCGATGGCTCGCGGCTTTCGACCAGCGCCACCCGCAGGCCATCGCGGGCGAATGCCAGCGCGGCGGCGGCACCGACCACGCCGGCCCCGACCACGACCACGTCCAGCAACTCGCCTCGGCCGCTGCGCCGGCTCGCGTTCATGCGTCCATCCCGGGCGCGCGGCACAGCGCCGGCACCTCGCCGCGGTAACCCAACGCGCCGCCCACCAGCGCCGCCTGCACCGACGGCAGGCGGTCGATCGCGAACAGGCCGACGCTGCGCAGCGGCCGCAGCAGCCCGCTCGGATTGGCACCGAGCCGCGCCAGTCCGTCGGAAAACCGCAGGGTTCGCGCGCGGTCCACGCGGCGACGCTCGAAGTAACGTTCAAGCAAATCCGCGTCGCCGCAATCGGCGGCAGCATCTTCGGCGCGCGCGCGCGCGATCAGCTCGGCCAGCGTCAGCGCATCGCGCAGGCCGAGGTTGAAGCCCTGCGCGCCGATCGGATGGATCGTCTGCGCGGCGTTGCCGACCAGCACCGCGCGCGCCGCCGTGGTCCGTCGCGCCAGCACCCGCTGGGCCGGATGCATCGCGCGCGCGCCGCAGGCGAGAAAACGCCCGACCCGCCAACCGAACGCCGCCTGCGCGTGCGCGAGGAAATCGGCCTCGTCGAGCGCGGCCACGGCATCGGCCTGCTCGCTCGCAACCGCGTGGACCAGCCCGAAATGGCCGTCGCCACGCGGCAGCAGCGCAGTCGGGCCATGCTCGCCCAACCGTTCATAGGCGGTGCCATCGGGACCGCGTTCGGCGCGCAGCCGGGTCACGAACAGGGTCTGGCCGTAGTCGTGGCTATCGGTATCGATGCCGAGCGCCGCGCGCACGCCGCTGCGGGTGCCGTCGGCGCCGATCAGCAGCCGCGCCCGCAGCACCCGTTCGCCGGCGTCGTCGGCGACACGGATCGCACGGAGGTCGTCGCCACCCTCGCCCCCGGCCAAACCGAGGAAGCGCATCGGCCGGTAGCGGGTCAACCGCTGCAGTTCGGCCAGCCGCGACTCCAGCGCCTCGCCGAAATCACGCGCGACCACCACCCGGCCGAACTCGCGGCGCCCGTGGTCGGCCGCCCGCAACAGGCTTCGACCAAAGTCACCCGCGCGGCTGATGTGGATCCGCTCGATCGCGCCGCCGGGTGCGCGCAAGTGCTGCATCACCCCGAGCGCGGCCAGGGCGTTGACCGTGGCTTCGGCGAAACTCAGGTTGCGCTCGTCGAACACGGCCGGCAGCGCGCCCGGCGGGGTCGCCTCGACCAGACCGACATCGACGCCAACGCGATCGAGCGCGATCGCCAGGCTGGCGCCGACCAGGCCACCGCCGACGATCAGCACGTCGTGCAATGGCGTGGGCGCGGCGGACGGTTGCGGAGCGGAAGCTGAAGCGGGCATTGCGCTATGCTAACGGCTCCTGTCGGCCCGTACCGAGTCACGATGAACCGTCCTGCTGCCTCCTCCGTTTTCGCCGCCGGCCCGCTGGTCCTTGCCGGCCTGATCGTGCTCGCCGCGCTGACCCGGGTGCTGCCGCATCCGCCGAATTTCTCGCCGGTGGCGGCGATCGCGCTGTTCGGCGGCGCCTATTTCGCCAACCGCAGCTGGGCGCTGATCGTGCCGCTGGTCGGTCTGTTCCTGTCGGACCTCGCGCTGGCCTCGATCAACGGCGGCCTCTACGCCAGTTGGTTCAGCGGCACCGGCATCTGGCTGGTCTACGGATGCATCGCGTTGACCACGGTCATGGGTCTGGGCCTGCGCGGCAAGGTCGGTGGCGCCCGCGTGCTCGGCTACTCGCTGGCCGGCTCGGTGCTGTTCTTCGTGGTCACCAATTTCGGCGCCTGGCTCGGCGACCCGATGTATCCAAAGACCCTCGCCGGGCTGACGGCCGCCTACGCCGCGGGCATCCCGTTCTTCCAGTGGTCGGTGCTGGGCACGCTGTTCTATTCGGCGATCCTGTTCGGCGGCTTCGCCCTGCTGCGTTCGCAGTTGCCGGCGTTGCGCGCGCAGACGGTCTAAATCCGGCCAATGGGCAACCGGCTGTCGAAAATCTACACCCGCACCGGTGACGACGGCACCACCGGCCTCGGCGACGGCACACGCGTCGCCAAGGATTCGGCCCGGGTCAACGCCTACGGCACCGTCGACGAGGCCAACTCGACGATCGGCCTGGTGCTGGCAAGCGAACTGCCCGACGACGTCCGCACCCTGCTGGTGGCGATCCAGCACCAGTTGTTCGACCTCGGCGGCGAGTTGTGCGTTCCCGGCCACGAGGCGATCAGCGATGCCGATGTCGACCGATTGGAACAGCATCTCGACGCGTTCAACGAACCGCTGCCGGCCTTGAAGGACTTCATCCTGCCCGGCGGAGGCGAGGCCGGCGCGCGTTGCCATATCGCCCGCACCGTGGTCCGCCGCGCCGAGCGCGAGGCCGTTGCGCTGTCGCGACTGGAACCGGTGCGCCCGCAGGCGGTGCGCTACCTCAACCGGTTGTCGGACCTGCTGTTCGTGCTGGCGCGCGTGCTCGCCCGCGCCAGTGGCCACGGCGAAGTGTTGTGGAACCACGATCGCCGCAAGGCGTGACCCCGGCGACGGTCGTTCGACCATGGACGCCCCGCATCTCTACACCCATCCCGCCTGCCTGGCCCACCGGCCCGGCCCGACCCATGTCGAGCGTCCGGCGCGGTTGCAGGCGGTGACCGAGGCGATCGACGTCGCATTCCCGCAACTGCAGTGGCACGAGGCCCCGCGCGCCAGTCGCAGCCAGTTGCTGCGGGTCCACGACGACGCCCTGCTCGCGCTGGTGCTGGACACCGAACTCGAGGCAGGCGACGCCGCGTTCGCACTTGATCCGGATACCGCGCTGGGCTTCGGCTCGGCCGAAGCGGCGCTGCGCGCGGCCGGCGCCGGAATTGCCGCGGTCGACGCGGTCATGGCCGGCGCTGCCCGTCGCGCGTTCTGCGCGGTGCGCCCGCCCGGCCACCATGCCACCGGTTCGGTCGCGATGGGTTTCTGCCTGTTCAACAACATCGCCGTCGCCGCCGCGCACGCCTGCGAACGACACGGGCTAGATCGCATCGCGGTGGTCGATTTCGACGTCCACCACGGCAACGGCACCCAGGCGATCTTCGAAAGCGATCCGCGGGTCATGTACCTGTCGTCGCACCAGTCGCCGCTGTACCCCGACAGCGGCCGAGCCGACGAGCGCGGGATCGGCAACGTGCTCAACCTGCCGTTGCCGCCCGGCACCGCCAGCCAAGCCTTCCGTGCCGCCTGGCGTCGACAACTGCTGCCGGCGCTGGACGGTTTCCGTCCCCGGTTGCTGCTGGTTTCCGCCGGCTTCGACGCGCACCGGCTGGACCCGCTGGCGCAGATCGAACTCGACGCCGACGACTACCGGTGGCTGACCGGCGAACTGGTCGCGATCGCCGAACGCCATGCCGACGGTCGCCTGGTCTCGATGCTCGAAGGCGGCTACGACCTCGCCGCGCTGCGGGAGAGCAGCGTCGCCCATGTCGGTGCCTTGGTGTCGGCACCGGCGCCGCGAGCCGCGACGCAAAAATGAATGTCGCGGGCCGATGACAGTGGCGCGCGTTGCCGCCATCCCGGGGATGCGGCAAGCTAGCGACCGTTTCCGCCCACCGGATGGCCGCGTGCGCCCCAGCTTCCGCCTGCTTCCATTGTCGTTGTGCATCGCGCTGGCCCTGCCCGCCTATGCCGACGAGGATCCCGAGAACTGGGGGCTGTGCCCGATCGAGGATGCGGTGCCGGCGTTCGAGGACGCACCGGTATCCAGCGGCCTTGCCGCCGCCGAAGACCGCGCCGACCAGCCGACCGACATCGCCGGCGACGCCCTGACCGCCAGCGAAACCGACAGCACCGTGTTCCAGGGCAATGTCGAACTCAGCCGCGGGGACCAGTTCCTCGGCACCGACAAGCTCACCTATAACAGCGAGGACGGCACCTACGTCGCCGAGGGGAGCGTGCGTTACCAGGATTCCGGCCTGCGAATCCTCGCCGAACGTGCCCACGGCGACCAGCAAGCCGACCGCCACACGATCGAGGACCTGCGTTACCAGTTGATCGCGCGTCGCGGCAACGGCGGCGCCGAGCAGATCGAGCTGCACGGTACCGAGGGCGCCCTGACGGGCTCGACCTACTCGACCTGCCCGCCGTCACAGCGCGCCTGGGAACTGCGCGCCAAGCGCATCGACATCGATACCGCCGAAGGCCTCGGCGTTGCCCACAACGCCACCATCCGGATCGGCCGGGTGCCGGTGCTGTACGTGCCGTGGCTGATGTTCCCGATCGACGACCGCCGCCGCACCGGCCTGCTGTATCCGAAGATAAAAATCTCGGGCCGCAACGGATTCGACTGGCTGCAGCCGATCTACCTCAACCTGGCTCCCAACTACGATGCCACCCTCAATCCGCGCTACATGAGCCAGCGCGGCGTGCAGCTCGGCGGCGAGTTCCGCTGGCTGTATCCGGGCGGCCATGGAACGCTGTCCGGCGAGTGGATGCCCAAGGACGAACTGCCTGAGCGCGAGCCCGATCGCTACGTCGACGACCCGACCCTGCCCACCGACAACCGCGGCAGCTTCCGGTTCAACGGTCGCCATCATCTAGGACTCGGCTGGTCGGCGAGAGCGAATCTTGCCTGGGTCAGCGACACCCATTACCTGGAAGACTTCAGCAACAGCCAGTACGGCATGTCGGCCTACCACTTGGCTAGTTCCGCCGGCCTGTATGGTCGCGGCCGTTACTGGGATTCCAGTTTGATGGTAACCCACAACCAGTTGGCCGATTACACGTTGTCCGAGCGCAGCGTACGTTACGACAAACTGCCGCGCGCGCACCTCAACTGGCAGCAGCCACTGGGCACTTGGTTCGAGGCCGGTCTCAACGCCGAAGCCGTCAGCTTCAGCCACGACGTCCTCAACGAGGGCAGCCGCGTAGACCTCAAGCCCTTCATCAGCGCACCGCTGGAAGGCGCCGGCTGGTTCGCGACGCCGAAACTCGCCTGGCGCCATACCGCCTACCGACTCGACGACGCGCTCACCGCCGCCAATGGAGGCGACGCCTCACCCAGTCGCAGCCTGCCGATCGCATCGCTGGACGCCGGGCTGTTCTTCGACCGCAACTTCAGCTTCGGCAGCGAGTCCTACCTGCATACGCTGGAGCCGCGGATCTACTACCTCAATGTCCCGTACGAAGACCAGAGCGGGTTGCCGCTGTTCGACACCCGGCCGATGACTTTCAGCTGGGGCCAGTTGTTCCGCGACAACCGCTTTACCGGCGGCGACCGCCAGGTCGATGCCAACCAGTTGACCACCGCTCTCACCACCCGCCTGATCAGCCGCGAGGATGGCCGCGAGCGACTCTCGGCCAGCATCGGCCAGATCCAGTATTTCGAGGACTCCAGGGTCACCACCGGCGGCCCGCCGATCGAGCAGGGCAAGTCGGCCTGGGTCGCCGACCTCGGGATCTCGCCGTCCGAGCGCTGGGACATCCATGCCGCCTACCAGTGGGACCCGAATTTCCGTCGCGAGGACCTCGCCAGCCTGCAGGTGCGCTACCTGGTCGGCGACGTTGGCGTAGTCAATTTCGGCTACCGCTATCGTCGCGAGCTGACCGAGCAGGTCGATCTCTCGTTCCTGTACCCGGTCACTCCGAACTGGAGCGTGGTCGGGCGCTACTACTACTCGATCGAGGACGACAAGCTGATCGAATCGATCGCCGGCGTGCAATGGGAAAGCTGCTGCATGGCGGTACGCCTGGTCGCGCGTCGCTACATCCGCGAGCGCAACGGCGACCTCGACGATTCGTTGCGGCTCGAGTTCGAGCTCAAGGGCCTGGGCTCGGCCGGCCAGAAGACCGAGGACATCCTGAGCCGTGCTATCCTCGGCTACGATCGCGACGATCTCTATCTAGTGCCGCCCTCCTCCCTGGACGCCGGCGACCTCGACAACCCCCTCGATCCGATCCCATGAAGAATTTTCTCGCGTGTGTCCTCACCGCCGCGCTGCTGTCGGCGCCTGTCCAGGCGCAACAGATCCAGCCGATCGACGGCATCGCCGTGGTGGTCGACGAGGACGTCATCCTGCAGAGCGAGCTCGATCGCGCAGTGGCCAACATCCGCGCCCAGTACGCGGACCGCACCCAGCAACTGCCGCCGCCCGAGGTGCTCGAGCGCCAGGTCGCCGAGCGCCTGGTGCTGCTGCAGCTGCAGGTGGCGCGCGCCGAAGCCACCGGCGTACGCGCCACCGACCAGGAAGTCGACCAGGCCATCGCGGCGATTGCCGCGCAGAACCAGGTAAGCGTCGAGCAACTGCGTGCGCAACTGGCCGCCGATGGCAGTTCGCCCGACCAGTTCCGTGACTCGATCCGCGATGAACTGCTGGTCCAGCGCCTGCGCCAACGGTTCGCCCAGACCCAGATCTCGGTCAGCGATGCCGAAGTCGACGCGGCTCTGGAGTCGCAGCAGGCCGGTGGCGAGCAATTCCACCTCGCCCACATCCTGGTCGCCTTGCCGGAAGCCGCGACTCCGGAACAGATCGCCACCGGCAAAACCAAGATCGAGGGCATCAAGAGCCTGCTCGAGCGCGGCGAGATGAACTTCGCAGCCGCCGCGGTGCGCTACTCCGACAGCCCCAACGCCCTGGAAGGCGGCGATCTCGGCTGGCGTGCGGCCAACGAAATCCCGGCGGCCTTCGCCGAGCTGGTGCGCGGCATGCAGCCCGGCCAGGTTACCGATCCCATCCGGGGCCCCAGCGGCTTCCAGTTGCTGCAACTGGTCGAGACCCGCGATGCCGCGCAGGCCGGCCCCAGCAACGTTACCCAGTTCCAGGCCAGCCACATCCTGATCCGGATCGACGAGAACACCAGCGCCGAACAGGCCCAGGCGGAAGCAGCCACGCTGCACGCCCGTATCGTCGGCGGCGCCGATTTCGCCGAGCTCGCCCGTGAGCACTCCGAGGATCCCAGCTCACAATCAAAGGGTGGCGATCTCGGGTGGTTCACCCAGGATGAGTTCGGTCCCGATTTCGGTGGCCAGATCGCCGCGCTCGCC
Source organism: Novilysobacter erysipheiresistens (assembly GCF_036663935.1). Lineage (NCBI taxonomy): Bacteria > Pseudomonadati > Pseudomonadota > Gammaproteobacteria > Lysobacterales > Lysobacteraceae > Novilysobacter > Novilysobacter erysipheiresistens. Next base: position 63,647 of record NZ_JAXGFP010000008.1, read on the forward strand.
GACGGCGAAGTGTCCGCGCCATTCCGTACCCAGGCCGGCTGGCACATCGTCAAGCGCACCGGCGTCCGCCAGGCCGATGTCGGCGATGACAACCGGCGCGCGCAGGTGCGCGAGACGATTGGCCGCCGCAAGCTTGAGGACGAGTGGAACCGGTTCCTGCGTGAACTCCGTGGCGAAGCCTACGTCGACTATCGCAACGACGCCGATCCGCAGGCGACCCCGGACGCCGCGCCGACCGCCGAGCCACCGGCGACCCCGCCGGCCGACGGCGGCTGAGATGACACCGACCCGGCTCGCGCTGGTCCCGGGAGAACCGGCCGGCGTCGGGCCGGAGTTGTGCGTGCGCCTGGCCCAGCAGCCGCGCGACTATTCCCTGACCGTATTCGCCGACCGCGCGACCCTGCAGGCGGCCGCCGACGCGCTCGCCCTGCCCCTGCAGTGGACCGACCCCGGGCACGCCACGGGGGCCGCGGGCGAACTGGTCCTGACGGAGGTTCCGAACGCCGTGCCGAGCAGGTTCGGCCACCCGGATCCGCACAACGCCCGTGCGGTGGTCGACGCGCTGCAGCTCGGCGGCGCCGGCTGCCTGCGCGGCGACTTCGACGGCATCGTCACCGGTCCGGTCCACAAGGCGGTGATCAACCAGGGCGGCATCGCCTACAGCGGCACCACCGAACTGCTCGCCACCCAGGCCGGCACCGACGTGGTGATGATGCTCGCCAATCCGACCGTGCGCGTCGCCTTGGCCACCACCCACCTGCCGCTGCGCGCAGTCGCCGATGCAATCACTCCGGCGGCGCTGACCCGCACCCTGCAGATCCTGCATGCGGCGTTGCGTACGGATTTCGGCATCGCCGAACCGGTCATCGCGGTGCTCGGCCTGAATCCCCACGCCGGCGAAGCCGGCCACCTCGGCCGCGAAGAGATCGAAGTGATCGAACCGGTCATCGCCGCGCTGCGAGGCCAGGGCATGAACCTGGTCGGTCCGCTGCCGGCCGACACCGCGTTCCTGCCGGCCAAGCTGCGCGGTTTCGATGCGGTGCTGGCGATGTACCACGACCAAGGGCTGCCGGTGCTCAAGTTCAGCGGCTTCGAGCAGGCGGTCAACCTCAGCCTCGGCCTGCCCTACCCGCGGGTCGCGGTCGACCACGGCACCGCTTTGGACCTTGCCGGTACCGGCATCGCCGACCCGTCGAGCCTGTTCGCCGCGGCGCAGACCTGCGCGCGAATGGCGCGGGCGCGATGCGCTTTCGCCGATAATGCCGCATGACCCGTAACCGCCATTCCAGCGCGCCGTCGCTCGGCCCCGATGGTTTCGCCAGCGAGGCCAAGAAGCACCTCGGGCAGAACTTCCTGCACGAGCGCACGATCATCGACAAGATCGTGCAGGCGGTGAACCCCAAGCCCGGCGACCGTCTGGTCGAGATCGGCCCCGGTCAGGGCGCGATCACCTTCCCGCTGCTCGACCGCCACGGCGAGCTGACCGTGATCGAGTTCGACCGCGACCTGATCTTCCCGCTGACCGAGGCCGCCCGCGCCCACGGCACCCTGACGGTGATCCACCGCGACGTGCTCAAGGTCGACTTCAGTGCGCTCGCTGCCGACGACGGCCACCATGGCGAGGCGTCGTCCCCATCCGGCCGCACCATCCGGCTGGTCGGCAACCTGCCCTACAACCTGTCATCGCCGATCCTGTTCCACGCGCTCGACCACGCCACGGCGATCAGCGACATGACCTTCATGCTGCAGAAGGAAGTGGTCGACCGGATGGCGTCCGGCCCGGGCAACAAGGTGTACGGGCGGCTCAGCGTGATGCTGCAGGCGTACTGCACGGTGACGCCGCTGTTCACCGTGCCGCCGGGCGCGTTCCGGCCGGCGCCGAAGGTCGATTCGGCCGTGGTTCGGCTGGTGCCGCGCGCGCCGGAAGCGATCGGCATCCGCGACCGCGAGGTATTCGCCCGCGTCGTGCGCGATGCCTTCGGCCAGCGCCGCAAGACGCTGCGCAATGCGTTGTCGAACGTTTGCGATGCCAGCGCGCTCGAGGCCGCCGGCGTGCCACCGACGGCGCGCGCCGAGCAGATCGATGTGGCCGACTTCGTGCGGCTGGCCAACGCCTTGACTACATGAATTCGCATGCGCGCGCCCGCCGCGACGTGCATCGCGATGTCCGCTTCACCTGCCGACGTCATACACTACCGGCATGGAACGCCGCACCGACGAAAGCCCGAGCAAGTATGCCGTCGACATCGATGTCGCCACGCGTTATCTCGACGACCAGTCCGAGCCCGCGAAGGATCGTTACGTCTTCGCCTACACCATCCAGATCCGCAACCGCGGCAGCATCGCCGCGCGCCTGCTTTCGCGCCACTGGCTGATCACCGACGCCAACGGCAAGGTGCAGGAAGTCCAGGGCGAGGGCGTCGTCGGCGAACAACCGTGGCTGCGCCCCGGCGAAGGTTTCGAGTACACCTCCGGCGCCGTGCTCGAGACCGACCTGGGCACGATGGAAGGCAGCTACGCGATGCTGGCCGACGACGGCACCGGTTTCGACGCGCCGATCGCGCCATTCACCCTGACCGTGCCGCGCACCCTGCACTGATGGCGAGCGCGGCATGAGCGTCTGGGCGATCGGCGACCTGCAGGGCTGTTACGACGTGACCCAGCGGTTGCTGGAAAAGATCGCGTTCGACCCGGCGCGCGACCGCCTGTGGTTCTGCGGCGATCTGGTCAACCGTGGCGGACAGTCGCTGGAAACCCTGCGGCTGGTGCACTCGCTGCGCGCCAATTCCATCGTGGTGCTCGGCAACCACGACCTGTCGCTGCTTGCGGTCGGCCAGCGTCGCGAGGACGAGCAACGCAAGGTCAATCCGGACCTGCAGCGCATCGTCTTCGCCGAGGATGGGCCGGCCCTGCTCGACTGGCTGCGGATGCAGAAGCTGGTGCATGTCGACCGGACACTCGGCTGGATGATGGTGCATGCCGGCCTGGCACCGAAATGGACCACGCAGCAGGCCGAGAAGCACGGTCGCGAGATCGAGGAGCGGCTGCAGGGCGACCAGTACGGCCGGCTGCTGAAGAACATGTACGGCGACGGCCCGGTATGGAACCCGCGCCTGGCCGGCATCGACCGCCAGCGCGCGATCATCAACATCCTCACCCGCCTGCGCTATTGCTCGCCGCGTGGGCGCATCTCCTACGAGGACAAGGGCGTACCCGGTACCCAGCCGCCCGGCCTGTACCCCTGGTACGCGGTGCCGGGGCGCGCCGAGCGCGACCTGAAGATCGTCTGCGGCCACTGGTCGGCGCTGGGCCTGTTCCTCGGCCACGGCGTGCATGCGATCGACACCGGCGCGGTCTGGGGCGGCCAGCTGACCGCGTTGCAACTCGATACCGACGAGCTGCGGATCGTGCAGGTGCCCGGTCGCGACGTACCCGCGAATCCGCCGAAGGCGCGGCAACGCTCGCGGCGGTGAGGGTTGAAGTCCGGACGCCGTGCAGGAACGACATTTCCAATGTAGGAGCGACGTAAGTCGCGACCCGCCGAACCCGTGAGGCGATGTACAGGTCGCGACTTACGTCGCTCCTACAACTACCTGATCCTCTGATAGTCGACGAACTCGAACGCGCAGGCATGCTTTGCGTCGGCCGCGTGCACTTCCCGAGCCAACACCTGCCACTGCGCCGGATCGAACGCGGGGAAAAACGCATCCGCGTCTTCCACCTCGGTATCGACATGGGTCAGGTGCATGCGCACCGCCTGCGACAGACACAACGCATACACCTCGCCTCCGCCGATCACGCAAAGCTCCGCCGCACCATCCTCGCCCGCGAGCGCGAGCGCATGGCCGACCGTCGCCACCGCCTGCATGCCCTCGAATGGCACCGCGCCCGAGCGCGTCAGCACCAGGTTGCGCCGCCCCGGCAACGCGCGCCCGAGCGACTGCGCGGTCTTGCGCCCCATCAGCACCGGCTTGCCCAGGGTCAGCGCCTTGAAGCGCTTGAGGTCGTCCGGCAGGCGCCAGGGCAATGCGTTACCGCGACCGATCGCGCCGTTGCGATCGAGCGCGGCGATCAATGCCAGCTCGATCATGCGGCCGCCAACCCCGGCGTCATACCGCCACCGGCGCCTTGATCGCCGGATGCGGGTCATACCCTTCGATCACGATGTCGTCGAAGCCGAACCCGAAGATGTCGGTCACCGCCGGATCGAGCTTCAACGTCGGCAACGCCCGCGGCTCGCGCGTGAGCTGCTCGCGGGCCTGCTCGTAATGGTTCGAGTACAGGTGCGCGTCGCCCAGCGTGTGCACGAAGTCGCCGACGCCGAGTCCGCAGGCTTGCGCCACCATGTGGGTCAGCAGCGCGTAGCTGGCGATGTTGAACGGCACGCCGAGAAAGATGTCGCCGCTGCGCTGGTACAGCTGGCAACTCAGCTTGCCCTCGACCACGTAGAACTGGAACAGGGTATGGCACGGCATCAGGGCCATTTGCGGCAACTCGGCGACATTCCAGGCCGACACGATCAACCGGCGCGATTCGGGATTGCGCTTGATCTCCTCGACCACCCGCCTGATCTGGTCGATCTCGATGCCATCGGCACCGGCCCAGCGCCGCCACTGCTTGCCGTACACCGGGCCGAGTTCGCCGTCCTCGTCGGCCCACTCGTCCCAGATCCGCACCTTGTGTTCCTGCAGGTAGGCGATGTTGGTCTCGCCGCGCAGGAACCACAGCAGCTCGTGCACGATCGAGCGCAGGTGCAGCTTCTTGGTGGTGACCAGCGGAAATCCGGCATTGAGGTCGAAGCGCATCTGCCAGCCGAACACCGAACGGGTGCCGGTGCCGGTGCGGTCGGATTTTTCGGTGCCGTGTTCCAGCACGTGGCGCAGCAGCTCGAGGTATTGCTTCATGACGACTCCAGGCTGGTTTCCGGTCGGCGGATGTCAGGCCGACGGCACGGGCGGCGCCGGCTGCAGCGTCGGCGAACGTCGCGACAACCACAGCCAGAACAGCCCGATCGCAATCAGCGGCAGGCTCAACAGCTGGCCCATGGTCAGCCAGCCGAACGCGAGGTAGCCCAGTTGCGCATCCGGCATCCGGACGAACTCGACCAGGAACCGGAAGGCGCCGTACAGCAGCGCGAACAGGCCCGCCACCGCGTAGCGCGGCCGCGGCTTGCGCGAGAACCACCACAGGATGCAGAACATCGCCAGGCCTTCCAGCGCGGCCTGGTAAAGCTGCGAGGGATGGCGGGCGAAACGGTCGAGCGCGCCGCTGGCGAACTGCGCCTGCAGCTGGGCCTCGCTCCAGCCGGCGAACTCGCGTGCGCGCGGGAACACCACGCCCCAGCCGCCGTCGGTGAACTTGCCCCACAACTCGCCGCCGATGTAGTTGCCGAGCCGGCCGAAACCCAATCCCGGCGGCACCAGCGGGGCGATGAAATCGGCGACGTCGAAAAAGTGCAACCGATGCCTGTGCGCCCACCACAAGGTCGCGGCCATCACCCCGAGCAGCCCGCCGTGGAAGCTCATGCCGCCTTCCCAGATCCGGAACAGCATCAACGGATCGTCGAGCAACTCGCCGAACGAATAAAACAACACGTAGCCGATGCGGCCGCCGAGGACTACGCCAAGCATGCCGTAGAACAGCAGGTCGCCAAAACCCTGCTCGTCGACCCCGGGCAACCTACCGGCGCGGATCCGGCGACGGCCCAGCCACCACGCCAGGCCGAAGCCGAGCAGGTACATGATCCCGTACCAGTGGACTTGCAGCGGGCCCAGGTCGAGGGCGATCGGGTCGATCTGGTGCAGGATGATCATCTAGCGCGTGGCTTCCTACGGGGCAGCGGACATTGTGCCCGAGCCACCGCGGGCTTGCCCGGCGCGGCGATCAGAAAACGTGGGGCGCATTCGGCAACTCGTTGTCGTCGACGTCGTCCGTGCCACGCGGAAAGTGTTCGGCCACCAGCGCCGACATTGCCTCGATGCCACCGACTACCGCCGCCTCGGGTTCGCCCGAGCGCAGCCGCTCCTCGATCAGTTTGCACACCCCGCGCCATTGTTCGGCGCTGACCCGGTCGCGGAACCCGCGGTCGGCGATGATCTCGATCCGATGGTCCGCCAGCAGCAGGTACAGCAGCACGCCGTTGTTGGCCTCGGTGTCCCAGACCCGCAACTGGCTGAATATCTCGCCGGCGCGGTCGCGCGCCTGGCGACCGGCAAGCACGGCCGATGCCGGAAGCGCCGCTTCGACCGCGAAGCAGATCTCGCCACGATGGCGCAGTTCACCGGCGGCAATCGCGGCGGTGATCCGTTGCAGCCGCGCTTCCGGGAACAGGCGCCGCGCCGAGGGCGCGAACAGGTGTTTGAGCACGCGCATCAGGCCAGCCTCACCAACTGCCGGAGGCGCCACCGCCCCCGCTCATGCCACCGCCGCCGGACCAGCCGCCGCCGCCAAAACCGCCACCGCCTCCGAAGCCGCCACCACCCCAGCCAACGCCGCCCATGCCACCAAAACCGCCCCAGCCGCGATCGCGCGCGAAGCGACCGCCGGATCCACTGGCGAGGCCGTACAGCAGGCCGATCAATGCACCCGCGCCACCGACCAGCAGCAACGACGACAACAGCCAGGCGACCCCGCCCGCCGCCAACCCGGCGCCGATGCCGCGCACCGCGCGTGGCGCTCGCCCGAGGATCCCGCGCGCGATCTGGGCGACGATGAACGCGGCGAACACCGCGAACAGCCAGCCGCTGCCGCCACTGTCCGATTGCCCCGCCGGGCTGGCCATCGGTGGTGGCAACGGCTCGCCATCGACCAGACTGACCAGCGCCGCGGTGGCGTCCGTGATGCCGCCCGCGTAATCGCCGGCGCGGAACCGCGGCACCATGTATTCCTGGATCACCCGCATCGCGGTCGCGTCCGGAATCGCGCCTTCCAGGCCGTAGCCGACCTCGATCCGCACCCGCCGGTCGTCCCTGGCGACCACCAGCAACAGGCCGTCGTCGACCTTCTCGCGCCCCAGCCGCCACTGGTCGTAGGCCCGCACCGCGTACTGGGCAATGTCCTCCGGCTGGGTCGTCGGCACCACCAGGATCTGCAACTGGCTGCCCTTGCGCTGCTGCAGCGCCAATGCCTGCGCCTCCAACTGCTGCCGAGTGGCAGCGTCCAGCGTGCCGGTGGTGTCGACCACCGGCGAATCCAGCGGTGGAATCGGCGCCAGTTGTTGCGCGGTCGCCAGCAGGCTGGACAGCGACAACGCCAGCAGCAACGCCAGCCGTGCCGGCCAACCCGGCGCCCGGACGTACCGCGCGAAGTTCATGGCACCCGGCCCCGAATGACTCACCCGTTGGCGGGCGTGGGCTGTTGCGGAGCGGGCTGTTGCGGAGCCGCCCGCTGGGGCGCCGGTTGCGGCGACGCCGCCGGCGCACCGAAGTCGACCTGCGGCGGCTGCTGGATCTGCGCCTCGTTCTCGACCGTGAAGTTCGGCTTGACGTCGTAGCCGAACACCATCGCGGTCAGGTTGGTCGGGAACTTGCGGATGTAGGTGTTGTAATCGCGCACCGCCTCGATGTAGCGCATGCGCTCGACCGTGATGCGGTTCTCGGTGCCTTCCAGCTGCGCCTGCAACTGCAGGAAATTCTGGTTGGCCTTGAGGTCGGGATAGTTCTCGCTGACCAGCAGCAGGCGGCCGATCGCGCTCTGCAACTGCCCTTGGGCCTGCTGGAACTGCGCCAGCGAGGCCGGGTCATCGGCATTGACGTTGATGGCGCCGACCCGCGAGCGCGCTTCGGTGACCTCGGTCAGCACCTGTTGTTCGTGGGCGGCGTAGCCCTTGACCGTGGCGACCAGGTTCGGCACGAGATCGGCGCGGCGCTTGTAGACGTTGAGCACCTGCGACCAGGCCGCGCTGACCGCTTCTTCCTTCTGCTGGATGGTGTTGTAGCCACAACCTCCCAGCAACAAGGACAACAGCAGCACGAGAAACAGGCGCATGGCACGACTCCACGATGGCCGCGGGGGCAATGGCCGGCATTGCACCACCGGCCTTCACGCCGCGCAATGGACGCGGCGTGAAGCCGACGACCGGCCGCGGCCTGTCGTATGTGGTCAGCCGTCCGCGTGCGGCAACGATGCCCGGCGCTTGGCCCACAGGTTGAGCACCTCGACCAGCGCCGAGAAGCCCATCGCGCCGTAGATGTAACCCTTCGGGATGTGCATCTCGAAACCGTCCAGCACCAGGTAGACGCCGATCAACACGATGAAGGCAAGCGCCAGCATCTTGACGGTCGGGTTGCGCTCGATGAACTTGCCCAGCGGGGTGGCCGCCAGCAGCATCACCGCGACCGCCAGCAGGATCGCGCAGACCATGATCCAGGTCTGGTTGGCCATGCCGACCGCGGCGATCACCGAGTCCAGCGAGAACACGATGTCGATCACCGCGATCTGCGCGATCACCGCGCCGAACGAGGTCACCGGACGGGTGTGGATGTCCTCGGATTCCGCCTCGCCGATGATCCCGTCCTTGATCTCCATCACGCCCTTCACCACCAGGAACGCGCCGCCGAGGATCAGCACCAGGTCGCGCACCGAAATGCCCTGCCCGAACAGCTGGAACAGGTCGTGGGTCAGCCCGGCCAGCCAGGCCAGGGTCAGCAGCAGGCAGATCCGGGTTAGGCAGGCGACCGCGATGCCGAACTTGCGCGCCACTTCGCGCCGGTGCGGAGGCAGCTTGCTGACGGCGATCGAAATAAACACCAGGTTGTCGATGCCGAGCACGATCTCGATCGCGCTCAGGGTGATCAGGGTGATCCAGACTTCCGGATCCATCAGCATTTCAATCACGAGCAATTCCCAGTGTTCAAGAAAGTTTTGTAGGTCAGGCCAAACGCGGCAGCAGGATCGCGCCCCAGGTCAGCACCACGTTGAGCATCAGCACGAACACCGCCGCCGACCCCATGTCCTTGGCACGGCCGGCCAGTTCGTGGAACTCGGCGCCGTAGCGTTCGATCACCGCCTCGACCGCGGAATTGAGCAACTCGATGCTCAGCACCATCAGCAGCGAGCCGACCAGCAGCACGCGCTCGACCGGAGTCTCGCCGAGCCACCAGCCCAGCGGTGCCAGGACCACGAACAGGTAGACCTCGAGCCGGAACGAGGATTCATGCAGCCACGCCGCAACCAGCCCCTGGATCGACCATTTGGCGGCCTTCAGCATGCGAGCCGGGCCGCGCGGCAAGTGACCGATCTCGTCGGCCATGTCAGGGGCGCTGCTCGTGGATCAACATGGAATCGGCATCATTCGCGGGGGCGCCATCGCGCGGTGTCGGGACGGCGCAGCGAAAGCCGCGCCAGACCGCCAATTTTGCCACAAGGGCCCCGCTCCCGCCCGCAGCGCGGGAAAATCCCGGGACCGCACCGTAACCGGGCCGGCGGCATCCGGCCTTCGCATGGTGTTAGCACCCGTGGCGACACACTGCCGACCCCCGTTGGCCCCGCCATCGCAGCAAGGCACTCTCCCATGGCCGTGAACACCACTCCCGAGGGCTATCACACCGTCACCCCGTACCTGATCGTCGACGACGCCTCCGCGGCGATCGAGTTCTACCAGAAAGCGTTCGGCGCGCAGGAGCTCTACCGGTTGCCGATGAAGGACGACGACGGTCGCGACAAGGTCGGACACGCCGAGATCCGCATCGGCGACTGCACCCTGATGCTGTCGGACGAGTGGCCCGACATGCAGGCGATGGGCCCGACCGCCCGCGGTGGCACCACGGTCGGTTTCGTGGTCTACGGCGACGACGTCGACCGTGCCTACCAGCAGGCGCTCGACGCCGGTGCCCAAGCCAGCAAGCCGGTCACCGACGAGTTCTGGGGCGACCGCATGGGCACGGTGCTCGATCCGTTCGGACACAAGTGGACGCTGGCGACCCATGTCGAGGACGTGCCGCCGGAGGAGATGGAAAAGCGCATGGCGGCCTGGTCGGAGCAGCAGGGCGGGTAGGCGCGCCCTGTTCCCCGCAGCGTGCCTATTCCTCGAAGATTGCGATGCCGCGGCTGCCGTCGGGCTTGATCCAGGCCCGGTACATGGTGCCGGTATTGAACGGCATCGCGATGTTGCCCTCGCCGTCGAGCGCGATCGCGCCGCCGTCGCCGCCGGCGGCCGGGACGATCCGGTTGACCACCTCCTCGGCCGCCTCCGCCAGCGAGTCGCCACGGTAGGCCACGCGCGCGCAGATGTCGTGGGCGACCGCGTTGCGGATGTAGAACTCGCCCCAGCCGGTGCCTGACACGCCGCAGTTGTCGTCGGCCCAGGTGCCGGCGCCGATGATCGGCGCGTCACCGATCCGGCCCCACTTCTTGTTGGTCATGCCGCCGGTGCTGGTCGCCGCGGCGATATGGCCGTGGCGATCAAGCGCAACCGCGCCGACGGTGCCGAAATATTGCCCGGGCGTGTCGCCGCCCACGGCGGCCTGCGCCTTCTCCAGCGCGCGGCGGCGATGCTCGGTGTCGAACCAGTCGTTCGGCACCCGCTCGATCTCCGGTCGCGAGTCGGCGAACGCCTCGGCGCCGTCGCCGGCCAGCATCACGTGTTCGCTGTGTTCCATCACCGAGCGGGCAAGGCTGACCGGGTGGCGCACGGTGGTGACCCCGGCGACCGCGCCGGCGCGGCGGGTGTGGCCTTCCATTATCGAGGCATCGAGTTCGTGACCGCCCTTGGCGTTGAACACCGCGCCCTTGCCGGCATTGAAGCGCGGCGAGTCCTCCAGCACCAGGATCGCCGCCTCGACCGCATCGAGCGCGGTGCCACCGTCGGCGAGGATCGCGTGGCCGGCGTCAAGTGCGCGGCCGAGGTCGGCCCGCGCGGCCTGTTCGTCCTCGGCGCTGAGCGAGGCGCGCGGGACGTAGCCGGCACCGCCGTGGATCACCAGCGCGATCTTCGCGGCCGGCGTGGTGGCAGGCGCGCTTTCGGACTGCTGGGCATGGCTGTTCATGGCGGCGAGGGCAAGCAGCAGGATGGGCAACAAGGTGATTCGGCGCATGGTCGGCTCCGCGAGGTCCAGCCGCGAGCATAGCGCGGCGGCCTGCCCCTAGCCGATGAAGCGGATCGTCGCGATGGTGCCCTGCCCCGGCTGGCTGTCGAGGCTGACTGGCCAGCCCATGCGCTCGCCGAGCCGGCGCGCGATCGACAGGCCCATGCCGGTGCCCTGCTCCCGCGTCGGGTCGGCGCGAAAGAACGGGGTGAAGGCCTTGCCGAGGGTCTCGGCGTCCATGCCGATGCCGCTGTCGCGGATCTCGACCCGGTCCGGAGCCAGGTGGATGTCGATACTGCCGTGATCGGTGAAGTGCGCGGCATTGTTCAGCAGGTTGCCGATCATGACCGCAAGCACGTGCGGCGGCCCGAACAGCCGCGGCGCGCCGTTGTCGATCACCTCGACCGCCACCGGCTTGTCCTGCAGCATCGGCCGCATCCGCTCGACCTGGTCGTGGACGATGTCGCGCACCTCGAACTCGGCGCTCTGCGGCGCGATGTCGGCCTCGCGGGCGAGGATCAGGAAGGCGTCGATCACCGACTCCATGTCGCGACCGGCGCGTTGCACCCGGGCCAGCGAACGGATGGTCCGCGGTGGCGATTCCGGATCGGCCAGCATCATGTCGGTGGCGACCCGGATCACCGTCAGCGGGGTGCGCAGCTCGTGGCTGGCGTCGCGGGTGAAGTCGCGCTCGCGCTGGACGAAATCGGCGACCCGGTCCGCCAGGCCGACCAGTGCGCGTGACAGGTGCCGGACCTCGTTGCCGGCCTCGGGCGGCAGGTTGCGCGGCTTGATCGCGCTGGCGTCGGGATCGCGCGGGTCCCATTGGGCGACGGCGTCGGCCAGCCAGCTGACCGGCCCGACCAGCCGTTTGGAGGTGCGGTAGGTCAGCCACGAGATCAGGTAGGTCGCCAGCAGCGACAGCACCAGCGCGACCACCGCGGTCAGCAGGATCGCGCGGTCGACGTGGGTCGGGTCGAGCGTGAGGTACAGGGTGCCCTGCGGACGCCGGTCGACCAGCACCGCCAGTGTCTTGTCCGAGGCGCCCGGCACCGGCTGCTGGTGGCTGCCCGGTTCGAGCTGGCGCAGTTCGAGCGGCGCGCTGCGGTCACCGGGGGCGGCCGGGTCGAGGTAGCCGGCGATCACCGACGACCGCGGCAACGGATAGGCCGGACTGGCCTCGCGCCCGGTCCAGAACACATCGGCTTCGCGTTGCATGTGCGCCGACAGGATGCCGTGGCGCACCAGCAACCCGGCCAGCAGGATCGCGGCGGTGATGACGATGCTGCCGAGGATCGCCTGGCCGATGAAGGCCAGCTTGATGCGGCGGGGAAGACCTTGCGTCATGGCACGCGCAACACCGTCACTCCGGCGGCTGCGAAATGTCCGCGACCCGGTAGCCGGCCGACTGCACGGTGTGCAGCAACTGCTTGTCGAACGGCTTGTCGATGGTCTTGCGCAGGTTGTAGAGGTGGCTGCGCAAGGTGTCGGAATCGGGCAGGCCATTGCCCCAGATCTCGCGCTCGATCTCCTGACGGCTGACCACGCGCGGCGATTCGCGCATCAGGATCGTCAGCAGGCGCAACCCGATCGGCGACAACTGCAATTCGCTTCCGCCACGGGTGACGCGCAAGGACGCCGGGTCGAGCACGAGGTCGGCAACCTTGAGCACCTCGCCGCCGACCTGGCGGCGCTCGCGGCGGATCAGCGCGCGCAGGCGGGCTTCCAGTTCCTGGATCGCAAACGGCTTGGTCAGGTAGTCGTCGGCGCCGGCGGACAGGCCGGTGAGCTTCTCGTCGAGGGTGTCGCGCGCGGTCAGCATCAGTACCGGGGTCGACTTGCGCGCTTCTTCGCGCAGGCGCTTGCAGACCTCGATGCCGTCAAGCCGCGGCAGCATCAGGTCGAGCACGATCACGTCGTAGCTGTTTTCCGCGGCCAGCCGGTAGCCATCGAGGCCATCGGCGGCGAAGTCGACCTCGAAGCCGCGGCTCTCGAGATACTCGCCGACCATCTCGGAAATATTGCGATTGTCCTCGACGATGAGGACCAGACCACCATCACGCGTGCCCGGCATAGATGCTCTCCACCCTTCAGTTTTGTGAAGGCTGCCGATATGCAGGTCGACGCGCCGTGAAGACGACCCCGGCATTCATGACTCGGCGGCCTTGACCCGCTGCCAGTAGGCTTCCTGTGCCCGCAACCGCTGCCCGTCCAGCGCAGTGCCGTCGGCGGTGGCCAGTGCCTCCATCGCCCGGAACCGCCGTTCGAACTTGTGGTTGGCCCGACGCAGCGCGCTGCCGACATCGATCCGGGCATGCCGCGCGAGGTTGGCGGCGACGAACAGCAGGTCGCCGATTTCCGCCTCCAGCCGCTCCTGCACCGCGGCGTCGTCGGGCGAGGCCGCGCGGGCGGCGAATTCGGCCCGGACCTCCTCGATTTCTTCATGCAACTTGGCGATTACCGGCTCCGGCGAGGGCCAGTCGAAACCGACCCGCGCGGCACGCTTCTGCAGTTTCACCGCGCGCTGCCATTCCGGCAGGCCGCGGGCGATCCCGGCCAATGCGGAGGTGTCGCTGTCACCGGCGGCCTCGCGCTCGCGACGCTTGCACTGTTCCCAGTCGCTCGCCTGCGCCTCGGCGTCGGCCGCCGACGAGTCGCCGAAGACATGCGGATGGCGCCGCACCATCTTGTCGCTGATCGCCGCGACCACGTCATCGAAGTCGAACGCGCCCTGCTCCTGCGCGATCCTTGCATGGAACACGACCTGCAGCAGCAGGTCGCCGAGTTCGTCCTTCAGCGCGTCGAGATCGCCGCGGTCGATCGCGTCGGCGACCTCGTAGGCCTCCTCCACCGTGTACGGCGCGATCGTCGCGAAAGTCTGCTGCAGGTCCCACGGACAACCGGCCTGCGGATCCCGCAGCCGCGCGATGATCTCGAGCAGGCGCCCGATGTTCACGCCTGCGCCCAGTCCCGCCACGGCAGGCTGGTGTCGCCGATCGCGATGAAGCCACCATTGAGCAGGGTGTCGCGCTGGTTGTAGCGGAACGGCCGGCCGGACAGGTCGAGCACCGCGCCGCCGGCACCCTCCAGCACCGCCTGGGCGGCGGCGGTATCCCATTCGCTGGTCGGGCCGAAGCGCGGGTAGACGTCGATGTCGCCCTCGGCCACCGCGCAGAACTTCAGCGACGAGCCGAGCCCGACCGGCTCGCACTCGCCCATGCGCTCGATGAAGGTGTTGGTGCGCTCGTCGCGATGCGAACGGCTGGCGGCGACCCGCCGCGGCGCGGTCGCCGGCACGCGCGTGCGTAGTGGCCGGTCCTCACCGTCGCCGTCGCGGCGGAACGCGCCCAGTTGCTGACCGCCATGCCACAGCGCACCGGTCACCGGTGCCTGGACCACGCCGAAGGTCGTCACGCCATCCTCGATCAGGGCGATGTTGACGGTGAACTCGCCGTTGCGCTTGACGAACTCGCGGGTGCCGTCGAGCGGGTCGACCAGCCACAGGCGCGCCCACTGGCGTCGCTGCGCGGTGGTGATGCCGGCCGATTCCTCCGACAGCACCGGGATATCCGGCGTCAGTTGCCGCAGGCCGTCGACGATGCAGTGGTGGGCTGCGAGGTCGGCGGCAGTCAGCGGCGAGCGGTCGTCCTTGTGCTCGACCGCGAACTCACTGTCATAGACCTTGATGATCTCGGCGGCGGCGGCTCGGGCGATGCGGATGACGCCTTCGCGCAGGTCACGGGTCATTTGGTTGTCCTGGTTGCTGGCCACGCGTTTGCAGCCACTCTCTTGCGATGAACAGTGCCGCGATGCTGCGGCCTTCGGAAAAGTCCTCGCGCAGGATGAGCTCGTGCAGCGCGTCGAGCCGCCACGGCAGCACCTCGAGCGGTTCGGGCTCATCCCCGGGCAGGCGCTGAGGGTACAGATCGCGCGCGAGCACCAGGTGAGCGACATGGCTCATGTAGGTCGGCGCCAAGGTCAGTTCGCGCAGCGCCACCAGCGAACGGGCGCCGTAGCCGACCTCTTCCTTGAGCTCGCGGTCGGCGGCCTGCAGTGGCGTCTCGCCCGCATCGATCCGGCCCTTGACCAGCCCCAACTCGTAGCGATGCATGCCGGCGGCGTACTCGCGCACCAGCAGCACGGTGTCGTCGTCGAGCATCGGCACCACCACCACCGCACCATCGCCGCGCCCGTGCAGGCGCTGGAACCGGCGGCGCTCGCCGTTGCTGAACTCCAGGTCGAGGTGGTCGATCCGGTACGGGCCGGCATCGTCGGTGACGATGTTGTGGATCGTGGGCAGGCGCCGGCTCATCGCGCGCCCGCCAGGGCCAAAACGCAGCGCCGATGAAAAGCGATAATGGACGTATGCAAAAGACGATTCACGATCCAGCGATGCTAGCAGAGGGCCACGGCCACAATGGCAGCGATGCCGTGGCCGATGCGTGGCGCGAGCGCGACCTGTCGGTGTTGTGGCACCCGTGCACGCAGATGCGCGAGCACCAGCGCGACCGCGCGCCGGGCCCGCGCACCGACACCCTGCCGTTGCTGCCGATCGCGCGCGGCGAAGGCCCTTGGCTGATCGGCCGCGACGGCCGCCGTTACCTCGACGCGGTATCGAGCTGGTGGGTCAACCTGTTCGGCCACGCCGAGCCCCGCATCGCCGAGGCGATTGCGACCCAGGCGCGCGAGTTGCAGCACGTGATCCTGGCCGGCTGCTCACATGCGCCGGCGGTCGAGCTGGCCGAGAAGCTGCTGGCACTGGCGCCGCGCGAGTCGGGCCGCGCGCCGCTGGCCAAGGTGTTCTACGCCGACAACGGCTCGGCCGGGGTCGAAGTCGCGCTGAAGATGGCGTTCCACTGGTTCCGCAACCGCGGCGAGGACCGGCGGACCAAGTTCGTCGCACTGGAGGGCGGCTACCACGGCGAGACGCTCGGCGCGCTCGCGGTCGGCGACGTGCCGTTGTACCGGCGGGTCTACGCCCCACTGCTGACCGAGGCGCTGTTCACGCCGTCGCCGGATGCGTTCCTCGCCCGTCCCGGACAAAGCGCCGCCAGCCACGCCGAGGAAGCCGCCGACGCCCTCGCCCGGTTGCTCGACCACCACGCCGGCGAGATCTGTGCGCTGATCCTGGAGCCTCGGGTGCAATGCGCCGGTGGCATGCGCATGCACGACCCGGTTTACCTCAAGCGCGCACGCGAGTTGTGCGACGTTCACGGGGTGTTCCTGATCGCCGACGAGATCGCGGTCGGCTTCGGCCGTACCGGCACGATGTTCGCCTGCGAGCAGGCAGGCATCGCGCCGGATTTGCTGTGCCTGTCGAAGGGCCTGACCGGCGGCAGCCTGCCGCTGTGCGCGGTGCTGGCGACCCAGGAGCTTTACGAGGGCTTCCTCGACGACTCGCGCGAGCGCGCATTCCTGCATTCGCACAGCTACACCGGCAATCCGCTGGCCTGCGCCGCGGCGCTGGCGACGCTGGGAATCTTCGAATCCGACGACGTGCTGGCGCGCAACCGCGCGACTTCCACGCGAATGGCCGAGCTGGCCGCATCGATCGGTGCGCACGCCCACGTCGCCGACGTGCGCCAGGCCGGGATGATCGTCGCCTTCGAGTTCGGCCGCGACGGCGACAAGGCCACGCCGTTCGACCCCGCCGCGCGGTTCGGCCTGCACGCCTACCGCGCCGCGCTCGACCGCGGCGTGCTGCTGCGCCCGCTCGGCGACGTCCTGTACTGGATGCCTCCCTATACGGTCGACGATGACGCTCTGGCCCTGCTGGCCGATACCACGGCCGCGGTGATCGACCAGGCGATCCGGGAAACCCGATGCGCCTGACCCGCGTCCACGTCGAACTGCCGCTGGCCCCGGGCATTGAAGTGTCGCTGCCGGAATCAGCGGCCGTGCACCTGGCTCGGGTGTTACGGCTCGGCGTCGGCGATTCTTGCGTATTGTTCAACGGCGACGGCTACGACTACGCCGCCCGAGTGGCCGCCCTCGGCAAGCGCGAGTTGCGCGTCGCAGTCACCGACGCGGTGGCGGTCGAATCGGAATCGCCGTTGCGGGTCACCCTGCTGCAGGGCATCGCCCGCGGCGAGAAGATGGACCTGATCCTGCAGAAGGCCACCGAACTGGGCGCGGCCGAAGTGCGGCCGCTGAGTTCGCAGCGCAGCGAAGTCAAGCTCGACGCCGCGCGCGCGGCCAAGCGCCTGGCGCATTGGCGCAACGTGGTGGTCGCCGCGTGCGAACAGAGCGGGCGCGCGACCGTGCCATCGGTGGCAGCACCCGGATCACTGGACGAAGTGCTGGCGGGACTGCCCGCGGGCGGCCTGCGGCTGACCCTCGATCCCGAAGGCACGTTCGCGATCTCCGCCCTCAAGGTGCCCGCCGGGGGCCCGGTGCTGCTGGCGGTCGGGCCGGAAGGCGGCTGGTCGCCGGCGGATCGCGAGCAACTGCGGGAAGCCGGCTTCCAGGGCTTGCAGCTGGGCCCGCGGATCCTGCGGACCGAGACTGCCGGGTTGGCCGCGATCGCGGCGCTGCAGGCGGGGTTTGGCGATTTGGGTTGAACAGGCCCGACGAGCCTGAACCTAACGACATACATCTGTAGGAGCGGCTTTAGCCGCGATCGGATGCCTGGTCGCTCGTCCGACTCCGGATCGCGGCTAAAGCCGTCCTATAAGGGTGTTGCGGCGATCAGGCCGCTTCGGCCAGCGCTTCGGTGATCAGCTTCTCGATTGCCACGAGGTCGGGCACCAGGGCGTCGTCCTGGTTGAGGATCACTCGCGCCAGCACGGCCATTGGCAGCTCACCGCCGTCGGCATCGACCTTCAGGGCCTCGCGCGAGACCGTGACCAGACGCGGGAAGCCTTGGGTCAGGATCGCGAAGTACGGCGCCTTGGCATCGCCGCCAAGTGCCTTGAACACCAGCACCTTGCTGCCCAAGCCACCCTGCTCGTCGGCCAGCCCGGCCAGTCGCGAGAAGCTGATCAGCGGCAGTTGCCAGCCGCGCCAGCGCATCCGGCCGAGCAGCCAGTCCGGTGCCCCGGCCACCGGCTCCGGCGGGGCGTACGACAGCACTTCGGCAATCGCGGCATTGGGCAGCAGCAGGCGTGCGCCGGCCAGTTGGATCACCACGCCGCGGATATCCGCTTCGGGGGTCACCGGAGCCGTCGGTTGCGCCGCGGTGGAGTTCGACATATCGGGTGTCCTGGAGTGGCGCGGCGTCATGACCAACGCTCCGTGAGTCGCTGTGCGAGTTCGATCGCCGGGGCGGTGTCGCCACCGCGGGCGGCCAGCGCATTGGACGCCGCGGCGTCGTAGCAGCCATCGGCGGCCTGTCCCGCGACCACGGCGCCGGCCCAGCTGTGCTTCATGGCCGCATCGACCTGTTCGGGGTCGCTACCGCTGAGCAGCAGCACCGCGCTGTCGGCCGACGGCAGTGCCGCCAGCGGGTCGCCGCCCTGGTTGAAGCGTATGCCGGCGTTGCCTACATCGATCCCGACCTCGGCCGGGAGGATGTAGATGGAGCCCGCCTGCGCGACTTCGCCCGGCTCGGCCAGGTTTACCGGCAGCGAGGTCGCACGCTGCATCTGCGCGACCAACTTGTCGTAACGCGCGCCATCGAGACGCTGCTGCACCAGCACCGGCCGCGGGAAGTCCGGCGACAGCGCACCGAGCAGTTGCCGCACCGCATCCGGGCCGCCGATGCCGGCCAGCACAAGGACCGCGCCATGCGCCTGCTCCGGCCCGCGTACCGGAGTGTCGTCGACCAGCTCAAGACCGGAGATGCGACGTTCCAGCTCGCTCAGGTCGTGCTTGAACTTGTGGTCGGTTTCCGGACTCTCGCCGATGCTGGCGGTCCCGTCATCGAGACTCAGTTCGCCGAAGCGCGAAACCGTGGCCGGCGCAGACCCATCGCTGTCGCTGACGTCCTGGGCCGGTTCGGCCAGGTCGAATTCGTTGACGAGCGGGTCGTCGTCGCCTGGTTTTTCATCCACGCCCAGACTGAAATCGGCATCAGATTCGAACGCCGTGACGGTTGGAGCCGTGGTGGGCTCGTCCACCTGGAAGCCTGATTCGAACGCGGAGGCGAACGACTCGTCCAGTTCGAAAGTCTGGTCGTCGGATTCGGCCGCGACCGGATCGAACGGGTTATGCGCCTCCGCCGTGGGCAACGCCTCGTACTCCATCGCCGGCGTCGAAGCGATGACAGGTGCTGTCTTTCCGGAGCCGTCGCCCGCAGCATCCACATCGTCGGGCTCGCGGCCGGGCGGCAGCACGTCGCCATGGCGCTGCAGCTTGGCGACCAGATGGCGTTGCCAGCGCGCCACGTCCCAACCCTCGCGCGAGGCGGTCAACTCCGCCTCTTCGTAGATCACGTCGATCGCCGGATCGAACAGCACGTCGTCGAAGCGGCCGAGTACGTCTTCGGTCGCCGGGTCCAGCGCGACCAGCACCACCTGCGGAGCGGCCTCGACCAGCGCCGGCAATTCCAGCGCGGTCGGGTCGGCCTCCAGCACGCGCCGGGCGCCGGCCTCGTCAAGCACGCCACGCAGGCGGTCGCAGGCGACCCCTGGCCTGGCCAGCAGGGCGACGCGCAGGGCTTCAGCCACCATGGCGCGGCTCGATCCCGAGCAACTCGAACACGTTGCGCATCAGTTCCGGTTCCTGGTACGGCTTGCCGAGGTAGCGGTCGACACCGATGTCCATCGCACGCTGGCGATGCTTGTCGCCGGTACGCGAGGTGATCATCACGATCGGGACGTTCTGCAGGCGCGGATCGGCCTTCATCTGGGTCGCCAGCTCGTAACCGTCCATTCGCGGCATCTCGATGTCGAGCAGCATCAGGTCCGGCACCACGTCGACCATGCGCTCGAGCGCGTCGATGCCGTCCTTCGCGGTGGCGACCTCGAAGTTGTGGCGCTCCAGCACGCGGCCGGTGACTTTGCGCATGGTCACGGAATCGTCGACCACCATCACCAGCGGCACCTGGCGGTGCTCGACCACCGGCGCCGGCGCCGCGCGCAGGTCGCGCGGCAACGTTGCCTGCCGGCGCACCAGCGGAGCGACGTCGAGGATCACGACCACGCGGCCGTCACCCATGATCGTCGCGCCGAAGATACCCGGCACCGAGGCGACCTGCGGGCCGACCGGCTTGACCACGATCTCGCGGTTGCCGATGACCTGGTCGACGGTGACCGCAGCGTGCAGGTCGCCCGAGCGGATCAGCAGCACCGGCATCTGCAGTTGGCCCTCGGCCTTCGACGTGCCCTGCCCGACCAGGTGGCCGAGGTCGTGCACGGCGTAGTCGTCGCCACCGTAGCGGTAGACCGCGTCGACCGGCTGGCCATTGGCATCGACCAGGTCCTCGCGGGCAATCCGGCCGACACCGCGGACCGAGGCGATCGGCACCGCGAACGTGGTCTCGCCGATCTTGACGAACACCGCCTGGGTGACCGCGAGGGTCTGCGGCAGGCGCAGGGTGAATCGGACGCCCTGGCCCGGAGTGGAATGGATGTCGAGCAGGCCGCCGAGCTGGCGCACCTCGCTGGCGACGACGTCCATGCCGACGCCGCGGCCGGCCAGGCGGCTGACCGCATCGGCAGTGGAGAAGCCCGGCTCCAGGATCAAGGCATCGAGATCGGAATTGCTCAGCACGGCGTCGCTGCGGATCAGGCCGCGCTCCTCGCCACGGCGACGGATCGCATCGCGGTCGAGGCCGCGGCCGTCATCGGCCACTTCCAGCACGACTTCGGAGCCTTCGCGGCGGATCGCGATGCGGACGCTGCCCTCTTCCGGCTTGCCGGCCGTCTTGCGCTCCTTCGGCGTTTCCAGGCCGTGCGCGACCGAGTTGCGGAGCATGTGCTCCAACGGCGCGGTCATGCGCTCGAGCACGTTGCGGTCGAGCTCGCCCTGCGAACCGTCGAGCTTGAGCGCGACCTGCTTGCCGAGCTCGCCGGACGCCTGGCGGATGACCCGGCGCAGGCGCGGCAACAGCGCGTCGAACGGCACCATGCGCGTGCGCATGAGGCCTTCCTGCAACTCCGAGCTGACCCGCGACTGCTGCAACAGCAGGGTCTCGTACTGGCGGGTCAGGTCGTCGAGGGTGACCTGCAGGCTGCCCTGGTCGGCCGCCGACTCCGACAGCGCGCGCGAGAGCTGCTGCAGGGTCGAGAAGCGGTCGAGTTCGAGCGGATCGAAGGCCTGCTCGGCGTCCTCGACCTCGCGCTGGTAACGCGCGACGATCTGCGCCTCGGTCTCCATGTCCAGCCGCCGCAACTGGTCGCGCATACGGGTGTTGGTCGCGCCCATTTCGGCGATCGCACCGCGGAACGCACCCAACTGCTGCTCGAGGCGGGCGCGATAGATCGCGACCTCGCCGGCGTAGTTGACCAGTCGATCGAGCAGGTCGGCACGGATTCGCACCTGCTCCTGCGGCGCGCGGACGCCAATGTCGTCCTCGTCGCCGGCCTGGGTGTCCTCGACCGGGGCCGACAGCGGCGCAAGGGTGGCCAGCCCGGTCGCGACAGTCGGCTGCGCACGGCTGGCGACGGCGTCCACCGCGGGTTCGGCCGTGGCAACGGTGGTGATTGCCGGCACTTCGGCGTCGGGGGTGTCCACGACGGCCGCGTGCAGTCGCGTTTCACCGCGCGAGCGCGCCTCGAACTCGGCGATCAACGCTTCGGGCATCGCAATCGCACGACGCGAGCCGACCCGGGTGATCATCGCGTGCAGCCGGTCGAAACCACGCTCGAGCAATGGCACGCCATCGGCGCCAAGTTCGCAGCGCTGGTCGACGACCGACTCCAGCAGCGACTCCATCACATGGCCGAGTTCGCCGACCGCCATGATGCCGGCCATCCGCGCGCCGCCCTTGAGCGTATGCAGGTCGCGCTGCAGCCCGACCAGCGGCTCGCGCTCGGTTGGCGATTCGCGCAACTGGCTGAGCAGGCCGTCGGAATGATCGAGCAGGTCACCGCCTTCCTCGACGAAGATGTCGACGAGTTCCGGGTCGAGCCCGTCGAGATCGAGCGCTTCGTCCGGGTCTTCGACCACGGCCAGCGCGGCGATCAGCGTTGAGGCTTCGGACTGCTCGATTTTCGGTTGTTCGATTTCCGGTTCGGCTTCAGGCTGTTCGGGTTCGGACGGTTGTTCGGAGGCGGATGCCACGGAATCCGTATCGGTGCCGATGTCCGCCGGGGCGGAGTCGGCCGGTTCCGGTGGGTGAATGATGGTTCCCGAAGCCGCCGCCAATGCCGCCGTTTCGATTTCGGCTTGTTCGCGAGCAACGCGTTCGGCCTCGGCGTATTCGGCTTCGAGACGCGCGTATTCGCGCTCGTCTTCCGCCTGGCGTTCGGCTTCGGCGCGCTCAGCTTCGACGCGTTCGGCTTCGACGCGTTCGGCTTCAAGACGTTCGGCTTCGACACGCTCGGCTTCTAGGCGCTCAGCGTCGAGACGTTCCGTCTCGGCACGTTCGGTTTCGAGACGTTCGGCTTCAATGCGCTCGCCTTCGAGACGCTCGGTCTCCAGGCGTTCGGCTTCAGCACGCTCCGCTTCGGCGCGTTCGTTTTCGAGGCGCTCGGCTTCTACGCGCTCAGCCTCCAGACGCTCGCTCTCGGCGCGCTCAGCTTCGAGACGTTCTGCTTCGAGACGCTCGGTCTCCGCGCGTTCGGCTTCGAGGCGCTCGGCTTCGAGACGCTCGAGCTCGAGACGCTCGGCTTCGACCCGCTCCGCGTCAAGGCGTTCGGCTTCGCCGTCTGCGGTTTCGTCGAGTTGCGGCAGGCCGAGATCGGCAACGTCCCAGTTGGTGGCTTCACTGTCAGCCTCGAGACCGGCGAACGGGGTGAGGTCGACCACCGACACCCCGCTGGTACGTCGCGTCGGCAGCGGTACGTCGAGCTCATCGTCCGATGGCGGTCGCGCCGGCGGCAGGCTGTCGCGCAGGGCGAGCATGCGCTTGGACAGGCCCTTGAACTCCGGGATCCGCGGCGCGCTGGACTGCAGCGCGGCCAGGGTGCGGGCGACGGCATCGGCGACCGCGGCAATCGCGGCAACGCCCTCCGTCCCGGGAGCCTGGGCCGAAGCGAGCAGGCGCTTGACGTAGGCCTCGGCCGGCGCGGTGATGTCGGTGATCACCGGCACCTCGGTCATCGCGAGCGCGCCGTTGAGGGTGTGGATCGCGCGTTGCAGGCGATCGTCGGCGAGCTGCGGCTGATCCTTGCTGGCGGCAAGCCACTGCTCGATGGTGGCCAGGTGGCCGGTGACTTCGTTGTCGAGGATTTCCAGCAACACAGAGTCGACCGATGCCGGGACGCCGGGCTCCTCTTCGGGCGCATCGACTTCAACTGCGAGATCATCGAACGCGCTGTCGAACGAAATGGCATCGTCCGCGGCGGCAACCGGTTCCGTCGCAGATGCAGGTGCAAGTGCAGGTGCGGTGTAGACCGCCTCCTCGCCGGCGGCGACGCGCTCGGCGACCGCGGCGATCGCGTCGAGGTCGGCACTGATTGTCCCGGTGCCGGCCAGTGCCTCATGCAACTGCGGCAGCGCCGCGCGGGCGTGGTCAACGACCGCGACCACCGCCGGGCTGGCCAGGCGGCTGCCATCGAGCACGCGGTTGAGCATGCTCTCGATCTTCCAGCTGAACTCGCCCAGGGTCTTGGCGCCGACCAGGCGGCCGCTGCCCTTCAGCGTATGGAACACGCGGCGGATCGAGCGCAGCTGCTCCATGTTTTCGGGCGCGCGACGCCACACGACCAGCAACTGGTCGAGGTTGCCGATTTCTTCTTCGAGTTCCTCCAGGAACACCTCGCGGATCTCGTCGTCGATGTCGTCGCTGTGCGCGAAACCATCGATTCCGCCGGTCGCGGCGACCATCGGCGCAGCGCTGGGAATCGGTGCGGCAGCCTCGGCGACCGGGACAGCGACCGGTTCCGGCATCGCGACCTCGACCTCGGTCTCGACCGGCGGACTGGCGACTGGCGGTGCGGCGGTGTCCGGCACGGACATGCTCTGCGATGCCATGTCGAGCGCTGCGGCGGCGAGGTCTTCCTCCTCGACCGAGATCAGCGAAGGCAACTCGGTATGCGAGGCCACGGTTTCGACCGGCAGCGGCCAGTAGCCGAGCGACTCCAGGCTGTGGCGGGCGATTTCGAGGATGCGGTCGCGGTTAGGCCGCTGCTCGCGCAGGGCCTCGAGGTAGTACTCCACGCTCGCCAGCGCGTCGGCCATGATGTCGAGCTGCTGGCCATTGGGCACGCGCTTTCGGCCGATCAGTTCGACCTCGGTGTAGCGCTTGATGCCGACCAGGTAGTCCGCCGGCAGGCTGAAATCGAGGATCCGCAGGGCGCCGCAGACTTCGTCCAGCAGGCGCGGCACCTCGACCAGTTCGGCGTGGTCCCAGCTGGTTTCGACAAACGCCACGAACGACTGCCGGGCATCGCCGAAATTGGCGATCGCCTCGCGCACGACCACTTCCAGCACCTTGCGCGACTCGCTGGCCAGCAGGTCCTCGTCGGCGCGGTTGTCGTTGAGGCCGAGCCGCGAGACCTGCTCGTCGAGCGAGGCATCCACGTACAGCAGGGCACCGGCAACGTCGAGCAGGGCCGATTCGTCGGCCGCACGCTGGCCGGCGACGATCTCGTGCATCGCATCGCGTTGCTGCAGCACGACGCCACGGGCGATGCCCAGGCCCATCATGCCGAGGGTGTCGCTGACCCGGCCGAGGGTCTCGACTTGCGGACGCAGCTCCGACACGTCGGTCTTGCCGGTGCGCAGGTGCAGGTCGAGCGAATCCTTGACCCGCAGCAGGTCTTCCTTGATCGCCGCCGAAACGGTGTCGAGCAACGCGCGGTTGCGGCCGCTGAGGCTGCCGCGGGCGTGCTCGATCTCCGACTCGCTGGGCAATACGGCGTCGAGTTCGAAGGTCTGGCGCAGGTTGTCCAGTGCCGGGTGGCCGCCGTCGCTGTGGGCGACGTGGTACAGCAACTGGCGGGTCGGCTCGGCGTTGGGCTCGTTGGCGGGCGCGCTGAAGCCGTTGTCGTCGAGCATCTGCCGCGCTTCGCGCTCGACGCCGCCGAACGCCAGGCGCAGCGCACGGGTCGGCGGCAGGGCGCCGTCACGCAGGGCGCCGGCCACCGACGAGGCCACCCACAGCATGCGTCGCAATGGCTCCACCGAGACTTCGGCCAGAAGGCCGTCGACCACCGTGGCCAGGTGCGCGGCGTCGGCCGGCGCACCATCTTCCGGCCACTGCGCGAGCGCATGGCGCAGCGCGGCGAGGTTGGCGCTGGCCGGTTGCACGCCGGTGCGGATCGTCGTGGAAGCCACCGGCGCGGGCGCCGGCAAGTCGGTCGGCAAGGGGCGGTCGAGGTTGGGTGCGAACAGCACGCTCTCGTTGAGTCCGGTCTCGCCACGGGTCGCGCGCAGTTCATTGAGCAGCGGCAGCAGCACGATCGGGATGTCGCGATGGCCGCCCTGCAGGCGCTCCAGGTAATCGGGCAGCTGCACCACGCCGCGCATCAGCATCGCGCAGGCGTCGTCGCGGTCGCCGATGTCGCCGTGGACCAGCGCCAGCGACAGCCGCTCCATCTCCTCGGCCACCATCGCCGGCGCGTACAGCTCGACCATGCGCAGGGTGCCGTGCACCTGGTGCAGGTGGCTGGCGCAGGCGCGCATGCGGTCGCTGTCGCCGGGCGATTCGACGAAAGCCTCGATTTCCTGCCGGGCCTGGCGCAGGGTTTCGTCCAGCTCCGGCTTGATCCAGCCCAGCGTGGTGGTGTCGATGGCGTCGCGCATCACGGTCATCGCGCGCCCCACCGGTCAGCGGGGCCGCGCCGTGGGCGTCGTCGGCCGGGGGTCATGCTGTTCATTACGCGATCCAATCCCGGGCTCAGGCCGGCAGCTTGAAGTCGGCGACCGAGCGACGCAGGTCGGCGGCGAGCTGGGCCAGGTTTCCAATCGACTGCGCGGTCTGGTTGGCGCCCTGGGTGGTCTGCGAGGTGATCTGCTGAATCGTGTTCATCGTCTGGGTGATGTTGGCCGCCGCGCCGGACTGCTGCTGCGCCGCCGACGAGATGCCCTGAATCAGGCCCGAGAGATCCGACGACACTTTTTCGATCTCGCCCAGCGCGGTACCCGCGTCCTCGGCCAGTCGCGCACCGGCGACCACTTCGGAGGTCGTCTGTTCCATCGAGCTGACCGCCTCGTTGGTATCGGCCTGAATGGCCTGCACCAGCGATTCGATTCGCTTGGTCGCGTTGGACGAGCGTTCCGCGAGTCGCTGCACTTCGTCGGCCACCACCGCGAACCCGCGGCCGGCCTCACCGGCCGAGGCCGCCTGGATGGCAGCGTTCAGCGCCAGGATGTTGGTCTGCTCGGAGATGTCGTTGATCAGTTCAACGATCGAGCCGATTTCCTGCGAGGACTCGCCCAGGCGCTTGATGCGCTTGGAGGTTTCCTGGATCTGGTCACGGATGTTGTCCATGCCCTGGATCGTCTGTCGCACCACGCCGGCGCCGGCCGTCGCGATCTGCACCGAGCGCTGCGCCACGTCGGCCGACTCGGCGGAGTTCTTCGACACCTGGTCGATGCTGGCCGCGATTTCGCTGATGCGGCTCGACGCGGAGGTGATTTCCTGCGCCTGGTGTTCCGCCGCTTCGGCCAGGTGCATCGCGGTCGCCTGGGTTTCCTGCGCGCTGGACGCGACCTGAACCGAGGTGTCGGTGATGGTCTGCACCAGGCTGCGCAGCTGCTCGACGGCGAAGTTGATCGAGTCCGCGATCGCACCGGTCATGTCCTCGGTCACGGTCGCCTTCACGGTCAGGTCGCCTTCCGCGAGCGAGCCCATTTCGTCCAGCAGGCGCATGATCGCCTCCTGGTTGCGGTCGTTGAGTTCCTTGGTGGTCTCGTAGCGCTTCTTCTGCTGGCTGTTGAGCGACAGCACCAGGAACACGATCGCCAGCAACGCGATCGCACCGGAAACGATCGAGATCCACAGGTTGCCGAGCAGGCTGGTGTCCTTCAGCGAGCCGAACGCGGTGAATGCGTCGAACAACGCGCGGCTGTCGGCCAGCAGCTTGTCGGAACCATTGGTGATCGCCTCGGCCGCGGCCTGCGCGCGGAACAGGTTCTGCGAGCTGGCGACGATCGCGTCGAGGTCGCCCTGCATCTCTTTCCACAGCGTCTCCGTCTGCTCCAGCGCGGCCAGCGCACCGGCATTGGTGAGCTTGTTGACGCCACCGGCCTCGTCGCCATTGCGCAGGCCGGTCAACACGTTGTTGAAGATCGCCGCATCGCGGACCAGGCCGTCACCGGCGGCCTGCGCACCGGCGCCACCGGCGCGGATCTCGGTCACCCGGCGGGCCATGGTGCCCGACAACACCACCTGGCGCAGCGCGTAGTACACCTGCGACGACGGCGAACCGCTGCCCGACATCGCGCGGACCAGTTCGTCCAGGCGCGCCTGCAACTGCGGGACCTGGTCGGTGAAGCTGTCGGCGTTGTCGGCCAGGCCGAGCACCGCCTTCTGGCTGGCGAGTACCTGCTGGGCGCTCTTGTCGAGCGGCGCCCAGGTCTGGGTCACCGCCTCGATCGGCCCGGTCACTCCCGGGGTCGCGCCGAAGTTGGCGTTGAGGTCGCTGATGTTCTCGTCGATCTGCGCCTGGGTCGCCTTGAACGCGTCGAACGCGGCGGCATCACCGCCGACCGCCTCCTGGCCCTGCACCGCCAGCTGCTGCGACTGCACCTGCAGGCTCGAAGCCGAGGCGCTGGCGCCGCCGAGGCGCGCGGCTTTCCAGGTCGCGTAGCCGGTGTTCAGGCCGAACACCAGCACCGCCAGGCCCAGCACGATCAGCCAGGTGTTGACGCCGACATTGCGCGCCTTGCCGGCGGCGGAATTCATCTCAGTGCTCATTTTCGACCTCAGGTACGTTGCTGGCGCGGGGTGTACCGCTGTGGTGTTCGGGCCGCGGCATGTCGGAAGCGGCTTGTCTGAATTCGGGGGTGCGCGCCAGCCGGTCCAGGCTGAAGATTCCCCACGTGGTGTCGTCCAGGCGATAGGCCCGGCCGATGAAATTGGCATAGCGGCCGTCGGCCAGGTGCGCCGCGGCGTCGTCGGCGTCGCCCTCCAGGTCGAGCAGGTGCTGCTCGTTGAAGCTGCGCTGGCCGTAGAGCTCGTCGATCAGTACCGCGACGTCGCCGCCGGGCTGGCGCACCAGCAGGATCCGCTGGCTCTCGTGCAGCACCGTGCGCTCGCCTTCGAGGAACTGCTTGAGGTCGACGATCGGCAGCAGGTTGCCGCGGACATTGGCCAGGCCGAGCATCCACGACTGCGCGCCGGGCACCGGGGTGACTTGCGGCAACGGCAGGATTTCCAGCACCTCGCCGAAGCCGGAGGCCAGCCGGCGATTGCCGATCCGGTAGCCCACGCCACGCCACAAACCAGGCGCGTCGAGCTGCTCGGGCAGGCCGGCGACATGCGCCAGGCTGCGGCGTTCGTAATCGACCAGTACGTCGAACGGGGCAACGCCCATTGCCGGCACGCCCACTGACGGCGACCCGTTCACGATCCCAGCAGCGCGTTGATCCGGGCGATCAACTCGTCCTCGCGCGGCGGCTTGACGATGTAGTCCTTGGCCCCCTGGCGCAGGCCCCAGGCCTTGTCCGTTTCCATGCCCTTGGTGCTGACGATCAGCACCGGGATGGCCTTGGTGTCATCGCCACGCGACAGCGCGCGGGTGGCCTGGAAACCGTTCATGCCCGGCAGGATCACGTCCATCAGAACCAGGTCGGGCTGCTCGCGGCGGCATACGTCGATGCCGTCCTCGGCGCTTCCCGAGGCCAGCACGTCGTGCCCATTGCGTTCCAGCAGTTGGGTCAGGACCGCCGTATCGGTCGGCGAGTCCTCGATCAGAAGAATACGTGCCATTTGGTGCCTTACCCCCCGGTCAGGCGTTGACGTGTGTGCGGATGGCGTCGAGGAGTTCCTCGCGCGTGAATGGCTTGGTGAGGTATTGCTGCGAACCGACGATGCGGCCGCGCGCCTTGTCGAACAGGCCGTCCTTGGACGACAGCATGATCACCGGCGTGTCCTTGAACACCTGGTTGTTTTTGATCAGCGCGCAGGTCTGATAGCCATCCAGCCGCGGCATCATGATGTCGACGAAGATGATCTGCGGCTGCTGGTCGGCGATCTTGGCCAGGGCCTCGAAGCCGTCGGTCGCCGTCACCACCGCGCAACCCTCGCGCTTGAGCAGTGTTTCAGCGGTACGGCGGATGGTCTTGGAGTCGTCGATCACCATGACTCGCAAACCATCGAAGCTGCCGCTGCGACCCTCGTCCTGCATTGTGCTGTATCCCCTGTCTCGACTTGCTTGTTTCGCGGCTTGCTTGCTGCATCAGATCGCCGACGCCGAACCCCGGGGCGTCGCGAGGCTCCCTTTATTCCAAGCCTGACGCGGCCTGTCAAGCACGCATTTCGCCGGCACCAACATGAATGCGGACGTGGTGCCGCGGCGGCATGGGATCCGCCTGCTACCATCGCCGTGGCTTCCAATCCCCTCCCCAACCATTGCCGCCATGCCGCTGGACATCGTCGTCATCATGGACCCGATCGGGTCGATCAAGATCGCCAAGGACTCCACCTTCGCGATGCTGCTGGAAGCGCAACGGCGCGGGCACCGGCTATGGTACGTGATGCCGGGCGGACTTGCCGCGCGTGACGACGCGGCGGTCGCCAGGATGGCCCAACTGCGGGTCCACGACGATCCCGGGCACTGGTTCGACCTGGGGCAGCCGTCGCATATCGAATTGCGAGACGGCCATGTGCTGCTGATGCGCAAGGACCCGCCGGTCGACGACGAATACATCCACGACACCCATATCCTCGACCTCGCCCGGCGCGCCGGCGCAATGGTGGTCAACGATCCGCAGGGCCTGCGCGACTACAACGAAAAGCTGGCCGCGCTGCTGTTCCCGCAATGCTGCGCGCCGAGCGTGGTCAGCCGCGACGCGGCGAGCCTGAAGGCGTTCATCGCCGAACACGGCGAGGCGGTGCTCAAGCCGCTGGACGGCATGGGCGGGCGCTCGATCTTCCGGGTCGGCCACGGCGACCCCAACACCAACGTGATCCTGGAAACCCTGACAGACAACGGCCGGCGGCTGGCGATGGCGCAGCGCTTCCTGCCCGAGATCGGCGAGGGCGACAAGCGCATCCTGCTGGTCGATGGCGTGGCGGTCGACTATTGCCTGGCGCGGATCCCGCAAGGCGACGAGTTCCGCGGCAACCTCGCCGTCGGTGGCCGCGGCGAGGGCCGGCCGCTGAGCGAGCGCGACCGCTGGATCGCCGCCCAGGTCGGGCCGGAAATGAAGCGCCGCGGCATGCTGTTCGTCGGCCTCGACGTGATCGGCGACTACCTGACCGAGGTCAACGTCACCAGCCCGACCTGCATCCGCGAACTCGATGCCCAGTTCGGCCTGAACATCTGCGCCGGCCTGTTCGAGGCGATCGAAGCGCGCGCCAGCGCCGCATGAGCGCGGCGGTCGTCCAGCCGCCCGGCATCCACGAGGGCCAGCGCCTCGGCGCGACCCTGGTGTTGTCGTTGCTGGTCCACGGCGTGCTGCTGCTCGGCGTCGGCTTCGCCCTGGAAAGCGCGGCGCCGGTGATGCCGACGCTGGACGTGATCCTGACCCGGACCAGCACCGCGCTGACCCCGGAGCAGGCGGATTTCCTCGCCCAGGCCAACAATCAGGGTGGCGGCGAACACGACAAGAGCAACCGGCCGACCGAACGCCAGTCCGGGCCGTTGCCGCAGGCGGCCAGCGGCGTGGCCCCGCGGCAATTGCGCGCGCAATCGCCGGCGCCGCAACCGCCACCGCAGGCGCGGGTGATCAGCAGCGTCCGCGGCGACACCGCCACCGCAACCGCGCGCGCGACCCCCGACCCGGACGAGCGCCCGCTACCGCCCGGCGACCGCAAGATCGCCCATGACATGGAGATGGCGCGGCTCGCCGCCGAGATCCACCTGCGCTCGGAACGCTACGCCAAGCGACCCACGCGCAAGTTCGTCTCCGCCAGCACCACCGAGTACGCGTGGGCCGGTTACCTGCGCGGCTGGGTCGACCGGGTCGAGCGGGTCGGCAACCTCAACTATCCCGATGAAGCGCGGCGACGCCGGCTCGCCGGACAGGTCGTGATCAGCGTCGCGGTGCGCCGCGACGGCAGCGTCGAGAACTCGGAGATCGTGGTCTCCAGCGGCATCCCGCTGCTGGACGCTTCTGCATTGCGCATCGCCCGGCTGGCTGAGCCCTACCCGCCGCTGCCAAAGACCGAGGACGACCCGGACGTCCTGCATGTCACCCGGACCTGGGCGTTCCTGGCCGGTGGTGAACTGGTCGACCGCTAAGCAGGCGGGGGATTATCGCGAGCGTCGCGCAAGGCTTGCTGATCGCGGATGGTGAGGGCGACGTTGTTGCGCAGGTAGGCTGGCTCGACCCGCTCGGGCGCGACCGCTTCGCCGCGGGCGAGGGCCAATGCCGCGAGTCGCGCAACGTCGCCCGCGTGCGGCAAGGCCGTGGCATCAATGGAGTGCAATCGATCCGACAGGCGCTCGCGCAGGGCGCCGTCGCAGGCGTCGAAGCCGGTGCCGACGCCATGCCAGCCTTCGCCGACATCGGTCAGTTGCACCGCACCGGGCGCGCCGACAGCTTCGTGATCAAGCGCGATCGCATCACCGTCGCGCAGTTCGAATGCGGCGCTGTAGACCTCGCCCATGCGCGCGTCGATTGCCGCCAGCACGCGCGGACCCGGCGCCTGCAGTGCCAACGCCGCCAGCGTCGAGACCGGCACGATCGGCCGGTCCAGCGCCAGCGCGATGCCCTGCCCGATCGCGATCGCCAGTCGCACGCCGGTGAACGCGCCCGGGCCGCGACCGAGTGCGATCGCGTCGAGCTGGGACCGGGCGATGTCGGCGTCGGCCAGCAGTTGCCCGGCCCACGGCAGTGCCAGTTCGGCATGGCGGCGCGGGGCGATCTCGAAGCGCTCACGCACCTCGCCATCGATCCATAGCGCCACCGAGCAGGCCTCGGTGGCCAGTTCGAACGCCAGCAGTTTCATTGGTGGACCTTCATTGCGCCGGCTTCATCGTCAACCTGGACCGACGATTCTGGCGCAAAGAATGCCTGCACGTCTTCGAGCTTCCGGGTTTTCGGCAGCGGCGGCAACGAGTCCATGAACACCCGGCCGTAGCTCTTGCCGAGCAACCGTGGGTCGCACAGCACCAGCACGCCGCGGTCGGTCTCGCTGCGGATCAGCCGGCCGGCGCCCTGCTTGAGCGCGATCACCGCCTGCGGCAATTGCTCGTCGCGGAACGGGTTGCCGCCACTGCGGCGGATCGCCTCCAGCCGGGCTTCGAACACCGGATCGTCCGGCGCGGCGAACGGCAGCTTGTCGATGACAACCACGCTGAGCGCGTCGCCGGCGACATCGACGCCCTCGCGGAAACTGGCGGCGCCGAGCAGCACGCCGTTACCGGAGGCGCGGAAGCGCTCCAGCAGCAGCGAACGCGGCGCCTCGCCCTGCACGAACAACGGCCACGGCCCATCGCGCAACAACTGTGCTGCCTCGCGCAGGGCGCGGTGCGAGGCGAACAACACGAACGCGCGCCCGGCAGAGGCTTCGAGCACGGGCTTGATCGCTTCGACGATCGAGTCTGTGTAATGGCGCGCCGCTGGCTCCGGCAAGCCGCCGGGCAGGTAGCACAGCGCCTGGGTCGGCCAGTCGAACGGGCTTGGCGCCAGCAGGGTGGCCGGATCCTTCAGCCCGAGCTTGATCGCGTAGTGCTCGAAGCGGCCACCGATCGCCAGCGTCGCCGAGGTGAATACCCACGCCGCCTGCGAGCGCGCGCGGTGCTGGGCGAGCGGCCCGGCGACGTCGAGCGGGGTGCGGCTGAGGCGGAAGCCGCGCGCGGTGAGTTCGTACCAGAGCACGCTGGGCGCGTCGTCGGCGCTCAGGGGACCGCGGTCATCCGGTGGCTCGGAGCCGGCATCGGTATCGGTCGCTTCGTCGGATGCATCAACGCCCTCGACTGCTTCATCGGATCCTTCGTCGCGCCAGCGCCGCAGGCGGTTCTCGAATTCCTTCGCCCGCGCCGTGCAGCTGTCGAAACCGGGTGCCGCCTCGCGCAATGGCAGCAGCGCCGCATGCAGGTCGCGCAGCGTCTGAAGCAAGCCGTCGATGGCGGCTTCGACACTCGCATCTTCGGCCGCGCGGCGGCGGGTGCCGCGCACCGGCAGTTCGTCCATCGCGGCACGAAGGCCGCGGACCGATTGTTCCAGCGCGCGAGTCGGCTCCTGCAGCACCGCCAGCGCACCGGAGGCCTGCTTGCACTCGGCCAGTGCATCGCGCGCGAGTTCGACCAGCGGCCGTGCGCTCAATGCCTCGCCGAAGAACTGCCCGGCGAGCTCCGGCAACTGGTGCGCCTCGTCGACCACGAACGCCTGCGCGCCGGGCAGGATCTCGCCGAAGCCCTCCTGCTTCAGCGCCAGGTCGGCCAGCAGCAGGTGATGGTTGACCACCACCAGGTCGGCCGCCTGCGCGCGCTGTCGTGCCTGCACGACGAAGCATTCGGAGAAGAACGGGCACTCGCTGCCGAGGCAGTTGTCGGTGGTCGAGGTGACCATCGGCAGCAGCGGCGAGTCGTCGGGCAGGGTCTCCAGCTCGGCAAGGTCGCCCATGCGGGTGCGCCCGGCCCAAGCGACGATGCGCTGGAACTGGCCGGCCATCTCGCGGCTGTGGAAGCGACCCTCGCCCTTGGCCTGCTCCAGCCGGTAGTGGCACAGGTAGTTGGCCCTGCCCTTCAACAGCGCGGTCTTGAGGCCGATCCCGAGCGCATCGCGCACCCGCGGCAGGTCGCGGTGGTAGAGCTGGTCCTGCAGCGCGCGGGTACCGGTGGAGACGATGGTCTTCAGTCCCGACAGGATCGCCGGCACCAGGTAGGCGAAGGTCTTGCCGGTACCGGTGCCGGCTTCGGCGAGCAACATGCCGCGGCGGTCGAATGCGTCGGCGACGGCGACGGCGAGGTCCTGCTGGGCGCTGCGCGGCGCGAACGCGGCGATGTTGCGCGCCAGGTCTCCGCCCTCGCTCAAGGCCGCGCGGCTGGCGCTGCCGAGTCGGCTGCCACCCTCGCCCATCTCAGTAGCGCGGCGGCGCGGCGACGGTGCAGGCGTCGCGCTGGCGGCGGGCATCGGCCGCCGACGGCGCGGGCGACGCTGTGTCGTCGGCAGCCACGGGGCGCACCGTCAGGACCTGGACGATCGTTTCCCAGTGGCGACGGCATTGCGGGCCGACCTCGGTGCCGATCGCGATCGCCCGCCGCGCCAAGCGCTCGGCATCGTCGAGATCATGCAGCAGCAGTGCCGCTTCGGCGCGTTCCTGCAGCAGCGCCGGGTCGTCCGGGCTGATCGCCAGCGCCTGGTCGAGCGCGGCCGCGGCGTCGGCGTGGCGACCTTGCGCCTGCAACGCGCTGGCCTGCTCGCGCAGGTCGCCTACCTGGGGATTGCCGAGGGGCTTGACCACCAGTTCGGCGGAGCCGGCGGTACCGGCCGCGCGAATTGCCGCGACCGCGGCGACCGCATCGAACCGGGGTTGCGGCGGCGCCGGCTCGATGCCGGCGCAGGCGGCCAGCATTGCCAGCAACGCCATCGTCGGCAGCAGGCGCTTCATGGCGTCTCCACCGGTTGCGGGGGCGGTGGCGGCGGTTCCGGTGGTGCCTCGCGCTCGTCGTCATCGTCGCGGCCAAAACCGAACCACTCGCGCCATCCGCCCTGGCCTTCCTCGACCACCGGCTCCGGCGGTTGGCAGGGTTGGTAGGCCGGCGCGAACCCGGCCACGAACGCGAACCGACGCGCCCCGGGACAACCGGCGTCGGTGGTGTTCGAGCCGACCACCCACTGCCAGTCCAGACCCTTGTCGCCGACCTTCAGCGGCGCGCTCGGCAACCGGCTGAACAGGTTCGACCACACCCGCATGCCGCCGGTCGAGCCGTACAGGCCGGTCGGCTTGTTGTCGTCGTTGCCGACCCAGACCACCGCGAGATGGTCGCCAGTGTAGCCGGCGAACCAGCTGTCGCGGCTGTCGTTGCTGGTGCCGGTCTTGCCCGCCGCCTGCAGCTCGCCGAGGCCGTCGGCGACCAACCGCCGGGCGGTGCCGCTGCTGACGGTGTGTTGCAGGGCGATGGTGATCAACCGTGCGGCGATCGCGTCGCCATCCTGGGCCGGCGCCGGCTCGGTGTCGTAGCGGTTCAGCGCGCGCCCTTCGGCATCGAGCACGCCGCGCACCGCGTGCAGCGGCTGGATTTCGCCGCCCGACGCGAGGAACTGGTACAGCTGCGCCATCGCGTACGGGCTCTGGCCGACCGAGCCGAGGATCAGCGACGGGTTCGGCTCGGCCTCGATCCCGGCCAGGGTGTGGATCAGGCTGGCGATCCGGCGCGGATCGACCTGCATGCCGATCCGCACGGTGGCCTGGTTGTACGAATTCGCCAGCGCGTCGATCAGCCGCACGGTGCCGTGGCTGCGATTGTCGGAGTTGCCCGGGGTCCACCGCTTGCCGTTGCCGAGGGCGACGGTGACCGGCGAATCGTCGACCCAACTCGCCAGCGACCAGCGATCGGGCTGCGCCAGCGCCAGCAGGTACACGAACGGCTTGAGCAGCGAGCCGACCGGCCGGCGCGCCTCGACCGCGCGGTTGAAGCCCGGCCGCGCCGGGGTGCCGCTGCCGACCACCGCCAGCACCTCGCCGTCATGGACGTCGGTCAGCACCAGGCCGGCCTGCAGGTCGGGGCGGTTCTTGCTGTCGAGGCTTTCCAGGGTCTTGGTGACTGCGCCCTCGGCATAGGCCTGGGCCGACGGCGACATCCCGGTCATCACGCTGAGGCCGGCGCCGGCGAGCGCGTCGGCCGGGTAGTCGCTGGCGAGCTGACGCCGGACCAGGTCGACATAGGCCGGGAAGCGGTTGGCCGACAGTCCCGGCTGCTCGGTCACGCCGAGCGGCGCCTTCAGCGCGCGCTGGTGTTCGGCGTCGTCGATCAGCCCGGTTTCGTGCATCTCGCCGAGCACGAAGTTGCGCCGGGCCGTTGCGCGTTCGGGATTGTCACGCGGGTCGTAGTACGACGGCCCACGGACGATGCCGATCAGCAGCGCGATCTGCTCGGTACTGATATCGGGCAGGTCGCGGCCGAACCAGAACTCCGATGCCGCGGCGACGCCGTGGATCGCCTGCGCGCCGCGCTGGCCGAGGTAGACCTGGTTGAAATAGGCCTCGAGGATGGTCTTCTTGTCGTAGCGCGCCTCGATCAGCAGCGCATAGATCATCTCGTTGAACTTGCGGGTGAAGGTCTGCTCGCGGCCGATCCCGAGCAGGCCGCTGCGCGCCAGCTGCTGGGTCAGGGTACTGGCGCCCTGCACCGCCTCGCCGGCCTTCAGGTTGACCCATGCCGCGCGCAGGATGCCGGACACGTCGATGCCGTGGTGGTGGGCGAAGTCGCGGTCCTCGACCGCCTGCAGGCCGGTGACCAGCAACTCGGGCACCTCCTCCAGCCGCACCAGCCGGCGCTCCTCCTGCTGCTGGCCGTAGAGGGTGGCGATGCGTGCCGGATCGAGCCGCGCCGCCTTGAGCTTGCTGTCGGTGGCCGCGTCCTCCAGCCGGGCGACCTTGCCACCCGACAGCCGCACCTCGATGCGACGTGGCGCGACCGCGCCGTCGACATCGTTGAAGCCGCGGCTGGAGATCAGCCACTGGCCGCCATCGCGCCGGTAGCTGCCCGGACGGCTGCCGTCACCGGCGTGGTAACCGGCGGCGTCGAGCTCGGTCTTCAGGGTCTCGGCATCCAGCGCCAACCCCGGCGCCAGCTCCAGCGGCTGCCCGTAGACCCGGGTCGGCAACTGCCAGCGCAACTGGTCGAAGCGCTGTCCGACCTCGTGGTTGAGGTACAGCGAATACGGGATCAGGAAGCCGAGGCCCAGCCCGATCGCCGCCAGGGCCCAAGTGACCAGCCGGCGCCGCCATTGCGGCGCGTCGCCGGTGTCGGGGTTGAGATCGTCGTCTTCGTAATCGATTCGGGCCACAGGTGAGACAATCGCCATAAGTGCTTGGAATTTCCGAGTCTAGCGCACCCCAAAAGCCTGCATCGCCTCGTGTCGGCGCGTCGCCGGTTACCATGTCCTGTTTGTTCATCCAACCGTCGTCGAACCTTCGTGCTCACTTCTCTGCAGTTTTACCTCCGGCGCCACCTGCACCTGCTGCGCCGGGCATTGGGGAGCCTGCAGGCGAAGGGCTGGCATGCCACCTGGCACCGGGTCAGACCGACCGCCGCCGGGGCGTCCACGCGTGATGAGTGCACGACGCCACGGGAACCCCTGCCAGCCGAGGAGGATTGGGGAAAGCACCCTTGGATACTTGTCGTGGACGGCACAGTGCCGGCGCCCGACAGGGACTCGGGATCACTGCGCCTGTGCAACCTGATGCAAGCGCTGGTGTCCGCAGGCTACCGGGTAGCATTCGTTCCCGATGAGGGCGGAACCACTTGCGCGAACGCGACCCGGCTGCGGGCATCGGGTATCCACGTGCCCCGGTTGCACCGCCCCGGCGATGCGCCGACCTGGCTTCGCCTGCATCGCGGGTCGCTGGCCTCGGCGATCCTGTGTCGGCACCATGCCGCGGGGCATTGGCTTCCGTTGATACGAGCCGTCGCTCCTCGCGCATCCATCGTATTCGACACGGTCGATCTGCACTTCCTTCGTGAGATGCGCGAAGCCGAACTGCACGACGACCGGCGGTTGCACCGACACGCAGAATCGACACGCCAACGCGAACTGGGATTGGTCGACCGCGCGGACACCACATGGGTGGTCAGCCCGATCGAGCGCGACTTGTTGCTCGAAGCCAGGCCGAATGCCACCGTGCGGATCGTGTCCAACATCATCGACGAAGACACCCCAGGGCAGCCGTTCGAACAGCGACGCGACCTGCTGTTTGTCGGAGGACTCCGCCACCCGCCTAACCGCGATGCCGTCGAGTGGTTGGCGCGGGACATCTTTCCGCGAATCCGTACGAAGTTGCCGGGGGTACGATTGCACTTTGTCGGTTCCCCCGGCACCGGCCCGGCGATGACCTTCCCCCCGGAGTCCGGCATCCTGGTTCACGGTCACGTGCCGGACATTGCGCCCGTCCTGGACGGTTGCCGGATAGCGCTGGCACCGCTGCGCTTCGGCGCAGGTGTCAAAGGCAAGGTCAACCTCAGCATGGCGCATGGCCAGCCGGTGGTCGCGACGGCCTGCGCAACCGAAGGCATGCACCTGCAACCCGGCATCGACGTGCTGGTGGCCAACGACGCCGAAACCTTCGCCACCGCGGTCGCGCGTCTGTATCAGGACCCGATCTTGTGGCAAACGCTGTCAAACCAGGGAAGAGCCAATGTGCGGCGGTATTTCTCGCCCGAGGCTGCGATCGCTACCGCCAAGGCTTCTCTGGGGCCGCCAGGGACACTGCCACCAAGCCCATGACCACGACGCTCACCTCCGATTTCACCCCGATGCGGATTCTGTTGATCGCTTATGAATTCCCTCCCAGCGCTTCACCGCAATCTTTGCGCTGGGCCTATCTGAGTCGCGAATTGCACCGCCAGGGTCATGAGGTTCATGTCCTCACCATCGACCTGGGTGGTTCGACCCCCGGGTTGCCTGCGTTGCCGGCTGGCGTCACCGTGCATCGTACCTACCCCGGTCCGGTACGCGGACTGGTCGCCATGCGACGGCGCTACCGTGAACGGAAACAGGCGCCGGCTGCGGCTTCCGTTCCCTCCACCACTTCCCCCGCCGCGGCCGCGCCTTCGCGCGGTGGCTGGAAACATCGAGTATCCGCGGCTCTGCAACGCGTGGGCGAACACTTGTGGTTCCCTGATCTGCGCGGCGAGTGGCATGCCCGCGCGCGGGTGCGCCTGGATGAACTGCTCGCCCAGTTGCAGCCCGACGTGGTAATCAGCTCGCACGAGCCTGCTACCACTCTCCAACTCGGGCTCCGCGCCAAGAAATCGGAATTCCGATGGATTGCGGACCTGGCCGACCCGGTCCTCGCGCCCTACACACTGCCACGCTGGCAGGACAAGGCTCGCAAGCTCGAAGCCGATGTCTGCAATCTTGCCGACCACGTGCTGGTGACCACCCCTTCGGCACGGCGACTGCTGATCGAGCGCCACGCGGGATCGACGCCGATCACGGTACTGACCCAAGGCTTCGACGACAGCAAATGTCTTCCCATCGGCCACGTCGATATCGACCCGGATCGACTCGAACTGCTCTATACCGGCAGCTTCTACCGTTTCCGCACCGCGGAGATATTACTGCGGGCCGTCCTGGAGACTCCCGGAGTACGCCTGAACGTGGCGACCATCCACGCTCCGGATGAACTATTGGCCGCCAGTCGACGAAACCCGGAACGGGTCCGCCTGCTGGGTTTCCTGCCACATCTGGACGCACTGGCGTGGCAGCGTCGGGCCGACGTATTGGTAAACCTTTCAAACAGCGATCCGAGTCAGGTGCCCGGCAAATGCTACGAATACATGGGCGCCGGCCGTCCGATTCTTCACCTCGGCGATGATGCCGACGATGCGGTGGCCAACCAGGTTCGTGCCCACGATCGCGGTTGGGTGTGCCCGCCGGAATCGTCAGCGGTCGCCTCGAAACTGCGACAGCTGGTGCAGAGGCGTTCCGAGGGCCGCCTCGAGGAAGGCTTGTCGCTGGACCGTGAGGGCGTGTCGGAGTTCGGCTGGAGTCGCCTTGCCGGACAACTGGAGCAAGTGTTGCGCGATTGCTGTGTCCGCGAGAATCGCTAGTCGGGAATAGCCCGCGCCAAGCGATCGGCCAGGTCGGCCACGCCCGGCGTGTTCGGATCCAGTTCACGTGCCTTGGCAAGTGCGGAACGTGCGGTCGCCAGTTCGTAGGCGCCGAGCCTCTCGTTGCCGTATGCCACCCAGCTTGACGCCAGTCGCCGCCGCGCGACGGCGACCTGTGAATCGGTACCGCCCAGCATCCTCCATGCATCCAGGCAAGCACCTGCGCGTGACAACGCATTGGCTTGCAGATTCCGCCGGAAACAGTCCCCCGCAGCCGGAGCCAGTCGTTGCGCCGCTTGATCGACGGCCGGCTCACGCGGGGCAATCGCCTGCGCGGCGCGCACCTTGTCGTAGGCGCTTTCGCCCGGCGGGTCCAACAGGTCGCCGCGCGCCTCGGCCGCCGCCGCGGCGTCGAGCAACTCGCGCACCCGGCGGTCTCGCTGGGCCGGTGGCAGGCCGCTCTCCAACCGGGCCTGCGATCGCCTGGCACGGTCGAGATGGTCCTTCGCGGCGATCACCGCCGCCGCGTTCGGGGCGATCTGTTGCGCTTCGATCAACGCGGCCTGGGCCTCGACGAAACGAAAGTCCGCGGCCAGCCGCTCGCTGCGCGCGGCGTGGGCGTTGGCGACGCGCACCACTCCGCGCGCGGCGGCGACGTTGGCGGCGTCGATCGCGGCGACGGCGCGATAACCATCGAGCGCCTGCGACCAGCGCCCCGCCTCCAGATCCTTATCGGCCTGTTGCAGGCGTTGATCGACGCGTCCTGCCAGCGCTGCCAGCGCCGCCGGCAATCCGACATGGCCCGGGTCGACCATCTGCACCCGCGCGATCAACGCCGCCGTTCCAGTCGGATCATCCCGCTGCATCGCAGACTCGGCACGCTGCAGCAGTTCGGACAGGGTGTCTTCGCGACCTTCCAGGGCTGCGGTGTGGTGCGGCTGCAGCGCCAGCACTCGCTGGTACAGCGGCAGCGCGGCGTCGTCGGCACCATCCAGCCGGCCGGCTTCGAGCGCCGTTTCGGCGGCGGCCAATAACTGGTCGACCCCACCTCCGTCGCCGACGCGCTGGCGCAACCGCCGAGCCAGCATATCGGTCTGCGCGCGTGGAACCGCGAGTTCGCGGGCGAGTTGCAGGAACCGGCGAGCCTCGGCGTCGCGCCCCTGCGCCAGCGCGATCTCGGCCCGGGCCAGCGCCGCGCGCCCGACCTGGACCAGGCCCTCGCGCGCGTCGGGCCGGTCGGGGTCGAGGGCCAACGCGGCTTCGTAGAGTTCGCGCGCGCCGCGGCCGTCGGTCCGGGTCAGTTCGCCGGCCTGCAGCGCGCGCGCGGCGTCGGCACGCAGTTGCTGGACCCGGGTTTCCGGCCACAGCCAGTCCGACAGCGGCTCGCGTGCCAACAGCAGCAAGGCGATGCCGGCAATTGCCAGTATCACCGCGACCCAGCGCCGCTTGCGCGGACGCGGTCTGGCAGGCGGGGGCCGGCCGGGCGGCGGCGCGTCCGGCGCCGAAGGCTGCGGACCCAGCGTCGGCTCGATCCGCTCTGACCGCCGTTCGCCGTATCCGTTATCCGCACCCGACTTGCGCATCTGATCAGAATAGTCCCGATCGATGGTGACGGCGCGTCAAGCGCACGGCGCAGGCCTCAGCCGCGCCGGGCCTGCTCGACCCCGGGCAGTGCGGCAAGCTTGCCGAGCAGGGTCGACAGCTGGCCGTAGTCGTCGACTTTCAGCCGCATCAGGAACCGCACCCGCGCGCCATCGCGCTGGTGGTCGCTGTGGATGCTGGTGAGGTGGGCATCGCCTTGGGCGATCAGGTTGGTGACCTCCTTCAGCAACCATTTTCGGTCGACCGCGACCACCTCGATGTCGACCTCGTAGGCGCTGCCGGGGCGACCCCATTCCACCGGCAGGGTGCGTTGCGGCTGGGCCGCCGCGAGGCGCCGGTACGAGGCGCAGTCGCGGCGATGCACGGTGACCCCGCGGCCGCGCGTGAGGTAGCCGGCAATCGGTTCGCCCGGCAGGGCCTGGCAGCAACGCGCCATCTGCACCAGCAGGTTGTCGACGCCTTGCACGGTGAAGTCCGCGGCCTTGCCGCGCGGCACCCGCCGCGGCAGCACCGGGGCGGCCGGTTCGGCGGCCGGCGGGGCGCTGGCGGCGCGCTCGTGTTCGAGCAGGATCCGGCCGACCTGGTGCGGACCGACGTCGCCGAGCGCGACCAGCACGTGCAGGTCGGCGTCGTGGGCGAGCTTGAAGCGCTCGCGCGCCGGCGCGAGGTCGGCGCCGAGCAGGCCGAGCCGGCGCAGCTCCTTGTCCAGCAGCTCTTTGCCGGCGGCCTCGTTGCGGGCGCGGTCGAGTTTGTGGAACCAGTTGCGGACCTTCTCGCGCGAGCGGCTGCTGGCGAGGAAGCCGTTGGCCTCGATCAGCCAGTCGCGCCGCGGCTCGCCGGTCTTGGCGGTCATGATCTCGACCCGGTCGCCGCTGGCCAGCCTGTGGTCCAGCGGCACGATCCGGCCGTCGACCTTGGCCCCGCGGCAGCGGTGGCCGACCTCGGTATGCACGCGGTAGGCGAAATCCAGCGGAGTCGCGCCTGCCGGCAGGTCGACCACCTCGCCCTTCGGGGTCAGCACGTAAACGCGGTCCTCGACCAGTTCGGTGTCGAGCTCGCGCGCCAGCGCCGCCTCGTCGGGTTCGACGCCGTCGGCAGCCGGCTCCAGCAGCCTGCGCATCCAGGCGATCTTGCGGTCGAACGCGGCATC
Organism: Novilysobacter erysipheiresistens; assembly: GCF_036663935.1. Classification (NCBI taxonomy): domain Bacteria; kingdom Pseudomonadati; phylum Pseudomonadota; class Gammaproteobacteria; order Lysobacterales; family Lysobacteraceae; genus Novilysobacter; species Novilysobacter erysipheiresistens. The sequence continues at coordinate 106,303 of NZ_JAXGFP010000008.1, forward strand.
ACCGCCGATCGCGCCTTGCGGGGGCCGGCCTTCCTTGTACTTCCAGTGCGCGGCGACGCCGAGCTCGGCCTGCCGGTGCATCTCGAAGGTGCGGATCTGCACCTCGAGCGTCTTGCCCTCCGGGCCGATCACCGCGGTGTGCAACGAGCGGTAGTCGTTGCGCTTGGGCCGGGCGATGTAGTCGTCGAATTCGCTCGGGATCGGCGTCCAGCTGGCGTGCACCGCGCCGAGCGCGGCATAGCAGTCGCCGACGCTTTCGACCAGCACCCGCACCGCACGCAGGTCATAGAGCTCGCCGATCGGAACGTCCTTGCGCTGCATCTTCTTCCAGATGCTGTAGATGTGCTTCGGCCGCCCGGCGATGTCGGCCTTGAGGCCCTGTGCGGCCATCGCCTCGCGCAGGGTCTGCTTGACGGCCTCGATGTAGCGCTCGCGGTCGGTGCGCTTCTCATCGAGCAGGCGCGCGATCTGCTTGTAGGTGTCCGGCTGCAGGTAGCGGAACGCGAGGTCCTCCAGCTCCCACTTGAGTTGCCAGATGCCGAGCCGGTTGGCCAGCGGCGCGTGGATGTCGCGGGTCAGCGTGGCCAGTGCGAGGCGGCGGTCCCCGGGCAGGCTGGCCGCCTCCTGCATTTGCGCCAGTTGCCGCGCCAGCAGGATCGGCACCACCCGCAGGTCGCGGACGATCGCCAGCAGCAGCCGGCGCAGGCCTTCGCTGCCCCGGCGCGGCCCCTGCTCGGCGTGCAGCGCCCAGACCTGTTCCGCCGCTCGCTGACCATCGAGCAACGGCGCGATCGCCGGATGGTCGCGCTCGAACGCCGGCCCCAAGCGTTGCTGCAGGACCGGGTAGCTGTGGACGATCGCGGCGACCAGGGTGTCGCTGTCGGCGTCCAGGCGCTGCAACGCGGCGAGCATCCGGGTGATCGTTGCCGGCGGGTCGCGCTCCTCGTGCTCGGCCCCCGCGATGGCCGCCTCGCGCAAGGCATTCCGCAAGGGCTCGGCAATGGCGGGATTGGCAAGCAGCGCAGCCAGCGCCGATCCGACGGCGACAGTCGTATCGGTTGTTGCGGGCCCGGGTTCATGGCGACGCGTAGTCATGGCGACGCGATTCATTTCGACGCGGGGGGAGTGACTACACTAGCGAGCAACCGACCGCAGTCATAGCCTCAGGACCCGCCACATGAATGGTTCAACCCGCCCGATCGCGCCGACCTCGCGACTGCTTCGTTCATACGTCCCGGCCAGCGTGCTGCTGGCCGTCCTGTTCGCCGCGCCGCTGGCGTTCGCACAGCAGGCCGGCGAGCGGATCGAACAGCAGATGACGCCCGACCAGTTCAAGGCCGCGGGGCTGGACCAGCTCAGCGCGGAGCAACTGGAGAACCTCAACGCCTGGCTCAATCGCACCCTAGTGGCTGAAACCACCAAGGCCGCGACCGTAGCCGCGCAGCAGGCCAAGGAAAAGATCGAGGACGAGAACCGCGGCTTCCTCAACTTCGGTTCCGACGAGGCTGTCACCGGGCGATTGCAGGGCGAGTTCCGCGGCTTCGGCAAGGGTCGCGAGTACCTGCTCGACAATGGCCAGTTGTGGCGTCAGACCGACAGCGCCAGCCTCGCCGGCGTGCGCCTGGACAACCCGCAGGTGACGATCAAGCCGTCGATGATCGGCAGCGCCTGGTACCTCACCGTCGAGGGTTACAACACCGCCGCCAAGGTCCAGCGGATCAAGTAATCCGCGACAACCGCGCCGCCAGTTTCTTCGGCGAGACACCGCGCGCGCCGAGTTCCTGCGCGAACAGCGACACCCGCAGTTCCTCCAGGTCCCAGCGCAATGCCTGCCATTCGGGTTCGTCGGCCTTGCCGGCCGCGGTGGCGGCGGCGAGCGCGTCGGCGAAAGGCTTGAGCTCGAGCATCTTGTCCTGGTCGCGCATCGGGTCGCGCAGCGCGCGTTCGCCGCGCAGGGCGAGCGCTTTCAGGTAGCGCGGGTAGTCGCGCAACGCTTCGGCCGGGACATCGCGCAGGAAACCCGGCGGGGTCAGCATGGCGAGTTGTGCGCGCATGTCGTCGAGGTTGGCGCTGGCCCAGCCCATCAGCGGTGATTCGAGTTTGGCGCGTACCTCGGACACCGCGGCGAGGATGGCTTCAGCCTGGCGCAAGCGTTCGGTTGCTTCCGGAAACAGTTGCTTGCCAACGTGATCGCGGCGCCTGGAGAACGCATCGGCGTCGCGGATGTCAGCAAGGTCATCGGCGACCAGCGCGGCGAACGCGCCGTCGACCAGGTCGTCGCGCAGGCGGTCGCCGCCGGGTCCGCGCGGCGCCGCGGATTCGATCGCCGCGTACAGCAGGCCGGCCTTCGGCGAGACCGGCAACTGTTTGCGCGCCTGCTTGCGCTTGTCGGCCAGCGCCAGCCACAGCAGCCTTCGGACGCCGCGCGGATGGTGGCGCAGCGCGGTGTCGCGTTCGGCGTGGACCTGCAGCGAGACAGTATCGCCGTCGTCGTGCAGGGCCGGGTAGGCCGGCACGCCGGCGGCGCCGGGGACATTGGCCGGGATCGGGGTTTCGGGGAAATCGACCAGGCCGCGCTGCCCGAGCCCATCGGCCGCGCGCGCGGCGAATGCACGCGCGGCGCGCGCGCCGAAGTCCACGCGCAACGCGTCAAGGTCGCGCGATTCTGCGAGTACCGTGCGGCCGTCGCGATCGTGCAGCCGCAGGTTGGCGCGCAGGTGCGACTCAAGCGCGGCTTCGTCGAAGTCGGTCGGCACAATCGCGGCGCCGGTGACCTTGTGCAGGAAACGCGCGAGCGTGCCGGTGAATGAATCCGCCTCGGGGCCGGGACGCGCCTCGGAGAACGCGCGGGCGAAATCCGGCGCCGGCACGAAGTTGCGCCGCTGCGCCTTCGGCAGCGACTTGATCAGCGCGGTTGCCTTGTCGACCACGAAGCCCGGCGCCAGCCAGCCCAGCCGCACCGGGTCGAGGGCGTTGAGCAGGTGCAGCGGCACCGCGACGGTCATGCCGTCGTCGATCGCGCCGGGCTCGAAGCGGTACTTCACTGCCAGCCGTGCGTCGCCGAGTTCGATCACCGGCGGGAAGCGCGCGGCGTCGGTCTCGTCGCCGATCAGCAGGTCGTCGAGCGACCATTCCAGCGCAGCCTTCTTCGGTGGCGGCAGCTTGTTGAACCACGCGTCGAGCGCCTGCGCGTTGTGCACGTCGGGCGGCAGCCGGTCGAGGTACCAGCGCGCCATCCAATCTTCGTCGACGACGATGCCGGCACGGCGCTGCTTGGCCTCTTCCTCGCGCGCCTTCTCCAGCGTGGCGAGGTTGCGCTTGAGGAAGGCGCTGCGGCTGTCAATCTCGCCGGTGACCAGCGCGTCGTTGACGAAGATCGCGCGGCTCTCCTCCGGATACAGGCCGCCGTAGTGGATCGGCCGCTTCGGCGCGAGTACCAGGCCGAACAGGCTGACCTGCTCGCTGCCGAGCACGCGGCCCTGCGAGCGTGACCAGCGCGGATCGAAATGGCGGCGCGCGAGCAGGTGCGGCAGCTCGTCGATCGCCCACTGCGGCTCGATCGAGGCATTGCTCATCGCCCAGACCTTTTCGGTGTCGAGCAGGGTCGCCGACAGCACCCACGGCGGCGGCTTGCGGATCAGCCACGAGCCCGGGAACAGGCCAAACTTGCGCCCGCGCGGGCCGTCGTAGACCGCCGCGGGCTTGCGTTCGCCGGGCTTCTTGGCGGGTGATTTGGTGTCGGCGGGCGGCACGCGGTGACCGATCTGGGTCGGCAGGCCAGTGATCACGGCGCGATGCAGGTTGGCGTAGGCCGAGGCATCGAGATAGCGGCCGGGCTCCACCGGGTCCTGGGACACGGTTTCTGCCGCAAGCGTCCAGCCGAGGTCCTGCACCATCAGCTTGAGTTGCCGATGCAGCTCGCGCCATTCGCGCATCCGCAGGAAGCCGAGGAAATTCTTCTCGCACCACTTGCGCAGTTGCGACTGGGTCAAGTCTTCGTGCTGCTCCTGGTAGGCGTCCCACAACTTGAGGGTGCCGACAAACTCGGAACTGTAGTCGACGAACTGCGCGTGCGCGTTGTCGGCCGCGGCACGCTGTTCGGGTGGCCGCTCGCGCGGGTCCTGGATGCCGAGGAACGAGGCGACGACCAGCATCTCGCGCAGGCAACCCTTCGCGTTCGCGGCGACCAACATCCGCGCCAGCTTGACGTCGATCGGCATGCGCGCCATCAGCTTGCCGGTGGCGGTGAGCCTTCGATGCTCGTCGGTGGCGCCAAGCTCGGCCAGTTGCTGCCAGCCATCGGCGACTGCGCGCGAATCGGGCGGCTCCAGGAACGGGAAGCTTTCGATGTCGCCCAGGCCCAGCGACAACATGCGCAGGATCACCCCGGCCAGCGCGGCGCGACGGATTTCCGGATCGGTGTACTCCGGCCGCGACTCGAAATCCGCCTCGCTGTAGAGCCGGTAGCAGGTGCCTTCCGACACGCGACCGCAGCGGCCCTTGCGCTGGTTGGCGCTGGCCTGGCTGACGGGCTCGATATGCAGCCGGTCGAGCTTGCCGCGCGGGCTGTAGCGCTTTACCCGCGCCAGCCCGGGGTCGACCACGTAGCGGATCCGCGGCACCGTCAGCGAGGTCTCGGCGACGTTGGTCGCCAGCACGATGCGGCGCAGCGTGCCGGGATTGAACACCCGGTCCTGGTCGCGCACCGACAGCCGCGCGTACAGCGGCAGCACCTCGGTGTGGCGGTACTTGCGGCGATCCAGCGCCTGGTGGGCGTCGCGGATCTCGCGCTCGCCGGGCAGGAAGATCAGCACGTCGCCGCGCGGGTCTTCGCGGGTCAGCTCGTCGCAGGCGGCGACGATGCCGTCGACCACCGTGCGCTCGCCCTCGCGGTCGCCCTCGCCTTCCAGCGGCCGGTAGCGCACCTCGACCGGATAGCTGCGCCCTTCGACATCGACCACCGGCGCGTCGTCGAAATGCTCGGCGAAGCGCGCGGTGTCGATCGTCGCCGAGGTCACGATGACCTTGAGGTCGTGACGCTTCTTCAGCAACTGCTTGAGATAACCGAGCAGGAAGTCGATGTTGAGGCTGCGCTCGTGGGCCTCGTCGATCAGGATCGTGTCGTAGCGCGACAGCCAGCGGTCGGACTGGATCTCGGCCAGCAGGATGCCGTCGGTCATGAACTTGATCGCGGTGTCGTCGCCGACCTTCTCGTTGAACCGGACCTGGTAACCGACCGCGCCGCCGAGCGGCGCCTGCAACTCCTCGGCGACGCGCTTGGCCACCGCGCGCGCGGCGATCCGGCGCGGCTGGGTGCAGCCGATCATGCCGGCCGCGCCGCGCCCGGCGGCCAGGCACAGCTTGGGGATCTGGGTGGTCTTGCCCGAACCGGTCTCGCCGGCGATCACCACCACAGGATGTTCACGGATCAGCGCGATGATGCGGTCGGCCTCGGACGCGATCGGCAACGACGGATCGACCGGCGCCGCGGGCAAACGCACCGCGCGGGCCTGGCGCATCGCGATCGAGCTTGCCAGCGCCTGTTCGAATGCGGCCCGTATAGCGGCGTCATCGGGTTTGCCGCGCCAGCGCGACCACAGGCCATGCAGGCGCCCGCGATCACGGGTCAGCGCGTCGTCGATCGCACGGTGCGCCTGGCGCAACTCGGGCGGCAACGACGGCTTGCGTCGTGACGCGGTCTTAGCGGTGGCGTCGATAGGCTTCATTGATCACGGCGTAAGAAACAAACCATTTCACACGGCGAACCGCGGCACTTATTGTCGCTGCAACAGGCAAAAAGGGAGAAACGCATGGCCAAGACCACCAAGCCCGGCAAGAAAGCCACCGGCAGCAAATCCACCCCGACCCGATCGGCGGCAACCAAGCCGGCGGCCTCGCCGGCGGGCGGCTCGAGCGCTCCTGCGATAGATATCGGGATTGGCAACGCCGATCGCAAGAAGATCGCCGACGGGTTGTCGCATTTCCTCGCCGACGCCTACACGCTGTACCTGAAGACCCACAACTTCCACTGGAACGTCACCGGGCCGATGTTCAACGCGCTGCACGTGATGTTCGAGACCCAGTACACCGAGCAGTGGACGGCGCTGGACGATATCGCCGAGCGCATTCGGGCGCTGGGCTTCAATGCGCCAGGTTCCTATGCGGAGTTCATCGAGTTGTCGTCGATCCCTGAAGAAGCAGGGTTGTCCGACATTCCCGACTGGAAGGAGATGGTGCGCCAGCTGACCGTCGGCAACGAGGCGGTCTGCCGCACGGCGCGCAAGGTGCTCAAGACCGCCGACGATGCCGGCGACGACCCGACCGTCGACTTGCTGACCCAGCGTCTGCAGACCCACGAGAAGTACGCGTGGATGCTGCGGTCGCTGCTGCAGTAGGTTGGCGGTCGCATCCGGTTGCTGGATGCGCATGAAGGCAGGAGACCCCGGGGCTGTCACCTCGGGGCTTTCTGCATCCGGATCCTGCGCGGTAGACGCGGGAGGCGGCCTGCGGGGGATTGCTACTCCCCTCGGTCAGGGCGTCCTGCCCTGACTCGGGGCCGCCGGCCATCCATGGCCGGCTTTCCGCAATTCCCCCGCAGGCCGCCTCCCGCCCGATTGCCCAGGGTTTCGTGAACAGCCTCGGTAGGAGCGACGTGAGCCGCGACCTGTACATCGCCTCAAGGGTTCGGCGGGTCGCGACTCACGTCGTTCCTACATCGGCATCACCGTAGAAGGGTCGTCACCCAAACCACGACGCGGCGCCCCGTCCGAAGCCGAGGAACCGCTCCGCTGTTGCTGTTGCTGTTGCTGTTGCTGTTGCTGTTGCTGTTGCTCTTGCGGTTGCTGTTGCTGTTGCAGTTGCTGTTGCTTATGCTGTTGCTGTTGCTGTTGCTGTTGCTGTTGCTGTTGCTCTTGCGGTTGCTGTTGCAATCTCCACTCCACCCAACCAGCAACCGCCAATCTGACCACCCGAAGCGGACTTTCCCGACCATCCCCGAGACAGGCCCTTGCTACCCTGTCGCCCATGCAAAACGCCGCACTCGACCTGCTTCGCACCACCTTCGGCCACCCGGAATTCCGCGGCGAACAGGCTGAGATCGTCGACTGCGTGGCCGGTGGCGGCGACGCTCTCGTCCTGATGCCGACCGGCGGCGGCAAGTCGCTGTGCTACCAGCTCCCGGCCCTGTTGCGCGACGGCTGCGGCGTGGTCGTCTCGCCTCTGATCGCGCTGATGCAGGACCAGGTCGAGGCCCTGCGCCAGCTCGGCGTGCGCGCCGCCTGCCTCAACTCCACCCTCGACGCCGCCACCGCCGCCGAGGTCGAACGCGACCTGCTGGCCGGCGAACTCGACCTGCTCTACGTCGCTCCCGAACGCCTGCTGACCGGCCGCTGCCTGACATTGCTCGACCGCGCCAAGGTCGCCCTGTTCGCGATCGACGAGGCCCACTGCGTCTCCCAGTGGGGCCACGACTTCCGCCCTGAATACCGCCAGCTCACCATCCTCCACGAGCGCTGGCCCGGCATCCCGCGGATCGCCCTGACCGCGACCGCCGACGCCCCGACCCGGCGCGAGATCGCCGAGCGCCTCGCGCTGGAGGACGCCCGCCAGTTCGTCAGCTCGTTCGACCGCCCGAACATCCGCTACCGCGTCGTGCAGAAGGACGGCAGCGGCCAGCGCGCCCTGCTCGACTTCATCAAGGACCACCGCGGCGACAGCGGCATCGTCTACGCGTTCTCGCGCAAACGCGTCGACAAGACCGCCGAGCAGTTGCAGGCCGCCGGCATCGACGCCCTGCCCTACCACGCCGGCATGCCCGCGGCCGAGCGCGCCGCCAACCAGCGCCGCTTCCTGCAATCCGACGGCGTGGTGATGGTCGCCACCATCGCGTTCGGCATGGGCATCGACAAGCCTGACGTGCGCTTCGTCGCCCATGTCGATCTGCCCAAGTCGATCGAGGGCTACTACCAGGAAACCGGCCGCGCCGGCCGCGACGGCCAGCCGGCCGAGGCCTGGCTCAATTACGGCCTCGGCGACGTGGTCAACCTGCGCCTGCTGATCAACCAGGGCGAGGCCGGCGAGGAGCGCAAGCAACTGGAGTTGCGCAAGCTCGACGCCCTGCTCGGCTACTGCGAATCCACCCAGTGCCGCCGCCAGGCACTGCTGGGCTGGTTTGGCGAGGCGCACCCCGGCGCCTGCGGCAACTGCGACAACTGCCTCAACCCGCCGGAAAGCTGGGATGGCACCGACGCCGCGCGCAAGGCATTGTCTTGCGTGTATCGCAGCGGCCAGCGCTTCGGCGCCGGCCACGTCATCGACATCCTGCGCGGCGTGACTACCGAGAAGGTGCAGCGCTTCGGCCACGACAAACTCAGCACCTGGGCGATCGGCGCCGATCTCGACGCGAAGCAGTGGAGCGGCGTGTTCCGTCAGTTGGTCGCCGGCGGCCTGCTGGAGGCCGATGTCGACCGCCACAACGCGCTGTGCCTGACCGCCAACGCCGGACCGGTACTGCGCGGCGAGCGTCGGCTGAGCTTCCGCAAGGAAGCGCCGAAGGCCCCGCGTCGCCGCGACCGCGCGGCCGCCACGCCACTGATCGACCTCGCCCCCGAGCCGCTGGCGCGCTTCAACGCCCTGCGCGAATGGCGCGCCACCACCGCGCGCGAGCAGAACGTGCCGGCCTACGTGATCTTCCACGATGCCACCTTGCGCGCGATCGCCGAAGCCGCGCCCGACGACCTCGACGGACTCGGCCATATCCCCGGCATCGGCGGCACCAAACTGGAACGCTACGGCGAGGCGGTGCTGCAGCAGCTGCTGGATTGCGACGTCGCCTGACATGCAAAAGCCCCGCCTTGGCGGGGCTTTTGGGGGATGGTGGGTCGTGATGGATTCGAACCATCGACCAGCGGATTAAAAGTCCGATGCTCTACCGACTGAGCTAACGACCCGATGAAGCTTATGCCCCGCCAGAGGGGGCCTGCGGCGGCAGCCTTGCTGCGCCGGGCCGGGGATTCTAACGCATTCGTCGCCGTCACGAAGCGCTTTTGCCGGCTCGACTCACGCCTGCAGTGGCTCCGGCAACCGCTGGTCGGGATGTTGGCCTCTGGCCCCCGGTGCGACATAGCCGAACTTCTCGATCAGCAGCCGGTCGCGATCGAGCACCAGGCGTTCGGTCGCGTCGTCGTAGTAGTAGTCGGGCCCGTGTCGACGCGACGAGGTGTTGGTCCGCGCGCGCGCCAGGATGTCGGCCTTGGTTTTGGCAGCGACTTCGAATCCGGAGCGCTCGAGCGCGAGGAACAGGTCCGCTTCGAGATTCTCGTTGCGGATGAAATGATCGATGAAGCAATGCTCGCGATCGTGTTCGACCAGTTGCTCGAACGTCGCGATCCCGTCGAGTCCGTGCGCTTCACCGTCCCGGCAGGTGAACAACTTCATGTAGCGATAAGTGAACAACCCTGCCAACCGGCTCAGCGAAGAGCGGCCGTAACCTTGGCCAAAGTCGGGCCAGTAGCGCTCGTCGTGCATCATCCGCAGCCACTGTCGGAATGCCCCGGCATCGTTGACGTCGCGATAGGTGCGCTGCCATTCCCCGGCATGGGTATTCGGGCGTGCGGCGAGCAGCTCGCGCAAGGCCTGGTAGGGATCGTCGCGCCAACCGTGGCCGCGAAGCGTGTAGCCGCCCCTGGTCACCTTGCCGTAGACGATCCCCTTGCGGTCGCAGCCGTATGCCCACAGCGAGACGTACCAGTCCCAGGGGTCGCGTACCGAGCCGAGGAACACCCGGTTGCCGGTGAACAGTTCCGCATCCGCCTGGTTGTGCTTGCCCGCGAGTTCCCCGCCCACCAGGTCGGTGAGCAAGCTGCGTATATGGGTGCAACCGGTCTTGTGCAGCTCGATGAATGCCAGCTTGTCCGATACAAACATGGGTTCTCCTCATCCCCAGCCGTTCACGCGGGCGGCGGGAATGTCCCGGACCGCCTCACCCCGCTGCCGCGACTCGATCCACGGCAGCACTACCGCCAGCAGGTAGAACTTCGACGCGTGGTATTTGTTGTCGAGCCGGCCGCGGTTGCGCTCCAGCCAGGCGGCGGCGCCCGGCATCACGTTGCGCGTCTGCAGTGCATACGAATGGACCTGGTCGAAGCGCTGCCGGGCCAGCCCGCACAGGTCATAGCGGAAGCTGCCCTTCCTGGAGACGTATGGCAATTTGTCGAAGCGGGTAGCGATGTACCGACGCATCAGAACCTTGCTGGTCCGGGTGACCGGATCCAGCAGCTGGTCCGGCGGGACCTGCCGGTAGACCCACTCTCGAAGCTCGCTGTCGCAGAACGGGTACGCCACGCGCATCGACAGTGCTCCGGCCGTGTACAGGCCTTTGGCGAAGCCACCGCTGGAGCCGGCCACCGTCAGCGCCATCGCGAAGTGCTCGTCGGCATTGCTGGCCGATGACAGCTCGGACTGGAACAGCGCCAGCCGCGCTTTCGACGACCGGGCGATGTCGCGTCGCCCGAGCAGCTCGTCGACCTCCTCGTCGGTGAACCGGGAACCGGGGAACGAACGCTCGACCGGGTTCATCTGCAAGGTCGACAACAGATAGCAGTACTGGAAGCTCCCGCTCAGCACCGGCAGGTCGGCGACGAAGCGAGGCAGCCGCACGTCCTTGGCCAGCCATGACAACAAGCGTTGCTGCCAATGGATCGGGATGCCGAAATAGTTGTCCGCGCCCATTCCGTCGACGATGCCGTCGCCGCCGTTGGCGAGGATGTCGGTCGCCAGGTCGACGTACGACAGCAGGGCGAAGTCGGCGGTGAGCAACGGCATTGCATCGACGATCGCCAGGTAGCGGTCGTAGGCGCGACCCGGGTCGCACACCAGGGTTTCATGGCGCAATCCGAGCTTGTCCGCCACCAGGCTGGCGGACTCGACCTCGTTCTCCTCGTTGCCGCCCATGTAGGTGATGCATACCGTGTCCGGCCGGGCTTCCGCGGCCGCGATCGCCAACGGGGTGGAATCCTTGCCGCCACTTTGCAGCAGCCACGGCGAGCGCATGTTGGCGCACGCGTTCGACACCGCGTTGCACAGCAGCCGGTGGTAGGTGCCGACCCAGTCGGTCTGCGGATCGCCACGGCCGCGGCACTTCTCGCTGTCGCGGAACAGGAAGCGGAACTCCGGGGCGAGGTGCATGTCGTGTTTGGGATCGAAGCCGAAGGTCGCCAGCTTGATATCCTCGAAGATCGAGTGCGGCGCATACACGAACCCGTTGCGCAACAGGTCGGCCAACGACACCGGATCGATGCGTGCGCCGTGGGTGGACATGCGGTCGAGACCGGAAAAATCCGACTCGCCGTAGTAGGGCGACATGGTGATCTGCAGCCGTTGGCCGCCCTCCGCCACGGCCCTGCTACAGTCATTCAGTTGTGCCGTCATCTGCATTCCCCGTGGCTCCGCATCAGGCGTCCGGTACGCGCGTGGAACCCTTATCGAGATCATGCTGAACGATCCACGGCAGCACGATCGCCAGCAAATAGAACTTCGACGCGTGGTACTTGGTATCAACGCGATTCCGGTTGCGTTCCAGCCAGCCGGCGGCTCCCGGCAACACATCCGCTGCCTGAATGGCGTAGGCGTGGACCTGGTCGAACCGGCTCAGGGCCAGACCGCACAGGTCGAAGCGGAAACTGCCCTTCTTGGCCACGTATGGCAGTTGCCCGAACCGCTCGGCGATGTGCTTCCGCACCAGCGGCTTGTTGGTCCTGGTCACCGGGTTGATGAGCTGGTCGACCGGCACTTCGTGATACACCCACTCGCGCAGCCGGCGGTCGCAGAACGGATACGCCACCTGCAGCGACAGCGCGCTGGCGGTGTACAGCCCCTTGGCGAAGGCGCTGGCGGACTCCTCGATGGTGATCGCCATGGTCCGCATCTCATCCAGGCTGGAGGCGACGTCCAGTTCGCGACGGAACCTCTCCAGCCTGGCCTTCGACGCGCGTGCGATGGGGTAGCCGAACAGTTCGTCGACTTCGGCATCGGTGAACCGCGAACCGGGGAAAATGCGCTCCACCGGATCCATCTGCAGGGTGGTGAGCCCATACGACAGCCGGAAGCTGCGATTGATCAACGGCAGTTCGGCGGCGAAGTGCGGTAGGCGAATGCCGCGGGCCAGCCACGAAAGCAGCCGCTGCTGGCGGCTCACCGGCACGCCGAAGTAGCTGTCCGATCCCAGTCCGTCGATCACCCCGTCGCCACCCACGTCGGCGATGGTCGTGGCAAGGTCGACATACGACAGCAGCGCGAAGTCCGCGGTCAGCAAGGGCATCCGCCCGGCGATGGCGAGGTACCGGTCGTAGGCGCGACCGGGGTCGCAGATCAGGATTTCGTGACGCAGGCCAAGCGATTGGGCCACGGCGGTGGCGGAGGCGATCTCGTTCTCCTCCCGTCCGCCGAGGTAAGTGAGGCAGGTCGTGTCGGACCGCGCCTCGCTGGCGGCAATCGCGATCGAGGTGGAGTCCTTGCCGCCACTTTGCAGCAACCACGGCGCGCGCAGTTCGCTGCACGAGCGTGCCACCGCATCGCACAACATCCGGTGGTAGGTATCGACCAGCGGCGGCCCGGCGCCAGCGCGTTTGCGACACTTGCCGCTGTCACGGAACATGAAGCGGTAGTCAGGTGCGCCCCCCATGTCCTGCTGCGGGTCGAAACCCAGGGTCGCCAGCTTGACGTCCTCGATGATCGAATGCGGCGGATAGACGAAGCCGTTGCGCAACAGGTCGGCAGCCGAGACCGGATCGAGCCGTCGCTTGCTTGCCGGTTCGGCTTTCAGGGCCGAAAAATCCGGCCTGCCGTAGTACGGGGACATGGTGATCTGCATCCGACGCTCGCTCTGCGGTGCTTGCGCCTTGGCGTCCCCACCGTGCCGGGCGAGCCACGGCAACACGATGGCAAGCAGGTAGAACTTGGAGGCGTGGTACTTGTTGTCCAGGCGTCCGCGGTTTCGCTCCAGCCAGCCCACCGCGCCGGGCAGCACGTCGCGCGTCTGCTCGGCGAAGGCATGGACCTGATCGAACCGCTGCCGGGCCAGTCCGCAGAGGTCGAAGCGGAAGCTGCCTTTCCTGGCGACGTACGGCAACTCCTCGAAGCGGGTGGCGATGTGCTTCCGGACCAGGACCTTGTTGGCCTTGGTCACCGGGTCGACCAGTTGATCCTCCGGCACCTGGTGATAGACCCAATCACGCAGGCGGGTGTCACAGAACGGATACGCCGCGCCCAGGCCCAACGCACTGGTGGTGTACAGCCCCTTGGCGATCGAACTGGTCGGGCCCGCGATCGAACTCGCCATCGCCTGCCATTCGTCGATATTGCTGGCCGCCGCGAGTTCGGCCCGGAACAGTTCCAGCCGGGATTTCGAGCGCCGGGCGATGTCGCGGCCGAACAGCTCGTCGACCTCGGCATCGGTGAAGCGAGAACCCGGGAAGACCCGTTCCACCGGGTCCATCTGCAGGGTCGACAACAGATAGCAGAGCTTGAAGTTGCGGTCGACCAGTGGCAGCTCGGTCGCGACCCGCGGGAGCTTCATGTTCCTCGCCAGCCACGAGAGCAGCCGTTCCTGCCGATGCATCGGCCAGCCGAAGTAGACGTCCGCGCCCATGCCGTCGATGACGCCGTCACCGCCCCCTTCGAGGATGGTGGTCGCCAGGTCGACGTACGACAGCAGCGCGAAGTCGGCGGTCAACAGCGGCATGCGGTCGACGATTGCCAGGTAGCGGTCGTAGGCGCGGCCCGGATCGCAGACCAGGGTCTCATGGCGCAATCCGAGCTTGCGCGCGACGAACATCGCCGACGCGACCTCGTTCTCCTCACTGCCGCCCAGATAGGTGATGCAGGTGGTGTCGGGCCTGACCTCCGCCGCCGCGATCGCCAGCGGCGTCGAATCCTTGCCGCCGCTCTGCAACAACCAGGGCGAACGGAAATCCGCGCACGAGTCGGAAACCGCGGTGCACAGGAGGCGGTGGTAGGTCCCGACCCAGTCCTGCCCGACGTCGCTGGCTTCCCGGCAACGGCCGCTGCTGGGAAACATGAAGCGGTACTCCGGCGACCCGTGCATGTCCTGCTCCGGGTCAAAGCCGACCGTCGCCAGCTTGACCGTCTCGAAGATCGAGTGCGGGGCGTAGACGAAGCCGTTGCGCAGCAGGTCGGCGACCGATACCGGGTCGAGCCGGGCGCCACGGTCGCGCCGCCGGGCCAGGCCCGAAAAGTCCGGCGTCCCGAAGTACGGCGACATCGTGATCTGCAGCGGTTCGTCGTCAGGCGCCGGCTGGCCGGGCGTTGCCTGTGGCTGGCGGGACGCCTGCGCGTGCCCTGGCACGTCGCGTTCCGTCCGGCCAGCCTCGCGCGAGCCGTCGACGGCTGTCGAGATATCCGCTTCGACCACACTGTGCCTCGTCCACTGGCTTCCCTGGCTTGTCATCGCGCGGTGGTTCCTTGCGGTGTGGCGCTCATCAGGTCCCGGTCGGACGGCTGTCGTAATAGCTGTAGCTGTAGCTGTAGTGCCCGGCGCTGCGCCGCTGCACTGCATTGACGATCGCGCCCTTGACCTTCACTCCGTTCTGCTCGAGGCGCTGCTTGGCCAGCGCGACCTCACGCGCCTGGTTCATGCCGAAGCGGACCACCAGCAGGGTGGTGCCGACGTGATGCCCGATCACCGCCGCGTCGGTGACCGCCAGCACCGGCGGCGTATCGATGATGACCAGGTCGTACTGCGGCGCGAGCTGGTGCAACAATCCGGCGAAGTCCGGGTGCATCAGCAGTTCCGACGGATTGGGCGGCACCTTGCCGCGCGAGATGAACGACAGGTTCTCGGTCCCGAGCACCCGGCGAACCGCGCCTTCCAACGGGATCTGCCCGGAGATCAGCTCCGACAGGCCATCCTCCCAGCGCGTGCCCATCACCTCGTGCAGGGTGCCGCGGCGCATGTCGGCATCGATCAGCAACACGCGCTGGCCGGCCTGGGCAATCGTCACCGCGAGATTGGAGCTGACGAAGGTCTTGCCGACGCCGGCGCTCGGGCCGGCGATCATCAGCAGGTTGTTCTTCGGCTCGATACGGGCGAAGTGCAGGCTGGTGCGCAAGCCGCGCAGGGCCTCCATCGCCAGGTCCGACGGCGCGCTGAATGCCAGCAGGTTCGGCCGGGTCGCGTGGCGCTTCTTCGGGCGCAACGCGTTGGCGCGCTCCTGCGAGCTGAGGAAGATCGAGGCGTACACCGGCAGCCCGAGCTGCTCGATGTCTTCCGGGTCCTCGACGTTGCGGTTGAGCACCTGCCGGGTCAGCACGAAGGCGACCAGCATCATCGCGCCCAGCGCGGTGACGCCGCCGATCACCGGCACCGGCTTGGGCCAGACCGGCTGGGCGACATTGACCGCCGGCGGGTCGATCACCTGCACGTTGCCGATCGCGCTGGCGCGGGCGATGTCGAGCTGCTGGGCCTGGTCGAGCAGGTTGGTGTAGGTGCGGTTGGTGACCTCGACGTCGCGGGTGAGCCGGTACAGTCCCTGCTGGATGTCCGGCAGTTGGCTCATCCGCGCCTGCAACGCGCCCTTCTCGGCCTCGAGCTGGCCGATCTGCTTCTGCAGCGCCTGGTACGCCGGATGGTTGGGGGTGAAGCGACGGGCGACGTCCGGCTGTTGCACGCGCAGCTGCTGGATGCTGTTGTTCAGCGCCACGGTCTGGCTGAGCAGGGCCTCGGTCTGCATGCTGATGTCGACCGTGCCGACCCGTTGCTGGAACGCATTCAAGGCGTTCTGCGCTTCTTCCAGATCGGCCCGAACCTTCGGCAACTGTTCGTTGACGAACTCCAGCCGGTTCTCGGCTTCGGCCGAATTGCGCTGCACGCTCTGGCGCAGGTAGGACGTGCTGATCTGGCCCAGCACCTTGGCCGCGAGTTCCGGGTCGGTGTTCTGGTAGGTCAGCGCGATGATGCCCGACTCCTCGCCGCGTTCGACCGCGGCGATGTTTTCCGCCAGCCGCGAGACCGCACCGATGTGGCTGTTGCGCACGACATCGAAATGGGTACCGGGATTGGCCTTGAGCGTGTCGACCTTCATGGCGATGCCTTCGCCCTTGACCAGTTGCCCGACCTGGCCTTCGAGCAGGACCTGGTCATCTTCGTTCAACAGGGTGTACCGGCCCTGCTCCCCGGCGACCAGCACCAGCGGCTGGCCCAGCAACGTCTGCGGCACGTCGAACACGGGGATGTCGAGTTCTTCGCCGCCCCAGCCGTAGCGGTCAAGCCCGAGCAGCGGCGGCGCCACCGCGCCTGGCTGCTCCGGCGAATAGCGGCCGGCGATGAACTCGCCCACCAGCGGGAACCGCTGCGGTTGGGACTGGATGTCGAGGTCGAGGTTTTCCACCGCCTCGCCCAGCGCGCTGCGCGACGTCAGCAGCGGAATCTCGGTGACCGCGCGCGAGCCGGCGAGGTCGACCATCTGGCCAGCCGCAGGCTGGTTGGCTTGGCCAGGCGATGCGCCTTCCACCTGCACCATCGCGCTTGCCTGGTACATCGGCGTGGCCATGATCACGTACAGCACGCTGGCGAGGAAGAACAGCGCGGTGCCGATCAGGATGAATTTCCGATGATCGTTCAGGACCCCCAGCAATGCGTGTAGATCGATATGTTCCTCGCGCTGCGGGGTGACCTCCACCTGCGGGGAAATCTCGGTCGGCCGATTCGCCATCAACTCGTTCACGGAACTCTCCTGTTACCAAGACTGCTTGCCGGCCGCGGCGCATGGCCGCCGACCGACGGTCACGCCGCGAGCGATGCAGCCTTTCGCGGCAGGTTGGCCAATGCCTGGACGATGCACATGCCGGCATTGCGGTCACCGCCCGGACCGGCGGCAAAACACAGCGCCTCGTAGGCGCGGGCGTCGCCGAGCAGGGTCATGACGCATTCGGCGATCTTCACTTCGTCGATGCCGGACCGGGCGCCGGCACTGCCGGCTTCGCCCGGACCTTCGGCAGCGCCGCGCAGCATCAGTACCGGCTTGTTCCACAACGCCGCTTCCTGCTGGATTTCGCGCGATCCGGCCAGAACCAGATACGCCGCGTTGAGCAGATAGCAGAACGCCAAGTAGTCCAGCGGCTGGACCAGGTGCAGGTTCGGCAGGTCGCCGTGCGGACCGATGCGGTCCTGCGGGCCGGCGTCCGGAAGGACCGGGCAGACGATATCCAGGTCGGGACGGCGGCTCGCCAGGGTGGACAGGGTCCGGCCCATGTCCACCCCGGCGCCGGGCGCGGGACGGTGGGCCACGAGCAACAGTGGACTGCCCGCGCGCAGGAACGAAAACCGTCGCGCCAGGTCCTCCCGTTCACCGATGTCGCGTTGGCGTACCGCCAGCAGGGATTTCGACACCTCGGTGGCGGCGGTCGCGGCGACTTCGATGCGCTCCTGCGGGACACCGGCGTCCAGCAATGCGCGGGCCGCCGACTCGGTCGAGGCGAAGTGCAGCGATACCAGCGGTCGGGTGACCTTGCGGACGGCTTCGTCGGCCTCGCTGGAGTCCGCGCTCCCGCAACCCGACCAGCCGCCGTCGACACAGGCGACCGGCACCCCTTGGAAATGCGCGGCCAGCGTTGCCGCCAAGGTGGTCAGCGAATCGCCATGGACCAGCAGGACGTCCGGTTCGCACTCGCCCAGCACCCGCTTCATTCCGCGCACGGGGGCCGAGGTCATGTCGCCCAGTTCCTTGTCCGGCGCCAGCACGTCGAGCACGTGGTCCGGACGGATGTTGAACAGGCGCAGCATCTGTCGCGATCGCTGGTTGGGCAATGCGGTGACGCAGACCTTGAGATCGAAGCGCGCATCGCCCGACAGTTGTTGCACCACCGGGGCGAGCTTCAGGCTGTCCGGCGATGCGTCCAGCACGCACAGCACCCGGATCACCTCGCCCGACGTGGCCGATGCCGCCGCGATCGCGGACGCCGCAGCGTGCGCCGCGCCTTCGGCAGCGACCCGTCGCATCACGATCCGGTGTTCGCCGGTCACGCGGACGGAATGGGTGCCCGACCACAAGGCCGGTCCCGGGAATGCGTCCGGATCCGGCGACGACTGGCTGGGCGCGGCCGTCTCGAGTCGACCCGGTGCTTGCACCTTCGCCGGGCCGCGCGAAGCGAAGTTCAGCGACTCCACGAGCCGCGGCGCGAACGCCACGTAGACCACCATCATGCTTGCAAAGGCGAGCAGGCTCAGCAGTTCCGGCGCATTGCGCAGCGCGTAGCCGGCGCCGGCCATCAGTGCACTCAGGCCGACCAGCAATCCCAGCGCCTGTCGCGGCGAGAAGCCGATGTCGAGCAGCAGGTGATGCAGGTGCTGGCGGTCGGCCTTCAACGGCGAGCGACCGCTGCGCATGCGCCGGTACATCACCGCCAGCGTGTCCAGCACCGGCAATGCCACGCACCACAGCACGTCGACCGGCGCGATCTGCGCGGCCTCGCGCTGGCTCAGGAAGATCAGGCTCCAGGCGACCAGGAAGCCGATCAGCGTGCTGCCGGCATCGCCCATGAAGATCTTGCGGCCGTCCGGCCACCCCAGGTTGACGCACATGTAGGGCACCAACGTGGCGGCGAGGATCTGCAGCAGCAGCGCCACCCCGACGGTGGGCCAGCCGACTCCCATGAACGCCAGGATCGCAACGATGCTGACGATCGCGAGTCCGGCGGCGAGGCCGTCGATGCCGTCGAGCATGTTGAAGGCGTTGATCAGCCCGACCACGGCGATGATCGTCACCGGAATGCCAAGCCCGTGCAGCCGGAACTCCTCGCCGCCGATGAGGTTGCCGCCGCCATCGATGTAGATGCCGGTGGTGAGGATCACCAGCCCCGCGGTCCCGGCCTGGACCAACAGGCGGGTCCGCGCGCTCAGGTCATCGAGGTCGTCCAGCAACCCGGTCAACAGGATCAGCGCGCCGACCGCCAGCAGGCACACCACGAACCGGTCCATATAGCCGAAGTAGACCAGCCCGGCCAGGGTGCCGAGGAAGAAGCACAACCCGCCGACCAACGGCACCCGCCCTCGGTGGCGTTTGCGTCCGTCCGGCTTGTCGACCAGGCCGATGCGCGGTGCCAGTTGCCGCAGCGTGAATATCGCGACCATGGTCACGATGACGGCGATCGCGCTGGCGGCAATGAACCTCTCTGGGTGCATGTTCGTCTCTCACGTGGGCGTTCTGCAGGACCAAAGCACCAGCGGCACTGGCATGGAATTTCGTGACCAACCACGCATTTCTAAGCACCGCGGCATGATGGAGCGATGAAGCCTGCGGGTTCATCTTGAACAGGAATTCAGGAACCCGGTCGCCGTCTAGGACGCGGCACGGATACGCGGTCGATTGCCACCGCACTGGAACTCACGATGCTCCATTACCAACGTGCAAGGCCGAAAGGAGAGGCCGCGGCGCGGCCTGCTGGCATGTATCAAAAAAGATGCATGCACCAGCTGTTCACGGACTTGTCGATCATCCAGTAGACATCGCGGAAGACCGCCAGCCGTTGCCGGTACGGATCGGGAATGTCGACCTCACCGTGCCACTTGCCAAGCAGGAACGTGCGCTCCGCCGCGGGCGCGGACAGGGCCGCGATCGCACGGCGTTGCGAGGCTTCCATGACCAGTACCAGGTCGGCGGCTTCGACCATGCCCGCGGTGAGCTGGCGCGCAACGTGGGAGGTAGCGCTCAGGCCATGGTCGGCGAGCACCGCTTCGGCCAGCGGCTCGATCGGGTTGCCGACCAGCGCGCCCAACCCGGCCGACTCGACCACGATCCCGTGTCCGCGGCAGCGACGGCGCAACAGCACCTCCGCCGTCGGGCTGCGGCAGACGTTGCCGACACACACCAGCAATATTCGGCGGGGCCGGGCCGGCGCCGGCCGCATCGATCGCTCGGTCAATTGCTTCCCGGAACGGTGGCGTTGCGGATGATGCCCGACAGCGGCAGCAACTGGCTCAGGAACCGGTTCCACTGGGTCACGCCGGCCGCGCCGACATACACCACGTCGCCGGGCTGGATCTCGAACCCGTCCGCCAGCGCATAGGCCGACGGGTCACTGGCGTCGAGCTGGAACACCGTCGCCGGCTCCTGCTCCATCCGGTCCATGCCACGGACGACGTACACCGCATCGGCATTGGCCGTCACCGGGTCGAGTCCGCCGGAGCGGCCGAGGGCCTGGGTGAGGGTCAGGCCGGATGTCTTGAAAGTGATCGCCTGCGGGTTGCGCACCTCGCCGAGCACATAGACTTCCTTGCGGTCATTGAACGGCAGGTACAACCGGTCGCCGGGCTTGAGGTAGATCGGCGGCGCGGTGTCGAGGTCCTGGTTCATCTCGTCCAGGTTGATCGTGTAGTTCTTGCCGTCGCGGGTGAGCACCAGTCCCGACAGGTCGGCCTGTTCGACATCGATGACCGCGGTGCCGACCGCCTGCGAGACCGTCAGCGGCACGGTGGTGATGTCCTGCGGGGTGGTATCGACGAATGCACCCTGCAAGGTGACCCGGCTGCCATACCCGACCACGTTGACGTCGACCTGCGGGGTCTGCAGGTAGTGCGCGAGCTTGCGGGTGACGATGCTGCGCAGCTCCTCGATCTTCATCCCCTCGACGTTGAGCGTGCCCACGTACGGGTAGTAGAAGGTTCCATCGGGATGCACCAGGCGTCCGTTGCTGCCCTCGCCGCCTCCTTCGGTGGTCAGTTCGGGGTGGTCCCAGACGGTCACCTGGATGGTGTCGCCGGGACTGATCTGATACGACTCCGGCCGGTACTCCAGCAGCTCCTGGGGTACTGTCGGCTGCTCCTTGCTGTGGTTCAGCGCCACCAGCTCCGGGGTGATCTGCACCACCTTGACCTCGCCACTGTTGACGAGGGTGTCGAGCTGGCCGCCGGAACCGCTGGCAAAACCGGGACCGGTCGCGCAGCCCCCAAGCAGTGCCATCGCCGCGGCCAGCGCAAGCCAGCGCAGCGGTGCCGCGGAACCGCGCGGTCGGTTCGGGGTGGAAGTGGTGGGCGTCGTGGACAGTCTGGACATGGGGGACTCCTTGCAATTGCAAACGTGCGAGGGGTAGCGCTCCGGTCACGCTACGGCCGCGGGCGCCTTCGTCACGTGAAGCGCGTGCACGGGTTTCGTCATGAAACGCTAACGGTTTGTTTACCGGCAGCTCATGTCCTCTTCCACCTCAGATACGTCCACCTCAGATCACGGTTTCGGTGGCGACATAGAAGTAGAAGACCGCGCACGAGGCGATGAGCCCGAAGCGGATAAGCAGCGGGTGGCTCAACGCCTGCAGGCGGTTGTGGCAGACCACCGCGGCGAGGATCAGCGACACCGCGAGCCAGGCGGGCAACAGGTAGCGGTTGGAAAAATAACCCCAGCCGATCGCGAAGAACGGCAGCAGCATCACCAGGTAGACCGCAGTGCTTTGCAGTATTCGCTCGCGGTACGGTGGCTTGAGTGTCGGCGCCAGCAGATGCGGCAACACGTACCAGAACGCCGAGAACACCGCGAAGTCGATCCGGACTCCGGCGCGCAATTCGGTGCGCGCAGCGTATTCCATCACCGTCGCGTGGATCCCCGGGGTCAAGGTCTGCACGATCAGCTCCGACAGGCCGCTGCAGTAGACCAGCAGACCGGCGGCGCCGGCGTAGCGCAGCGTCTTGGTGCTCAGGAACAGTGCCGGCGCAAACGCCATGTACAACAGTGACGAGTAATGCAGGCTGGTGGCCAGGGCGCCATACCAGGCGAACTGCCACCAGCGGCGCTGCTGGAACGACAACAACGCGGCGAACACCAGCGGCGCCGCCAGCCCCTGGCGGATCGCGTTGATCGAGGCGTTGACGAACATCGGCGACAGGAACAACAGCATCATCGCCGCGCTGAGGAACGTCAGGTAGCCGCGGGTGTCGCCCAAGTAGTTGAAGTACCTGCGGGTCGATATCCACACGGTCAGCAGCATCAGACCGAACAACGCCGCCAGATAGCCGGTGACACCCACTCCGAGCTTGCTCAGCAGGTAGCTGACTGCGACGAAACCGGGCTCCAGCCGGGTCGGACTGTCGCCGTGGCCAAGGCGTTCGAAGAACCCAGCATAGACCGAGGTGTCGGTGCCGATATCCAGCGGTCGGGTGCCTACCAGCCAGCAACCGAATACCGCCACCGCGAGCAGCAGCAGCACGGCCAGCCCCCACCGGGCACTTGTCGCCGTGGCATTGCTGGGGTTGGCAGCACCGGCAATGGAATGGATTGTCATGGGCTGACGCGGCTTCGCGCTCCGTTTGACCTGAGGCGCCGGATCCACAGCACGAGGTTGTGGTGGGTCCTGCGGAAGATGCTGAGCACGCGTGTGAAGTAGTACTCCGGGCGCGTCATCAGCCCCTGCCGCACCAGCTCCTTGCGCACCTTTCGGCCGGCCTTGCGCATGGCCTGCATGTCCCCGCTGAGTCCACCGGCGCCATAGTTGGGCTTGTGCCATGACGCCAGCGTCTGGTTGATCTTGGCGCAGCGATGGCCGGCGCCGGAGATCTGCACCCACAACAGGAAATCCTCGACCCTGCGGAAGTTCTCGTCGAACCGCTGCGGCAGGTCCCGGCGCAACACCACCGAAGCGGTGGGGAACGGGTTGTACAACAGCACCTGGCGTCGCCCGATGATCGAAGTCCGCGCCGGCAGTTGCAGCGTAGGCGGCGGCAGGTTGCGGGCGCGCACGTCCATCCGGTGGGCGATCAGGGCGATGTCGGGATCGGCGCGCAATGCCGCCATCTGCAATTCGAGCTTGCGCGGCGCCCAGGTATCGTCGGCATCGAGGAAGGCGATGTATTCCTGGCCGGCACGGTTCCAGCCCGTGTTGCGCGCCGCCGACGGACCGCCATTGGTCGCCAATTCGATCACCTTGATCCAGCCCGGCGGGTGGTCGGCGGCCAGCGCCCGCAATGCGTCGACGGTGCCGTCGCCGCTGCAGTCGTCGACCAGCAATATCTCCGCGGGAAGCAGGGTCTGGGCGGCAACCGAGGCCACCGCGTCGCCGATGGTGTCGGCACAACGGAAGCACGGGATGACCACGCTTACCGGCGCGGCTGCCTGCAGGTTCGGGTCCTTGCCAAGATCGTCAACGTTCACGGTCGGGCGGCTCTCGTCTTTCAAGGGCATGTTCAACGGGGGGCCAGCAGGTCGCGCACCAGTTGTTCGGCGAACACCTCGGCGCTCTGCTCGGTGGTGGGCAGCCGGTAGTCGGGGGCCTCGGGGACCTCGTACGGCGAGTCGATGCCGGTGAAGTTGCGCAGCTGTCCGGCGCGGGCCTTGGCATACAGGCCCTTGACATCGCGCTGCTCGG
>NZ_JAXGFP010000009.1:0-24125 GCF_036663935.1 Novilysobacter erysipheiresistens
CTCTGCTCGACCGGATCGAGCACGACCATGTCGGGCGCCACCGCCCGGCCCATGTCGAAGCTCAGCGGTTGCGAGACGGACATGGGACCGTAGGGGCCGCCACCGCCGCCGCCCCCACCGCCACCGCCGCCACTGGCCGCGCGCACCGTCACCCGGAACACATCGTTCGCGCTCAGCCCCTTGGGGTCGGTGGCCGTCACGCGGATGTCGATCGCGTAGCCGACAGAGGGGTTCGGGGGGACAACCTTGAACAGTCGCGTACAGGCATAGAAGGACAAACACGACGGCAATCCAGCGCCGTTGGACAGTTTGGCCGTGTACGCCAGCGCATTGCCGTCCGGGTCGGTGAAGCTGTTGATGGCGAACGTGTAATCGAGCAGGCTGCCGCCGTTGACCGCCCGGTCGGGCAACGGGTAGCTGACCACCGGAGCCCGGTTGGGGATGGGCGCGGCCTTGACCGTGATGGTGAAGGCCTTGGAGGTCACGCCGCCGCGACCGTCGTTGGCGGTGACCGTCACCGTCCAGGTGCCGGTCTGGCTCGGGGTGCCGCTGATGCGCCGGTTGCTGGCGGTGAAACCCAGCCCGGGCGGCAGGCCGGTGGCGGTGTAGGTCAGCGCGTCGTTGTTGGGATCACTGAACGCCGGGACGTAGTAGCTCCAGGCCGTGCCCTTGGTGATGGACTGGTTCGGAATGGCCGGTGCGGTCGGGCGGGTATTGGCCTGCACCACCAGGGTGAACGTCTTGGCGGTCACGCCACCGTAGCCGTCGTTGGCGGTATAGGTCAGGGTGTAGTTGCCCGGCACCGTCGGCTTGCCGCTGATCACGCGGGTGGAGGCGTTGAACACCACCCCACCGGGCAGGCCCGACAGGCTGTAGCTGAGCGCGTGGCCGTTGATATCGCCGAAGGCCGGCAGGGTCTTGGTGAAGCTCAGTTCTTCCTTGACGTACTGGGTATAGATCGTCGGCGCGGTCGGCGCGGTGTTGATCGAGCAGGAAAACACACCCTCGACCGCGGCGCCGCTGGGGTCCTTGGCGACGATCTTGACCCGGTAGCTGCCGAAAGACTGTTCGCCGGCCACCATCCGCTCAAGGGTGCCGCTGATCGTGCCGCTGCTGGCGTTGATCGCCAGGTTGACCGCGCTGGCGCCAAACCAGGCCGGCGGTACCCAGACCCGCTCGAACTCGCCCGGCGTGGTTTCGGCGATCGTGTGGTAGCCGGGACGCTCGACATACAACGTGTAACCGAGTACATCGCCGTTGCGGTCGCTGAAGACGCCGCTGGGCAAGGCCCATGAAACGTTCTGGCCGGCGACGCCGGAGCGGTTGCCCAGACCGCCGTTGTAGGTCGGGGCCGAGTTGACCACCGACAATACGAAGCTGGTGCTGGCCGACTGGCCGCGACCGTCATGCGCGGTAACGGTAATGGTGTAGCCGCCAAGCGTTGCAACCGTGCCGCTGAAGGTGCGCGTGGACGCATTGAAGCTGACCCCCGTCGGGAGGCCACTGGCGGTGTAACTCAGGCTGTCGCCGTTGGGGTCGTCGAAAGCATTGACCGGCACCTGGTAACTCCAGGCGACGTTGCGGGCGGCACTGCGGTTGCCGAGCGTTGCGACCAGTCGCGGCGCCGCGTTGGGGGTGCTGACAGTGAAGCTGCGCGTGGCGCTTGCGCCGGAAGGGTCGTTGGCGGTGACGGTGATCGACCAGTTGCCGACCGGCCCGGGGGTGCCGCTGAGGGTACGGGTGGCGGCGTTGAAGCTCATCCAGCTGGGCAGGCCGCTGACGGCGTAGCTCAGCGCGTCGCCATTGGGATCACTGAACGCCGGGATCTGGTAACTCCAGAGGGTATCAGCGGCGGCGCTGCGATTGGGGATCGACGGAGCCACCGGCGCCTTGTTCACCACCTCCAGCACGAAGCTCGCACTGCTGATGCCACCGTTGCCGTCGTTGGCGGTGATCTCCAGCGTGTAGTTGCCGGTCGCGGCGACGGTACCGCTGAAGGTGCGAGTGGCGGCGTTGAACGTGATGCCCGCCGGCAGGCTGCCGGCACTGTAGGTCAGGGTGTCGTCGTTGACGTCGGAGAACGCCGGGACCTGGTAGCTCCAGTACTGGTTGCGACCGGCCGACTGGGTGCCCAGGTTCGGCGGGGTGGGCGCGTAGTTGGGGGCCTCGCCGATGAAAAGCGTGGTTTTCACCTCCGCGCTGGCGACGCCGTCGCTGGCGAAGAAGACGATCTCGTAGACACCCTGCAATGGCGCGCTGCTGCTTAGCGTGCGGGTACTGCCGGCAAAGTTGAGCCAACTGGGCAGTGCCTCTCGCCTGTATACGCCCGTCCCGCGGATCTTGACTCCCTCATCGTCGTATTGCGGGGGAATCCATACCTCCAGCGCTGCGCCGTAGCTCAGCTCATCGCCGTTTGGATCGGAGAACGCTCCGGCCGGAATCTGGTAGCTGAACGCCACCGTGGCAGCGCCGGGAAGCGTCGCCGGAATCCCGCCGACATAGGCGGGCGGATAGTTGACTACATTCACCGCAATTGTCGCGGTCACGCCGAGCCCGGCAGGATCAGTGGCGGTCACCAGCAACTCCCAGCTGTCGTTGCTGGATGGCGCGGTTCCGCTCAACACACCGTCGGCGCCCAGGGTCATCCACGACGGCAACGGGCCGCCGCCGACCAGGGTGACGCTGTAGGTGAGGTCATCGCCGTTGGGGTCGGTGATGAGCTTCTCGCTGAACGTCCGACCGGCGCCGATCTCGACGGTATCGGCGATGACCACCGGCGCGAGATTGAGGTTGATGCCGAAGACGCCATCGTCCGACGCACCATTGGCATCGCTGGCCACGATCCTCGCGCGGTAGCTGATCCACCCGCCCTCCGGCACGGCGTCGGGGGCTCTCAGGATGGCCGGAGTGCCGGTGATACGGCCGCTGTCGGCATCGATGGCGAGGCCGACGCGCGAGGCCTCCACCCATTCGGCTGGAACCGTCCTGAAGTCCCAGGCTTGATCCGGGTCGTTCCAGTAGCGTTGGCGATGCTCCGGGATCTCGACCCACAACGCGTAGCCCAGTGCATCCCCATCCGGGTCGACGAAGCTTCCTGCGGGCAGCGTCCAGGAAACCGGCACGCCGATATTGGTTGTCCGGTTGGGCAATCCGCCTTGATAGATCGGCGTCCTGTTCTGGTACGGGCTGAAGTTGATGTGGAAATCGACGTCGCCGCTAAACCCGGGTGTGCCGACGAATTCCTTGTTGGCGGCGCTGATGAGACGCCCGTCGTAGGCGGTGACCCGGATGATCAGGGGACCGGTGGTGCCGACTGGCGGTTGCCCGCTGAAGGTGCGGCTGGCGCCATCGAAATGCAGCCATGACGGCCACGGGGCCGTTCTCACCTGGTGGACTTCGTAACCCGGCTCGACCTGGTCGAACTGCCAGATCGCGCGTGCGCTCAGGCCGATATCGTCACCGTCGGCATCGACGAACAGGCCGGCAGGCAAGGTAAAGCTGAATTGACGCCCCTCCTCGAGGGTACGGTCTGGCAGGCTGACGTTGCTGGTGCGAGTCGGCGCGTAGTCGGTACCGACGCTCAACGATACGGTGGCGGTGCTGGTCAGACCCTCGATATCACGGCCATGAAGCTCGAACTCGAACAGGCCGGCATGGTTGACGTTGCTGGTGGGCGTGCCATGGAAGCGGATGGTTTGCGCAACCTCGTCAACCTCAACGGACAGCCAATCGGGAATGTTCGCGCCCGGGTCGACTGCAATCTGGTCACCTTCGCGATCGATGAACAGCGAACTGATCGGAACGGTGATGTCATAAGCATCGTTAACCCGCAAGCCCGGGGCGGTCCAGTCGACGGGGTTGGGGGCGCGGTTGACCAGCACTTTCAGCTGGGCCGTGATGGTTCGCGATGCACCGTCGGTGTCGGTGGCCTTGAAGGTGATGGTGTAGCTGGCACCGTCAGCGGTGTCCGGTGGCACGTGGCCGAACAGCCTGAGTTCCGGGTGGGCCTGTTCGTCCAGGCTCTGGAACCACATCCAGTTGGGCAGGCCGGTGGCGGTGACGTCAAGCGCATCGCCGTCGGCATCGACGAAGATCTCCGACAGCAAGGACGTCCATTCAAACTGGCGGCCGGCTACTGCCTGAAGCGCGGGCAGGCTCCACGGCCCTGTCGGTGCGTGGTTGGGCGCGGTGATGATCCTGATGGTCCGCGCCACCGTCGCGCCTTTCTCGTCGGTGGCTCGCAGGGTCAAGTTGAACGTGCTGGTAGTGGTCGGCGTGCCACTAAAGCGGATGACAGACCCGCTGCTGGCATCGACCTGCAGCCAGGCTGGCAGCGCGGCGGCGTTGTCGATACTCAGCGTCAGCTGATCGCCGACATCGTCGTCCCGGAAGTAGTCGGTGGCGATCAGATCATGCGACCAGGGGCGATCGGTCTTGGCTTTCAGGTCGGTGGTGGCACCGCCATGCACGACCGGCGGCGTGTTGGTGCGCACTTTGAGCACGAAACTCGTGCTGGCCAGGCGGGTGGGCGCGTCGGCTTCCTTCGCCACCAGCTTGATGATGATGTCCTGATCGGCCGCATTCGCGGCCGGCTGTGCCGTGAACACGATCTCGCCGGTCTGGGGATCGCGGTTAACCAACAACCAGGACGGCGGCGCGCTTCCGTCAGCCTGACTGATATCCAGCGTCAAACGGTCCTGATCGGCATCCCGAAAAACATCGCTGAACAGGATGCGGAACTGCGACTCCATACCCTTGCGAACGACACGGTCGCTGGGTTTGCTAATGACCACGGGCGCTGCGTTGGTCTCGGGAACTGCCTCAACGCCTAGCCCGTAGCCGGACAGCGCCGTGACGTGACGGCGGTTGCCCACGGCGTCATATTCGTAGGTCAGGTCGAAGACGCGCTTACCGGACGACAGGTCTTCCTGGATCACCCGCTGGACGCGGTTGTGGCTGTCGTAGAAGGTGCGGGTAATGGTTTGCACCAACTCGCCGCTGCGGTCCATGAACTTCGTATGCTCAAGCGTTCGATTGCCGGCCGCGTCGTACTCGTAACGGTACTCCCGCGTGGCCGACTCGACCACCCGGTGAACCTTCCCGTTGACGTAGTACTCGATCGTCTTTGTAGCGCCGCCTCCAACGAGGCCGCCTTGAGCGGTCTCCGTGGTCTGCATGCCGGAACCGGCGTCGTAGGCATAGTCGTAGTCGCGGCCACTGAGGTCGTTGTGGTCGAGCAGCCGACCGTGGACGTCGTAGTCCCAGGTTAGCTCGTGTTCGCGCACCTGCTCGCCGTCGCTATCGGTCATGACCGTGCCCGAGAGCTCGTTGCCCTGCCAGACCTTGTGGCCCTGGGTATCGTAGGCATGGTCGGCCACGACGCCCATTGAGGTTTCGCTGCGCAACAGCGAACTGCGACTGTCGTAGTCGTACAGCGCGTTGTAGTTGAGGGCGTCGGTGACCTTCAGGCGATCACCATTCTGGTTGAGCACGTACCTCTGCAGCAGCGTTCGATCACGCGCGGTGCCGGCAACGTCTGGAAGGTAGTCACCGATCGCGACAACACGGTTCAGCCGGTCGTAGTTCCGGAAGGTCAGGTAACCCAACGGGTTCTGGGTGATGCGCTGGTTGCCAAGGGCGTCGTAGGCATACTGCGTGGCGTTGCCGTAGGCATCCTTCGACACTTGCAGGCGGCCGGCATCGTCGTATTCGTTGACGCGCAGGTTGTCATTGGCATCCTTGGTCGCGACCAGGCGACCGAACGCATCGTAGAACCACTGATTGACCGGCCGGGTCCAGACGCCAACCCCAGTGTCCGACACGACTTCCACCATCGGACGTTCATCGCGCACGATCTGGTTGAAGCCGTTGTATTGGTAGTTGGTCTGGTAGCCACGCCCATCGACGATCTGGAGCACGTTGCCCCAGCGGTCAAGCGTCTTCACCATCTCGGCGCGGACCGAGGTGACTGTGGTGTGTGACGGCAGGGTTATGCGGACAGCACGTCCAAGCTGGTCGACCGTGTTCGAGGTCACCGCGGTGGTGGACTGGCTCGCACTCAGGTAGGCACGACGCGAACTGCGCACCTGGTGGCCCGCGAGGTTGTACCCGAAACTGAGTTCGCCTCCGTTTTCGTTGGATGCGATCAGGCGCCCGGCCGCATCGTAGACGTAGGTCAACGCGCCGCTCAAGCCTGCATGGGTTTTGCGGGTGATCTCGCCGAAGGCGTTGTAGAGCACCACTTCGTCGATGTCTGGGGACTCTCCACCGCCCGACAGCATGCGGGCCTGGGTCGTGCTGACCTGACGACCAACGTTGTCATAGGCATAACGCTGGTGCACCGTGGCGTCGCGACTGTCTACGCTGCCGTCGAGCCGGTACCAGCGATGCAGCATGTTGTCGGCGGCGTCGTAAGCGCTGTAGGCACGATTGCCTTCCGCGTCGCGGGCCATGACCGCCCTGCCTTGGCGGTCGTAACGGGTAACGTGGATCTGGTCCTGCGCGCTGGTCGTAGGGGCCTGTTGTCCTTCGCGCAGGCCGTTGGCGTAGCGGTGGGTACGCACAACGTTGCCGAAGGCGTCATAGTTCATCGTGGTGTACGGAGACACCGACTCGTACATGTCGAGTTGATGCAGGCTGTTCGCGGTGGACGCGAGCAGGCGCGTTTCCGCATCGGAAACCAGAGTGACGCGTGCGGGCTCGGCGACGGTGACGGCCTGCCCAAGGGCGTTGTACTGGGTCCGGGTCGTGCCCGCTTCGGTGGTCAGTTCGGTAACGTGGCCCTCGTTGTCGTAGCCGAATCGGGTTTCTATATCGCGAACTGTCCGGGTTCCGTCGGCTCGTCCGTAGTGGCGAACCTGGGTTTCGGTGACCTTGCGCCCCAAGGCATCGTAGGCCCACCGTTGGACACGGTCGTAGCCGATGACGGCATCGCCGGGCGCCGCAGTCGCCGGGGGCGCGCCTGTGACCAGTCCCTGTGTATCCAGTGCCCGCGCATGCTCGACCACTTCCACCACCTCGCCGGTGGCGTTGTAGCGCGTGGTGGTGGCGTAGCCTTCGGCGTCCACCGTGAACGTATTGCGGCCTAGCGCATCGTAGTAGCGGAAGGTATCGGCCCAGCGCGCATTGGCCTGCCCGGCCGTCCCCTCGAGCAGGACGGACTCGCCGACCAGGTCGCCGTAGGCGTCGTAGCTGAACTGCGTGGTCGGGGAGCCGGCGCTGGCCACGCCGGCCGCCGTGTAGTAGCTGACCTGCGACTGCACCACGCGCAGCTTGTTGCCGCGCGGGTCATAGGTGGTGGACAGGGTCCGGTCCGACACCGTCGCCGTCAGCACGCCCGTCGTCTGCAGCTGCGCCAGCGCCAGTGCCTGGCCGGCCGACCAGCCGCTCAGCCCGGTGGTCTTGATCCGGGTCGCATACCGCCGCAAGCTGCTCTGTTCGCCGAAGGCGTTGTAGCTGTAGCCCGTGACGAACCCCTCCTGATCGACTTCAAACGCGAGTCGACCTTGGGCGTCGTAGACCTTGTAGCTGTGGTGGCCACGGACGTCCTGCTGCACCACGGCGCGGCCCATCGCGTCGTAGGTCACCTCGATGGACGGCGTCTGGCCGGTGGCTTCCAACTCGCCAGTGGCTTCGTTGATCTTCCAGGCATCCGGGAAGATCGTGCGGATCTGGTTGCCACGATTGTCGTAGACGTACTGCGTGGTGCGTGCTTCCGCGGTGCCCGCGTTCTCGGTGCGGGCCGTCACGTTGCCGAGCGCGTCATAAGCGATCCGCGTGGTCAGGCGGCGCGAGGTGTTGGAAACCGTGCCGGCGGCATTGACCGTGGCCACGCTCACTTGCGGGCTGATCTCGGCGTCGCGCCGTCCGGCGGCGTCGTACTCGTAGTTCCAGGTATGGCCGTTGCGGTTCGTATAGGCGACAACCAGGCCGCTGCCGTCGTATTCGTAGCGTTCGGTCTGATTGAGCGCGTCGGTGCGCACTTGCAGGCGGCCCGCGGCATCGTAGGCATTGCGGGTGCTGCGCACGTCGGCGGACGCCTGGCTTTGCGCCCAGGCCTCCAGCTCCACACCGGTCGTGATGCTGCTCGACGGGCGTTGGCCGTAGGCCAGCGTCTGCGTCACCCGTCCGGTGGCGTCATAACGTGACTCGGTGACCGCCCGCGTCGCATCGATGACGAAACGCTGTCGTCCCGCCTGGTCGTACACGAAAGCGGTCTGGCGCGCATCGCCACTGTCAATCGCCGGTTGCAGCGCCGCCGCGAGCGCCGCTTCCGACTGCATCGGATCGAATGTCACGCTGACCCCATACTGGAGCTGCTCCACCACGCGCCCCATGGCGTCGAACCTGCGTTCGCTGACGACACCGGTTGAAACGCCGTCACGCACCACGCTGTAACGCTCGCGGCCGACGGCATCGAGCACTACATACTGAACGCGGGCGGCGCTTGCCTGCGGTGCGACCCGCAACGTCATCGCGGCTTCCGCAAACGTACCTGCGGCCAAGGCGGTACGCTCGGCGGCACTGAAGTTGAGCGCCGTGGCGTAGATCCAGGTCTGGGTGACACGACCGCTCAGGTCATAGCGCTGCTCGGAGACTCTTCCG
The DNA here is from genome assembly GCF_036663935.1 of Novilysobacter erysipheiresistens. Taxonomy (NCBI): domain Bacteria; kingdom Pseudomonadati; phylum Pseudomonadota; class Gammaproteobacteria; order Lysobacterales; family Lysobacteraceae; genus Novilysobacter; species Novilysobacter erysipheiresistens. Next base: position 8,605 of record NZ_JAXGFP010000009.1, read on the forward strand.
TCGCCCGTGACCGTGAAGCGGACGCGTCCCAGCCGGTCGAGCACCAGGAAATCGGTCTGGTCGCGCGTCGGGTCTGCGGCCACGCTGGACAGCACGCCCGACTCCGTCGCCGTACCTGACTGCAGCTGACCGCGAAGCGCCGCGGTCAGCGATGCCGGATCGGCATAACGGACGCTGCCGACTTGACGGCCGGCAGTGTCATAACGCCACTGGGTGACTGCCCCGGCGCCATCGATCGACAGCCGCAGACGGCCATCGCCATCATGAACGCGGTACTGCTGCACATCCCGGGGATCGCTGCTCGTCAACAGCGACTGGATCGCGGCCGTCGTTGTGGCTGTCGGCAGCCCGGTGAGGTTGATCGCTTGCGCATAGGCGCGGGTCGCCACGACGCGCCCGTTGGCGTCGTACCAGCTACGCACCACGCCACCGGCGCCATCGACCGCAAATACCTGTCGATCGGCCTCGTCGTAGGTGTACCGGGTCACCCGGCCTTCGGCATCGGTGCGGCTGACGACATTGTCGTTGCCGTCGTAGCCATAGGTGGTGGTCAGGCTGAGCTTGCCGGCACCGGGATCCACGGTCTCGCTGATGCGACGACCCAATGCATCGTAGGCATAGGCAACCGTACTGGCAGCGGCGGTGCCTGCCCCTTCGGTCACACGCAATTTCTGGCCCAGACCGTCCCAGGCATAGGTCGTCGTCAGCGCCAGTCCACCGGCGTCGCGCACCACCCCGCTCAGCTGACCGTTGCGGTCATAGGTCATCAGCGTCCGCACACCGGCGGCGTCGGTCACACTGACCTGGCGGCCCTGGCCGTCGTAGGCGTAGGTCGTGGTCAGTTGTAATCCGGTCGGATCCGGATCCTCGATGCGCTGTAGCAGGCGACCGACCGCGTCATAGCGGTATTCAATCTCGCGACCGGCCGCGTCGAAGGTCCTGGCCAGCAGTCCACGCGCATCGTAGTGGCGCAGGGAGGTGCCGCCGTCCGCAGCCTGCGTCTGCACCAGTTGGCCGTCAGCGTCGTACAGATACTCGGTGCTGTTGCCCAGGGCGTCGGCCACCTGCCACGTCTCGCCGTGCCGGGTGCGATGGGTCGTCAGCACCACGCCCTCCGGCGTGGTTACTGCGACACTACGGGTCGCGTCGTTGTATTGGTAGGCGGTGACACGGCCCAGCGCGTCTGTCTGCGTCAGCGTGCGGCCGTAAGCATCGTAGGCGGTGGCCGTGGACTCGGTACGCCCCGACACGGCTTGGCTGCGGGATACCTGGCGGCCCAGGCGGTCATAGCCAAAGGTGATGGAGTTGCCGCGCCCGTCAATGGCGCTGGCGACACGACCGAACGCGTCGTAGCTCCAACTGTGGGACCGGCCAAGCCCATCGGCATCGTCCACCTGAGTGGCACGCAGGCCGCGCCGATCGTAGGCGTACTCGGTGGCCAGGCTCCGTGAGCCGTCGATCTGCTGGAGGTGCTGGTCCAGATCGCCAAAAGCCGTATAGCGCCACGTATCGCGATACCCTTGGGCGTCCACCCGCTCCGTCAGTTGCCCGCGCCGGTCATAGGTGTAATCGACGCGACTGTCTTGGGTCGCCACGTACTGCAGCACCTGCACGGCCGCTGCGACCTGGTCGCGGCCGAATGGCGATCCGATGGCGAGGCGGCCGGTGTAGGCAATCGTGTCTTGCACGTCGCCGAAAGCGGTGTAACGGGTCTCGGTAACCTCGCCCTCGGCGTTGCGCACGCCTTGGGCATCGATCACCCCCCTCACCGTCTGGGTGAGGCGACTGACCGCATCGTAGAAGTACCAGGTCTTGTTGCCCTCGGCATCGATGCTTTCGATGCGCCGTCCGAGCGCATCAAAATTGTGGCGCACCCCGTACTGCGCATACACCGCATCCAGCTGGGCTTCGGTCATCCCGTCCAGCAGTTGGGTGGAGCCTTCGCCGCCCAGCTCTCCGATCAGATTCCCGAACACGTCGTAACGTCGATTGCCCTCGCGCACCTCACTGGTGCCGACGGCCATTTGCGTGCTGAGCAGACGTCCGGCGGCATCGTAGCTGTAGCGGGTGACCGTACCCTCTGCATTGAGCTCAGTAACCAACCGACCCAGAGCATCAAAGCTGCGAAGTGTCTGGCGCACGCCAGCCGCTTGCGCCGAAGTGCGCAGGGCCAACAGCGATTCCGCGCCGGTCAGGCCGGTCAGTTGCTTGGCATAGGCCTTGACCGCCCGCTGGTGGCGCGCGTGGTCAAAGACGAACTCGGTGAGATAGCCTTCGGCATCCAGTTCGGCCACTAGCTGACCGCGACCGTCGTGGAAGTAGCGGGTCATCTGGTCGGCGGTGCTGGTCAATGGGCGCAGCTGTTCCAGGGTGCCTGAAGCCCGCTGTGCCAACGCTGTGGCATTGGCGTAGCCGATATGGGCCACTTTTCGTCCAGCAGAATCGTATCGGTACTCGGTGAGATAGCCTTCGGCGTCGAGCTGGGCCGTCTGCCGCCCGGCCGCATCGTGGAAGTAGCGGGTCAACCGGGCCGTTGCGGCCGTGCCCGCGGCATCGGTGGTGAGCACCTGCAGAAGCCGGCCGGCGCCGTCGTAGCTGTAGCTCGAAATCGCGCCTTCGGCATCGATCTGACGCAGCAGTCGGCCCGTGGCGTCATATACGACTTGCTGGGTGCGATCCTCCGGCGTTGTGCCCGGGCGTATCGCGGCAACGCCGGAAGGCACCACTGTGCCGTCGACCAGCCAGCCCGAGGTGTCCAGGCGCGTCGCAAAACTTGTCGTGGTGACAATGCGGCCCAGATCGTCGCGGATGAACTCGACCAGCGCGCCGCTTTCATCGACCTGGGCCGACAGCGCTCCTTCTGCATCGTAGAAGAAGTAGCTGCGGCCACCGCCTGCATCCTGCGCAGCACGCAGGCGACCGGCGGTATCGTAGAAGTTCAGGGTCGTGCGGATGGCACCACCGCCCGTCACCGCAGACTCGGTGATGGCGATGAGCTCGTTGGCGGCATTGCGCACCTCGGTGCGCAACAGGTCATTCGTCGTCAGCCCATCGCCCGCAACGCCGCCTTCGATGATCGTGCGCAACGAATTGGCGGAATCGAGATACGCCCACGTGGTGGTTCGGTGCGATTGCACGGCCCCGCTACCCACCTGTTCGGTGACCAGCTCCGAAAGCACGCGTCCCATGCCGTCGTAGCTGTAAGCGGTGACCTGCCGGATATCGCGGCCGTCGTTCGCCACCACGGTCGAACTGCGCAAGGCCACCTTCTGTCGCAGCAGGCCTTGAGCGTCGTACACGTAGTTCGTGATTTCGCTGGCATCATCCTCGATACCCGCGCCCGCACCGTCCACGGCCGCATAGGCTTTGGTCTGCGACAGTCGGCCGTTGAGGTCGTAGCTGGACTCGAACAGCGTGCTGTCCGCTTTTCGGGCGTTCGTGGCCCAACTTGTCAGCTCCGATAGCGTGTACGTCGCCCCGGCATAGCCGCCGCCCAGGTATTGCCGGGCCTTCGCCTGCTGGCCGATGCCGTTACCGGATGTGAAGTACTCGATCTCCTTGACGTCACCGTTGGCATTGACGACAAAACGCAGGCGGTTCTGGGCGTCGTAGGCATAGTGGGTCGTCAGTCCGTTGCTCGGCGCTTGCCCGATGCCAACACCGTCCGGATCGAGATCCACGTAACGCGTTTCGGACGCCAACTGGTTATCGGCCGTGTAGGTCCGCTGGACGGCCGTCGCCGAGGCGCTCACCCCCGGGTTCAGCACCTCCCATTGCCATAGCAGGTTGCCATTGGCGTCGTACTGGAAGTCGCTCTGACGCAGGGCCTGGCCGCCGCGCTCGGTCTTGACCTGGGTGACGTTCCCCGCCGCATCGTAGGCATAGCCCGTTATGTCGCGCAGCCCGTCCACGGCAGGAGCGTGAATCTGGTTGAGCTGACCCGCCGCGTCGTAACCGTAGCTCCAGCTTCGACCGGTGCTGTCCGCCACATCGGTGCGGCGATTCGCCGCATCGTAGGTGAAAGTCAGCGTATGGCCAGCCCCGTCGGCATCGTTGGTATTGGTGTCACCACGGGTAACCGTCCCGATCCGACCGCTGTTGTCGTACGTGTAGCTGACGATCGTGCCGTTGCTTTGGGTGACGCTCGCCACCTTCAGGCTGGTGGCGTCGACGTAGGTATAGACAGTACGGAACAGATAACCGTCATTGCTGGCGGCCGCAGCGGTGTCCCAGGTATCGCGATCGCCGGCTCCGTCATTGGGCGTCAGGTCAACCAGCACCGTGGTCAAGCGGTCGGCGCTGTCGTAGCCGTACGTCACCTGCCCGCGCAGCACGCCCGCTTCACGCGTGGCCAGGGTCGCCAGACGACCCTCGGCGTCGTAACCAAACACCAGCGCATCGCCGGCCGCTGTGCCATCGTTCGAACGAATCTCGGCAATCCGATTGCTGGCGTCATACAACACGTCCCACGTCACCGGGGTCGTGCCATCGGACTTCAAGTCGCGGATCTGGATCAATCGGCCCTGCAGCGCGGCATCGGCATGGTCGGCATAGGTCTCCTCTCGGCGACTGCTGCCCTCGATGTACCTCCACGTACTGCCGGCCGCATCCCAGCTCATCGAGTCATGCGCACCATCGCCCGACGTGGCGACATAGACCCCATCGCCGGCATAGGTGAAGTCCTGGTAAGACCCATCGCCGACGTGCCGGCGAACGACACTCCCGGTCGTGTTGAGTGCGCCGCCGATCAACTCCACGCGGCGCTCAAAGCCCGTCAGCCAGCCATCCGCGCCTGCTTGCGAGAGCGTCCCCAGGCTGTTGTACGTGCGCACCTGCGCGATCGACAGCCCCCGGAACAGCAACTGCTCGTCCTGACTCTGCAGCACGAGGTTGCCGGTGGCGATGTTGACGTACTGATGGTTACGCCCTTGGCCGACCTGGCTGCCGTCGATTCCACCGCCGCCCAAGCGGTTCAACGACGCATCGAACAACCCCAGTCCATTGCCAGAAATCACTGCCGACATCTGCTAGCCCCTTGGATGCTTTGCACGGTCCCATCGGCTCGAGGGACCCAATGCACTTCCTATCCGGGGGTTGAGTCACGGGTTTAGTCCATTCCACGCGCACAATGGCAAACTTCCCAGTTGTCTCGACGCAGGTTACTGGGCGTCGTTGGACCGTCGACACTCCCTGATTTGGATTTTGCCCGGTGTTCACAAGTAACTCGATGGATAGGCATCGCCCTGTGGCGCCTGCCGGATGCCCGACAATTCTCCTCGAGCGCGGCCGTAAGGGGGGCCGCGTAAGGTCGTAGCTGCCCTTCCCTAGCCGAAATGGCCTACTCTCCTGCCCCAATCTGGTGCACGTTCCCGACCGGCGATGGATGTTGGGGCTTCGGGGGGTCGAATTACCGCGACTAAGGCCGCAGACGATGCTAAAGACCCCAGCAAGCTCTGGCCGGTTTCAATACGGCAACGTGCACACAGAACCCAAGCGGTCGGCCTTAGCATCCGGCCGACCGGAAGGTCTCGGCTTGATCCGTTACCATGACATGAGATTCAGCCATGCACTCTACCGTGGCGCGTTCCAACACTTGGAAGTGCAGACACCCGAAGGCGTGCGCTACTTCTCCTGCTATTTCAGGAGTTACGTTATCGGAACTCTCGACGTTATGATTAAGGGGCCCCGACAGCGCCCCGAAGCCGGACCTGACGCTCCTCCTATCCGGCGATGCAGATACTTACCGACGCCCTGACCTCACTGCAGCCGCACTCCGCCGTGCACCTGCTGCTGCACGTCATCGTGCCGGGCCTGGTCGCGGCGATCTGGTATCCGCAGCACCGGATCCGCGCCTGGCTCATCCTGCTGGCCGGCTGGCTGATCGACCTCGACCATCTGTTGGCCGATCCGGTCTATGCGCCGGGACGCTGCAGCATCGGCTTCCATCCGTTGCACAGCATCCCGGCCATCGCGGTCTACGGCGCGCTGGTCGTCCCGCGGCGCACACGCCTGTTCGGGATCGGCCTGTTGATCCACATCGCCCTCGACGGGATCGACTGCATGTTCATGTAGTCGACCGGACCGTGCCCGGGTTCGCTCCCGGGATCGGCGCCTTCGCCAGCCGCAGCGCGTTGGCCACCACCGACACCGAGCTCAGGCTCATCGCCAGCGCGGCGATCATCGGGCTCAACAGCAGTCCGAACACCGGGTACAGCACGCCGGCGGCGATCGGCACGCCGAGCGCGTTGTAGAGGAACGCGAACGACAGGTTCTGCTTCATGTTGCCGACGGTCGCCGCGGAAATCGCCCGCGCGCGCAGGATGCCGCGCAGGTCGCCCTTGACGAGGGTGACCTGGGCGCTGGACATCGCGACGTCGGTGCCGGTGCCCATGGCGATGCCGACGTCGGCCGCGGCCAGCGCCGGCGCGTCGTTGATGCCGTCGCCGGCCATCGCCACGCGCCGGCCCTCGGCCTTGAGCCGGTTGACCAGCGCGGCCTTGTCCTGCGGACGCACTTCGCCATGCACCTCGTCGAGGCCGAGTTTGCCGGCGACTGCGCGTGCGGTGGTCAGGCCGTCGCCGGTGGCCATGATGATGCGCAGTCCAGCCGCGTGCAGTTCGTCGATCGTCGCGGCGGCCGACGCCTTGATCGGGTCGGCGACCGCGATCACCCCGGCGAGGCGGCCATCGACGGCAAGGAACATCGCGCTGGCACCCTGCCCCCGCAGCCGCTCGGCGACATCGGCGTGACTCCCGATATCCGCACCGACCTGCTGCATCAACGCGGTGTTGCCGAGCGCGAGTGTTCGCCCGTCGACGATGCCGCGAACGCCCAGTCCGGTGACCGAATCGAAATCCTCGACCGTGTCGAAGACGAGGTCGCGCCGGCGTGCCTCGGCGACGATCGCGTCGGCCAGCGGATGCTCGCTGCCCTGGTCGAGGCTGGCCGCCAGTCGCAGCACCTCGTCGGCGGCGAAGCCCTCGAACGCGACGGCTTGCTGGAATGCCGGACGACCTTCGGTAAGGGTGCCGGTCTTGTCGACGACCAGGGTGTCGATCGTGCGCAGTTGCTCGATCGCCTCGGCGTCGCGGAACAGCACGCCCGCCTGCGCCGCACGGCCGGTGGCGACCATGATCGACATTGGCGTGGCCAAGCCGAGCGCACACGGACAAGCGATGATCAACACCGATACGGCATTGAGCACGGCGAACGTCCACGCCGGCTCGGGCCCGAACAGTCCCCAGACGAAGAACGTCGCTACCGCTGCGGCGAGCACCGCCAGCACGAACCAGAACGCGACCTTGTCGGCCATCCGCTGCATCGGCGCGCGCGAGCGTTGCGCCTGCGCCACCAGTTGCACGATCTGCGACAGCACGGTGTCGGCGCCGACCTTGCCGGCGCGGATCACCAGCGCGCCGGTGCCGTTCTGGGTGGCGCCGATGACGCTGGCGCCGACGGTTTTCTCGACCGGCACCGGCTCGCCGGTCAGCATCGATTCGTCGATGCTGGAGCGGCCCTCGATGACCTCGCCATCGACCGGCACCTTCTCGCCCGGCCGCACCCGCAGGCGGTCGCCGACGTGGACGTGGGTCAGCGGGATGTCCTCCTCGCTGCCGTCGTCGTTGATGCGCCGCGCTTCCTTCGGCGCGAGGCCGAGCAAGCCCTTGATCGCCGCCGAGGTCTTCGAGCGCGCGCGCAGTTCCAGCAGTTGTCCGAGCAGGGTCAGCGACACGATCACCGCCGCCGCCTCGAAATACACCCCTACCCGCCCCATTTCCCGGAACGAGGCGGGAAACAGGTCCGGCGCCACCGTCGCGACCACGCTGTAGCCGAACGCGGCGGCGACGCCGATGCCGATCAGGGTGAACATGTTGGGATTGCCGCTGCGGATCGACGCCACGCAGCGCTCGAGGAACGGCCAGCCGGCCCACAGCACGACCGGCGCGCTGAGGACCAGCTCGATCCAGCTGCGCGCGGTCGGCGACAGGCCCGGCAGGTAGTGGCCGAACATCGCCAGCAGCAGCACCGCCAGGCTCAACGGCAAGGTCCACCAGAACCGCCGCGAGAAGTCGCGCAACTCCGGGTTTTCCTCGTCGTCGAGGCTCGGCATTTCCGGCTCCAGCGCCATGCCGCAGATCGGACAGGTGCCGGGGCCGACCTGGCGCACTTCGGGGTGCATCGGGCAGGTGTAGGTGGCGCCGGCCAGGGCCGGGTCGGGTTCGGATGGCGACAGGTATTTGTCCGGGTCGGCGATGAAGCGTTCGCGGCAGCGCGCCGAGCAGAAGTGGTAGTCCTCGCCATCATGCCGCGCGTGGTGTTGGCTGGTCGCGGGGTCGACCTGCATGCCGCAAACCGGGTCGATGACGGTGCCCGACGCAGGCACGGCGGCGCCGGAGCAGCAACCGTGCGGGCCGTGGGCGTGATGATCGTGGCTGTTCATGCGCCCTCCTCCGCCAGCGCGGCCAGGATCGGACAGCGATCCAGCGGGCCGTGCCCCGGGCAGGATGCGACCAGTGCCTGCAGGCCGTCGCGAATGCGGGTCAGCTCCTCGAGCTTGTGCTCGACATCGGCCAGTTTTTCGGTCGCTGCGACCTTGAGCCCCGCCATGTCGTCGGCGCGGCGGCCGGACAGCTCAAGCAAATCGCGGATCTCGACCAAGGTGAAACCCAGCGCCTTGGCCCGGCGGACGAACTGCAATCGTGCGACATCGTCCTCGCTGTAGCGGCGGTAGCCCGAGGCCTGGCGTTCGGGTTTGGGCAGGATGCCGTTGCGTTCGTAGTAGCGCACGGTGTCGATGGCGACATCCGCGCGCTGAGCGAGTTGGCCGATCTGCATGGGGGTGGCTCCGTGGGAATCTGCCGACATTTGTAAGTCTGGACCTTGGTCCAGAGTCAAGCCTCGCCGAAGTAGTCATGGATCTGCGTGAAAACGGGCCACCGCCCACACTCGACCCGGGCACGAAATGGTGGCCCAATCGACATCACGAGCAGGTCCCGCCGCCCTCCCCGCGGCTCAATCGAGTTGACCGCGAGCCATGGCGACACCGATCGGCGATGGGCCTCTGGCCACTGGTGACACGCAAGGCGACGCCATACCTCGCGAAACGTGGCTGCGATTGTTCCTGCGTTTTCTGCGCTTCGGAGCGCTGGCCTGGGGCGGCCCGGTCGCGCAAATCGCGATGATCCGCCAGGAACTGGTCGACGAGGAGCGCTGGGTCAGCAGCGCGCACTTCAATCGAGTGCTCGCGGTCTACCAGGTGCTTCCCGGTCCCGAGGCGCACGAATTGTGCGTGTACTTCGGCATGCGTTCGCGGGGTCGCTGGGGCGGTGTGCTCGCAGGGCTGGGCTTCATGCTGCCGGGATTCGTGCTGATGTTCGCGCTGTCCTGGGCCTATGTTCGTTTTGGCCTGCAAACGCAGGGCGTGGCGGCGGTGTTCGCGGCGGTGCAGGTTGCGGTGGCCGCGCTGATCGTGCGCGCCGTGGTGCGCATCGGCCAACACGTGGTGACCGATCGCTGGCTATGGGGAATCGCGATCGGCGCGACCGCCGCGCAGCTGGCCGGCATCCACTTCGGGATCATCCTGATCGTCGCCGGGGGGGTCTACCTGCTGGCACAGCGACAGTTCCGATGGCTGGCGTGGGTACTGGCCGCGATGGCCGTGATTGGAGTCATCGGCTACGCGGTGGCCATGGGTGGCCTGACCGGTTTTGAGGTCCTGAGCGGCGGCGCAGCCGAGACCGGGCCTGTGCGTCGCGACGGCATGCCGCTGCTGGCGCTGTTTTGGTCCGGCCTTAAAGCCGGCTTGCTGACCTTCGGCGGCGCCTACACGGTGATCCCGTTCCTGCAGCGCGATGCGGTCATGCAGGGTTCCTGGATGAGCAATACGCAATTCCTCGATGGATTGGCGTTGTCGGGCCTGCTGCCGGCGCCACTGATCATCTTCTCGACTTTCGTGGGCTACCTGGGCGGCGGGCCGTGGGGCGCTGTTGTGATGACAACCGGTATCTTTCTGCCGGCGTTCGCCTTCACTCTGGTCGGCCACGATGCACTGGAGCGGGTGGTGCACCAGCCGCGCATCCGCTTGTTCCTGGAAGGCCTCACCGCCGGCGTGGTCGGCCTGATCGCCGGCACCACGCTGGCCCTGATCCGGGTCAGTCTGACCGGGCTGGAGGCGGCGATCCTGTTCGCGCTGGTGCTGGCGGCGCTTTTTGCGTCGAAGGCGAAATGGGTGATTCCGGCCGTGATCGCCGCCGCCGCGCTGTGGGGCTGGCTGTCGCTGTCGATCTGCGGTGTCGTTGACTAGGCGTCAGTTGCCGCGGTCGCGCTTTTCCAAGGCTCCGGTGGGCTGGATCGTCGCGAACGCCACCACACCGCCGGCAATCGCGCAGCCGGCGGCGATGCAGACCGCGACTACGAACGATGTGTTGCCCTGCCCGCCACCAAAAAAAACCAGCCCGAGCACGGCAACCGCAATCACGCCAGCCACCCGGGCGACGGCATTGTTGATGCCCGACGCCACCCCGGCCTGGCGAGTGTCGACGGCCGCCATCACCGTCGTGGTCAGCGGCGCCACCGCCAGGGTCATGCCGAGGCTGAGCACCAGCATCGCCGGGAGGAAGCCTCGCCAGTACGGCGTGCCTTGCCCTGGCCACGCCAGCATCGCCATACCGAGGCCGGCGACGACCGGCCCGACCGTCAATGGCCAGCGCGGGCCGATCCAATCATTGAGGCGTCCGGCTGAACGCGAGAACACGCCCATCACGATCGGCAACGGCACCAGCGCTGCGCCGGCCTGGGTGGCGCTGTAACCGTGGCCGCGGATCAGTTCGAATGGCAGCACGAACAGCGCGCCGCTGAGCGCGAAATACAACAACAGCGTCAGCAGGTTGCTGCCACTGAAATCGCGCGAACGGAACAGTTCTGGCGGCATCATCGGCGCGCGCACGCGGGTTTCGACGATCACGAACACCAGCAGCAACAACGCCCCGCTCGCCAGTCCGGCGAGCACCCACGCATCGCCGAAACCTCGACGGGACACGGCGGTCAGTGCCCAGGTCAGCACCCCCAGTCCCAGTGCGACGAGTACCGCCCCGGCCCAGTCGAGCCGGCTGGCTTCGGGATCGCGACTCTCCGGCACCGCGCGCAGGGTCAGCCAGATCGCGACCGCCGCGATCGGCAGGTTGAGGAAGAAGATCGCGCGCCACGACAACGTGTCCACCAGCCAGCCGCCGAGGACCGGGCCGAGCGCGGACATCAGGGCGCCGAAGCCGGCCCAGGCACCAATCGCGCGCCCGCGCTCGTCTTGACCGAACGATGCGCCGAGGATGGCCAGGCTACTCGGCACCAGCAGCGCGGCAGCGATGCCCTGCGCGGCCCGTGCTGCGATCAAGGTGCCGATGCCGGGGGCCAGACCGCAGCCGATGGAAGCGATGGTGAATAACACGATGCCGGCCAGGAACACCCGTCGCCGACCGTAGCGATCGCCGGCCGAACCGCCGATCAGCACCAATGCGCCGAGCAACAGCAGATAGGCATTCATGACCCACTGGATGCCGGTGGTATCGGCCGCCAGGTCGCGCTGGATCGCCGGCAGCGCGACGTTGACCACCGAGCCGTCGATGAACGCCATGCTCGACCCGAGGATGGTGGCCACCAGCGCCTGCCGCTTGCGGGACGCCATCGGCCGGCACGCGTCGGAGGCATCCGTTGTGCGGACGACGCCTTCATCGCAGGGGGCGTGCTGGCTGCCGGTCACGGTCAATGGCTCGAGGGGGTTGACCTCGATCAGTCCCGCCGGTTACTGGCCGTGTTGTGCATATGCCGACGTGGAGCCATCGTTCGCGACAAGTTCCACGGTATAGGCGTCGACGCTGCCATCGGGCACCTCCATGCCGGGCGAGCCCTTCGGCATGCCCGGCAGGACCAGGCCCTTGGCGTCGGGCTGTTCGGCCAGCAGTCGCTTCACGTCCTCGGCCGGTACGTGGCCCTCGATGAAGTACTTGCCGACCTGCGCGGTGTGGCATGAGCCCTTGGCCAGCGGCACGCCGACGCTCTGCTTGATCGGATTGAGGTTGTTGACGTTGCGCACCTCGACCGCGAAGCCGGCCTCGCGCATGTGTTCGACCCACAGCCCGCAACAGCCACAGTAGGGGCTCTTGTGGACCACCACGCGGGCCAGTTTGGGCGCAGGGGACGCGGCCTTGGCAACGGCACCCGTGGACGCGGTGGAAGATGATGCAGCCACCGAGGAAGCCACGAGGTCGGATGCGGCAGCTGGCGTCGGCGTGCGTGCGCAAACGGTCAGCGCGGTTGAAGCGAGCGCCAGTGAAGCGAGGGCCAACACAGTCGTTTTCATCGCGTGTTTCCTTATGATTTCTTCGGCCGCGAGGACCAGTGGATGTGGACGATCTTCCAGCCTGACGGCGTGTTGCTCAGCACCATGGTTTCGGTGCTCAGCAAGGTCATCGGCTTGCCATCCTTGTTTGTGTGCAGTTCGCTCTCACTGGCAACCCAGGCGGTGTCGCCGTCGACCCGCGCGCGGCGTCGCGACAACGTGGAATGGGTGCCGGCAAGGAATTTGGCGTCGGACTTGGCGTGGTGGCCCAGGTACTCGTCGCGGCTGCGTTCGGCGCCGCCGCTTTCGAGAATGATCACGGCTGGGTCGAGCATTGCCTCGACCTGCTCGAAATCGGCGGCGGCGATCGCCTTGCCGAACGCATCGACGACGGCGACCGCGGCTTCCGCTTCGGCGGGCACGTCGATCTTCGCGACGGCGGTGGGCTGTTCGGCGGCGTGCGCATGGCCGGTATCGGCCGGCGTGGTTTGCGCGAAAGCCAAAGGCGCGATGACCAGTGCGAGTGCGATCGCGAGCAATTGATTGCTGGCTTTCATGTCGGTCGGTTTCCTGGGTCAGTGTTGATGTTGATGGCCATCATCCGCTTTGGGCGTGGCGTCGGGTTTGGCTGGGGCCGGCGTGGCCGGCGATTGGGGTTCGACCGGATGCGACTCGACCGTACCATCGGCGTGGACATGCTCGACGGTTTCGGCGACGGCTGCCGAAATCGGCGCGACGGGTGCCGCCGCCTTGTGGTGGTCGGCAGGCGTGCCGTCATCGTGCCCATGTGGCTGGATCGTCTCACCGCCACCGTGATCATGTCCGGCGCTGCTGGCAACCATTGCGTCGTACTGTTCGGCGCTGAGTTGCGGAAGACGCTGCAGGAACGCGGCCATGTTCCAGATGTATTCGTCGTCCATGCTCTTGCCCCAGGCCGGCATGCCTGAAGCCTTGATGCCATGCTTGATCACCCAGAACGCCTCGGCCGCATCCACGATTTCGATCGCCAGGTTAGGCGGCGCGGGGTACAGACCCTTGCTCAGTTCGGTCCCGGCCATGCCCGGGGCCAGGTGGCAACCCATGCACATGGCGTTGTAATTGCCCGCGCCCTGGCGGATGCGCGCCGCGTCGAGCAGGTCCGGTGGCGGTTCAAGCTCGGCGGCACGTGTTTCGATCGAGCGTTCACGCAACATCTGCAGCACCGAGTACACCGGCCGGGTGTGTGTGTCGTCGGCGCCGATGTTGTAGAGACCCGACCAGATGAAGACACCGATGATCAACAGCGATGCGAGTACCAGTGCAAGTACGGTAGTCAATGAACGACGCGTCACGATTGGCATGCGGTATCCCCCTCAGTCAAAACCAGATGCGCAGGCCCGCCACGACGCGGGTGTCGTCGATGTCTTCGCCATCCGCGCGGCGGAAATCGGCGGTATTGCCGTAGGCGCGTTCATGGACGATGCCGATATACGGCGCGAACTGGCGGTTGAGCTCGTAGCGCAAGCGTAGCCCCGCCTCGACCGTACTCAAGCCCGAGCCGATGCCACGGCGCGCGTCGTCCTTGCCATTCAGTTCGGCTTCGGCCATCCACTGCAGGATCAGGCGGTTGGTGAACAGGGTTTCGTACTCGGCCTCCAGGGTCGCCGCGGTCTGGCCGGACTGGCCGACGTAGGCGGTTGCTTCGACCTCGAACATGTACGGCGCAAGGCCCTGTATGCCGAACGCGGCAAAGGTCTGTGACGGGCCTTCGCCAAAGTCGTGGCGCACGCCGGCGAGCAAGTCCCACCACGGCGCGATAGAGCGGCCATACAGCACTTCGATGTCGGCCGATTCAATCGCGCCGTCGACACGCTCGCCCTCGCTGCGCAACCAGACCCGGTCGAGGTCGGTGCCGATCCAGCTCATCGCCTCCCAGCCGATCCCGGTGCCGGTGTCGGCGTCCCACGCTTCCAGCCGATCGAGCAGCCAGTACGAGTGGATGGCGTTGTCGTGGACGCTGTGGCCCGCGACGTCCGGGAATGCGGCGAGGCGATCGGCGGGGGTGATCGTCGGGATCGGCTCGTGCGGTGGTGCGGATGCGGGGAGGTCGAGATCGGTGACGGCGCTCTGCTGGGCATGCATGTCATGGCCCATTGCCGAATGGTCGACCGGATCGGCCTGCGGGTCGGCGGGCGGCGTCGGCGGCATGTGGTGTCCGGCATGCGGGTCGGGCTCCGTCTCCTGCGGCGGCGCGTGCATCGAATGATCCATCTCCTGCGCGTGCGACGAAAACGCGCCGAAGGCGAGGACCACCGCGACCGCCAGCGGCAGCTTCATCGCGCTCATTCCTCCACCCGCACTTCCCGGAACATGCCGGCTTCCATGTGGTAGAGCAGATGGCAGTGGTAGGCCCAGCGACCGAGCGCGTCGGCGCGCACGCGATAGCTGCGCTTGCTGCCCGGCGGCATGTCGACGGTGTGCTTGCGGACCATGAAGTTGCCGTCGGCGTCCTCCAGGTCGCTCCACATGCCGTGCAGGTGGATCGGGTGGGTCATCATGGTGTCGTTGACCAGCACGATGCGCATGCGCTCGCCGTAGTTGAGCCGCAGCGGCTGCGCATCGCCGAACTTGATGCCGTCGAACGACCAGGCGAATTTCTCCATGTGGCCGGTCAGGTGCAGCTCGACCGTACGGCCGGGTTCGCGGCCGTCGGGATCGGGGAAGGTGCTTTTCAGGTCGGCGTAGGTCAGGACCCGGCGGCCGTTGTCGCGCAGGCCGATGCCCGGGTCGTCGAGCTTCGGCGCCGGGCTCATGGTCTGCATGTCCATCAGCGGGTTGCCCGCTTCGGATGCGGGATGCTGCTGCATGCCGGCGGCGCCGTGGTCCATNCTCATGGTCTGCATGTCCATCAGCGGGTTGCCCGCTTCGGATGCGGGATGCTGCTGCATGCCGGCGGCGCCGTGGTCCATGCTGCCGTGGTCCATGCCGGCCATCGCCCCGGCCGACATCGCCGACATGTTGTGCCCTGCCCCGCCCATCATTCCGTGGCCCATGTCGTCCATGGTCAGGATCGGTCGCGGATCGACCGAAGGCACCGGCGCGCGCAGGCCTTCGCGCACCGCCAGGGTGCCGGCAACAAAGCCGGTGCGGCCAAGGTCCTGGGCGAAGATGGTGAACGCGTCCTGCCCGGTCGGCTCGACGATCACGT
>NZ_JAXGFP010000010.1:0-16138 GCF_036663935.1 Novilysobacter erysipheiresistens
CGTGCGGCTTGGTGCGCTCGAACTTACCCTTGGCCATGGCTGCTTACCTCTGAACTTGTGTTTGTTGGTCTTGTTTGGGAAAGGCCGGCAGTTGCCTGCCGGCCCGTGCATCAGTTCTTCTTGACCACCGACTCGGCGATGTTGGTCGGCGCCTCGGCGTAGTGGTCGAACTCCATCGTGAAGGTCGCGCGACCCTGCGACATCGAACGCAGGCTGGTGGCGTAGCCGAACATCTCGCCCAGCGGCAGCATCGCGTTGATGACCTTGCCCGACGGGGTGTCGTCCTGACCCTGCAGGATGCCGCGACGACGGCTGACGTCGCCCATCACGTCACCGAGGTAATCCTCGGGGGTGACGATCTCGACCTTCATGATCGGCTCCAGCAGGACCGGGCTGGCCTTGTGGAAACCTTCCTTGAAGCCCATCGAGCCGGCGATCTTGAACGCCATTTCGGACGAGTCGACCTCGTGGTACGAACCGTCAACCAGCTTCACCTTGACGTCGACGATCGGGTAGCCGGCCAGCAGGCCGTTGGCGACCGCTTCCTGGATGCCCTTGTCGACCGCCGGGATGTATTCCTTCGGCACGACGCCGCCGACGATCCCGTTCTCGAACACGTAGCCGCCGCCGGTCTCGTTGGGCTCGATCTCGAGCCAGACGTGGCCGAACTGGCCCTTGCCGCCGGACTGGCGCACGAACTTGCCTTCGGCCTTGACCGCCTTGCGGATGGTCTCGCGATAGGCGACCTGCGGCTTGCCGACGTTGGCCTCGACGTTGAACTCGCGCTTCATGCGGTCGACCAGGATGTCCAGGTGCAACTCGCCCATGCCCGAGATGATGGTCTGGCCGGATTCCTCGTCGGTCCGCACGCGGAACGACGGATCTTCCTGCGCCAGGCGACCGAGCGCCATGCCCATCTTCTCCTGGTCGGACTTGGTCTTCGGCTCGACCGCCATCGAGATGACGGGCTCCGGGAACACCATCCGCTCGAGGGTGATGACATGGTCCAGCGCACACAGGGTGTCGCCGGTGGTCACGTCCTTCAGGCCGACCGCCGCGGCGATGTCGCCGGCGCGGACTTCCTTGATCTCCTCGCGGTTGTTGGAGTGCATCTGCAGGATGCGACCCACCCGCTCCTTCTTCGACTTGACCGGGTTGTAGACCGCGTCGCCGGAGTTGAGCACGCCCGAGTAGACCCGGAAGAAGGTCAGCGAGCCGACGTACGGATCGGTCATGATCTTGAACGCCAGCGCCGAGAACGGCTCGGTATCCAGCGCCTTGCGGCTGTCTTCCTTCTCGTCTTCGTCGATGCCCGGAACCGGCGGACGATCCGACGGCGACGGCAGCAGCTGGATCACGCCGTCGAGCATGGCCTGCACGCCCTTGTTCTTGAACGCGGTACCGCAGAACACCGGGATGATCGTGGTCGCCAGAGTGCCGGCACGCAGGCCCGCGATGATCTCTTCCTCCGACAGTTCGCCGTCGTTGAGGTACTTGTCCATCAGCTCTTCGCTGGTCTCGGCCGCGGCCTCGACCATGAAGGCGCGCGCCTCGGTGGCCTTGTCGAGCAGTTCGGCCGGGATCTCGCCGTACTCGAACACGGTGCCCTGGGATGCGGTGTCCCAGTGGATGCGCTTCATCTTCAGCAGGTCGATGACGCCGTCGAAGCCGTCTTCGGCGCCGACCGGCACCTGCATCGGCACCGGGTAGGCACCCAGGCGCGACTTCAGCTGCTCGACGACCTTGTCGAAGTTGGCGCCGGTGCGGTCCATCTTGTTGACGAACGCAAGGCGCGGCACCTTGTACTTGTTGGCCTGGCGCCACACGGTCTCGGACTGCGGCTGCACGCCACCGACCGCGCACAGCACGAACACCGCGCCGTCGAGGACGCGCAGCGAACGCTCCACCTCGATGGTGAAGTCGACGTGCCCGGGGGTGTCGATGATGTTGAAGCGGTGCTGCGGCAGCGACTTGTCCATGCCGGACCAGAACGCGGTGGTGGCCGCGGACGTGATCGTGATGCCGCGCTCCTGCTCCTGCTCCATCCAATCCATGGTCGCGGCGCCGTCGTGGACTTCGCCGATCTTGTGGCTGACACCGGTGTAGAACAGGATGCGTTCGGACGTGGTGGTCTTGCCGGCATCGATGTGGGCCATGATGCCGAAGTTGCGGTAACGCTCGATGGGAGTGGTGCGAGCCACGGGACCCTCTCGTATTTTATGTTCGTGTTTTAACGGTTCGTCTTTTACGAACCGCAAATGGCCGGACGCCGCCTCACGGCGGCTTCCGGTTCGCATGACGGCGATCGCGCCGTCGCGACAGCACCGGAGGTGCTGCGGAACGTCCCGGCTACAGTTGCGGCCGGGACGCTTGGATCACCAGCGGTAGTGCGCGAACGCCTTGTTCGCTTCCGCCATGCGGTGGGTCTCTTCGCGCTTCTTGACGGCACCGCCACGGCTTTCCGCGGCGTCCATCAGTTCGGCGGCGAGCTTGCGCGGCATCGTGTTCTCGCCACGCTTGCGCGCGGACTCGATCAGCCAGCGCATCGCCAGCGCCATGCGGCGCGAGGCACGCACTTCGACCGGCACCTGGTAGGTGGAGCCACCGACGCGGCGCGACTTGACCTCGACGGTCGGCGAGATGTTGCCAAGCGCCTTCTCCACCAGCTCCAGGACGTTCGGGTTCTTCTCCCCGATCACATCCATGGCGCCATAGACGATCTTCTCGGCGACCGACTTCTTGCCGCTCAGCATGACCATATTGATGAAACGCGCGATCGTCTCGCTGCCATGCTTGGGATCAGGCAGGACGGAACGCTGCGGGGCGGAACCTTTACGCGACATGGATCAAATTCCTCAGGACTTCGGGCGCTTGGCGCCGTACTTGGAGCGACGCTGGCGACGCTTGGCGACGCCGGCGGCGTCGAGCGCACCGCGCACGGTGTGGTAACGCACGCCGGGCAGATCCTTGACGCGGCCGCCGCGGATCAGCACCACCGAGTGCTCCTGCAGGTTGTGGCCTTCGCCGCCGATGTACGAGATGACCTCGTAACCGTTGGTCAGGCGCACCTTGGCCACCTTGCGCATCGCCGAGTTCGGCTTCTTCGGGGTGGTGGTGTAGACACGGGTGCAAACGCCACGGCGCTGCGGGCAGTTCTCGAGCGCCGGGGAGGTGCTCTTGAAAGTCGGCGCCTGCCGCGGCTTGCGGACCAGCTGATTGATCGTCGCCATCTGATGCTCTTTGATGAAGGCCGTGTTGCGCGCTCGTTCGAGCAGGCCCTGCGTGAAAACGAACGGCAAGCCGGGTACACCCGGCCCACCGAGACGGAAAAGTATAGCCTGCGTCAAACGTCGCCGTCAAACGCAAACATGGCGAAACGGCGGAACCCCGGGCCGGGCCCGACGGTTCCACGCTGTTTCAATGATCCCGCCCTTCCGTGGGCCCAACACGAGGCGCTCCTTGCACCTCATTTGGTGATCTGGGGCGACCCGGTGAGGGGCCGCCACTGTGTGCAACGGTATTACGAAGCGCTGGACTCTTCGCCGGCATCCGCCGACTCGACCACCTCGGAGGTGACCGGCGCCGACAGCGCCTCCATCTCCGAGTCGGTCAGGCCCGAGGCGTTCTTGCGGCGCTGGGTATGGTACGCCAGGCCGGTACCGGCCGGGATCAGGCGACCGACGATCACGTTCTCCTTGAGGCCGCGCAGGCCGTCACGGGTACCGCGCACGGCAGCCTCGGTCAGCACCCGGGTGGTCTCCTGGAACGACGCGGCCGAGATGAACGACTCGGTCGCCAGCGAGGCCTTGGTGATGCCCAGCAGCACCGGGTCGAACTGCGGCACGATCTCGTTGCGGGCCGCCACGCGGGCATGCTCCTCGACGAAACGCTGGCGCTCGACCTGCTCGCCATGCAGGAACTTGCTGTCGCCGGCATCGGTGACCTCGACCTTGCGCAGCATCTGGCGAACGATCACCTCGATGTGCTTGTCGTTGATCTTCACGCCCTGCAGGCGATAGACGTCCTGGATCTCCTTGGTCAGGTACACCGCCAGCGGCTCGACGCCGAGCAGGCGCAGGATGTCCTGCGGGGTCGGCTCGCCGTCCACCACGGTCTCGCCCTTCTCGACGTGCTCGCCTTCGAACACGATGATCTGGCGGTACTTCGGGATCAGTTCCTCGTGCTCGTCACCGGACGCGTCCTTGATGATCAGGCGCTGCTTGCCCTTGGTGTCCTTGCCGAAGCTGACGATGCCCGAACGCTCGGCCAGCACCGCCGGATCCTTCGGCTTGCGCGCCTCGAACAGGTCGGCAACGCGCGGCAGACCACCGGTGATGTCGCGGGTCTTGGACGCTTCCTGCGGGATCTTCGCGACCACGTCGCCGACGCCGACCGCGGCGCCATCCTGCAGGTTGACGATCGAGCGCGGCGGCAGCAGGTACTGCGCCGGCAGGTCGGTGCCCGGGATATTGAGGTCGTTGCCCTTCTTGTCGACGATGCGGACGATCGGACGCAGGTCCTTGGCGGCCGAACCGCGACGCTTCGGATCGGTGATCTCGCGCGACGCCAAACCGGTCAGTTCGTCGGTCTTCTCGATCACCGTCACACCGTCGACAAAGTCGACGAAGCGCAGGAAACCGGCGACTTCCGAGACGATCGGGTGGTTATGCGGGTCCCAGTTGGCGACCTGCTGGCCGGCCTTGATCTCGCCGCCGTCCTTGACCGAAACCGTGGCACCGTACGGCAGCTTGTAGCGCTCGCGCTCGCGACCGTGGTTGTCGAGCACCGACAACTCGCCCGAGCGCGACACCGCGACCAGGTGGCCGTTGGCGTGCTGCACGTGCTTGAGGTTGTTGAACTTGATCGAACCGGTGGTCTTGACCGTGACGTTGTCGATGGCCGCCGCACGCGACGCCGCACCACCGATGTGGAACGTACGCATGGTCAGCTGCGTGCCCGGCTCGCCGATCGACTGCGCGGCAACCACGCCGACCGCCTCGCCATGGTTGACCAGGTGGCCGCGGCCGAGGTCACGGCCGTAGCAGTTGGCGCAGACGCCGAACGCGGACTGGCAGGTGATGGTCGAACGCACCTTGACCGCCTGCACGCTGGCATCCTCGAGCTTCTGCACCCAGGCTTCGTCGAGCAAGGTGTTACGGGTGACGATCGGATCCTCGTCGTTGCCCGGCAGGAACACGTCCTCGGCGACGACGCGACCCAGCACGCGGTCGCGCAACGGCTCGACCACGTCGCCACCTTCGACGATCGGGGTCATCATCAGGCCTTCGAGCGTGCCGCAGTCGTCCTCGGTGATCACCACGTCCTGCGCCACGTCGACAAGGCGACGGGTCAGGTAACCGGAGTTCGCGGTCTTCAGCGCGGTATCGGCCAGGCCCTTTCGGGCACCGTGGGTCGAGATGAAGTACTGCTGGACGTTCAGGCCCTCGCGGAAGTTCGAGGTGATCGGGGTCTCGATGATCGAGCCGTCCGGCTTGGCCATCAGGCCACGCATGCCGGCCAGCTGGCGGATCTGCGCCTGCGAACCACGCGCGCCGGAGTCGGCCATGATGTAGACCGAGTTCATCGATTTCTGCGGGACCTGCTTGCCTTCGGCGTTGGTCACGGTGTCGGTGCCGATCGCGTCCATCATCGCCTTGGCCACGCGCTCGTTGGTGCGCGACCAGATGTCGACGACCTTGTTGTAGCGCTCACCGGCGGTGACCAGGCCCGACTGGTACTGCTCCTGGATTTCCAGGACCTCGGACTCGGCCTCGGCGAGGATGCCCTTCTTCTCGTCCGGGATGGTCATGTCGTCGATGCCGATCGAGACGCCGGCGCGGGTCGCGAACGCGAAGCCGGTGTACATCAGCTGGTCGGCGAACACGACCGTGTCCTTCAGGCCCAGCAAGCGGTAGCTGGAGTTGATCAGGCGACTGATGTTCTTCTTGGTCAGCTCGACGTTGGCCAGCGCGAACGGCAGGCCGTCGGGCAGGATCTCCTGCAGCAACGCGCGGCCGACGGTGGTGTCGACGATCGAGGTCTTGCTCTCGCGCGAACCGTCCTCGCCGATCACCGACTCGGTGATGCGGACCTTGACCTTGGCGTGCAGCTGCACGACGCGGTTGTCGTAGGCGCGCTTGACCTCGGCGACGTTGGCGAACGCCATGCCCTCGCCCGCCTTGTTCTCCAGCGCGCGGGTCATGTAGTACAGGCCGAGCACGACGTCCTGCGACGGCACAATGATCGGCTCGCCGTTGGCCGGGCTCAGGATGTTGTTGGACGCCATCATCAGCGCGCGCGCTTCCAGCTGGGCTTCCAGCGACAGCGGCACGTGGACGGCCATCTGGTCGCCGTCGAAGTCGGCGTTGAACGCGGTGCAGACCAGCGGGTGCAGCTGGATCGCCTTGCCCTCGATCAACACCGGCTCGAACGCCTGGATGCCGAGGCGATGCAGCGTCGGGGCGCGGTTGAGCAGGACCGGATGCTCGCGGATGACCTCCTCGAGGATGTCCCAGACTTCCGCCTCTTCACGCTCGACCAGCTTCTTGGCGGCCTTGATCGTGGTGGCGAGGCCACGGCGCTGCAGCTTGGCGAAGATGAAGGGCTTGAACAGCTCCAGCGCCATCTTCTTCGGCAGGCCGCACTGATGCAGCTTGAGGTACGGACCGACCACGATGACCGAACGGCCGGAGTAATCGACGCGCTTGCCGAGCAGGTTCTGGCGGAAGCGGCCCTGCTTGCCCTTGATCATGTCGGCCAGCGACTTCAGCGGACGCTTGTTGGTGCCGGTGATCGCGCGGCCACGACGGCCGTTGTCCATCAGCGCATCGACCGACTCCTGCAGCATGCGCTTTTCGTTGCGCACGATGATGTCGGGCGCATTGAGCTCGAGCAGGCGACGCAGGCGGTTGTTGCGGTTGATGACGCGGCGGTACAGGTCGTTGAGGTCGGAGGTCGCGAAGCGGCCGCCGTCCAGCGGCACCAGCGGACGCAGGTCCGGCGGCAGCACCGGAAGCACCGTCATGATCATCCACTCGGGCTTGTTGCCGGACTCGAGGAACGCCTCGACCAGCTTCACCCGCTTGGTCAGGCGCTTGAGCTTGGTTTCCGAGCCGGTGGCGGCGATGTCTTCCTTCAGCTGCACCATCTCGGCCTGCAGGTCGATCGTGCGCAGCAGGTCGTAGACCGCCTCGGCGCCCATCGCGGCTTCGAAGTCGTCGCCATGCTCCTGGCGCGCCTGCATGAACTGTTCTTCGTTGAGCAGCTGGCCACGTTCGAACGGGGTCAGGCCCGGCTCGGTGACGACGAACGCCTCGAAGTACAGGATCCGCTCGATGTCGCGCAGAGTCATGTCCAGCATCAAACCGATGCGGCTGGGCAGCGACTTCAGGAACCAGATGTGCGCGACCGGCGAGGCCAGGTCGATGTGGCCCATGCGCTCGCGGCGCACCTTGGCCAGGGTGACCTCGGTGCCGCACTTCTCGCAGACCACGCCGCGGTGCTTCATGCGCTTGTACTTGCCGCACAGGCACTCGTAGTCCTTGATCGGTCCGAAGATGGCGGCGCAGAACAGGCCGTCGCGCTCGGGCTTGAAGGTGCGGTAGTTGATGGTCTCGGGCTTCTTGACCTCGCCGAAGGACCACGAACGGATCAGGTCCGGCGACGCCAACGCGATCTTGATCGCATCGAAGTCGAGCGCGGGACGCTGCTGGTTGAACAGGTTGAGCAAGTCTTTCATCAGGAATTCTCCAGTATCGAAAACCTTCGTCCTTGAAGGCTTTCAGGCTGCGGCGGCCGGGGTGCGACTGCCGCGCTCTTTCCTCGGGTGTCGGTATTCAGTCGCGCGCGATCACTTGGTCTCTTCGAGTTCCATGTTGATCGCGAGCGAACGGATCTCCTTCACCAGCACGTTGAAGGACTCCGGCATGCCGGCCACCATTTCGTACTCGCCATCGACGATGTTCTTGTACATCTGGTTGCGGCCCTGCACGTCGTCGGACTTCACCGTCAGCATTTCCTGCAGGGTGTAGGCCGCGCCGTAGGCTTCCAGCGCCCAGACTTCCATCTCGCCAAAACGCTGCCCGCCGAACTGCGCCTTGCCGCCCAGCGGCTGCTGGGTGACGAGCGAGTACGGACCGGTCGAGCGGGCGTGCATCTTGTCGTCGACCAGGTGGTTCAGCTTCAGCATGTGCATGTAGCCGACCGTCACTTCGCGCTCGAACGCCTCGCCGGTGCGGCCGTCGTGCAGCACGGTTTGGCCACTCTCGGGCAGGTCGGCCAGCCTCAGCATCGCCTTGATCTCGGCCTCGGCCGCGCCGTCGAACACCGGCGTCGCCATCGGCACGCCGTCGGTCAGGTTCTGCGCGAGTGCCAGCAGTTCCTTGTCGCTGAATTGCTTGAGGTCGACCCGCTCACCGACCACGCCGGTGTCGTGGTTGTAGACCTCGTCGAGGAACTTGCGCAGCTCGGCGACCTTGGCCTGCGCCTCGAGCATGCGCTGGATCTTCTGGCCCAGGCCCTTGGCGGCCCAGCCCAGATGGACTTCCAGCACCTGGCCGATGTTCATTCGGCTCGGCACGCCCAGCGGGTTCAGCACGATGTCGACCGTCTGGCCGTCGGCCATGTACGGCATGTCCTGCACCGGCACGATGGTCGACACCACGCCCTTGTTGCCGTGGCGGCCGGCCATCTTGTCGCCCGGCTGGATCCGGCGCTTGACCGCCAGGAACACCTTGACCATCTTCAGCACGCCCGGGGCGAGGTCGTCGCCCTGGGTGATCTTGGCGCGCTTGTCGGCGAAGCGACGCTCGAACTCCTTCTCGTGGGTATCGAGCTGCTTCTGCGCGCGCTCGATCGCCTCGATGGCGTCCTCGTCCTTCATCCGCAGGCTGAACCAGTCCTTGCGGCTGATGCCGTCGAGCACCAGCGAAGTGACGGTCTCGCCCTTCTTCAGGCCGGCGCCGCCGTTGGCGACCTTGCCGATCAGCTGGCTGCGCAGGCGGCTGTAGATCGCCGCCTCGAGGATCCGGAACTGGTCGTCGAAGTCCTTCTTGACCCGGCGGATCTCGTTTTCCTCGATCTGGCGGGCGCGCTTGTCCTTCTCGATGCCGTCGCGGGTGAAGACCTGCACGTCGATGACGGTGCCGTCCATGCCCGGCGGCACGCGCAGCGAGCTGTCCTTCACGTCGGATGCCTTCTCGCCGAAGATCGCACGCAGCAGCTTCTCTTCCGGGGTCAGCTGGCTCTCGCCCTTCGGCGTGACCTTGCCGACCATGATGTCGCCGGCGCGCACTTCGGCGCCGATGTACACCACGCCGGATTCGTCGAGGCGGTTGAGCGCCTGCTCGGACACGTTCGGGATGTCGGCGGAGATCTCCTCCGGCCCGAGCTTGGTATCACGCGCGACCGCGGTCAGCTCCTCGATGTGGATCGTGGTGTAGCGATCCTCCTGGACCACCCGCTCCGACAGCAGGATCGAGTCCTCGAAGTTGTAGCCGTTCCACGGCATGAACGCGATCAGCATGTTCTGCCCGAGCGCCAGCTCACCGATATCGGTGGACGGGCCGTCGGCCAGCACGTCGCCACGCGCGATCACGTCGCCCACGTTGACCAGCGGGGTCTGGTTGATGCAGGTGTTCTGGTTGGAACGGGTGTACTTGATCAGGTTGTAGATGTCGACGCCGGCATCGGCCTCGCCGACGATCTCGTCCTCGTTGGCCTTGACCACGATGCGCGCCGCGTCGATCTGCTCGATCGTGCCGCCACGCAGGGCGTTCACGGTCACGCCCGAGTCGCGCGCCACCGCACGCTCAATGCCGGTGCCGACCAGCGGCTTCTGCGCACGCAACGTCGGCACGGCCTGGCGCTGCATGTTGGCGCCCATCAGCGCGCGGTTCGCATCGTCGTGTTCGAGGAACGGCACCAGCGCCGCCGCGACCGACACGGTCTGCATCGGCGAGACGTCCATGAAGTGGATCTCGCTCGGCGGCTTCAGCAGGTTCTCGCCCTGGTAGCGGCAGGCGACGAACTGGGCGGACAGCTTGCCCTTCTCGTCCTGGGTCGCATTCGCCTGGGCGATGACGTACTCGTTCTCCTCGATCGCCGACAGGTACTCGACCTCGTCGGTGACCTTGCCGTCCACGACCTTGCGGTACGGCGTCTCGAGGAAGCCGTAGCGGTTGGTGCGGGCGAACACGGCGAGCGAGTTGATCAGGCCGATGTTCGGGCCTTCCGGGGTCTCGATCGTGCAGACGCGGCCGTAATGGGTCGGGTGCACGTCGCGCACCTCGAATCCGGCGCGCTCGCGGGTCAGGCCGCCCGGTCCAAGGGCCGACACGCGGCGCTTGTGGGTGACTTCCGACAGCGGGTTGTTCTGGTCCATGAACTGCGACAACTGCGAGGATCCGAAGAACTCCTTGATCGCGGCGGCCACCGGCTTGGCGTTGATCAGCTCCTGCGGGGTCAGGCCCTCGGACTCGGCCATCGACAGCCGCTCCTTGACCGCGCGCTCGACCCGGACCAGCCCGACGCGGAAGGTGTTCTCGGCCATTTCGCCGACCGAACGCACGCGGCGGTTGCCGAGGTGGTCGATGTCGTCGACCACACCGCGACCGTTGCGGATCTCGGTCAGCACCTTGAGCACGTCGAGGATGTCGGAGCTGTCGCCGTACTCGGCCACCAGCTTCTTGGACTCCTCGTCCTTGCGCTCGGCGTAGTACTTGGCGTCGTACAGCACCGACGCGCCGGTGGTTTCCTTGCGGCCGATGCGACGGTTGAACTTCATCCGGCCGACCGCCGACAGGTCGTAGCGGTCGAAGGTGAAGAACAGGTTGTGGAACAGGTTCTGCGCCGCGTCCTTGGTCGGCGGCTCGCCCGGACGCATCATCCGGTAGATCTCGACCAGCGCCTCGAGCTGGGTCTTGCTCGGGTCGATGCGCAGGGTGTTGGAGATGAACGGGCCGCGGTCCAGGTCATTGACCCAGATCGTGCCGACGGTCTCGATGCCACCCTTGCGGAACAGCTCCAGCTGTTCCTCGGTGATCTCGTCGTTGGCCGAGGCGATCAGCTCGCCGGTGGCGGTATCGACCACGTCATGCGACAGGATCCGGCCGACCAGGTAGGCGTCGGGCACGGCCAGCGCCTCGATGCCGGCGGCCTCGAGCTGCTTGACGTGGCGCGCGGTGATGCGACGGCCGGCCTCGACGATGATCTTCTCGCCGTCGGACAGGTCGAAATCGAGGGTCTCGCCGCGCAGGCGCTCGGGCACCAGCTCGACCTGGACGCCTTCGGTCGGGTCGATATGGAAGGTGTTGACCTCGAAGAACTCGGCCAGCATCTCCTCGTTGGTGTAGCCCAGCGCGCGCAGCAGGATGGTCACCGGCAGCTTGCGGCGACGGTCGATGCGGGTGAACAGGCCGTCCTTCGGGTCGAACTCGAAGTCCAGCCACGAGCCGCGGTACGGGATGATGCGGGCGCTGTACAGCAGCTTGCCGGAGCTGTGCGTCTTGCCGCGATCGTGGTCGAAGAATACGCCAGGCGAACGATGCAGCTGCGAGACGATGACGCGCTCGGTGCCGTTGACGATGAAGGTGCCGTTGCCGGTCATGAGCGGGATCTCGCCCATGTAGACCTCCTGCTCCTTCACGTACTTGATGGCCTTGGTCGACGACTCGCGGTCGTAGATCACCAGGCGCACGGTCACGCGCAGCGGGGCGCCGTAGCTCATGCCACGCTGGCGGCACTCGCGCTCGTCGAACGCGGGCTCGCCGAGCTTGTAGCCGACATACTCGAGCGCGGCGTTGCCGCTGTAGCTGGAGATCGGGAACACCGACTTCAGCGCGGCATGCAGGCCGCGGTCCTCGCGCTTGGCGGGGTCGGTGTGTTCCTGCAGGAATGCACGATAGGAGTCGACCTGGATCGCCAGCAGGAAGGGCACCTCGAGGATCGACTTGCGCTTGCCGAAATTCTTGCGGATGCGCTTCTTTTCGGTGAACGAATAGTCGGTATGGGATACCGTCGTCTTGGAAGCTGTGGTCATGGGGCTACCGCCTCGATTTTCATTGGACCGCGCGCCTGCGGGTCCGGGGGAAACGTGAAGTTGTCAGTTGGAAGTCGCTGGTATTGCCGGCACCAGCACGCCTTCTCCCGCTACTTCCAACTACCAACTCGGGTGTTTTCTTTTGGAGTACTGCAACAACGGCCAAAGGCCGGGGGCTTACGCCCCCAGCCTCAGGTGGTCGCCAATGACGCCTGGCGACGCAAGTACGACTTACTTCAGCTCGACGGTCGCGCCGGCGGCCTCGAGGTCCTTCTTGAACTTCTCGGCGTCTTCCTTCGAAGCGCCTTCCTTCACCACGCCACCGGCCTCGGCGAGGTCCTTGGCTTCCTTCAGGCCCAGGCCGGTGATGGCGCGGACGGCCTTGATGACCTCGACCTTCTTGGCACCGGCTTCCTTCAGGATGACGTTGAACTCGGTCTGCTCTTCAGCCGCGACCGCACCGGCAGCCGGACCGGCGGCCATCATGACCGGGGCAGCGGCGGTGACGCCGAACTTCTCTTCGATGGCCTTCACCAGCTCCATCACTTCCATCAGCGACTTGGCGGCGACGGCGTCGACGATCTGATCGTTGGACAGGGACATTGTATTTACCTCTGGAAAATGTTGTTCGAGATCAGTGATCTTACGAAACGATTGAGTTGAGTCGCGTACGCGAATCAGGCTTCGGCGGCAGCTTCGGCGGGGGCGGCTTCGCCACCACCTTGCTGGTCGGCCACGGCCTTGACGACGCGGGCGAACATCGAGGCCGGCTCGGCCAGGACGCGTGCCAGCATGGACAGCGCCTGCTCGCGGGTCGGCAGCGACGCCAGTACATCGACGTGCTCGGCCGGCAGCAACTTGCCTTCCACCGACACGAGGCGCGGCTTGAGCTTGTCGTTGCCCTTGGCGGCATCCTTGATCAGACGCCCGGCAGCGCCGGGTTCTTCCAGCGAGAACGCGTACAGCAGCGGACCGGTCAGGACGTCCTTGACGACCTCGAACTCGGTGCCCGCGACGGCGCGCGACGCCAGCGTGTTCTTGACAACCTTCAAGTACACACCGGTTTCACGGGCCGTCTTGCGCATCGCGGTCATTTGACTGACCGTGGTGCCCGCGTACTCGGCTGCGACCAAGGAGTGGGCCTTGGCGGCGATGTCTGCCAGCTCGGCGACTACTTCTTGCTTCTGGGACAGATTGAGAGCCATTGCACTCCTCCAATTTGAATTCCGCTTACGGCTCCTGCCGCTTGCGGTCCTAGGCGACGCCTGTCCCTGGCATCGGGGACGCCTTGCGGCATCCCGGGTGGTGGCCACTCCAGAAAAATTTTCCAGAAGGCACCATCTACGCAGGGCGACCCGAAGGTCCGGATTAAGCAGTCCCGTTTCCACCGACGGCGATTCCCTGCCATGTCGAGCTTCCGTGCCCGTCGCCGGTAGGCGTTGACCGCACCTGCGGTCTTTGACGGCTATCGCTTTGGCCGAAACCTCGGCGATGCCCTCAAAATTCGAATCGGGGCTGACGCCCCTCCTGCAAAAACCCTTACTTCAGCACCAGGGTCGACTGGTCGACGGTCACGCCCGGGCCCATGGTCGAGCTGATCGCGATCTTCTGCAGGTACTGGCCCTTGGCGGTCGCCGGCTTGGCCTTGATCAGGTCCAGCAGCAGCGCCTCGAGGTTGCCCTTGAGCGAACCGTCATCGAAGTCGGCCTTGCCGATGGTGCAGTGGATGATGCCGGCCTTGTCGGTGCGGTAGCGGACCTGGCCGCCCTTGGCGGCCTTGACCGCCTCGGCCGGGTTCGGCGACACGGTGCCGACCTTCGGGTTCGGCATCAGGCCGCGCGGACCGAGCACCTGGCCGAGCTTGCCGACCACGCGCATCGCATCCGGGGTCGCGATGACGACGTCGTAGTTGAGGTCGCCGGCCTGCATCTTCTCGGCCAGGTCGTCCATGCCGACGGCTTCGGCGCCAGCGGCCAGGGCCTCGTCAGCCTTGGCGCCTGCCGGGGCGAACACCGCCACGCGGACCGACTTGCCGGTACCGGCCGGCAGGACGGTCGAGCCGCGCACCTGCTGGTCGGACTTCTTGGCATCCACGCCGAGACGCACGGCGACGTCGACGGACTCGACGAACTTGGCCTTGGTCGCGGTCTTGATGATCTTGATGGCTTCGTCGAAGGCGTATGCCTTGCCCGGGACGACGGCGGCCTTGATTGCTTTTTCGCGCTTGGTCATTGCCATCTCTTAGCCCTCCACCGTCAAACCCATGCTGCGGGCGGAACCCGCAATCGTGCGCACCGCCGCTTCCAGCTCGGCCGCGGTCAGGTCCGCTTCCTTCTGCTTGGCGATCTCCTCGAGCTGGGCGCGGGTAACCTTGCCCACCTTCTCGGTGTTCGGACGCTTGGAGCCGGAAGTGATGCCGGCGGCCTTCTTGAGCAGCACGGTGGCCGGGGTGCTCTTGGTGATGAAGGTGAAGGTACGGTCCGAGTACGCGGTGATGATCACCGGCGTCGGCAGGCCCGGCTCCAGCTTGGAGGTCGCGGCGTTGAAGGCCTTGCAGAACTCCATGATGTTGAGGCCGCGCTGGCCGAGGGCGGGACCCACCGGCGGCGACGGGTTGGCCTGACCGGCCTTGACCTGCAGCTTGATATAGCCGACTACTTTCTTTGCCATTTTGATTGCTCTCCGGGTGCAAGCGCCTTGCAACAGGCTCCCCATCGCGCCGGGAAAATCACGTGTCCCGGCTTCACGTCAATGTTTCACGCCGCTATCTGCGAGCCGAATGCGCCGACAGCCGCCCCGGGGGCAGCTGCGGTCTCCACATTGGCTCGCGTGTCGCAGCGAGCCAGGCAGTATACAGGGTTTTCGGCCCCGCGTTTTTCGTGCGATCAGGCCTTTTCGACCTGACCGAAGCCCAGCTCGACCGGGGTCGAGCGGCCGAAGATCAGCACTGCCACGCGCAGGCGGCTCTTCTCGTAGTTGATTTCCTCGACCACGCCGTTGAAGTCGTTGAACGGACCGTCGATGACCCGGACCATCTGGCCCGGCTCGAACAGCACCTTCGGCTTCGGCTTGCTGACGCCTTCCTGGACCCGGTTCAGGATCGCATCGGCCTCGTGGTCGGCGATCGGCAGCGGCCGGTCGGCGGTGCCGCCGATGAACCCCATGACCTTCGGGGTTTCCTTGATCAGATGCCAGCATTCGCTGTCGATCCGCGGGATCCCCGACTCGTCGTGGGTCGCGATCTGCACCAGCACGTAGCCGGGGAAGAACTTGCGCTCGGAACGACGCTTCTGGCCGGAGCGCATCTCCACCACTTCCTCGGTCGGCACCAGCACGTCGCCGAAGCGGTCCTGCATCTCCGCCCGCGCGATGCGGTCGCGCAATGCCTGCGCCACCGACTTCTCGAACCCCGAATAGGCATGGACCACGTACCAGCGGCGGTTGCCGGCAGTGCCGTTGTCCGGGGATTCGTTGCCGTTGTCTGGTGTCTGCACCTGTGTCATCTCCTTAACGTCCCAACAGCCACTTCACCGCGGCCTGGATGACCACGTCGAAGCCGGCCAGCAGCAGGCTGAGGATCAGCACCGCAAGCATCACCACCCAGGTGGTGCGGGTGGCTTCCTGGCGGGTCGGCCAGACCACCTTGCGCAGTTCGAAACGCGACTCCGACAGGAACTCGAGGGTCTGCGCGCCCTTGTGGCTGGTGAGGAACACCGCCACGCCGGCGACCAGGCCGCCGGCCGCGGCCAGCGCACGCAACGCGCCCGGCCACTGCTCGAACCAGATGTACGCAAACAGGCCCGCAACCACCAACAGCACCGCAAGCGCGTACTTGGCGATGTCACCGGCGTTGGTGGACCTGGTTTGTTCGACCTTGCTGTTCAATCGATCTTCCGCATTTGGCACGCCAGGAGGGACTTGAACCCCCAACCTGCGGTTTTGGAGACCGCTGCTCTGCCAATTGAGCTACTGGCGTATTGACTGGTCCGAAAATGGCGACGGCGGCTTGCGCCGCCACCACCGTTTTTCATCGATTTCGACGGGCTTACGGCGTACCCGTTTACTTCAGGATCTTGGCAACGACGCCGGCGCCGACGGTAC
>NZ_JAXGFP010000011.1:0-5415 GCF_036663935.1 Novilysobacter erysipheiresistens
CGATATCGAGCCCGACAAGCACAACATGGACCGGGCGGAGAACATCCGCATCGAGGATTGCCTGATCCGCAACAACCAGGGCAACGGCATCCTGGTCTACCACCGCGTCAGCGAGGTGGTGATCACCGGTTGCCAGATCGAGCGCAACGACGGCTTCGGCATCCTGACCATCGGCACCAAGGCCGGCAACATCAGCGCGAACAGGATCGGGCACAACCGCCTGGATGGCCTGTCGATCAGTGTCGACACCCGGGACTACGCGGCGGGCGGCAACTACTTCCGCAACAACACCACCCGCAACCACGGCATCGTGGGCGCCAGCCTGGCATGGAGCGCGACCAACTGGAGCCGCATGACCGGTCAGGTGTCCGGCCGGAATGGCACCCAGTCGCACCTGGGAGTGAGTGACACCGCGAGCAACATCCGGATCAACGCCAACTTCTACTCCAAGTAAGGCAAGCACTGCGACGCCGGCCGGCAGGGCCGGCGGTCGCGACCGAAAACGGGCCGGACACATCCGATGATGTGTCCGGCCTTTTTTTGTTGTTCGCAACGTGCGAGGCCATTAAGGGTCTGTCCGGTTTTCGCCCCGGAGCGCGTCGACCCGAGTGCCGCACCGACGCAACGGCTGCGGAGCCACGACGCATCCTTCATGACTTCCATGACAGTTTCCGCGCATGACACCGGAATCGATTTCCCGACGAACGCTGCTGGGCCGAACCGCATGGCTGGGCCTGGCGATGGCCGTGACCGGCTGCGAGGCCGCGCCGATGCCGGGCCCGGCGACGGTTCGCCGGTCCGTGGCGCCGAGTCGGGCTCGCGGCAGCGCCCGGATCGACGTGCGCGAGCATGGGGTACGCGGCAATGGCAGCCATGACGATACCGATGCCTTCCAGCAGGCTGTCGATGCCTTGCCCAGCGATGGCGGCACCGTCGTTGTTCCGCCCGGCCGGTACCTGATCGACCCGATCCGGGGTGTGCGCCTGCGCAGCCGGATGCACCTGGAACTGGCGCCGGATGCCGAACTGCTGGCCAAGTCCAATGGCGCCGAGCGGTCCCGTGTCATCCGCATCCATCGGGCCGAGGACGTCGAGGTCTCCGGCGGGCGCATCTCCGGCGACCGCCATCGCCACCTCGGCACGACCGGTGAATGGGGCTACGGCATCCACGTCAGGGCCGCCTCGGGCGTGACCATCCGGGATATGCATTTGTCCGATTGCTGGGGCGACGGCCTCTGCATCGGTGGCGAGTGGGCGCCAGGCAGGAAGCGGCGGGTCCTGAGCGAGGACGTCGTCATCGCCGGCGTTCGTTGCAGCGGCAACCGGCGCCAGGGCCTTTCGATCGGTGGCTCGCGCAACGTGCGGGTGCTCGACTCCGAGTTCACCGACACCTCGGGAACGGCGCCGGAGTGCGGCATCGACATCGAGCCGGACGGTCCCGACAGCACCATCGGTGTGCACATCGAGAACTGCCTGATGAAGGGAAACGCGAGCAACGGGCTGCAGATCTACAAGCGTTCCCACGACGTCACCGTGATCGACTGCCTGATCGAATTCAATGGCGGCTACGGGATCCTCGCGATCGGCGCCATCGACGGCAGGATCGCCGGCAACCGCATCCGCCACAACCGCCTGCACGGCCTCGGGCTGCGCGGCGGAACCCGAGGTTACCGGGTGAGCCAGAACCACTTCCGCAACAACAACACCCGCCGGGTCGAACTCAACCGCAACAGTCCCGAATGGGCGTCGGTCGATGGCCGGGAGGGGACCAGGCCCCACGTTGATATCAAGGATGCCAGCGACATTTCGCTGGCCACCAATTTCTATGCCGACTGAGCCACGGATGAAATTCGTCTTCTTCGCCAACACCGACTGGTACCTCTACAACTTCCGGCTGTCCACCGCGCTTCACCTGGCCCGCCAGGGGGTCGAGGTGGTGATGCTTTCGCCACCGGGCGATTTCGGGGCACGGTTCGCCGACCACGGCATCCGCTGGGTCACCCTGGGGACGATGGATCGTGCCAGCCTGAATCCGGCGCGTGAAGCGTGGACGGTCCGGGAACTGCTGCAGGTGGTCAAGGCCGAACAGCCCGACCTGATCCACAACTTCACGGTCAAGTGCGCGGTCTACGGCGCGTTGGCGGCACGCCTGGCCAAGGTCCCGGCGGTGGTCAACGCGGTTGCCGGGATGGGCTACGTTTTCACCAGCAACGGAGCCAAGGCCCGCGCGTTGCGTCCGATCGTGAGCGCGCTGATCCGGGGCACGCTCGGCAGCGGCCACTCCCGGCTGATCCTGCAGAATCCCGACGATGCCGATGCGTTCACCCGCGCCCGCCTGGTGGAGTCCGACAACATCCGCCTGATCCGTAGCTCGGGCGTCGACACCGGGCGGTTCTGTCCGCCGAACGGGGAGTGCGAGCCGCGACCGCTGCGGGTTGTCCTTGCCGCGCGCCTGTTGTGGGAGAAGGGCATCGGCGAGTACGTCCAGGCCTCGGCCTTGTTGCGGCAGCGCGGCCGTAACATCAAGTTCCTGCTGGCGGGCATGCCCGATCCGGGCAATCCCGGTTCGGTCGATCGTGCGCAGGTCGAACGCTGGGTGGATGAGGGTCTGGTCGACTGGCTGGGCCATGTCGACGACATGCCCGCGCTGCTACGCTCGGCCGACATCATGGCGCTGCCCAGCTACTACCGCGAAGGCGTGCCCAAGAGCCTGATCGAAGGTGCCGCAAGCGGACTGGCGCTGATTACAACCGACCTGCCAGGTTGCCGCGAGGTCGTCACCCGCCACGGCGTTGACGGGCTGCACGTCGCCCCGCGCGATGCCGAGGCCCTGGCCGAACAGCTGGCCACACTCGACGACGACCGCGTGCTGCTGCGCCGGCTCGGTGATGCCGCCCGGACCAAGGCGCTGGCGGATTTCGACGAGCGCATGGTCATCGCCAAGACGGTGGCGGTCTATGGCGAACTGTTGCGGATGCCGGGATCCGCCGTCCATGCCGCGGCGCAGTGATGGGATCCGTCGGTGACACGCTGGTGATGCGGCCGGGCATGCGGCGGGCCGTCGTCGCCTTGTCGTCGCTGTCGCTGGCGACCGTGGTGGGCGCCGGCATGGTGTTCCTCACCCAGACGATCCTTGCCCGCCAGCTGGGGGCGGCCGACTACGGGCTGTTCGCCTCGTCGCTGGCGACGGTCACGATCGTCGCGCCGCTTGCCGGCTTCGGGCTGTCGCGGTTCCGGCTGATGGTCTATGGGGTGGAGGGGTGGGGCGCCGACCGGTGGTTGCGCTCGACCCTGCGGTTCAGCGCCATCACCACCGCGCTGGCGCTGGCGATCGTGGTGGCCTGTGCCTTCACGATCGCGCCCGGCGCGGCGACCCGGTTCACGTTGCTGGCACTGCTGCCAGTGATTCTCGCGCTGCTGACGACGGACCTGGTCGGCAACAAGATGCGGCTGGAGGAGCGTTACCACGCGCTGTCCGGCTGGCAATTGCTGGTTCCCGGCGGTCGGCTGGCGATCGCGTCGTTGCTGCTGCTGATGCCTGCGCTGGGCGTGGGCTTCGTTGCGGCGGGCTATGGCGTGTTGTCGATCGCGATCGTCGCGTTCGGGATGCCGGCGATGGTCGCGCTGATGCGTGGCGAGGTGAAGCTGCACGGCCACGGGCCGCGGGTCGAACCAGAGGGGGCGGTCGTGGTGCCGGGGATTGCGACCCTGTGGTCGCAGTCGTGGGTGTATGGCGCCACCGCGCTGCTGTATCCGGTGTTCTTCCAGATCGGCACGGTGTTGCTGAAGTACCTCGACAGCAACGTCCAGGCCGGTCTGTTCGGCATCGCGATGGCGGTGATGTCGGCGATCTACCTGATTCCCGGGACCATCTATCAGAAGTACCTGCTGTCGAAGTTGCACCGCTGGGCGGTGCACGACAAGCCGAAGTTCCGCCGCGTCTATCGCCAGGGGATTGCCGGGATGCTCGCGTTGGGCCTGCTGGTGGGCGCGTCCGTGGCGTTGCTGGCGCCGTGGTTCGTGCCGGTCGCGTTCGGCGAGCAATACCGCGGCGTGGTCGCGGTGTTGATGGTGTTGGCGTTGTGCCCGCCGCTGCGCTTCCTGTCGACTTCGGTGGGCGCGGTCCTGCTCAACCGGTCGCAGATGGGTTACCGGGTGCGGGCGATGGCGCTGGCCGCGGTGGTGACCGTTGCCCTCAACGTCGCGCTGATCCCGCTGTACCACGCGCTCGGCGCGGCCTTCGCGACGGTCGGCGGAGAGATCGCCCTGTTGTCGATGATGGCGCGCGGGGCCTGGCGATGCCGCCACGAGTACGCCCAGGAGCGAGCAATCAAATGAAGCCATCGACCCCCAAGGCGAACTTCTTCCTGGTCGGCGCGCCGAAGGCCGGGACCACCTCGGTCGACCGCTTGTTGCGGCAACATCCGCAGGTGTTCCTGTCGCCGATCAAGGAGCCCGGCCATTTCTGTCCCGACGTCGCAGAACAACTCGCGCCGAGTTTCGACAAGAAGACCCGCCTCGATATCGCCGCCTATCTTGACTCGCCGGATCGCCCGACCGTCGGCCTGGCTTGGGTGACCGCGTTCGAGCACTACCAGCGCCTGTTCGAGGGCGCTGCCGGCCAACCGGTCATCGGCGAATGCTCGACCTTCTACTTCTCCTCGAAGGTCGCCGCGCGCAACATCCACGCCTACAACCCCGAGGCTAGGATCATGGCGTTGCTGCGCGACCCGGTGGCGCGGATCCGGTCGCATTACGAAATGGACCGTGCGCACGGCGTCACCAACCGGCCGCTGCTGGCGCTGGTCGAGGAGGAACTGGCGCTGGGCGAGCGGGCCAATTGGGGCAATTCGCAGTTCTATGTCGGCGCCAGCCGATACAACGAACAACTGCGTGAGTACCAGCGCCATTTCGCCCCGGAGAACATCTGCGTGCTGTCGTTCGAGCGCCTTGTCGCCGAGCCCGAACCGACGCTTCGCGACCTTTTCACGTTCCTCGGGATATCAGTACCGTCCGATGCGCTGTTGCCGTTCGCCAATCGCAAGCGTGCGGCGCGCTTTACCCGGTTCAACAACCTGCTGCACGAATCCGGCATCAAGCCGTTCGTGTCCGGACTGCTGAAGAAGGGCTTGCCGGAGCGGCTGGAGAAGGCGGCGAAATCCGTCTATTACCGTGAGGGAGGTCGCGTGGTGTCCGATGATGAACTGGACAAGCTCCGCCTCCTGCTGCGCGATGAGGGTCTGGACTACCCGCCAGCCACCACCCTTGGGACGTTGCCCGGCTCCACCACCGCTACAGTCGTCGCGTCCACCATCGATCCGGATCAGCTCGAGAGTTCCCATACATGATTGACACGCCCACGCTCTCCCACCTCGACCGCCTCGAAGCCGAGAGCATCCACATCCTTCGCGAGGTG
>NZ_JAXGFP010000012.1:0-5385 GCF_036663935.1 Novilysobacter erysipheiresistens
CGAAAAAATTTTCATCCCACCCCTTCCCGGATCGGGAGCAGGTGTGCATAATGCGCGGCCCGCCACGGTCGGTTCGCCGGAGTTGGCGGGGCAGCGGGACGAAAAAGGAGGTCGAGCAGGTGTTGACGGCCCCGAAATCTGCTGTAAGATGTGCGGCTCACTCGGGCACTTTGGTGAACGAGACGGAACGCGGCGCTGAGGCCGGTTCCCAGGATCTTTGACAGTGTGCGCAGGTGACTTGTGCGGGCGTCTGGCGGGTGGATGGTTGTCCATTCGCAGATGTTCGACACAGTCCAAATGAATCAAGAACAAGCATCGCAAGATGTGAGTAATCGAGTAATTTGGGCTGGGACGACACTGCACTCAAAGCATAGGCAAGGTCTTCGGACCGCGCCGCAATACTTAAGTGAAGAGTTTGATCCTGGCTCAGAGTGAACGCTGGCGGCAGGCCTAACACATGCAAGTCGAACGGCAGCACAGGGGAGCTTGCTCCCTGGGTGGCGAGTGGCGGACGGGTGAGGACAACGTCGGAATCTGCCTTTTTGTGGGGGATAACGTAGGGAAACTTACGCTAATACCGCATACGACCCCAGGCCGGGAGGTTTGGGGTGAAAGCGGAGGACCTTCGGGCTTCGCGCAGAAAGATGAGCCGACGTCGGATTAGCTAGTTGGTGGGGTAAAGGCCCACCAAGGCGACGATCCGTAGCTGGTCTGAGAGGATGATCAGCCACACTGGAACTGAGACACGGTCCAGACTCCTACGGGAGGCAGCAGTGGGGAATATTGGACAATGGGCGCAAGCCTGATCCAGCCATGCCGCGTGTGTGAAGAAGGCCTTCGGGTTGTAAAGCACTTTTGTTGGGGAAGAAAAGCATTCGGTTAATACCCGGGTGTCCTGACGGTACCCAAAGAATAAGCACCGGCTAACTTCGTGCCAGCAGCCGCGGTAATACGAAGGGTGCAAGCGTTACTCGGAATTACTGGGCGTAAAGCGTGCGTAGGTGGTCTGTTAAGTCTGATGTGAAAGCCCCGGGCTCAACCTGGGAATGGCATTGGATACTGGCAGTCTAGAGTGCGGTAGAGGGGTGTGGAATTCCCGGTGTAGCAGTGAAATGCGTAGATATCGGGAGGAACATCCGTGGCGAAGGCGACACCCTGGACCAGCACTGACACTGAGGCACGAAAGCGTGGGGAGCAAACAGGATTAGATACCCTGGTAGTCCACGCCCTAAACGATGCGAACTGGATGTTGGGGACACTTAGGTCCTCAGTATCGAAGCTAACGCGTTAAGTTCGCCGCCTGGGAAGTACGGTCGCAAGACTGAAACTCAAAGGAATTGACGGGGGCCCGCACAAGCGGTGGAGTATGTGGTTTAATTCGATGCAACGCGAAGAACCTTACCTGGCCTTGACATGTCTGGAACCCTTGAGAGATCGAGGGGTGCCTTCGGGAACCAGAACACAGGTGCTGCATGGCTGTCGTCAGCTCGTGTCGTGAGATGTTGGGTTAAGTCCCGCAACGAGCGCAACCCTTGTCCTTAGTTGCCAGCACGTAATGGTGGGAACTCTAAGGAGACCGCCGGTGACAAACCGGAGGAAGGTGGGGATGACGTCAAGTCATCATGGCCCTTACGGCCAGGGCTACACACGTACTACAATGGTGGGGACAGAGGGCTGCAAACCCGCGAGGGCAAGCCAATCCCAGAAACCCCATCTCAGTCCGGATTGGAGTCTGCAACTCGACTCCATGAAGTCGGAATCGCTAGTAATCGCAGATCAGCATTGCTGCGGTGAATACGTTCCCGGGCCTTGTACACACCGCCCGTCACACCATGGGAGTGGGTTGCTCCAGAAGTAGCTAGTCTAACCTTCGGGGGGACGGTTACCACGGAGTGATTCATGACTGGGGTGAAGTCGTAACAAGGTAGCCGTATCGGAAGGTGCGGCTGGATCACCTCCTTTAGAGACAAAAGACAGCACATTGCCTGTCCAGGCGTCCGCACAAGTGACCTGCATTCAGAGTTTCAGCACGGGGCTTTAGCTCAGCTGGGAGAGCACCTGCTTTGCAAGCAGGGGGTCGTCGGTTCGATCCCGACAAGCTCCACCATGCTGCGGCCCGGGCACAGCACGACTTTTGGGTCTGTAGCTCAGGTGGTTAGAGCGCACCCCTGATAAGGGTGAGGCCGGTGGTTCGAGTCCTCCCAGACCCACCACCGAAAGGCGAGCCGCTCGCGAAACTCTGGATGATTCTGCGCACACACACATAGATTTGAAGCGACCCGGCGTTGAGGCCAGGTCGTGTTCTTTGAAAACTGGGACGTAGCGAGCGTTTTGAGACGGAATGTCCATGACGTGTCGTAGAGGCTAAGGCGGGGGACTTGATCCCCTAATATTTGAAGTGAGACGTTGTGTTCACGCAATGTATGACTCTGAGGCGACTTGGGGTTATATGGTCAAGTGAATAAGCGCACACGGTGGATGCCTTGGCGGTCAGAGGCGATGAAGGACGTGGCAGCCTGCGAAAAGCGTGGGGGAGCTGGCAACAAGCATTGATCCCGCGATGTCCGAATGGGGAAACCCACTGCGCAAGCAGTATTGCATGGTGAATACATAGCCATGCAAGGCGAACCCGGTGAACTGAAATATCTAAGTAACCGGAGGAAAAGAAATCAACCGAGATTCCCTGAGTAGTGACGAGCGAACGGGGAGCAGCCCTTAAGTTGATTGAGTTTTAGCAAAACGAGTTGGAAAGCTCGGCCATAGACGGTGACAGCCCGGTATGCGAAAAGACTCTTTCGATGAAATCGAGTAGGGCGGGGCACGAGAAACCCTGTCTGAACATGGGGGGACCATCCTCCAAGGCTAAATACTCCTGACCGACCGATAGTGAACCAGTACCGTGAGGGAAAGGCGAAAAGAACCCTGGTGAAGGGAGTGAAATAGACCCTGAAACCGTGTGCGTACAAGCAGTAGGAGCCCTTCGGGGTGACTGCGTACCTTTTGTATAATGGGTCAGCGACTTACAGTTCGTGGCAAGCTTAACCGTATAGGGGAGGCGAAGGGAAACCGAGTCTGAATAGGGCGCATAGTCGCGGGCTGTAGACCCGAAACCGGGTGATCTAGTCATGCCCAGGGTGAAGGTACCGTAACAGGTACTGGAGGCCCGAACCCACTCCCGTTGCAAAGGTAGGGGATGAGGTGTGATTAGGAGTGAAAAGCTAATCGAACCCGGAGATAGCTGGTTCTCCTCGAAAGCTATTTAGGTAGCGCCTCGGACGAATACTGCTGGGGGTAGAGCACTGTTATGGCTAGGGGGTCATTGCGACTTACCAAACCATGGCAAACTCCGAATACCAGCACGTACTATCCGGGAGACACACGGCGGGTGCTAACGTCCGTCGTGAAAAGGGAAACAACCCAGACCCACAGCTAAGGTCCCAAATCAGTGCTGAGTGGAAAACGATGTGGAAAGGCACAGACAGCCAGGAGGTTGGCTTAGAAGCAGCCACCCTTTAAAGAAAGCGTAATAGCTCACTGGTCGAGTCGGTCTGCGCGGAAGATTTAACGGGGCTAAGTACTGAACCGAAGCTTGGGGTGCATACTTTGTATGCGCGGTAGAGGAGCGTTCCGTAAGCCGTTGAAGGTGGATTGAGAAGTCTGCTGGAGGTATCGGAAGTGCGAATGCTGACATGAGTAACGATAATGCGGGTGAAAAGCCCGCACGCCGAAAGCCCAAGGTTTCCTTGCGCAACGTTAATCGACGCAGGGTGAGTCGGCCCCTAAGGCGAGGCAGAAATGCGTAGTCGATGGGAAGCAGGTTAATATTCCTGCACCTCGCGTAAGTGCGATGGAGGGACGGAGAAGGTTAGGTCTACCGGGCGTTGGTTGTCCCGGGGAAAGCAGGTAGGTGGATCTCTTAGGCAAATCCGGGAGGTCGTTCAACACCGAGCAGCGAGACGAGCCCATTAGGGCGAAGTGACTGATACCACGCTTCCAGGAAAAGCTCCTAAGCTTCAGCTTACGCAGACCGTACCGTAAACCGACACAGGTGGGCAGGATGAGAATTCTCAGGCGCTTGAGAGAACTCGGGTGAAGGAACTAGGCAACATGGCACCGTAACTTCGGGAGAAGGTGCACCCCTGATGGTGGCTCATGCGAGCTATAGCTGTCGGGGGTCGCAGTGACCAGGCCGCTGCGACTGTTTATCAAAAACACAGCACTCTGCAAACACGAAAGTGGACGTATAGGGTGTGACGCCTGCCCGGTGCTGGAAGGTTAATTGATGGGGTCAGCCGCAAGGCGAAGCTCTTGATCGAAGCCCCAGTAAACGGCGGCCGTAACTATAACGGTCCTAAGGTAGCGAAATTCCTTGTCGGGTAAGTTCCGACCTGCACGAATGGCGTAACGACAGCGGCGCTGTCTCCACCCGAGACTCAGTGAAATTGAAATCGCTGTGAAGATGCAGCGTTCCCGTGGCAAGACGGAAAGACCCCGTGAACCTTTACTATAGCTTTACATTGAACGTTGAGTTCGTCTGTGTAGGATAGGTGGGAGGCTTTGAAGCCGAGGCGCCAGCCTTGGTGGAGCCATCCTTGAAATACCACCCTGTCGTGCTTGACGTTCTAACCTGGGCCCGTTATCCGGGTCGGGGACCATGTATGGTGGGTAGTTTGACTGGGGCGGTCTCCTCCCAAAGTGTAACGGAGGAGCACGAAGGTACGCTCAGCGCGGTCGGACATCGCGCACTGTGTGCAAAGGCATAAGCGTGCTTGACTGCGAGATCGACGGATCAAGCAGGTACGAAAGTAGGTCTTAGTGATCCGGTGGTTCTGTATGGAAGGGCCATCGCTCAACGGATAAAAGGTACTCCGGGGATAACAGGCTGATACCGCCCAAGAGTTCATATCGACGGCGGTGTTTGGCACCTCGATGTCGGCTCATCACATCCTGGGGCTGTAGTCGGTCCCAAGGGTATGGCTGTTCGCCATTTAAAGTGGTACGCGAGCTGGGTTCAGAACGTCGTGAGACAGTTCGGTCCCTATCTGCCATGGGCGTTGGAGATTTGAGAGGGGCTGCTCCTAGTACGAGAGGACCGGAGTGGACGAACCCCTGGTGTTCCGGTTGTCACGCCAGTGGCATTGCCGGGTAGCTATGTTCGGAAGCGATAACCGCTGAAAGCATCTAAGCGGGAAGCGCGCCTCAAGATGAGATCTCCCGGGAGCTTGACTCCCCTGAAGGAACCATCAAGACCAGGTGGTTGATAGGCTGGGTGTGTAAGTGCAGCAATGCATTGAGCTAACCAGTACTAATGATCCGTGTGGCTTGACCATATAACCTCAAGTGGCCTTGGACTCGACGACGCGTCGACGACATTCCAAAGCAAAA
>NZ_JAXGFP010000013.1:0-4439 GCF_036663935.1 Novilysobacter erysipheiresistens
TTGGCTCCGCTACGCAAGTCGGCTTAACTCAGGCGTTAGGCCCCAAGAGCTTTTCAAGCAGTGGGTTCTCGTCTTCGGTGACAGATCGAGGCCCTTCG
Organism: Novilysobacter erysipheiresistens; assembly: GCF_036663935.1. NCBI lineage: Bacteria > Pseudomonadati > Pseudomonadota > Gammaproteobacteria > Lysobacterales > Lysobacteraceae > Novilysobacter > Novilysobacter erysipheiresistens. The sequence continues at coordinate 99 of NZ_JAXGFP010000013.1, forward strand.
ACCCCGGTTGACTTGGCTTCGGTGGGCCCAGCTTCGGCCAATGCAACGGGCGCGCTCACAAGTTCCGGCGGCATCTGGACTTCGGAAGGTTCCAACGTTTCATTGGCGTCGCGCTTGCAACAACAGCTCGCTTCGGCCGGCACTACGCGGCATCATCGGGCGCGCTTGCTGTTCTCGGCTTCGGGTCAAGCGGGAGGACTTTCGGCCGTGGGGGTTCTCGCGCTAGTGTTGGCGCCTAACAAGTCATTCAAGCCGAACCCGCTTCGCGGCTTCGGCACTCTGCCGCTGCTGGGTGTTCCGTTGCTTCGTCAACCTTCACGTTGCGGGTCGGCTTAATTCCGGCGTTAGGCAACACAAGGGAGTGAGTCGTGACTTTGCCGAAAAACAAGCAAATCATCGGGTTCCTTGCCTGGCTCACGGTCAGCTTCATTGCTGCCGCCATCGGCAGCGCAGCGTCCATACAAGCTGGTCCGTTCTATACCGAACTCATACGCCCGGAGTGGGCGCCGCCGCCCAACCTGTTCGGTCCTGTCTGGACAATCCTCTACGCGCTCATGGGCATTGCGGCATGGTTGGTCTGGCGTGTCGGAGGGTTCCGTGCTGCACGCACAGCCCTTACTCTGTTTCTGGTGCAACTCGCAGTCAATGCGCTCTGGAGTTGGCTGTTCTTCGGGTGGCACTTGGGCGGATTGGCTTTCGCGGACATCGTTCTGCTTTGGGTGCTTATCGTTGCAACGCTTATTGCATTCTCGCGCGTCAAACCATTGGCGGGTGCGTTGCTCATCCCGTACCTGCTTTGGGTAAGCTTCGCCTCGGCGCTCAACTATTCAGTGTGGCAACTCAACCCGCAGATTCTGGGGTAGCGGGGTGCGTTGCCTAACAATTCGTTCAAGCCGAACTTGCTTCGCTCCACCAACAACATGGCAGGAAAAGCTTGCCATGTTGTTGCCTCCGCTACGCAAGTCGGCTTAACTCAGGCGTTAGGGGTCGCTATGGCGCGCAAGGTATTCGAGGATGTAAAGGCACAAGAGGAAAAGCTCGGACTTCCCGATGGCTTCTACATGGCTCTTTACAAAGAGGATGACTGGTCCTTTGTCATCAAGCTAAATGCCCTTGTGGAAGCGGCATGTACACACTCCTTGGTTGCACGGCTTCATGCTCAAGAGCTCTCGGGTGCTCTGGCAGCCCTAGACCTTGGCAACTCCAAATTTGGCAAAGTCGCTTTGCTTCGCTCGCTGGGTTCACTCACCTCCGAACAGGCCAGCGTTCTTAAGCTTCTCTATGAGCTGAGAAACTCTCTCGCGCACAACATCACTCAGGTTTCCTTTTCGTTCGCACCCTACTTGGACGCGCTGGACAAGAACCAAAGAGCCAGCTTTGTAAAATATGCCGGTCACGGTGTAGATGAGATCGTCAGCCATACAGGCAAAGCGATCTCGCGGTCAGATTTTGTTCTGGAGAATCCAAAATTTGCATTGTGGATGACCGTCGCAGAGATCATTGCTTGCCTATACTTAGATCATGAGATCGCGGAAGCGCGATTACAGAGATTGGCTCTTGGGCAACTCAAGGGCGGCCGCGCATGATCGGGCGCCCCCTAACAATTCGTTCAAGCCGAACTTGCTTCGGTACACCAAAGCCATGGCAGAAAAAGCTTGCCATGGCTTTGGCTCCACTACGCAAGTCGGCTTAACTCAGGCGTTAGGCTTGCAAGAGAACATGGCGTATCGTGATGTCGTTACAACAACAGGAGACATATCGTGGTCAAAGTAGCGTTGTTCGTTCGCCTTGAAGCGAAACCCGGAAAAGAGAAAGAGGTGGAGAGCTTCCTTATGGGCGGTCTTCCCATTGTCAATGAGGAGCCTGCCACCACTGCTTGGTTTGGCATTCGCCTTGGGCCAAGTACTTTCGGAATCTTTGATGCCTTTCCGGATGAAGCGGGTCGGCAAGCCCATCTCTCCGGCAAGGTCGCAGCAGCGTTAATGGCAAAGGCCGGTGAGTTGTTCTCCGAGCCGCCGTCCATCGAGAAAGTTGACGTACTTGCGGCAAAGCTACCCGGCTAAGCAAGCCTAACAATTCGTTCAAGCCGAACTTGCTTCGTTACGGCAAAAGCGTGGCAGAAAAAGCTTGCCACGCTTTTGCCTCCACTACGCAAGTCGGCTTAACTCAGGCGTTAGGCGGCACAAGACAATGACCCGCTATCGTGTGTTAATCACTGCTACCGGCATGGAGATCCCGCCCGACGGTTTAGATGGGTTCTTCACTACCCGCTTCGTACGTTCGCCATCTCCTGAGGCCGCACGGGAAGAAGCGTTGCGCCTTGTGCGTGAGGCTGTCGCTGCTGAGCCTGCCTTTGCGGCATCTCCGGCCCCAGCACTGCAAGTAGAGCTCATTAGTCGTGTATGGAATCCCCTTAAACCTTCAGAGCCAAACTCCGGCTTCAGCTTCTTCGGTCCAGACGGCGGGCGGGAAGAGGCGCTAGAGATTGAGCGTTCGGCAGGCGGCGGCTGGTGGTAATGCTGGTGTGCCGCCTAACAATTCGTTCAAGCCGAACTTGCTTCGCTACACCAACAACACGGCAGGAAGAGCTTGCCATGTTGTTGCCTCCGCTACGCAAGTCGGCTTAACTCAGGCGTTAGGTGGCTTATGAAAAGTTGGTGGGATCTTGGAGAGTGGAGCGGACAGCACGGAGACACGCTGGCGCTCTACCAAATCACTTGCCCCTTCTGCATGGAGCGTGGCAATTTCTCGGTCGCGTTCGACGCCGAGANTGGCTTATGAAAAGTTGGTGGGATCTTGGAGAGTGGAGCGGACAGCACGGAGACACGCTGGCGCTCTACCAAATCACTTGCCCCTTCTGCATGGAGCGTGGCAATTTCTCGGTCGCGTTCGACGCCGAGAAAAAGAAGCCCAATGGAAGTAAGGTGCTTCACTTCTCAACGCTGCAATGCGGAAGCTGCGCTGGCTACGTGATGGCACTGTGGTCTGCAACTTCTTCACATAGCAATATGCACGATTATCGTGTTTTACCGTGGCCGCAGCGAATAGATAAAGCTCCTGAGGAATGGCCACCTGATGTCGGACGCTATTGGTTGCAAGCCCACCGGTCCCTTCGCGATGAAAATTGGGACGCAGCGGCCGTGATGGCTAGAAGCTCCCTTCAAATCTCGCTCCGCGAACAAGGAGCGACTGGCAACAACCTCAAGCAAGAGATTGATGATTTAGGCAACAAGGGGCTCATACCACCAGTCATGCGCGACTGGTCTCATGAAGTACGCGAACTTGGCAACGACTCGGCACATCCAACTCCTGGACAAGCGGCAACATCACCGCGGGACGCGAAAGATATAGTTCAATTCACCCACTACCTGTTCGAGTACCTCTACACGATTCCACATCGCATTGCAGGTTATCGTGCACGGCGATCCGGGGGCGCCACCTAACAATTCGTTCAAGCCGAACTTGCTTCGTTACACCAAACACATGGCAGAAAAAGCTTGCCATGTGTTTGGCTCCACTACGCAAGTCGGCTTAACTCAGGCGTTAGACCACTAGACAAACATGACTGAGCACCGCGTAAAGTTCGATTTCGTTGTTCACTTCACTAACGGAGGCTGCCTCTCGTCGGAAGGCTTTCGGCTTGACATTCCCGGAGACGACATTGCCGACGAAGCGCTGGCTGCCTATTTGATTCAGGACATGCGCTTACTTATGGCTGGTCGGATAGAAATCACAAACAAGCAAATTCTCGTAGAGCCCCACAAGCGGCAAGCAATTGCCACTGAGGGGCTTCCCCAAGTGACCATTGACCTTTCCACTGAGAACCTGTCGGCCACAGAGCTCTTGACGCAGGCAAAACGCCATCCTGTTCGCGTGGTAGCTTCGGACGGTGAGAGCTACAAAGTGGCCAGGCTAGTGGTCTAACAATTCGTTCAAGCCGAACTTGCTTCGTTCCACCAAAGCCATGGCAGAGAGAGCTTGCCATGGCTTTGGCTCCACTACGCAAGTCGGCTTAACTCAGGCGTTATGCGGTTGTGTGGCGGAAAGTTCTGCATCGGCTTGTTTCCTTCGGCCACAACCGTCGCGCTTGCGACTAGACGCGGGCTGATCGCACGCCGGCTTCGGCAACAGGTCTTCGGATGGGGTGTCATATCCCACCCTCCTCGCTTCGGCAACTTAGCCTGGCTTGGAGTTCGCAGCGCAATCATTCGGGAGCCACCTTCGGGCACATCGGCGCCGCGAGCTGCTACTGTTTCAGCTGGCGGCTGAGTTCCGGGGTCGGCGTCTTGCAAGGTCTGCCAGCAACCGGGGCCACACCGCATAACAAGTCATTCAAGCCGA
>NZ_JAXGFP010000014.1:0-4326 GCF_036663935.1 Novilysobacter erysipheiresistens
CCTTTGGCTCCACTACGCGGTTCGGCTTAACTCAGGCGTTAGGCCCCTGGAGGCAGCTTTGTCACTACCGTTAGCACTCTTTGCTGCAATTGGCCTCAGATCCGGCAAAGAGCCTATTGCCACTGATGGCTTAGTCGAAGCATCGGCCAACTTTGACGCACACTTGGTTAAGCCTTTCCTAACTCAGCTTGCTGGGCGCTTTGAGACTGGCCTTACTGCTCAAAGTGCAGCGGTATTGGCCCGCCGCATCAACTCGCTATGGCTCGGTCAGAGTGCCAACTGGGCATATGACGTACAATTTGCCGGCCAGGCAGGACGCTTGGTCGTCTGCGGCTTCAAGGATGATTTCTCTGCGCCGGACCTGTATCTGTTTAGCTCGCCTCCTATCGCCCCAGTGGTGCAGCAGGAGCTGACGTCTTTTCTTGCTGCGGCTGGCATATGACGGGCCAGTGGCCTAACAATTCATTCAAGCCGAACTTGCTTCGCAAGTCGGCTTAATTCAGGTGTTAGGCCTGCTTGGCAACTATGTCGTACACGACTGACAAAAACCTGATCCAGCCCATCTTCTTCCCCGTTTCGCTGTGGAAGCTGGCGCTCATGTCCGTTTGCACGGTCGGGCTGTATCAGGTCTATTGGTTTTATGGCAACTGGCGTCTCGTCAAACTCAGGGAGCGGCGGCGTCTGTCCGCTCCTTGGCGCTCCGTGCTTGGCGTCCTATTTGCATATCCGTTGTTCCGACGCATCTCGCGGGCAGCCGGCAACCCTCGCGGGCTGGCCTGCTTAGCGGTGTTGGCATTCTTGCTATGGGTCGGTCTCTCGCTGGTTGCCTACGCGCCGCTGCCCTGGGCGGTTGTTTCACTTGCCTCGGTCATTCCGCTGCTGCCCATGCAGGCGGTTGCGAACTCCGTAAACATCCGAGCGGTGCCGGGCCACATCTCAAATTCGCGTATCCGGGGTTGGAACATCGTTGCACTTGTTGTGGGCGGCCCGGTGGCGCTCCTCAATCTTCTCGGGTTTGCGCTGCACTGGGCGCAGGCCTAACAATTCGTTCAAGCCGAACTTGCTTCGCTCCACCAAACACATGGCAGAAAGAGCTTGCCATGTGTTTGGCTCCGCTACGCAAGTCGGCTTAACTCAGGCGTTAGGTGCCGCAGAAACAATTCCGCTAAATGCAAGGAAAGAGCATGAGTGTCACACGCGTACTGGATAAAACAAGCAGCTTGGGGTCACTCGTTGCTGCCATGTCCTGTGCCGGCTGCTTTCCAGCACTTGGCTCGCTTGGTGTCGCACTCGGTCTTGGTTTTCTAGGGCAATACGAGGGCTTCTTGTTCAGAAAGTTGCTCCCTGCTCTGGCATTGCTGGCGCTCATAGTGAACGCATGGGCATGGTATCGGCACCGGCGCTTCGCACGCGGCCTGCTCTCAGTTCTTGGACCGCTCGCCGTTCTATCAGCGTTGCTTCTCTTCTGGAGCTACGACTGGAGCATTTACCTGTTCTACGCGGGCATTGCCCTCATGCTCGTCATGTCGGTCCTGGATCTTTTGCGCCCCGCCCGAGCTGCCCAATGTCCGCCCCCAAACTAGAATCGATCATCACTTGCCCAGAGTGTGGTGCCAGTGCATGCGAAACCATGCCCACCAATGCGTGCCAGTGGTTTTATGAGTGCACAGCTTGCCATGCCGTGCTCAAGCCCCTGCCGGGTGATTGCTGCGTGTACTGTTCTTATGGCACCGTCAAGTGTCCGCCCATCCAGCAGGGGAGTTCCTGTTGCACCGGCGGCACCTAACATTGCGTTCAAGCCGAAATTGCATCGCTACGCCGTCAACATGGCAGAAAGAGCTTGCCATGTTGCCAGCTACGCGCTGCAATTCGGCTTAACTTAGGCGTTAGGCCGCAGACATGGCATTAAGTGCATCCCAAAGAATAAAACTGATCAAGGAGATCGCTGACCGTCTGGCGAACGAAGATTGGGCGCTTATTGATCTGACCTTGAGCCAGTTTGGATTCCCCACATCCTCCACCTGGAGCGGCGGAATCCACACCTATGTACTTGAGCACGTCGGTGGCGGAGAAGATGCTCGCTTGGCCGAGCTAGCGGAACACCTTGGCTACACGGTTGAACAGACGGGAACATCGTCTATCGCAGACCCTGCGTTCTGGAAACCTGGTTGTCTTCGCGTCTTTCTGTCGCATCTGTCCGCACATCGTGCATTTACCGCAGAGCTCCAATCAGCGCTGCTCGAGTACGGGATTACCTCATTCGTGGCGCACAACGATATTGAGCCAACACTTGAGTGGCAGACGGAGATTGAAACGGCACTTCGCACGTGTCATGCACTAGTTGCCCTTCTCCACCAGAATTTCCACGCCAGCAACTGGACCGACCAAGAGATTGGATACGTGATGGGTCGCGGCCTTCCGGCATTCAGCATTCGTCTCGGCCAAGATCCTTATGGATTCATCGGGCGATTTCAGGGATTCAACGGCAATGGCAAGAGCGCTGCACAACTCGCCACAGAGCTGTTCAACGCGTACCGCTCCAACAAGCAAACTCGTGAACAGCTCGCCCATGGAGTAGTTGCAACCTTTGAGTCAAGCGACTCTTTCGCTCTGGCAAAACGCAACGTTGGGTTGCTTGAGGCATTGGAATATTGGGAGCCCGCGTTTTCTACACGCATCCAAAAAGCTGCGGAAAATAATGGGCAAATTCAGTCTTCTTGGGGCGTCCCTGAGCGGGTCGCAGCACTTGTAGGCAAGTGGGCTGCGGCCTAACAATTCATTCAAGCCGAAGCCGCTTCGCGGCTCGGCTTAATTCAGGCGTTAGGCCGCTAGAATCAATTTGTCGCAGGGGGAAACATCGTGGAGACACTTAAAGGCATTGCATTCTTCGTCGGCGTCACCGTCTTCGGGGTTTTGCTGTTCCGGCGCAACTGGCTAGAGGCAGAGATCCGTCGCAATGACTCGCATGACGCACCATCAGATCAACAGTTGCGCTGGCACATTCGCCACCTCCGCGAAGACATCCATGCACTTGTGCTCATCAATTACATGCTGCTCATAGTTGTGGCAGCTGCCGTCTTTCTCAAAGACTAATGGCCTCTGGCGCGTTAGACCTAGGGAGTTCAATGTTGATTTACATCATCGCTGCCCTGCTCGTAATCATCGCGCTGCTGCTCTTTAGGATATTGCGTGCAGTACAACTCGCAAACAGCTGCACTCTGTCCGCACTTGGCACGACTGGTCGTGACGTCCAGGCGATAGCGGGAGCCATGGACGGCATCGAGTACAGTACGCGCTCCACCGCAGATTTGGCGGAGAAGACCTATGTCAGATCGTTGCCAGACCATGACCCGAGTCGAGAGCCATGAACGCTTGGCGTAAAGTCCGGAGATTGGCCGCTCGTCTCTCAGCCGGCGCGGCCTAACAATTCGTTCAAGCCGAACTTGCTTCGCTACACCAAACACATGGCAGGAAAAGCTTGCCATGTGTTTGCCTCCGCTACGCAAGTCGGCTTAACTCAGGCGTTAGCCCTATGACAATCACCGCAAACTACTTCTCGCGCGAGTTCCGCACCAAACTTCAGAGAACAGCAAACCCGCCGCGTGAGAAGCGCAGGAGTGCATCAGCACTGCTTTCACCATGGTTCTTCGTTCCCACATCTATCTTTGCGTGCATTTATTTCGGCCAGCCAGGCATCTACAGCATGCTGGCATACATCCTAGTTGGTGTGCTCGTAGGAATCCCTTTTGGTTACGCTCTCCCGCAAGTCATGCTACCCATCTATCGCTTTCTGTTCCGGAATGGCAGCGATCCAATATTTGGTCATCGGAACGCAAGTAAACCAAAGCGCCCTCGCCACACCGAGGGCTAACAAGTCATTCAAGCCGAACCCGCTTCGCGGGTCGGCTTAATTCCGGCGTTAGGGCTCAATGGAGACTTTCATGGAGGATCGCGTGGAGCTAGATTGCGCGCGCGTCCGGACGCACCGCGATTTGGCCGAGTGGGCCATCCAAGTGTTCCGCCTGCCCATCTCCGTCGAGGAGCTTCCTACAGTCGTCCACAAAAGCTTGCTGTTCTCGCGGCGAGACATCGACATGGACAGCCTTACAAGCCGCATTTATCACCACCTTGGCAAGAACCAGCTTTCCTGCACAGTGGAGCTAAAGAACTATCACTCGGCCTCACAAGACGTTCTGGCTGTCCTCAGTCATCCGCGGGGCTGGCGCCGTGCTTTTGGCTCTGGCTTGCCACATGATTACGGAGTTGGCGTAGGCTTTGAGCCCTAACAATTCGTTCAAGCCGAACTTGCTTCGCTACACCAACAAC
>NZ_JAXGFP010000015.1:0-3920 GCF_036663935.1 Novilysobacter erysipheiresistens
GGCTTTGGCTCCACTACGCAAGTCGGCTTAACTCAGGCGTTAGGCCGCTATCGACCAATTGCGTCACCGGAGAGCACCAATCTTGAAGAAAATCGCATCGTGTCATTGCGGCGCAGTCCAGATTGCAGTGAGTGACTACCCTTCCGAGGTAACTGACTGCAATTGTTCGCTCTGCCATAAATCTGGAGTGCTCTGGTCCTACTACTCCGCAGACGCTATCTTGTCGCTTCCGGAACCCAACTTGACAGACACATACGCATGGAATGGACACCACGTTGACTTCCACCGCTGCCGCACTTGCGGTTGTGTCACCCACTGGATCCCTCGCGACCTCACACGCGAGAGACGCGGAATCAACGCAAGGCTATTCCCGCCAAGCGCACTTGCCGCTGCACGCATTCGTCATCGGGACGGTGCAAATACTGGCAAGTACCTGGACTGACCTCATGCGCGGCCTAACAATTCGTTTAAGCCGAACTTGCTTCGCTCCACCAACAACATGGCAGGAAAAGCTTGCCATGTTGTTGGCTCCGCTACGCAAGTCGGCTTAACTCAGGCGTTAGGCGTCAATGGCGAGACCAATGAAGATCGCACTTAAAGCAATTGCCCTCATCATTTCATTCGCCATAGCCTTCTTGGCAGGTCGCATGTACCAGCAGCACCAACTCCTGAGCTCTGGCAGATACCTGACAACACAGCCACTCAAGCTCTACTCAAACACAGGCGCGCCAAGTGGAGTTCTACCGGAGGGAGTGACCCTCTACGACTTTGACGGCCCCGATGAGTTTCCTCATTTCCTACTTATCGTTGGCACCAAAGCACTCAACACGCTGCAACCGGACACTGCAAAAAGCGAGTTCAGTAGAATTCCGGCAGAGGCCGCAGTTGAGTAGATTGGCGCCTAACAATTCGTTCAAGCCGAACTTGCTTCGTTACACCAAACACATGGCAGAAGAAGCTTGCCATGTGTTTGGCTCCACTACGCAAGTCGGCTTAACTCAGGCGTTAGGCGGCTAACAACCAATGACGCAACTTGCAGCTCTTCTTATCGTTGCTCTCGGCTTGGCGCACTCCGTCCTTGGTGAGCGATACATCCTCGTGCGGCTGTTCCGCCGAGAGGATCTACCCAAGATTTTCGGCAGCAGCGAGTTCACCATCCAGACTCTTCGCTTTGCCTGGCACATTACAACTGTCGCTTGGTTTGGCTTCGCCGCATTGCTGGTGCAGATTGGTCAAGGCCAACTCACATTGTCCAGTGCGGCACAGATCGTCGGCTTTACCTCCATCGCATCCGGCTTTTTGCCGCTCATCATCACGCGTGGCAAGCACTTGTCGTGGCTGGTACTGTTCGTCATCGGCGGCATCTCGCTCTTCTGGGGCGCCGCCTAACAATTCGTTCAAGCCGAACTTTCTTCGTTACACCAAACCCATGGCAGAAAAAGCTTGCCATGGCTTTGGCTCCACTACGCAAGTCGGCTTAACTCAGGCGTTAGGCGCGCAGTCTGGTCTTGTGGCTTGCCACTACACTGCGGTCGCAGTTGTGTAGCTTCGCAAAAGCGTGGTGACGCAGCGCAAGGCGCGCTTTGGGGTTCACGGCGTGACGGTTCGCAGGCTTCGGCGGCATCGGCGCTCAAAGGTCGGGCTGACCTCACACCGCAACGATCGCTTCGGCCAGGTCGCGGATCGTAGTTCGCTGGGCGCGCGGAAAGCTCTGCGGTCAATGCGGTCTCGATCGTCGGGTGCGCCCTGCTCCACTCGGCGGTAAGCTGCTTCGGCAACATCAGGGGAAGGCGCGTTGGTCGCTGGTGGTTCTTCGGCGGCGTGGCTCGCCTAACAATTCGTTCAAGCCGAACTTGCTTCGTTACACCAAACACATGGCAGGAAAAGCTTGCCATGTGTTTGGCTCCACTACGCAAGTCGGCTTAACTCAGGCGTTAGGCGCTAGTTTGTTTTTTGGAGTTGGACGCAACGCGCCAAGGGTGTATCGGGCCGTTGTTTCGGCAAGTTTTCCGTCGCGCGGGGCGCGCCCGGAGTTCGCGTCGGGTGGCAGCTCGGCTTCGGCGGCTCGGCGACTTGCGGACACCACGGCCAGACTTCGGGTGCTCGCTTCGGCCAGGTCCGGCGGATTGTCTCGGGGGGCGCGCACGGCTATCGTCGGGCTTCGTACCAAAAGCATCGGGGTGGCGCAGTGGCTCGGCTTTACTCGCTTGGCCGTAGCGCCTAACAAGTCATTCAAGCCGAACCCGCTTCGTGGCTTCGGCAACATCGCTGCATCGGCAAGCGCGTCGCTCTCCGGTTTCTTCGCGCTGCGGGTCGGCTTAATTCCGGTGTTAGGCTGCACAGGGGGAGCTCAATGAGACTCATAGCACTAACAGCAGGAGCAATCTGCTCCGCATTCCTACTCGGCTGCTCGGAGGCGCCTGCGCCAACTGCGGTTGCCAGCAACAATGCAGCGGCAACCTCTACCCAATCGCAGCACAGCCCGACCCAATTGGAAGCCAGGAACGATCGCATCTGTAAAAAGATGTATGCGGTTCCATGCAGTGAACTGCTTCACCTGCTAGGGCCGTTGAACGCAGAACAACTCGGTGAGCCTCGCGCCTGCGTCAATCAGGGCGTTGCCAAATTTGAGTCTGGGCAATGGGTCGCGGACAACAAGTACCAAGACCCAAAGACTGGCGAGAGGTACGGTGATTTGTGTGTTGCAGTGTCAATCTAGCCGGCAATGCAGCCTAACAATTCGTTCAAGCCGAACTTGCTTCGCTCCACCAACAACATGGCAGGAAGAGCTTGCCATGTTGTTGGCTCCGCTACGCAAGTCGGCTTAACTCAGGCGTTAGCTCTGTGAAACCTATCATCTCCGCAAGCGCAGTTCTGTCAATTGCCTCTCTATGTGGCTGTGGTGTTATCGAGTGCATAGACGCTCAGTCACCACGCCCCTCAACGCCGCTGGCCGGCTCGCACACGGTCCAGATTGAATATAAATCGCAACCGCCTATCACGATCAACATTACCTGCGAAAAATATTATGACGCCATGTGCTCGGAAAGAGGAAACTATTGGAGTGTCCGCGAGATTGGCGACAAAAGGCCACATGTTGGCAAGGTCATTACGATAGATGACCCTAACCTTGGCAAGATTGAGTTTTTTCGGCCGAGCTGCGAGCTGTTCACGAAACCCGCCCCAAAAAACTTCTACAACGTCATATGGGTTAACGATACAAGCTACCTCTATTCCGGTGAAAGCACAGAAGGTCACGTTTTCACTAGACGAAGAACTCGCTCGAAGGCAGAGCGCTCCGTAACCATTCCGTTCATCTTCAGGGTGAATGGAAAGACCTTGTTGCCACCCCCGCCGCCACAGAGCTAACAATTCGTTCAAGCCGAACTTGCTTCGTTACACCAAACACATGGCAGAAAAAGCTTGCCATGGCTTTGGCTCCACTACGCAAGTCGGCTTAACTCAGGCGTTAGGCGCGCAGTCTGGTCTTGTGGCTTGCCACTACACCGCGGTCGCAGTTGTGTAGCTTCGTACAAGCTTGGTGACACAGCGCAAGGCGCGCTTTGGGGCTCACGGCGTGACGGTTCGCAGGCTTCGGCGGCATCGGCGCTCAAAGGTCGGGCTGACCTCGCACCGTAGCGATCGCTTCGGCCAGGTCGCGGATCGTAGCTCGCTGGGCGCGCGGAAAGCTCTGCGGTCAATGCAGTCTCGATCTTCGGGTGCGCCCTGCTCCGCACGGCGGTAAGCTGCTTCGGCAACATCAGGGGAAGGCGCGTTGGTCGCTGGTGGCTCTTCGGCGGCTTGGCTCGCCTAACAAGTCATTCAAGCCGAACCCGCTTCGTCCCTTCGTTGAGGCATCTCGTTGGTGATGTTGCTCGGCACCCGGTCTGCGCGTTGCGGGTCGGCTTAATTCCGGCGTT
>NZ_JAXGFP010000016.1:0-3917 GCF_036663935.1 Novilysobacter erysipheiresistens
GGGTGCCGCTGATGCGCCGGTTGCTGGCGGTGAAGCCCAGCCCGGCCGGCAGGCCGCTGGCGGTGTAGGTCAGCGCGTCGTTGTTGGGGTCACTGAACGCCGGGACGTAGTAGCTCCAGGCCTGGCCCTTGGTGATGGACTGGTTCGGAATGGCCGGTGCGGTCGGGCGGGTATTGGCCTGCACCACCAGGGTGAACGTCTTGGCGGTCACGCCGCCGTAGCCATCGTTGGCGGTATAGGTCAGCGTGTAATTTCCCGGCACCGTCGGCTTGCCGCTGATCACCCGGGTGGAGGCGTTGAACACCACGCCACCGGGCAGGCCCGACAGGCTGTAGCTGAGCGCGTGGCCGNATCGTTGGCGGTATAGGTCAGCGTGTAATTTCCCGGCACCGTCGGCTTGCCGCTGATCACCCGGGTGGAGGCGTTGAACACCACGCCACCGGGCAGGCCCGACAGGCTGTAGCTGAGCGCGTGGCCGTTGATGTCGCCGAAGGCCGGCAGGGTCTTGGTGAAGCTCAGTTCTTCCTTGACGTACTGGTTATCGATGGTGGGCGCGGTGGGCGGGGTTTTTATCGTGCTGGTGAAAACACCCTCGACCGCGGCGCCGCTGGGGTCCTTGGCGACGATCTTGACCCGATAACTGCCGAAAGACTGTTCGCCGGCCACCATCCGCTCAAGGGTGCCGCTGATGGTGCCACTGCTGGCGTTGATCGCCAGGTTGACCGCGCTGGCGCCGGGAAAATGAACCTGACCCCTGTTATGTGGCTATTGCTGCCGCTTGTGCTGTTCGCATCCGGTCGCGACGCCACTTCAACGGAGCGACGAAGCGGCTTCGGCTTGAACCGCCCAGCGGTTAAGCCGAGTCGCGTGAGTCAGGCTCAGAACGTGTACCTGCCCTGTCTGATGTGACCCCATAACCTTCGCAGCTCAGGCTGCGGATAGCGCATCTAGCCTGCGTTCGATGCGGTCTATGCGATCCATCATCTCCCGCCATGCTTCGGTTCCCTCGCTACCATAGAAGAACCCTTCTGACACCCAGCGATGGAAGGTGTGAAGCTTCGCCCTGACTTCTCCTTGCATTCTGTCACGCTGGCAACTAAACCAAGTCCAACGCTTCTTTGCGATAGCGCGCATGCGATTGGCCGTTTCTGCGCCAACGTCAAGAAATTCTCCGGGCCCATCCCTTGTCGCTCTTCTAGGAGCCAAGTCTGCCGCATGCATGAAACTGGCGAACTCATCCAATTCGTCCGCCAGTTCAAGCCACGGCTGCAATCGAGGATTGTTTTTCATCGTTTCCACCACGGTGCAGATTGTACGATCACTTGTGCCGGCTGGATCGTGGCTCGCGAATTCGGCACATAGAGTTGATAGTCACCACCTCGATTGATCCAGCCAAATTTGAAGCCCCATCTTGTAGTCGAGAACCCGTCTATCGCTTGCGGCGCAGCAAAGCCGCCCCAAGCCGATTGCCGTGTCGGCATCCACGTTCCTTGGTACAAGCCAGCATTCCAATTCCCTTGTACTGCCGCACCACTGCGCCATGCCGCCTCACTCCCATACGGCGACAGGCTCCAGTAACCTCCGTTCGGTTGCGCGCCACGCGTCTGTGGATCGAGCGTGTCGAACACTCTGTACAGAGAGGCATCGCCGATCTCTGTCGGTTGAGGCGTGCCTTTGAAATTGACCACTTCGCGTCCCGGCAAATCCGCTAACCCAGTCACAGTGCTGGGAAGATCATTTGCGGTTCTGACGCGCATAAGGCCCAGTTCGGCACCTGGCTGCGGTGCTGCCCAGCGCTGACCACCAGCGCTGATTGCAAAACCACCCGCGACTCCACCCAACCCTTCAGCAAATCCGCCCCAATCGCCATTGAGCGCGGCCGTTGTCATGTCGAAGCTAAACACACCCACGCCGGTGAAAGGATTTGAGCCAAGTACGGCACGCGGCAGCAAATCCCATGTGGTCGCACCGCTCTCAGCGGCCTTCCCGACCGAACTCCACATGTCGATCTCATGGAGCTCCCCGGTCCTTTCTGTCTGATACACGCTGTAAGGAATGCGCGCCAAGTCGCCGAGCATGAAGAGCGGCTCGGTGACCACGCTTGCCGCACCCTTGACGAAGCGACCGCCGTAGTAAAGCGCCGCGCGTTCGGACGCACTCTGCGACGTGGCCGTGCCGCCAGCCCACGCAGGAATGCGCCGCCCGAAACGATCGAAGCCCGGAGCAGGACGTGGCGCATCGCTGACACCTGACATGCGCCAAGCCGGACCGATAACACCACCAGCTCCGTAAGCGTTCATCCAAGAGGCGGCTACATCTCTGTGCCCAATTACCTCAACGGTCGCCAATGTTGGGAGATCGGAATTCACGCCTCCCACCAAAGCCGAGGCATACGTTGCTTCCCAACCCCTCAATTCAGCGTCGCTGATGTCGTAAGGCAACGGCTCCGAGTTCGGTGTCAGTGAATTGATGGCATCAATGCGACTCCGTCTGTCCCCGCTGCTCCCTCGCGGCACATCGCCACTCGCAGGAATGGTAATCAGTCCGCTGGTCACCGACGAAATCGAGTCCACGCCACCCATAGCCTGCGCGCCTATTCCATCGTCATACAACCAGCCCGGCTTGTAATTCGGATCGAACAAGGACGGCATCCCGCTTTGGACCGATGCACGTTCGGCTGCACGATTCACCTGCCACGTGCCGATGCGTCGAACGGCCGCGTTCCCCAACGCATTGCCAAAAGCATCTGCAACGACACTCAGGTAATCCGAGTTGTGCAACGTCTCGCCGAACGACGAACGCACAGCAGCGCTCACCACACCACCTGTCGCTCCGTAAGCAAACCTATTCGAAAAATCTGTCTTCAGGTTCAGCTTGTCGACGACCTTGGGCGCTACCTTGGCAGTTACCAAGCTAGTCACTGCACTCGCAGCGATACTCTTCCAGCTAAAGCTGGTGTCCACACCCGCCAACTTCTGCCCAGCATAGTTGGCGCCTGCATTGGTAACGGCCAACCCGGCCGCTTTAGTGAACCCCGCGAATCCTCCTTGCGTCATTGCCTCGCCAACAGAGCCAAGGCCCTGGGCTATACCACCGGTGATGGCACCTGTGATGGCGCCCGCCGCAACGTTGCGCCAGCTAAATGTGCTGACCCCCATCACGCTGCCTAGCACCTGTCCCGCCAATGCACCAGCCGCACCAGCCGCCGCACCGACAGTGACAGCACCCAACGCTGTCAACGTGGTGGTCGTCGTCGCGACGCCAGCCACTGTGGTGGCAGTCGCGACCGAAGCCAAAGCAGTGCCGCCCGCCTGAGCTGCTGCTCCGATCGCGGCGGTTGCAGCACCCGCGGTGAACACCGCCACCGCGACCGCCACTACCACCATCAACACGATCGCCAGCGTGCTGCAGCTGTTCTTCGGCGGCGGCGGGATATACGGCAGGCTCGGCGTGGTGCTGCCGATCGCCTCGCTCGGGTTGTACGGCTTGAACGTGCCGGCGTCGTTCTTGTTGACGTCCACGCTCGGGGCGTTGAGCTGGGTGCCGGCGGTCAGCGGGTCGTCCGGGTCACTCAGCCCATTGGCGTCGGCCAGCACGTACCACAGGTTGGCGTTGCCGTAGACACGCTGCGCCAGGCTCTTCAGTGAATCGCCGCTTTGCACGGCGATCTTGCCGCCGCCGGCCTGGTAGCGCCAGGCGCCGTTGAGCGATTGCAGCAGCGGGCTGTCGTAGGCGTAGCCGCTGGCCAGGCGGACGTGCCCGCCTTCGCGCAATTGCGCCTGCTGCTGGCCGGCGGCGTGCACGAACAGCGTGTTGTCACGGACCCCCGTGCCGTCCTGCTGGAACGCCCCGGCGTCGGTGATGGTGCCGCTGCGGCGCAGCTGCACCGTGCCGTCGCCGGTGTAGGCGTAGTAGCG
>NZ_JAXGFP010000017.1:0-3177 GCF_036663935.1 Novilysobacter erysipheiresistens
CTTTGGTGTAACGAAGTAGTTTCGGCTTGAACGAATTGTTAGGCCGCACTGTACCCCGATGAAGGCCCGAGCGCGACGAAGCCTTCTGCACGAAGCTGCGGTGACAACCGTACCTGCGCGCCGAGAACCTGCACCGCCAGGAACCGCACGACGCGATGAACCGGCCGAGCGAGAAGCCAGCCGCGCAGCCCTGCGCGAACTCTCACGACAACCTGCCGAAGGGCGAGGGCGCTGCAAACGCGATGGACCAGAAGAGCCGGTAGCGCGACGAGTTGCAAGCCGCTGCTGCCCAAGCAAAGAACCGTTGCTGCTTGTGCGGCCTAACGCCTGAGTTAAGCCGAACCGCGTAGTGGAGCCAAAGGCATGGCAAGCTTTTTCTGCCATGCCTTTGGTGTAACGAAGCAGTTTCGGCTTGAACGAACTGTTAGGCCATACGCCAGAGAACCACAAGCGCTGACCCTACGAATAAAAGGAAGCCTGGAACTCCTGCGATGAGCCACAGCGAACTGCGCTTGGAGTGCCAGCTTGCCCAGTACAGAGCGATGACTCCCCCACAGAACCCACTCAAACCGAGAGAGTAGTTGCTGCCAAAGAGTGCGAGAGCTAAGGCAATCAGCGCGAAAGCCAAAGTGAAGACGAAGCCAAAGCCAGTAAGCCACTCCAGAAGCCGCTTGCTCCACGGCGCATGAGGATGTGCTGTTTGAGTGACGGGATACTTCAACGTAGGGCCTAACGCCGGAATTAAGCCGACCCGCAACGCGCAAGCAGGTGAGTTGTTGCAGTTTAACAACGACACATTTGAACGAAGCGACGAAGCGGGTTCGGCTTGAATGACTTGTTATGCGGTGTGGCCCCGGTTGCTGGCAAACACTGCAAGACGCCCGCCCCGGAACCCCGCCGTGAGCCGAAACAGTAGCAGTTTGCCGCGCCGATGTACCCGAAGATGGCTCCCGAATGATTGCGCTGCGAACTGCAAGCCAGGCCAACTTGCCGAAGCGAGGAGGGCGGGATGTGACGCCCCCGCCCGAAGTCCTGCCGCCCGGCGCCGGCGTGCGATCAGGCCGCGGCTAACTACACACACGGACGTTGTGGCCGAAGGAGACAAGCCGATGCAGAGTTCTCCGCCACACAATGCATAACGCCTGAATTAAGCCGACCCGCAGCGTGCAAGCCGGTGAGGTGGTGCAATGGGACAACGACACATTTGAACGAAGCGACGAAGCGGGTTCGGCTTGAATGAATTGTTAGGGCTCACTTGCTCCACCCCACAAGCTGAGCATTGCCTGTTGCGGTGTCCAGAACGTACTCATTGCCAAAGAAGCGGCCCGCCCAAATGCTGCCGTCATCTCGTCGCTCCACCCAAACGAATGAGTCACGCTCTAGTAGCCCAGGCGCCGCCTGAATTTGCCAGTAAACGTGCCCGATAGGATCGATGCAGTACACGTTGGCATTGTGTTCTTGGGGAGGGATGTCCCTGCGACCGCCTATCTCAAGCAAAACAATCCGACGGCTCTCCGGCAAGTCGACGGACGCCGAGGTGAGTTGCAGTTGATCCTTGGTCAGCGAGCGCATGTTGGTGTGAGGCCTAACGCCTGAGTTAAGCCGACTTGCGTAGTGGAGCCAAACACATGGCAAGCTTTTGCTGCCATGTGTTTGGTGTAACGAAGCAAGTTCGGCTTGAACGAATTGTTAGGCGCCACCCGGTAGCAGCGCCATGATTGCTGAGACAAGAGACCACAAAACGGCACAGGTGATGACGCCACTTGCCACAATGCCGACCAAGCGATGAAGGGTGGACGAGATACCGAGCCCGGCGAGCCGAGTGGCTAGAAAGTCCGTAAACCCAGCGATGCCGGAACAGAAGACGAACCAAGTAGACAGGATTGCGAGTACAGCAATGGGCAAGCCTACCAGGGAGCCCTTGGTCTTAAGAGATGCGGCGATGAGAGCGGCAGTTAGACCGAGCCATTCGATCCAAGCGAACCAAGCGCTAAAGGCTCCATTTCGCAACCACACAAACGGCCACGGATCGGGTTGCTGTTTCTCCGACATCCACTCATCTCCCCGTGGCGCCTAACGCCTGAGTTAAGCCGACTTGCGTAGCGGAGCCAACAACATGGCAAGCTTCTTCTGCCATGTTGTTGGTGTAGCGAAGCAAGTTCGGCTTGAACGAATTGTTAGGCCCACCCTAGTAGTACCCAACCATGGATAACATCCACGCAGCCGAGAGCGCCGGCCGCAACTTTGCTTCGAGTTCCGGGAACCACGGAGGCTCTTGCCATGTGCCATCTGGACGCTTTTCTAGCGGAGGCAACCAGTCTTNCCACCCTAGTAGTACCCAACCATGGATAACATCCACGCAGCCGAGAGCGCCGGCCGCAACTTTGCTTCGAGTTCCGGGAACCACGGAGGCTCTTGCCATGTGCCATCTGGACGCTTTTCTAGCGGAGGCAACCAGTCTTTGTGGCGCACCCAAACGTCAGGGACTTGCCGAGCCAAATCTGAGAGTTCGGCCTGAGTGAAGCCATGTGCAAGGAGCGTTCGGGTGCACTCCAATGCCCCCTCGTACTGCGGTAGATGACGAAGATTCAGCCTTCTCGCAAGTGGGATCAAGGCGGCAAGAGCCACCTCCAAATCCCTCAGCTGGCCAATACGATCTTCCTGGTTGTAACGGTACTCAGCCATGTCTGATGGGGGCCTAACGCCTGAGTTAAGCCGACCTGCGTAGCGTAGCCGGCAACATGGCAAGCTTTACCTGCCATGTTGTTGGTGTAGCGAAGCAGGTTCGGCTTGAACGAATTGTTAGGCGCCGACTCACGCCGGAGCCTTGAATATTAGATCTTGGAAGTCTTGCAGGCGATGAGCCCCACCTTGCGTGTTGCCTGCTTTGTACATGGCCAGTGCCTCGTCAAGGACATTGCTAAGGCGGCCACCACTATCAGCGTCAGGGAAGTCCCGCACTACAAACGAAATACCGTTGTGCAGTTGGACGAACGCTCGATTAAGATCGAGGACGTCATCCTGTGCAAGAAAATCTGGATTGCGGAACTGGTCTGGTGCGCTAAGCACAACTAGGCCAATGAAGTCGTAGAGACTGTCTATGTTATCTATCCATGCCATGTGAGCGCCTAACGCCGGAATTAAGCCGACCCGCAGCGTGCAGACCGGGTGCCGATG
>NZ_JAXGFP010000018.1:0-2623 GCF_036663935.1 Novilysobacter erysipheiresistens
TCGCGCTGCTCGGCGATCTCCAGCGGGGTGTCGACGTACACCTCGGCGAACTCGCCGTCGGCAAACATCTCGCGCGCCATCTGCCGCTCGGCGCGGAACGGCGAGATGAAGCTGACCAGCACGATCAGGCCGGCATCGACCATGAGCTTGGCGACCTCGGCGACCCGGCGGATGTTCTCGACCCGGTCGGCGTCGGTGAACCCCAGGTCCTTGTTGAGGCCGTGGCGCACGTTGTCGCCGTCGAGGATGTAGGTGTGGTGGCCCAGCGCGAGCAGGCGCTTCTCGACCAGGTTGGCGATCGTCGACTTGCCCGAGCCCGACAGGCCGGTGAACCACAGGCAGCGCGGCTGCTGGTGCTTGATCGCGGCGCGCGCGGCCTTGTCGACGTCGATGTGCTGCCAGTGGATGTTGCCGGCCCGGCGCAGCGCGAAGTCGAGGGTGCCGGCGGCGACGGTGGCGTTGCTGCGGCGGTCGATCAGGATGAACGCGCCGAGGTCGCGGCTCTTGCCGCCGTCGGCGTCGGCGTAGGGCTCGAACGCGATCGGCTGGTCGAGCATGAGGTTGCAGACGCCGACCTCGTTGAGGTCGAGCTGGCGGGCGGCCAGTTCGTCCTGGGTGTTGACGTCGACCTTGTGCCGGATGTCGGTGATCTGGGCGCCGACGGTGCGGCTGCCGACCTTGAGCCAGTACGGCCGGCCCGGCAGCAATGGCTGCTCGCCCAGCCACAGCAGGTGCGCGGCGAACTGGTCGGCGACCTCCGGCAGGTCGGAGGCCGCGGCGATGACGTCGCCGCGGCTGGCGTCGATCTCGTCCGTGAGGGTCAGGGTCACCGCGCGGCCCGGCGGGGCCCGATCGAGGTCGCCGTCGGCGGTGACGATCGCCTTGACCTTGCTGCGCTGGCCCGAGGGCAGCACCACGATCTCCTCGCCCAGCGCGACCGGGCCGGCCAGCACGGTGCCGGCGAAGCCGCGGAAGTTCGGGTTCGGCCGGCACACCCACTGCACCGGCAGGCGGAAGCCGCGGGTGTCGACCGCCGCTGCCACCTCGACCTGCTCCAGGTGCTCCAGCAGCGCCGGGCCCTGGTACCACGGCGTGTTGTCGGAATGCGCCAGCATGTTGTCGCCCTTCAGCGCCGACAGCGGGATCGCGGTGACGTGGTCGATCCCGAGCTGGGCGGCCAGTTGCCGGTAGTCGGCTTCGATCGCGTCGAAGGTTTGCTGGTCGTAGTCGACCAGGTCCATCTTGTTGACCGCCAGCACCACGTGGCGGATGCCCAGCAACGACACGATGTAGCTGTGCCGGCGGGTCTGGGTCAGCAGGCCCTTGCGCGCGTCGACCAGCACGATCGCCAGCTCCGCGGTCGACGCGCCGGTGGCCATGTTGCGGGTGTACTGCTCGTGGCCGGGGCAGTCGGCGACGATGAACTTGCGCCGCTGGGTGCCGAAGAAGCGATACGCGACGTCGATGGTGATGCCCTGCTCGCGCTCCGCACTCAGGCCGTCGACCAGCAACGCGAAATCGATCTCCTCGCCCTGGGTGCCGTGGCGGCGGCTGTCGGCCTCCAGCGCGGCGATCTGGTCATCGAGCAGCAGCTTGGTGTCGTGCAGCAGCCGGCCGATCAGGGTGCTCTTGCCGTCGTCGACGCTGCCGCAGGTGATGAAGCGCAGCAAGCCCTTGGTTTCGTGCTGCTGCAGGTAGGCGGCGACCGCGGCGCGGGCGTTCTTGCTCATCGCGTCCATCAGAAATAGCCCTCCTGCTTCTTCTGCTCCATCGAGGCCGACGCGTCCTGGTCGATCACCCGGCCCTGGCGCTCGGAGGTCGTCGCCACCAGCATCTCGGCGATGATCGCCTCCAGGGTCTCGGCCTCGGACTCGATCGCGCCGGTCAGCGGGTAGCAGCCCAGGGTGCGGAAGCGGACCTTCTTCATCTGCGGCTTCTCGCCGGCGCGCAACGGCAGGCGCTCGTCGTCGACCATGATCAGCGCGCCATCGCGCTCGACCACCGGGCGCGGCTTGGCGAAGTACAGCGACGGCACCGGGATGTTCTCGCGGAAGATGTACAGCCAGACATCGAGCTCGGTCCAGTTGGAGATCGGGAACACCCGCACCGACTCGCCCTTGTGGATCCGGGTGTTGTAGAGGTTCCACAGCTCCGGGCGCTGGGTCTTCGGGTCCCAGCGGTGCTGCGCGTTGCGGAAGCTGAAGATGCGCTCCTTGGCCCGCGACTTCTCCTCGTCGCGGCGGGCGCCGCCGATCGCGGCGTCGAAGCCCCACTTGTCCAGCGCCTGCTTCAGCGCCTGGGTCTTCATCACGTCGGTGTGCACGGTCGCGCCGTGGGTGATCGGATTGATGCCCTGGGCCACGCCCTCGGTGTTGGTGTGGGTGCGCAACTCGACCCCGGCCTCGCGCGCGCGGCGGTCGCGGAAGGCGATCATCTCGCCGAACTTCCAGCCGGTGTCGACGTGCAGCAGCGGGATCGGCGGCTTGGCCGGGTAGAACGCCTTGACCAGCAGGTGCAGCAGCACCGAGCTGTCCTTGCCCACCGAATACATCATCACCGGGTTCTGGAACTCCGAGGCCACCTCGCGAAGGATGTGGATGCTCTCGGCTTCGAGGCGGTCGAG
>NZ_JAXGFP010000019.1:0-1237 GCF_036663935.1 Novilysobacter erysipheiresistens
TGGCTTTGGCTCCACTACGCAAGTCGGCTTAACTCAGGCGTTAGGGCCCACAAGAAATGTCACTCGGACTGAGACTCTCCAAAGCGATCACTGACTCTGGCGAGATCGCGGGCTTTCGCTACATCAGAAAGCGCAACGCATTCGTCCGCAAAGAGCCTCATGGGTTCAGTCAGTTCCTATGGGCCACCTATCCCACCGTGGTTGGAGATGCCACGGGACAACACTATTCGTTAATTGTTGGCGTTCGCCACGACATCGTGGAGGACGCGGTCAATCAACTCGGCCTCATCTATGGCAGTGACAATCAAAGTGCCACTACGACCGTTGACACTCCCCTTGAAAAATTCCCGCTGTCAGCTGAGCGGCAATATTCTTACTTCTTGCCGAACTCGGCAAACGAGCATGATATTTCTGCCGCAGCCAGCTCCATCGCAACGTCAGTGGAAAATGACCTGTCGGGTTTCTACACACGCTACGCATCACTCCAAGAGTGCGCTGCTGGCCTCAACTCAAAGCCAACAGATCGGTCGCATCACTTGTATAACAACCTAGAGCCAAGGATGTATCGGGCTATAGCTTCTGCGCATCTTGGGCGCCTTCCAGGCTTTGATTCACTGTTGGAGCAGTGGCAATCTGCGTACCTCTCCACGTTGCCTGTAAGCGCACACGCCAAGATCCAAGATAGGTTATGTAAGCTTCTAGACATCATGGGTGTGGGCCCTAACAATTCATTCAAGCCGAACCCGCTTCGCGGGTCGGCTTAATTCAGGCGTTAGGGCGCAATGGGAACAATCTTCTGTCCCGGTTGTAGCAAGCAGACTCAAACCAAGGTTTGGGACTTTCTCCCGTGGCTGGGAAACACGAAGGAAGTCTTTTGGTGCCGCACGTGCCACCAGTGGTTCGCGTTCTCGGACGGCGCCAGACGTACTGCCTTCTGGGCTTCTATCGCCGCAATCGCCCTGCCCGTCCTCGCCGTGCGCCTCTACTTCGAGCTATCTGGTGCACGGGGCATTGGCGGGTGGCCGGCTTGGACCTTCCTTGCTGTCATACCCATTGGGTACAACATCGCCTCTGCACTAGTTCTTACCCACAAAGCTCAACTCGTGGGGCCAATCGACTATGCGCCCTAACAATTCGTTCAAGCCGAACTTGCTTCGTTACACCAAAGTCATGGCAGAAAAGCTTGCCATGACTTTGGCTCCACTACGCAAGTCGGCTTAACTCAGGCGTTAGGCGC
>NZ_JAXGFP010000020.1:0-910 GCF_036663935.1 Novilysobacter erysipheiresistens
CCGTTTACTTCAGGATCTTGGCAACGACGCCGGCGCCGACGGTACGACCGCCCTCACGGATCGCGAAGCGCAGGCCCTCGTCCATCGCCACCGGGTTGATCAGGGTCACCACCATCTTCACGTTGTCGCCCGGCATCACCATCTCCACGCCTTCCGGCAGCTGGCAGGCGCCAGTGATGTCGGTGGTGCGGAAGTAGAACTGCGGACGGTAGCCCTTGAAGAACGGGGTGTGACGGCCGCCTTCGTCCTTGCTCAGGATGTAGACCTCGCCTTCGAAGTCGGTGTGCGGCTTGATGCTGCCCGGCTTGCACAGCACCTGGCCACGCTCGACGTCGTCACGCTTGGTGCCGCGCAGCAGCAGGCCGGCGTTGTCGCCCGCCTGGCCCTGGTCGAGCAGCTTGCGGAACATCTCCACGCCAGTGACCGTGGTCTTCTGGGTGTCGCGGATGCCGACGATCTCGATTTCCTCGCCGACCTTGATCACGCCGCGCTCGATGCGGCCGGTCACCACGGTGCCGCGACCGGAGATCGAGAACACGTCCTCGACCGGCATCAGGAACGGCTTGTCGACGTCGCGCTCGGGCAGCGGGATGTAGCTGTCCAGCGCCTCGACCAGCTTCAGGATCGCCGGCACGCCGATTTCGCTCTGGTCGCCCTCGAGGGCCTTGAGCGCCGAACCGTGCACGATCGGGGTGTCGTCGCCCGGGAAGTCGTACTTCTCCAGCAGCTCGCGCACTTCCATCTCGACCAGCTCGAGCAGCTCGGCGTCGTCGACCATGTCGGCCTTGTTCAGGAACACCACGATGTACGGCACGCCGACCTGGCGGGCCAGCAGGATGTGCTCGCGGGTCTGCGGCATCGGGCCGTCAGCGGCCGAGCACACCAGGATCGCGCCGTCCATCTGCGCCGC
>NZ_JAXGFP010000021.1:0-810 GCF_036663935.1 Novilysobacter erysipheiresistens
ACTTCCGCAACAACACCACCCGCAACCACGGCATCGTGGGCGCCAACCTGGATTGGAACGACGGCAACTGGACCCGCTTGACCGGCCAGGTGTCCGGCCGCAATGGCACCCAGGCGCACCTGTCGGTAATGGATGCGAGCAATATCCGCATCAATTACAACTTCTACTCGCGATAATCGAAGGCCGCGCTTGTGCCGGCCAGCGGATGGCTTGGCTGCGGCCGATCCGGCTTGGGCTGAACGCGTCAGGACGATGCGTTCAGCCTTTTTGTTTGATCGGTGATTTGCGCATCTGGACGTCGATCCCTGATTTATCACAGTCAGTTTTGTTAACCGTTCACCTACCTGTATTTTTCGCTTACCGGGCCCATGCCGGCGGTCACAAAACCCGCGCCCCGTAAGCGGACCTGTTTGCCACTCATGTCAATGTGCCGTGAAGCCGCCAGGAACGGCCTCTCCAATCCCCCAAGAGACCCCTGCATGAACGAGCAAAATCAGGCATCACAGATCGTGATCGACTCCAATATCGCGCCGCGCCGGCAGTTCCTCCGTAACTCCCTGCTGCTGGCGGTGCCGGTGATGATGGGCGGCACGGCATTCTCGGCGGTCGCCGCCGTATATTCCCCGCCGAACCGGGCTCGCGGCAGCGCGTCGATCAATGTCCGCAACCACGGTGCCCGCGGCAATGGCCGCACCGATGACACCGCGGCGTTCCAGCGCGCGATCAATGCCCTGCCGTCCACCGGCGGCACCGTGGTCGTGCCCGACGGCACCTACATGATCGACGCGGTCCGCAAGGTCCGGCTGCGCA
>NZ_JAXGFP010000022.1:0-604 GCF_036663935.1 Novilysobacter erysipheiresistens
CACCCGGTCTGCGCGTTGCGGGTCGGCTTAATTCCGGCGTTAGGCAGCAGACCATGACAATTTTGGCGGCCCTAGAGCAAGCAACTGAAGCCATTGAGGCACCGTACTTTTTGTTGCCCATTGCCGGCCGGGACCTTCCCATCAAACGCGAGCGCGTGTACTGCTATGAACTATTTCATCAGTTGCGCCTCGCTTTGCGTGACTCTCAACTAACCCTTACCGGCGAGCCAGATAAACGCGGCCACCCTGATTTCCCGCCAATCAACCCAGATTTCATCCTCCACACTCCGGGCGGCCACGAGGAGAACACCGCAGTGGTGGAGGTCGAATGCCGCGTAGGTCTTGAACATCTAATCAAAGATTTTCGTAACCTCAAGACAATGCGGGATCGCGGCTATGGAACTCTCGTTCTCTTGCTTTTCGCCAATAGCAACGTGCCTTGGCCCAAGCTTGCGCAAGCTGCCAGAGAAGCGGACATTGGCTTGGGCGAGATTGCTGTTTTACTTCATCGGGCACCAGGTCTAGCGGCCACGCGGGAGCACCCGCCAGCCCCCACTGCTGCCTAACAATTCGTTCAAGCCGAACTTGCTTCGCTACACCAACA
>NZ_JAXGFP010000023.1:0-529 GCF_036663935.1 Novilysobacter erysipheiresistens
ATGCCTTTGGCTCCACTACGCGGTTCGGCTTAACTCAGGCGTTAGCCGATGAAGAGCGGTGACCTCATCCCATTACTGCTTGCCTTGGTGGGCTGCACTACCGCGAGGCCTTTGGCGCCGATGGCGGAACAAGTGGATATCTCAGCATTACTGGCCAATCCAGTCGCGTACCAAGACAAACTCGTGCATATAACGGGTGCTGTCGTGGCTCGCTTCGAGGCGGAGTTCATTTGCCCCAGCGCAGGCCAGATCGACAGCGACCGGAGCAAAGAGTGCTTATGGCTCGCGCCTGGAATAGGCGAAGGTTTCGCCCCAGAGGAATTGCCGCGATTCCACAAGAAAATTGTTGTTCTTATCGGCAGGTTCAATAAGGATTTCCTAGGTCACATGGGCGCCTACGGCGGCACAATAGTGCCAATCCACGTGCAAATCATAGGTAGCCACAGCAAGGGCGATATCCCGCCGGCACCCCCAGAGCCATCGTCTAACAATTCATTCAAGCCGAACCCGCTTCGTCGCTTCGTTCAAA
>NZ_JAXGFP010000024.1:0-520 GCF_036663935.1 Novilysobacter erysipheiresistens
ATGTTCTCCGCCCGGTCCATGTTGTGCTTGTCGGGCTCGATATCGATGCCGCAGCCGGGCTTGATGCCGCGGGTGTTGCTGAATTCGCAGCCATGCACCCGGATGTTGCGCGTGCCGCCGAGCGTCAGGCCCATCCGGCGGTTGCCGGTGGACACCACGTTGGCGATGACGACGTCGCTGGACGGGGTCCAGGGATCGTAGCGTCCGTTCAGGCGCATGCTGGAGATCGACATGCCGTCGCCCCAGCAATCGGAGATGCGCATGTCGCGGATGGTGACCCGGCGGCAGCCGCGGATCATGATGCCCTGGCCCCACTGGCCGGTGGTGCCCGTGTGCCGATGGCGATCGCCGATGATCTGGCCGCCGGAGATCTCCAGGTCGCTGGCGTTGCCGGCATCGAGCACGTAGTACCGCGGCGACGAGTTGGTCTTCGCCACCAGCTTGGCCCCGGATGCCAGCTTCAGGTGCATGCGGCTGCGCAGCCGGACCTTGCGGACCGCGTCGATCATGTAGGTGCCGT
>NZ_JAXGFP010000025.1:0-513 GCF_036663935.1 Novilysobacter erysipheiresistens
CATAACAAGTCATTCAAGCCGAACCCGCTTCGTCGCTTCGTTGATCTGTGTCGCGAGCGGTGTTGCATCGGCACCCGGTCTGCACGTTGCGGGTCGGCTTAATTCCGGCGTTAGGCCTCATGGATCATTTCAACCGTCTCTGCAATTGGTACTCCGCTCAGTGCGACGGAGACTGGGAGCATACATACGGCATCAAGCTGGAAACCCTAGACAACCCGGGCTGGACGCTTGAGATTGATCTGTCCGACACGGAGTTGCAGGAGAAGTCGTTCGCTCCAGTGCATCGTGGCGACTCGGAAGAGGATGTAAGTTGGTTGCACTGCGAGGTCGTGGCAGGCAAGTTCGAGGCTTCTGGTGGCGTTCCAGACCTGCCGGAAATGCTAGAGACGTTCTTGCAGTGGGCTGGCCGCTGAGGCCTAACAATTCGTTCAAGCCGAAACCGCTTCGTTACACCAAAGGCATGGCAGGAAAAGCTTGCCATGCCTTTGGCTCCACTACGCGGTTCGGCTTAAC
>NZ_JAXGFP010000026.1:0-503 GCF_036663935.1 Novilysobacter erysipheiresistens
CAATTCATTCAAGCCGAACCCGCTTCGTCGCTTCGTTCAAATGTGCTGCGGCTCAATTGCATCAACTCACCGGCCCACGCGCTGCGGGTCGGCTTAATTCAGGCGTTAGGTGCGCGTGGACACACTCCGTAGGCTCAAATATTTTTTAATGCGGCGAGCCGCAGCATCACCGCAATCCATCGGGTTGCATGGCTCTGGCTTTTCAGTGGGAAACGCCAACGTCGCTTGGTCTGATGTCTCTGAAATCACGGCGTACAAGCTTGATCGGCTTACAACGGACGAGGCCATCTTGGAGTTCGCATTTGGCTCTGGGGAGCGCGTCGCGGTCGGTGAGGATCAGCCTGGGTTCGGTGCTCTGGAGACCGCAATGACAAGCGTTTTCCCAGCTGCGGCCGCTTGGCGCGCCCTCGTCTTGCAACCCGCTTTTGCTCGCAATTACACGGTGCTGTACCGTCGCACCTAACAATTCGTTCAAGCCGAACTTGCTTCGTTACACCAAAGCC
>NZ_JAXGFP010000027.1:0-501 GCF_036663935.1 Novilysobacter erysipheiresistens
TGGCTTTGGTGGAACGAAGCAAGTTCGGCTTGAACGAATTGTTAGCTTGCAAGCGGTGGCTCCTCCTGCAAGCTCTCCAGAAACGCTCGATTAACGCCTCTGAAGGAGGTGGCGACGTGGCGCAGTTCGCCGTGGAGCTTGGCCAAGCTTGCGAGCACCTCGGTGTGCTTGCCAGCTTCTAGGTCCGCACCATATACCTCAAAGAAGTGGTGAACTACATTA
Source organism: Novilysobacter erysipheiresistens (assembly GCF_036663935.1). Lineage (NCBI taxonomy): Bacteria > Pseudomonadati > Pseudomonadota > Gammaproteobacteria > Lysobacterales > Lysobacteraceae > Novilysobacter > Novilysobacter erysipheiresistens. Next base: position 223 of record NZ_JAXGFP010000027.1, read on the forward strand.
TTGCGGCGATCTAGTAATAACTGAAAGTAACTTTCTAGATGGGCGACACTGCCTTCCGTTACGGTCACATTTGCAAGGAAGCGTTTTACGACCTCGCCCAAAGAGCGGCGCCTTAGCCCCTGATGTCGCTGGATTACGGACGTCGTCGCTGGTTGATCCATAGCCGCCACGACCAGCTTGAGATTGCGCTCAAGCTCTTGGCTCTGAAGCACAATCAGGCCAATGTTGTGGGCAAGTTTACTGGCGAGTGGCAACTGATCTGTCATTGCAAGCTAACGC
>NZ_JAXGFP010000028.1:0-481 GCF_036663935.1 Novilysobacter erysipheiresistens
TGTTGTTGGTGTAGCGAAGCAAGTTCGGCTTGAACGAATTGTTAGCTGCTTGTGTAAGCCTACCAAAGCAGCTTCTTGATCAGCCTGTTGCTGCATGCACACACCAACGATGAAGCGATGCTATAGACAGCGCAGAAGAAAACAATGAGAGCGACAATGGACCAGCCTGACTTCAACTCGTCGAAACCGACGAGCTTAAGCGCCACGTAGCAACTGAGTAGCGCGACAGCGAAACCCACCAGCCCTCCTAAAAGACGCATCCCTACGGGGAAATAGGACTTTTTTCCGCAGCTACGACAGGTGAAATCTGCGCTGTAACCGTTGGAGGGCACGCAGTCCCACCACGACTTAGACAGGAAGGTTCCACAGAAGGGGCACGGCAGTTCGACCATATACGCCACAGCTAACGCCTGAGTTAAGCCGACCTGCGTAGCGGAGCCGACAACGTGGCAAGCTTTACCTGCCACGTTGTTGGTGTAGC
>NZ_JAXGFP010000029.1:0-477 GCF_036663935.1 Novilysobacter erysipheiresistens
CATCGGCACCCGGTCTGCACGCTGCGGGTCGGCTTAATTCCGGCGGTTAGGTGGCCATGAAACATTTCAGCAAACTGGCTAAAGCAGCTTCGCTGGTTTGTGGACTTGCAATCGCCGCCCTCGGTTTCGTGTGGCTCTGGATCGGCGCATCTGGCGCCCTCCAGTCAAGCCCCAGTGTTGGCTATTTCGCCGGGGTGGGCTTTCTTGTGGTCGCGGCTCCGCTCTTGGCATTTCCGTTCCACAGGCGATCTGCCAAGGTCCTTGCGGTCATTGCGTTGCTTTTGTTCGCTTGCACCCTCTTGTGGCTGGCTTTCCGGCCGGGACAACCGCTTGAGCGGTCAGCTCTGGCGCAAGCAGGCGCAATCGCTCCCGTTGTATTGTTGGTCGCACGTGTCGGGTTGGCTTGGTACCGGCGGCGAGCCGGGCTGGCCACCTAACAATTCGTTCAAGCCGAACTTGCTTCGCTACACCAACAAC
>NZ_JAXGFP010000030.1:0-443 GCF_036663935.1 Novilysobacter erysipheiresistens
GCTTTGGTGTAACGAAGCAAGTTCGGCTTGAACGAATTGTTAGGGAGCACCGATGAAAGCCGCCGCAAGCGCAACGGCGAACAGCGCTAAGCCCATTGGAAGAAGCACTCGGATGCGGCGAGCATACGAAACCGCAGTCAGCGACTGCAACTGGTCAATCCGTGAGCTGAAGACCAGACCAAGAACAGCCATGCCAACATTGGGATCTGCGATGCGCGGCATGCCCGTGTAGAAAAAGCTCAGCGAGCCTTTTCGCTCAACCCAGTCCGGCCTTTCCAACTTGACGAGGGCATAGAACCTGTAGAGGGAGTACAGGTATATCGCCGTGGCGAAGAAGCCCAGAAGGAATGCAACGGCAAATACGAAATCCATGTGTGCGCCCTAACGCCTGAGTTAAGCCGAACTGCGTAGTGGAGCCAAAGGCATGGCAAGCTTTACCTGCC
>NZ_JAXGFP010000031.1:0-421 GCF_036663935.1 Novilysobacter erysipheiresistens
TTGTTGGTGTAGCGAAGCAGGTTCGGCTTGAACGAATTGTTAGGCCCCACCCTAGAAGCCTGCAAATGCCAGCACAAGATAGCAGGCGACCCCCAGGGGCAAGCAGAGTCGTATGCGACGCACGTAGCGCACAGCAGCGCATGAAGTGAGCTGACGTGCCCTTGAACTGAAGGCCACCTTCACTACCTCGGCGCCGACGTTTGGATTGGCTGCACGAGGGAAGCCGGTGTAGAAAAAGTCCAAGGCTCCGCGAACACTGACCCACTCCGGCCTTTCAGCAGCGATGACGCCGTGCAACCGAAAGAGAGCATGCAAGTACACGAGCGTGCAAAGGACGCCGATGAGCGCTACTGCGGAGATCACGAGTTGCGGCATGTGGGGCCTAACGCCTGAGTTAAGCCGACTTGCGTAGCGGAGCCAA
>NZ_JAXGFP010000032.1:0-417 GCF_036663935.1 Novilysobacter erysipheiresistens
CTACGCAAGTCGGCTTAACTCAGGCGTTAGGCGCTGTCTGGTTTTTGGGGTTGGCAACATCGCGCAAGCTGGACTGTTGCGCCACCTCGGCAAGCTTTTGGTGGCGCAGGGCGCGCTCGGGGTTCGTGTCTTGCCGTTGTTCGGCTTCGGGTGTTCGGCGGCTCGCGGGCAGTCCGGCCTGGCTTCAGGCGCTCGCTTCGGCCAACACCGGTTGGTTGTTTCACGAGGCGCGCACGGCTATGGTCGGGCTTCGTACCAAAAGCTTTGGGGTGGCGCTGTGGCTCGATTTCAGTCGGCCCGTGTAGCGCCTAACAAGTCATTCAAGCCGAACCCGCTTCGTCGCTTCGTTGAATCATGTCGCAAGCGGCGTTGCATCGGCACCCGGTCTGCACGCTGCGGGTCGGCTTAATTCCGGCG
>NZ_JAXGFP010000033.1:0-319 GCF_036663935.1 Novilysobacter erysipheiresistens
CGATATCGAGCCCGACAAGCACAACATGGACCGGGCGGAGAACATTCGTATCGAGGACTGCCTGATCCGCAACAACGCCGGCAACGGCATCCTGGTCTACCACCGGGTGAAGCAGGTGGTGATCAAGCGCTGCAAGATCGAATACAACGACGGCTTCGGCGTGCTGACGAAGAGCGCTACCCGCGGCTACGTCGCCCTCAACCGGATGAGGCACAACCGGCTCGATGGCCTGCGCATCGGTGACGGGACCCGGGATTACGCGGTTACGGGCAATTACTTCCGCAACAACACCACCCGCAACCACGGCATCGTGGGCGCC